>SVSH01000011.1 GCA_015064395.1 Oscillospiraceae bacterium
CGAAAACTACTTGACGAAACGAACAAAAAGCCTCAAAATAGACGCATTTTAGGGCATAAAACGCACGAAAATCAAGAAAAATCGCATTTTTAACGCCACTTTTACGGTAGGAAAGCACTCCTAAGGGGTAGTTACAGGTTCGATTCCTGTTGCGGGTACCATCCTGTCAATAGTATTGTGTGTGAACGTTGTACCTATTGACTGGAAAGATGGCGTAACCTTCATTCACACGAGAGCGATTGTAAAGAGGGGATCGTTCCCCTCCGCCATACCAAAATCCATGTCGTATTTAACACAAAAAAGCCTGACGCGCGCGTCAGGCTTTTTTTATTCCAATTTCATCTCCCCGATCCCCTCAATAATCGGCGCCATGGCCTTGACCGAATAGAATTCGGTAGGCGGGATGTGAGGCGTCATGGGGCAAAAGCGGACACGGATGGCGTCGCGCTTGCGGCGCACGTCGAAAAACATACCCTTGGCCCGTGCCAGTCGGCGGCATTCCTCCCACTCACGGGGCAAGGGCGTGCGATTGCCGACGGGAATCTCCATCGCAGGAAGAAGCAGCTCGTCATCCGTCAAAAAGCGGGCGCTTTCCCAAATCTTCTGAGCAAATCCCCGACGCAGGCCAAGGATGAGTAGTAGCTGCATCCAAAAGGCAGTGGCCGGGTGATAGTTGCCGCCAAAGGCAACGGGAATGGGAAACTCGGACAGGTGCGTTGCCGGGAGATCAACACCCAGCGCGTGCTCGATCATGCGGAAGGTCGACAGCACACGGGAAGAGAGCTGACGGCGGTCGGTGATCTGTTGTGGAGCATCGAACAGTGTCAGGACCGAGCGCCAACGCGAGAGCAGGCTTGACAGATATTCGTAGGTGTGCTCATCCACCGCGCGAAGGGACTGTTCCTTCACGGCATCCGCGCCAAAAATACAAACACGATCGGAGAAGGCGTGCGCCAGTACCCGCAGCACGCTCGCCGCGCCGACGTTGGGAATAAGGGCAATGCCCCACCCTGCTTCAACCTGTTGGCAGGAAGACAGCAACATGACGCGGTCGCTCGCAGGTAGGCGCCGGGCGGCAAAGTCGGCAGTGGGACGGGACAGATAGTCCCGTATTGTGGCGGCATCCGAGGGCGGCCACGGCGGCTCGCTCCCGGTGGCGCTGAGCAGACGGTCACCGTCCAGCAGTAACAATTCAAAATCGCAATCAAGCGCGGGCGTGGCGCTGAGCGTTGCCAGCGTCGGGCGAACCTCCAGCGCGCCGGCCGGCAAACAAGGCTCTTGATGGATCATTTACCAGATCTCCTGCTCCAATGCGTCAAACTCGGGCGTAGAGAAAAATTCTCCCAGCGTCATATCCAAGCCGTCGCAGAATTTCTTGACCGTGATCAGCGAAATATCGCGGCGATCACTCTTCATCATACTATACGCAGTAGATGGAGACACGCCTGCCAAATTTGCCAACGCATTCAGGCATATATTTCTCTCCTTGCATATCTGTTCAAATCTTTGAACCACAGCATCCTTGACTCCCATGTTCATCACTCACCAGATCTCCTGCTCCAATGCGTCAAACTCGGGCGTGGAGAAAAATTCTCCCAGCGTCATATCCAAGCCGTCGCACAACTTTTTGATCGTCACAATAGAAATGTGGCGATATGAAGGCTTCATCATGCTATATGCCGTCGAAGGCGTGACACCGGAAAGCGTCGCCAACTCGTTGATCTTGATGTTTCGCTCCCGACAAATTTGCTGAAATCTTTGTACTACAGCGTCCTTAACACCCATTGTGTCTTACCCTCCTACTCGGTTGTATTCTCCAACCGTATTAAGGACATTGTATCTATTTATTCGTTGCTACGTATGCGTATATACGTATATTTTGATCGTGCAAGCCGCCTTCGGCCAAAAACAGCCGTTAAAAATGCGACCTCGCCGTGACGCGAATGAAAATTTTTCTTGAACGATGCGCAACATTTCTTGACACCCGGCCAATACTCCTTTATAATATTACTATTCAATCTTTTATTTCATTATGGCGCGGCCTGTCCCGCGCCCCATTATCAGAAAGGAGTCACTATGCTGCAACTGAAAAACATCGTCAAGACCTATGCTGTCGGCAACGATGAAGAAAGCGTTCACGCCCTGCGCGGTGTTGATCTCGCCTTTCGTGACAGCGAATTTGTTGCGGTGCTCGGCCCGTCGGGCTGTGGAAAAACCACGCTGCTCAACATTCTCGGCGGTCTGGATCGCTATACCGAGGGCGATCTGATCATCAACGGCCGCTCGACCAAGGAATACGCCGACGCCGACTGGGACACCTACCGCAATCACTCCATTGGATTTGTCTTTCAAAGCTATAACCTCATCCCCCACCAAAGCGTGCTGGCCAACGTCGAGCTGGCACTGACGCTGTCGGGTGTTTCCCGTGCGGAACGCCGCCGCCGCGCCGTCGAGGCGCTGGAGAAGGTGGGCCTGGGTGATCAGATCCACAAAAAGCCCAACCAGATGTCGGGAGGGCAAATGCAGCGCGTGGCCATTGCCCGCGCCCTTGTCAACGATCCTGACATTCTGCTGGCCGACGAGCCTACGGGTGCGCTGGATACCGTCACCAGCGTGCAGATCATGGATATTCTCAAGGAGATCTCGCACGACAAGCTCATTCTGATGGTCACCCACAACCCCGACTTGGCCGAGACCTACGCCAACCGCATCGTTCGCCTGGTCGATGGACAAGTGACGGGCGACACCAACCCCTACACAGAGGAGCAGCTGCAAAAGGACATTGAGGCGCGCGCACAGGCGTCCGTTCAAGAGGCGCCCAAGGCGAAAAAGAAAAGCAAGAAAAGCGATGACGGCACCGGCAAGGGCAAGCGCTCTATGTCGTTTGCAACGGCGCTGTCGCTGTCCTTCCAAAACCTGATGACCAAAAAGGGACGGACGCTTCTGACCTCCTTTGCGGGAAGCATCGGTATCATCGGCATCGCCCTCATTCTGGCGCTGTCCAATGGTGTCAACCTGTTCATAGAAGGCGTGCAAGAGGATACGCTGTCCACCTATCCGCTGACCATCCAAAAGGAGACGCAGGATATTGCCGCTATGCTGGGTGCCATGACCGCAGTGGATAACGACACGGACTACTCAAACTCGGGCATGATCCACGTGGATGACTCGCTGGGCACTATGATGTCTGCCATGAGTGCAACCGTCAGCAATAACCTGACCGCCTTCAAGGCGTATTTGGATGAGCACGCCGATGAGCTTGATCCATACCTCAACGACATCCGATATACCTACGATTTCGATCTGCAGGTGTTCACCTCGGACGGAAAGACACAGGTCAATCCCACTGCCGTATTCGAGAGCATGGGTGACGCCTTCGCGGGTATGAGTCAGATGATGTCAGCCTCCGGCATGGGCGGCATGGGTATCATGTCCGAAATGATCGACAATCAGAAGCTGCTTGAACAGCAGTATGATGTGGTCGCAGGCGAGTGGCCCGATGAGGCAAACGAGGTCGTACTGGTCATCAGCGGCAACAATCAGATCAGCAAAATGACGCTGTATATGCTGGGCGTGCTCGATCAGAGCGAGCTTGAGGACATCGTGAAGGATCTGATGACCGAAGGTAAATACGACAACACGCCACTGGACCCCTATTCCTACGATGATTTTCTGAATATGACCTTCCGTCTGCTCAACACCTCCGACTTCTTCACGGAAAAGGAAGGCATGAGCTATACCGTTGACGGTGTGACCTATCCTGTATGGCAGGATGTCCGCGACGATATGTTGAATTACGATCAGGCCTCCTTTGTCACCGAGCATGGCATCGAGCTTAAGATCAGCGGTATCGTTCGCCCCCAAAAGGGTGCCGCTGCGACCTCCATCTCGGGCGCCATCGGCTATACCCGAGCGCTGACCAATTATATCTTGGAGGAGAACGAAAAGAGCGCTGTGCTCAACCAGCAAAAGGCAACGCCCGAGTACAACGTGCTCACCGGCCTGAAATTTGAGCGCACCGTTTATACCAAAGAAAATATCAACGAGCTGATCCGCACCATTGACAACGCTACCATGGAGGCCCTCTACGCTTTTATGACCGAGCAGATCCACGGCATCTTTGCCGAAAATCCGCCCGTCAACGCCCAGAGCTTTGTCGGCTTTGCCGCCATTATGTCGGACGAACAGCTGAGCACGCTGGTGGGTAGTATGATGCAGATCGTTTCCCAAAAGGATCCCACCGGATTTATGCTCAAAGCCCTGTGCGATCAGCTCAGCGACGAAACGCTGGCCGTCTCGCCCCAAAATCTGCTGCGTGTTCTCCCTATCCTGAGCATCGAGAAAAAGATGGGCGCTGTTATGGGCCTGTCCCAGATGTGCGGCGAGGAGGCCATGGCCGAGATCTACTCCTACATGAACGATCAGCTCATGCTCATGTCGGTAGATGCATCTAACTTCACCATGCTGCTGCAGATGATGGACGACGAGCAGTTCAATACGCTGCAGGATACGCTCTACGACCTCGCTCCCCAAACCGACGCCACACTGGATTCCAACCTCAAGCTGATGGGCGATGCCGAAAAAGCGACCCCCTCGTCCATCAACCTGTACGCCGTAGACTTTGAATCCAAGGAATATTTGGAGACCTTCATCGATCAGTATAACGACAGCCGCGAGGATGATAAAGACAAGCTGCGTTACACTGACATTGTGGGCAACATGATGTCCTCGGTGACCATCATCGTCGATGCGATCTCCTACGTGCTCATCGCGTTCGTTTCCATTTCGCTGGTGGTATCCTCTATCATGATCGGTATCATCACCTATATCTCGGTGCTGGAGCGTACCAAGGAGATCGGCATCCTGCGCGCCATCGGCGCCTCCAAGCGCGACGTCTCCCGCGTCTTCAACGCCGAGACGCTCATCATCGGCTTTGCCGCCGGCGCGATCGGTATCCTGTTCACCATCCTTGCCTGCATTCCCATTACCCTCATTTTGCGGAGTGCAACCGGCATCGCCAGCATCACGGCCGCTCTGCCCGGAGCAGGTGCGATCGCCCTTGTGATCATCAGCATGGTACTGACCCTCATTGCGGGTCTCTTCCCTGCCGGCATGGCCGCTCGCAAGGATCCCGTGATTGCTCTGCGCAGCGAATAAAATACGCATCTGCGTATATCATACCACTAAACTCCGCCATTTGCAACAGATGGCGGAGTTTTTTTATCTGCGCGCATATGTTGCAAAAACTTGCAAAAAATATAAAATTTATACATTTCGCCCATGACATTTTTTTAGAAAAAGATGGTATAATATATAGTGTGGAAACAGAAAAATGCCGGGGAGGGATCGCAATGTTCGAATTGGATAGTTACGTCATATACGGGATGCAGGGCGCTTGCCGCATCTGCGAAAAGCGGCGCGAGAACTTTACGGGTGAGGAGAAGGATTATTATACCCTGTCGCCCGTGGACGACCCTAAAATGGTCATTTACGTCCCCTTGGATTCGCAAGCCCTGACCGCGCAAATGCGGCCCTTGATGTCCCGCGAGGAGGTCGACCGCCTCATTTCCGAGGCTTGCGTGGCCGGCACGCTGGAATGGATCAACGACCCTCGCTCGCGCAGTGAACACTTCCGCAGTATTCTCCAAAGCGGCGACCGCCATAGCCTCTTCCGCCTGCTCCGCACCATCCGCCTGCGCCGCGAGGAGCAGGAGGCGATCGGGCGCAAGCTGTACGCCGCCGACGAGATGGTCTATCAGAAGGCCGAGCGACTGCTGCACGGCGAGATCGCCCTCATTCTTCGCATCCGCCCTGAGGAGGTCCAAGACTATATCCGCACCCGTCTGCCGGCCGAAGGATAAACCCGCGCCACAGCATGGATTTTTGAACTTTTTTCAAAAAATCCTTGACAATCTTGCCAACATGTGCTATACTTACCGAGCTGCAAGACATCCTGACTCATTAGCTCAGGCGGTAGAGCACTTGACTTTTAATCAAGGTGTCCGGGGTTCGATTCCCCGATGGGTCACCAACAAACAAAGAGACCTGCCTTCATGGCAGGTCTCTTTGTTTGTTAGAGATCTTGAAGCGAATGGAACCCCACAAATCCGCAGGATTTGCTTGTTTTGCGCAAGATGGAAGAACACTTTTTTGCTCTCTTTGGGCGCAAAACGCGGTTCTGATTCCCCGATGGGTCACCAACAAAAGGCATGCACCATCCGGTGTATGCCTTTTGTTGTCCCCCGGGGATGAGAAGCCCGCTGAAAGAATATCGTCCTCGCCCTGCGAGGCGCGGGTGTCCAGCCCGCGAGATATTCTTTTTTGCGCTCGCGCCGTGCGCGAGGGCGGGGTTCGATTCCCCGCGGCGCATATCATTCCCCTAACTTTTATACTCTCGTTACGCCGCCTCCAATATTCCGTTTCGTTCCGAAACGAAATATTGCTATAGTACCTCACAAGGGGGAGCTCCCCGCGGCGCATATAATCTCCCTAGCTTTCTTACTTCCATTACGCCGCCTTCAATATTCCGTTTCGTCCGAAACGAAATATTGCCATAGTACCTCACAAGGAGGAGCTCCCCGCGGCGCATATAATTTCCCTAACTTTTATACTCTCGTCCCGCCGCCACCAAAATTCCGTTTCGTTCCGAAACGAAATATTGCCATAGTACCTCACAAGGGGGAGCCACCCGCAGCGCATATATTTTCCCCTTTTTTTAGTTTCGTTCCGCCGCTCCCAAACGCAACAAGACCGCCGCATATGCGGCGGTCTTGTCTCATGTTTTGGCGAAGACCAAGATCAGATCTTATTCCTCGTCGGCTACGTAATCGGGATCGTTATACTTTTTATACAGCTCGTTGATCTTCTCAAGGGTCTCCTCGCGCTCATTCAGCCATTTATCCCAGTGAGAAGCAACACCCGTGGTGCCGTCATTCGTAATACGAAGCACCTTGTCGGTCAGGTGTTCAGGATCATACAGGAAGCCCAAGTCATAGATACGGTTGGAGAAGATGAGCGCCAGAATGTCCTTGGACTCCTGGTCCTTGGCACCTCTGTCCTGCAGAACGACCTCGAACAGGTCAGGATAGATCTCATAGTAGGAATAGTAGCCCAACAGCTCCAGCGTTGCGCCGATCATTTCACGGTTTTCAACGTTAGCGATCGGAACAGCAAAGATGGAGTCACCGTAGCCGGATACCTGGCTGTAATACTGCTCCTGATCCTCGGAATACATGGGAATAGGAAGAATACCGTAGGGAGACTGCATCTCACGCATGGAAAGGCAAGCCTTCGCTTTACCAAAGGTAAACAGGGCCTGGTCGTTATCAAACTTGGGCAGCTCGCTGTCGTTTCTGTGAATCCAGGTATTATAGAAGAAATCCTGATACATCATGTCTTCCAGAATATCAAGCATAACGTCGGTGGTCGTATCATTCGAAGCATAGCTGTAGTAGTACTCTTTTTCTTCCTCATCAAACTTCAAAAAACTGTTGCCCGAACCGATGTAAAGGAACTGTACAGGGTCGTCGCCGCTGACGACGCCAAACTGGTCGTTGTGGTCCCAGGTGTCGTCACCGTTGAGGTCACCGGCAGCCCATGCGATCTCGGCATACTCTGCCATTTTTTCCATTGTCCAGGTCTTGTTGTCGACCGACTGGTAAAGGTCAGTAATACCCAAATCCTCTGCCATGGGAAGGTTGTAGAATACCATAGCCGTCGCGCCTTTGTCCAAAAGCAGCATATCGGAAACGGCAAACTCAATGAAGTTGCCAATGCTGTAGCTCTCGATGGCACTGTCGACCCACCAGGGATGCTCGAAGTCAATGAACTCAATATCGTTGAGGTTCATAAAGTAGTCTCTGCAGACCATAGTCTGTGCCGCGTAAGAGAAGTAGTCGACCAGCTGATAATCGGTACCGCTGGTGATGTGGATGGTCTCATACGTTTTGGCAAAATCCTTGTGAGCCAGGTTTTCGTTCAGCAGCTCGATGCCATAAAACTGCTCCAGCCAAGCAGCACGCTCAAAAACGTCGTTACCAATCAAGTCGCCGGGGCGGTTTTCCATACCCGTAGAGGGAACGATCTCGTCCCAAACCAACCAGTCGCCTTCCTCATAGTGCAATACGGTGAAGGTGGTACCCTCGGGGTACTTCTCAACGGTTACGCCGTGGTCCACACGATCCTCACCGCCAATGTCGCCGAACTCATTGTCGCCAGGTTCTTCGCCGGGTCCCGTGGTGGGGCCACAAGCGATCAGACCGAGACCCATGACCAGAACGAGAGCCAAGAGAACCAAACGCGTCATCATGGTTTTCATACTAAAAAATCCTTTCAGCTTATGTATTTGGGGCTCGTATCCCTATGCGCTTCAAGCAAAAGAGGATACAATGCCACACCTTAACAACATTATAACAGATTTTTCAATCCTTGTCAATTCAAAACCCGGTTTTTTACAAAAAATATTTGTAAACTTATTTCCCCACCGCCGCCTCCTTTGCTTGACAAAGAAAGGGCTATATGTTATAATTATACTGTATATTTGTATGATCCGACGAAAGGATGGGAACCATGGGACATATCAAAGCAAACGCGATCGTAGGACAATCGGGAGGACCCACCGCCGCCATCAACGCCACGCTGTGCGGCGTCATCCGCGGCATGCTGGAGCACGCGCCGGGCTGCCGTCTGTTTGGTATGAGAAACGGCATTGAGGGCTGCCTGGAGGAGAGAATGGTCGACTTGACCGATCTGTTCACCCTGGAGGACGGCGTGACCCCTGACGAAAACGCCCTGCGCCTTTTGACCCACACTCCCGCCGCGGCCCTTGGCTCCTGCCGCCGCAAGCTGCCCGATCCGGATGCTGCCGAGAACGAGCCCTTTTATGAGAAGCTGCTCGGCATTTTCAAGAAAAACAACATTGACACCTTTTTCTACATCGGCGGCAACGACTCTATGGACACCGTTGCCAAGCTGTCGTCCTACACCCGCCGTGTGGGCTATCCCTTAACGGTCATCGGCGTGCCCAAGACCATCGACAACGACCTCGAGGGCACCGACCACACCCCCGGCTTTGCCTCTGCTGCCAAGTTCGTCGCCACCACCATGCAGGAGATCCTGCAGGACTGCGCCGTTTACACCATTCCCGCCGTCACCATCGTCGAGATCATGGGACGTGACGCCGGCTGGCTGACTGCCTCGTCGGCGATTGGCCGCGTGGTGAACGGTCTTGCTCCCGACTACGTCTATCTGCCCGAGCTCCCCTTCTCGATGGATGCCTTTATGGAGGACGTCCGCGCGGCGCTCGCCCGCCATCCCAACGTCGTCATTGCCGTTTCCGAGGGCATTCGCTTTGCCGACGGCACGCCCGTGGGTGCCTCCGTTCAGAGCGGCGGCCAGGCGACCGACGTGTTCGGTCACAGCGCGCTGGCAGGTGCCGGCAAGGCACTCGAATTTGCCATCAAGGATCAGATCGGCTGCAAGGTTCGCTCGGTCGAGCTCAACCTACCCCAGCGTTGCGGCGCACATCTCTTGTCCGCCGTGGATATTGAGGAATCGCTTCGCGTGGGTGCTTCGGCTGTCAAGGCGGCCGACGAGGGTATCAGCGAGGTCATGATGACCATCAACCGCGTATCCACCGCGCCTTATGTGTCCGAGATGGGCTATTCCCCCGTCGCGGCCATTGCCAATCAGGTGCGCCGCGTGCCCGATGAATTTATCAACGACGCCGGCAACAACGTCACCGACGCCTGCTGTCACTATCTCGCCCCGCTGATCGTGGGCGAGGCCACCCCCGACTACGTAGGAGGGCTTCCCGCCATTTATACGTTTGACTGATCCATCCCATTCGAAATTGAAAGGAAATACTGCCATGAAAATCGCCGTAATCACCGGTGCGTCCTCGGGTATGGGACGCGAATTTGTCACCCAACTGGATCGTGACGAGCAGTTCGACGAGCTGTGGCTCATCGCCCGCCGCCGTGAGCGCCTGGAGGAGCTGCAAGACTGTGTCAGAGCTAAGGTGCGCGCCATCCCGCTGGATCTGGGCCGACGCGAGAGCATTGACGAATACAAGGCTCTTCTCGAGGAGCACAAGCCCGAGGTGGCAGTTCTTGTGAATGCCGCCGGCTTTGGTCATTTCAACGCCTTTGCCGACGTGTCTCTGGACGCACAATGCGATATGATCGATCTCAACGCTCGCGCGCTGATGGCCATGACTCACGTCACGCTGCCCTACTTGAAGGAAGGTAGCCGCGTCTATCAGCTCGGCTCGCTCTCCTCCTTCCAGCCCGTTCCCTGCATCAACGTCTACGCCGCGACCAAGGCGTTCGTGCTGTCCTTCTCGCGTGCGCTCAACGTCGAGTGGAGGTCGCGCGGCATTCGCGTGATGGCCGTCTGCCCCTACTGGGTCAAGACCGAGTTTTTCGATCGTGCCAAGACGGACGATACGATCTCCTATTACAACTATATGTACGAGGCCTCGAGCGTCGTCGGCCAGGCCATCCGCGACATGAAGCGAGGCAAGGACGTGTCCATCCACGGTAAGTACCCTCGCTTGCAGGTGGCGTTGGTCAAATTCTTACCTCACAAGCTGATTATGAAGATCTGGTGTAATCAGCAGAAGATAAAGTAATCGTACCACTGAATCCTTCACAACTTCGCTGACGGACGCGCGTACAGCCCACCTCGACTTTGTCGAGCTGCGCGCCGCGCTGTGCCGGATTTGAATGTTCATTCTTTCTCATCCGAGAAAGAACGAACCAAGAAAGCGGACTAAGGGGTTTAATACCCCTTAGAACCCCGCAAAACCTCTTGCTTTCCATATCTGCCGCTCGTGGTAGCTATATGGCGAGAAATGCGCAAGAAGCATATATGTCTTTCTCCTCTGTCCTCTTTGTAGAGCGGCAACACCAGGGGGTCCCCAGGGGGAACGCCTGGGCATCTTTCTTGGTCACTTCTTGGGATGTGCCAAGAAGTGACATCAGCAAACCGGTACAGCTCAGCGCGCACCAAAGGTGCGCAGTATGAGCGTCCGTAGAAGAAGTTGTATCAACTTTAGCAAAATCAAATTCTCTCCCCCGAGGTGCACCTATGACCACACCCGACTCGTTACAATCTTATATTTTTCCCAAGAAAATCCTAAAATTCCGCCCCGACGGCAGCTTCAAGATCTGCTGCTTCTCCGACCTGCATCAGACCATCGACTATGACGAGCGGACGCTTGCCGCCATGCACGCCATCATCGAAAAAGAGGACCCCGATCTGGTTCTCCTTGGCGGCGACTTGTGGAACGAAAAGCCGGACGCGACCGTAGAACAGCTCCGCGAATTTCTGGACGTTTTCACTTCTCCCATGGAGCAAAGGAGCATCCCCTGGGCCCACGTATACGGCAACCACGACCACGACATTCTCATGGATCGCCGACTCATGCAGTCCATCTTTGAGAGCTACCCCAACTGCGTGTCGGGCCACACCGAGCAAGGGGTGGACGGCGTCTCCAACTTCCTGCTCCCCATCCGCTCGTCGGACGAGAGCCGCGTTGCTTTTGCCGTTTGGGGACTCGATACCCACAATCTGTCTGATCGCTTACACTTGCGAAACGGCGTTAATCTGCGCATGGCACATCAAGCGCCCGACCTTCCCTATGGCACCTGCCACTGGGATTTCGTGCACTTCAATCAGCTCCGCTGGTACTACGACACCTCCGAGGCGCTCGAAGCCTACAACGGCGCTCCCGTCGACACTCTGATGCTCATGCACGCCCCCATTTTGGAGTTTGGCATCTGCATGAAAAATCCCGAGCGCACAGGACTTACCGGCGACGCACTCGAAACGCTGTTTTCGGGCTCGCTCAATTCGGGGCTTCTTGCCACCGTTCTGCAACGGGGCGACGTGCGCGCCATCGTCAGCGGACATATGCACGACGACAATTTCTCGGCCGAATACTGCGGCGTCAAGCTGTGCTTTGACGGTTCGATCGGCTTCCGCGGCACCGAAGCGGACATCCGCCGCTGTGCCCGCATCTTTACGTTGAACGAGACGGCGACCGACCGCATCGACACCCATCTCGTCTACGCCAGAGACGTACTGTAACGAAAATCAATGAAATGTAGATAGAGGATATTATGGCAAAAACAAAAACGGACAAAGACATCGAGCAGCTCGGGATCGTGACCCCGCCCGCCGCCACAGCGGACAGCGCCAAATACGACAACAGCAGTATCAAATCCCTTAAGGGTGCGGATCGTGTGCGCAAGCGCCCCGCCGTTATTTTCGGCTCGGACGGGCTTGAGGGCTGTGAGCACGCCTTCTTTGAGATCCTGTCCAATTCGGTCGACGAGGCGCGCGAGGGCAACGGCGACGTCATCACGGTCACGGCATGGAAAGACCATTCCATCACGGTGGACGACCACGGACGCGGCGTGCCGCTGGGCTACAACAAGGCCGAGGGACGCTGGAACTGGGACCTGATCTACACCGAGCTGTACGCAGGCGGTAAGTACGACAACAACAACGAGGGCGGCGCGTATGAGTATTCGCTGGGGCTTAACGGTCTGGGCGCTTGCGCGACGCAATATTCCTCCGAGTTCATGCACGTCTATTCCTACGACGGCACCAATGAATATTCCATCCACTTTGAAAAGGGCGAGGTCAAGGGATCTTTGACCACCCGCAAGCTCAAGGCGGCGGAAAAGCGCACGGGTACGGTCCAGCACTGGTTGCCCGACCTTGAGGTGTTCACCGACATCGCCATTCCCCATGAATTTTTCATCGAGACCATGCGCCGTCAGTCCATCGTCAACCCCGGCGTTCGCTTCGACCTGCGTATTGAAAAGGAGGATGGCACGTTTGACGAGTCCTCTTATCTGTACCAAAACGGCATCTCGGATTACATTACCGAGCAGGTAGGCTCGGCTTGCTTGACCGCTCCCGTTCAGTGGCATCTGGAGACACAGGGCCGCGACCGCGAGGACAAGCCCATGTACCGCCTGAAGGCCGACTTTACCTTCTGCGTATCCAACACGGTCAAAATGCTGGAATACTACCACAACTCCAGCTTTCTGGAGCACGGCGGCTCGCCCGACCGCGCCGTCAAGGTTGCCTTTGTCTACGCACTGGACCGCTATCTCAAAACGGCGGGCAAGTACAATAAAAACGAGTCCAAGATCTCCTTCCAGGACGTCTCCGACTGCCTGGCGCTGGTCATCAACTCCTTCTCCACGCTGACCTCGTACGAGAACCAGACCAAAAAGGCTATCAACAACTCGTTCATCTACGAGGCCATGACCGACTTCCTCAAAAAGCAGCTGGAGATCTATTTTATCGAAAACCCGACGGCGGCCGAGGTGTTCGCCGCGCAGGTTTTGGTCAACAAGCGCAGCCGTGAGGAGGCTGAGAGCGCCCGCATCAACATCAAAAAGAAGCTCAGCGGCACCATCGACGTGACCAATCGCGTCGAAAAGTTCGTCAACTGCCGCTCCAAGGACCCGAACGTCCGCGAGCTTTACATCGTTGAGGGTGACTCGGCACTGACCTCGGTCAAGCTGGGCCGTGACGCCGAGTTCCAGGCCGTCATTCCCGTGCGCGGTAAGACGCTCAACTGTATGAAGGCAGATTACGATCAGATCTTCAAGAGCGAGATCATCACCGACCTGCTCCGCGTGATCGGTTGCGGTGTTGAGCTGTCGGGCACGAAAAAGGTGAAAACGGACATGGTCGCCTTTGACCTGTCGGCACTGCGTTGGTCCAAGATCATCATCTGTACCGATGCCGACGAGGACGGCTTCCAGATCCGAACCCTGCTGCTCACCCTGTTCTATCGCCTGCTGCCCACGCTCATCAAGGAGGAAAAGGTCTATATTGCCGAGACCCCTCTGTTTGAGATCACTTGCAAGGACAAGACGTATTTTGCATACGACGAGTTTGAGCGAGCGCAGATCGTCAAGAAGCTGGAGGGCAAGAAGTACACGCTGCAGCGCTCCAAGGGCTTGGGCGAGAACACCCCGACGATGATGTCGGTGACGACCATGCATCCGGCGACGAGACGGCTTGTGTTGGTATCTCCTGCTGACGCGCAAAAGACGGAGGAGATCTTTGACACGCTGCTTGGCAACAATCTGCCGGCAAGAAAAGAGTTTATTGCAAAATACGGCAATCTTTACATCAAGGATGCCGATATTTAACCAAAATCACCCCGCCGTGGTAATATAAGGTCACGGCGGGGTATATTTTCACCACACTTGACATTTTTTGATCAAATTGGACAATATTTTCAAAACTTCTTGACATCTTTTCGTCATTGTGATACTATTGTAATTGGAAGTTGTTTCCGTCAATGAATGAAATCGGAGGATTTTCTTTATGTCAGACGAAAAAATCACCCCTGAACAGGTCGAAATGCTGGAAAGCGCTTTTTTGAACGCGCGCCTCGGCTTGATCCTGGAGCGCCTTGCGCAAAGCGATTGCACGCTGGGCAATTTTGAAGCCACCCTTGCAGCGCTTATGAAAGAATACTCCATTGGATCCGAAGAGCTGGAAACGGTCAAAAACAGCGCAAATTTTGACGCTCCCCTGCCGGACGAGGCCTTTTTGCCCGCATGCATCGCCGCGCTGATGCTCGAGTCGTCGCGCTTGATGGAATTCATCCCCCAGGGTGTCGAGCAAATCAACCGCCTTGCTCTTCACCAGTCGGCAGAGCAGCATCGAAACGCCATGTTTGATCCTGCCATTCTCGCAGATACCGCCACCAGAACCGGCGCTTCCATGAGCACGCTGCGCGAGCTTGCCAATCAGCAGGCCAAGGATCCCAATTCCACGCTGTGGGAGGGCTTCAAGGAGAGAATGAAAAATTTTGATCCCCAATGGAACTTCTTGCGTGGCGACCGGACTCGCGGTGTGTTCCAATACTGTGATGCCACGGACTATGAATACGCCCTTTCCATGTTTATGGGAGAGGATATGGACGAAGAGGCTCCCGTCTTTGACCGCATGGCATCCTGCTTTGTTAATATGGAAAAGGATGAGCTGACTGACGGCTACGTGGAGCAGATGTGCCGCATCATGCCTAAGTTCTACATGTACAGTGATGAATTGGTCGGTCTTCACCGCGACACCGACAAGGCCGTAGACATATACGAAGATGCGCTGAAGGCCCGCCCCTCTACCACCCCTGCCAATCCCCGCTTCACCGCCGACGTCTTCCCCGGCGTCATCAAAACGGCCGAGATGCTCGAGCAAGAGCGTCAGGCAGCGGCCGAGGCCGCTCAAAAAGCAGCGGAAGAAGCCGAGGCTGCACGTGCTGAATTTGCAGAGAAGATCAAAAAGTTTGATGGTATTCGCCTCATTGCACTGATTGCCAGCGCTGTTTTGCTCGTGCTGATGCTGACCGTTTGGCGCGCTTTGTACGTTCTTCCCTTCATGATTACGATGGTGGTCATCAACGCCGTCAACACCTATTTCTACGTCCGTTCCAGAGGACCCAAGCACCCCTTGTCCATCATTTCCATCATCCTGACGATCCTCTATTTCGTGATCTGATGACTCTACGAGCCGTTCCATGCTCAAGAAATACATAGAAAAGGAGAGTTTTTATGGCAACCGTTTATTGCACAAGATGTGTCTATCTGTTCCAGAGAGGTGGGGTTTGGTACTGCGGATGCACCACCTGTGACCTCTACGACAAGGCTGTTACCCCTGATTGGGGCAAGTGCTGCGACTACTACAAAGAGAGATAACAAGGCTCCCCGCCGCGGCGATAAGATCGTCACGGCGGGGATTTTTTGGCTAAATTTCAAACAACTGCTCCTCTTGACGCGCACACAGCTTCGCGCGTGCGCTGTACCGGCTTTGATGTCCTTTCTTTGTCACTGAACAAAGAAAGGACGAAAGAAAATCAGCCCAGGCGTTCCCCCTGGGGACCCCCTCCTTTGCCGCTCTGCAAGGGAAAAGACGAGAGGTCACATGAACACTTTTGGTGCTGTGCCTCGCCTTTAGCCAACACGAGCGGCAGGCGGAGAAAGCAAGGGCTCTTGCCCTAAAGTGAGCGCGGTCTTTCTTTAAGCCGCGCTCGCAAGCGCTGAAGATGTAGGCTTTTGCGTCGTGTTGCGCGGAGCGAGAGCGCAGCGCCCACTAAGACGCACGGCAGGGTTCCAAGGGACATTAGGTCCCTTGGCGCGTTTCTTGGTTACTTCTTGGCGCGTGCCAAGAAGTAACGCAAAAAGCCGGCACAGATCAGCGCGCGCTGAAAGCGCGCAGTATGATCGTCCCGAGAAGCAGTAGCTAAAAATTCAGAAAAAACAAAAACCGAGGCGAGTTTCAAAACGAAACTCGCCTCGGCATATATTCTCTTACTTCGACAGTCTTGCTTCCAGTGCTGCAAGCTCATCGTACATCGCCTGGGGCACTCTCTCGCCAACCTGTGCGTAGAAGGCCTTGATGTTCTCAATGTCCTCCAGCCAGGATGCCGTGTCAACCGTCAACAGCTCGCGGATGGTGTCAAGGGTCACATCCTTAAGACCCTCGATGTTGATATCCTCTGCCTTGGGTACGTAACCGATAGGCGTGATATCAGCCTCGACCTTGCCCTCGCAACGAGCCAGGATCCACATCAGGACGCGCATATTGTCGCCAAAGCCGGGCCAGATGAAGTTGCCCTCGTCGTCGGTGCGGAACCAGTTGACGTGGAAGATCTTGGGAGGATTGGGAATGCGGTTGCCCATAGACAGCCAGTGTGCCCAGTAGTCGCCCATGTCGTAGCCGACGAAGGGACGCATTGCCATGGGGTCGCGGCGAACGACACCGACAGCACCTGCTGCCGCAGCGGTCGTCTCGGACGCCATGATAGAACCAACGAAGGCACCGTTCTGCCAAGAGGTGGACTGATATACCAGGGGAGCAGTCTTCGCACGGCGGCCGCCGAAGACGATCGCAGAGACAGGAACGCCGGCGGGGTTAGCAAACTCGCTCGAGATGCAGGGGCAGTTGGTTGCCATAGCCGTGAAACGGGAGTTGGGGTGAGCACCGCAGGTAGACTTATCCTTCTTGTCGTACTTGGTGCAGTCCCAAGGATTGCCCTTCCAGTCGATAGCCGAGCCGGGCTTGGGAGGATTCTTATCCAGGCCCTCCCACCAAACGGTGTTCTCGGCCGTGTTGTGAACGACGTTGGTGAAGATGGTGTTCTTCATGCAGGTGTGCAGAGCGTTGGGGTTAGACTGCAGGTTGGTACCGGGAGCAACACCGAAGAAACCGTTCTCGGGGTTGACGGCCCAGAGTCTTCCGTCCTCACCGACGCGCAGCCATGCAATATCGTCACCGACGCACCATACCTTGTAGCCCTGCTTTGCGTAAACCTCGGGCGGAATGAGCATAGCCAGATTGGTCTTACCGCAAGCAGAGGGGAACGCAGCGGTGATGTACTTGGTCTCGCCATTCGGGAATTCCACGCCAAGGATGAGCATATGCTCTGCCATCCAGCCCTCCTTGCGACCCAGGTAGGACGCAATGCGGAGTGCGAAGCACTTCTTACCCAGCAGAACGTTTCCGCCGTAGCCGGAGTTGACCGACCAGATGGTGTTCTCCTCGGGGAAGTGAACGATGTAGCGGTTCTCCTCGTCGATATCTGCGCGTGCGTGCAGGCCCTTGATGTAGTCTGCGCTGTCGCCCAGAGCCTCAAGAACGTTCGTGCCCACGCGGGTCATGATCAGCATGTTCAGAACGACGTAGATGGAGTCGGTCAGCTCGATGCCATACTTGGCAAAGGGAGAGCCGACGACGGACATGGAGTAAGGAATGACGTACATGGTACGGCCCTTCATGGAGCCGCGGTACAGCTTGGACAGCTTCTCCTTGCACTCGGTGGGATCCATCCAGTTGTTGATGTTACCGGCATCCTCTTTCTTGGAGGTGCAGATGAAGGTTCTGCCTTCTACGCGGGCAACGTCGTTAACGGCGGTGCGGTGCAGGTAGCAACCGGGCAGCTTTTCCTGGTTGAGCTTGATCATCTCGCCCGTCGAGCAAGCCTCGGCGCGCAGAGCCTCTGCCTGCTCCTCCGAGCCGTCGATCCAGACGATCTTATCGGGCTGAGTCATGGCAGCCATCTCATCGATCCAGGACAGAACATACTGATTCTTAGTCATAGCAGTTTCCTCTTTTCTATATGTATTTTTACTTACATCTCTACGAAAGGATGAAAAATGCTCCCATCCTTCCCCAGTGTATATAATACTACATTTCGCTCTTTTTTTCAAGCGGCTTTTGAAAAGGTTACAATTTGTTCATATTCTATGATCCTCCTAACATGACGTCACCGCTCGTCATATACTACAAGCGGGGAGGGATGCATATGTTGATCGAAATACCTTACGTAAGAGAGCGGGCGGTGGAGTACGCCCTGCGCTGGGCGCTGTCCCGCAATCCACTGTTTCCCGATTTTGCCGGCATCGGGGGAGACTGCACCAATTTTGTATCGCAAGCGATACTGGCCGGCAGCTGTGTCATGAACGACACGTTGGATTTTGGCTGGTATTACTTTTCGCCCACCAATCGCGCCCCTGCCTGGACGGGGGTGCAATACTTCTACGATTTTATCACCCAAAAGCCCGAGTTTGCCCGCGAGAACGGGGGCGAAGGGCCGTTTGGGGTGGAGGTGCCCACTACCATGGCAATGCCGGGGGACGTGGTACAGCTGGCCAACGAGCAAGGAACGTACTACCACACCCTGATGATCACGGGGACGGACGGCGACGATTTTTTAGTCAGCGCCCACACGGACGATGCCCGCAATCGCCCACTGTCCACCTACCGTTACGCCACCGCGCGCTTTTTGCACATCCGCGGTGTTCGCGTACTTCTAGACAACGACGAGTGCTACCGTCAGCTACTGTCAGGCACCGCCTATCGCCCCCTGACTTGTACGTCAGATGGGATTTTGCTTCGGTCGCAGAACTAACAAATCTTCGCCAACCCTTCAATCAAGTTTTTAGTCAAGTTTTTTTCAAAAAACTTGCGGTGGCCGGAGGCAGCGCCTCCGGTCGCTCGCCGCAGCGAGCGAAATTCCTATGCCCACAAAGCGCCCGAAGGGGTGAATGCTGCATCGTACGCGATGCAGCAGAGGGGAAACCACAAGTGGGGTTTCCCCTTCTCCCTTTCACTCCTCGCTCTCCTCTGCAACCTCGAAGGGTAAGACGATCTTGTCGTTCTTATTTTCCGCATGAACGACCTCGATCTTATAGACGCCCGGCTTGACCTGGCTGCTGACCTTCCATTCCCAAACGAGACTTCCGTCCTCGGCCGCCACGAGGGGCGCGAGCGCCTTTGCCGTCGACACACCGCCGGCATAATACACCTTGATCTTGTATTGCTCGCCCGGCATTCCAAACACACTGACTCTGCCCATGCCTCCCGGGGCTACTGCCGCCGTGTGGACATCAAGCGTGATGGTCGAGGGTATCGCGTCTTCGTCTGCCTCGTCCCCGTTCGTGTCGCCCTCATCGTCGACAGACTCGCTGATGGCAGGCACTTCGCCATACAGCACCACCCCGGCCTTCGAGATGGCGGCAACGCTACCGTCGTCCTTCATGTAAACGTCCACGGTCGCCTCGCCCATCCAAATGTGGTAGTAAGCTCTGTCGGCATCGTCCGTCGCGGGATAGGCAAACAGCACCTCGCCCGCCATGCCCTGCTCTATCAGCAGATCGAGCAGCGCTTCCGCTTGCCACTCGTCAAGGGTCATCGCCTCTGAAAGACAAGAGAGCGAGGATGCACGCATGTCTCCTTCAGATGCGCCCAAGTCCGGTCGCTCGGGGGCACATCCCGCAAACAACGACAACAAGAGCACCAAAGCAAACAAAACGAACCTGTGCTTCATGCTTTATCTCCCCGATCCTTCGTTACGCTACGGGATTTGACGCGAGGAACGGGATTGGGAACGCACACCAAAACCTCGCCCAGATCGCACTGCAACGCCTCGCAGATCAGGTCAAAGTGCTCCAGGTTGATGCGCTCCGCCAGCTCGTGATAATATTCGTTGATGGTAGACGGACGAATGCCCGTCGCACGGGCCAGATCCGCTTGTGTCCACCGCATTTCACCTAATTTTTTAGATAGCAAAATTCGTATCATGTCGCACCTCCGCTTTTTGTTATATTCTAACAAAATTCGATCATTTTGACATTAATTTGTTATAAAATAACGGTTTTCGTTATTTTTCGGCATAATTCAGCGTGCCAGATATTTTACTACTTTTTTGTGGATCACTCTTGCAAGTCGAAGGGTTTTCGTATATAATAGGATAAAGTACTGTTTATATTAAGGAAGAAGGAGGCTTGGTGCCATGTCACGGACGATCGATCCCCATACCGCACCCTTGCCCGGCGGCCGCTTGGCCGATCTGGCAACCGACGCACCCGTATGCGTGCTGGGCTTTGGCATTTCCAATCGCCCCCTTGTACATATTCTCCGCCGTCTCACCCCGCATTTGACCGTCTACGACAGCCGCACACCCGAGGAATTGGGAGAGGAGGCACTCGAGGCACAGATGGCCGGCGTGCGCTTTACGACCGACCCCCAAGCGGCGATGGAACCGCCCCCCGCCCTCATTTTCCGCACCCCCGGCATTCGTCCCGACCATCCCGCCATTCTCTCGGCGGTGGCGCAGGGAGCGGAACTGACGAGCGAGATGGCCTGGTTTTTGGAGATCACTCCCGCCACCGTGCTGGGCATTACCGGCTCGGACGGTAAGACGACTACCTCCACCCTGACTGCCAAGATGCTGGAAGCGGCAGGCAAGACCGTTTACCTTGGCGGCAACATCGGTCAGCCCCTTTTGCCGCTCGCCCCCCTGATGACAGCCGACGATTTTGCCGTGGTGGAGTTGTCCAGTTTTCAACTCATGGACCTGCCGCCGCATTGCGTTCCGCATCGCGCGGTACTCACCAACGTAACCCCCAACCATCTCAACTGGCATCCTGATATGCGGGAATACACCCTCGCCAAGACCCACATTTATGCGGGAAAGCGCTGTGAGCGCCTGGTGACCAACGCCGACAATGAGACCACCGCGGCCCTGGCCGCCGCCGAGGTCGGCACGAGACAGGTGATAACCTTTTCTACCCGCCAAGACCTCTCCCAAGGCAGGTCTCTTTGCCTCAAGGACGGTCACATCACGCTCCGTCAAGACGGGGGGGACACGCCGCTGTTGTCCCTTGACGACATTCGCCTGCCCGGCGAGCACAACGTGCAAAACTACATGAGCGCCCTGGGGCTTGTCCACGATCTTCTCCCCCCCGATGCCATTCGCACCGTGGCAACCACCTTCGGTGGCGTCGCGCATCGTCTGGAGGCCGTCCGACAGCGCCGCGGCGTGACCTACTATAACAGCTCCATCGACTCCACCCCCGCCCGCACAACGGCCGCGCTGTCGGCGCTGACTCAACCCGTGGTGGCCATCTGCGGCGGCTATGACAAAGGGATCGATTTTGCCCCCTTGGCCGACGCGCTCTGCACCCGCGTTCGGGCAGTTGTCCTGACGGGTGCAACCGCCGACAAGATATACCGCGCCATCCTTTCCTGCCCCGTATACGACGAGCACCTCTTGACCGTTGTGCGCGAGCCCGATTTTGAAAAAGCCGTGCTCGCCGCCTCAGCCCTTGCCAATCCCGGCGATGCCGTTCTGCTCTCCCCCGCCTGCGCCAGCTTTGACGCATTCCCCAATTTTGAAGTGCGGGGACATACCTTTACACGAATTGTAAACAACATGGAAGAATAAAAAGGAGGACTCTCATGCAAAACCAACATATCCCCCCTTGTGCCAAGGAGACACGCGCGCTGGCACGCGAAACACTGAAGGGCCAGTGGCCCATCGCCATTCTGGTCAATTTCCTGGCGGGAATTCTGGGCGGTTCCGGCAGTAGCTCGCCCCAATTCAACGTAGACCTCAGCGGTCTTGACTTCAACGTTGACCTGCCCACGCCCCCCTCCGACGACATTGGCATCATCGGCGGTTCTGATTTTGCCGTCCAGTTTTCGACCGCTTTGCAGTCGCTGTGGCCTATCTTGATCCCCTTTGTGATTTCCGTCCTGGCCGTTTCGCTTGTCTTTCTTGTCATCGGCCCTTGCATTCACTGGGGGCTGTGCCGCTTCCGCCTGGGCTTGGTAGACGGGGAGCAACCGGGTGTCGGCACGCTGTTTTCCGGCTTTGGTAATATGTTCCTCAAGGCACTGGGACTTTCGCTGGTGCAGGCCGTGATCATCTTTCTGATATCGCTCGCCGTCTTCATTCCCGCCATGGTGATTGGCATCGTCTCCGCCATCTTTGAGACCACGGTGGTGTTGATCCCGTTGATCTTTGTGATCGCCATTGCCGGTTCTGCCGCTATGATCATTGTTGCCTACCGCTTCAGCATGAGCTTTTACATTTTGGCCGACAACCCCGACATGGACATTATGGGCACGCTGCACGAGTCGGCCCGCATGATGAAGGGCAATAAGTGGCGCCTGTTTTGCCTGCAGATCAGCTTTATCGGCTGGTCGCTGCTCTGCGTGCTGACGGGCGGCTTGGGAGCGATCGTACTGGCTCCCTACACCGGACAAGCCGAGGCTGTCTTTTATCATCACGTCTCGGGCCGTGCCGCCGTTCGCGAGGCAGTGGAGGAATTGGCAGAGATCAGTGAGGGATTGTAATCAGGTTTTTCACAAATCCTCCTACAGCCTCGCACAGCTCACCTCGACTTCGTCGAGCTGCGCGCGCTCGGTGACAAGTATATGTTACTTCTTGCCTCGTGGCAAGAAGTAACCAAGAAACACGCCAAAGGGCCTAATGCCCTTTGGATTCCCGCAGTGCGCCACGGTGAAATAAATTTCACCTGATTGTGGCGCAAAAGCATACATCTTCAGCGCTTGCAAACGCGAGTTAAAGAAACTCGCGCTCACTTCAGAGCAAAAGCCCTTGCTTTCTCTGCCTGCCGCTCGTGTAGGCTAAAGTTGAGGCACAGCATTAAAGGTTTATATGTGATCTCTCTTGTTCCTCTTTGAAGAGCGGCAATGCCGGGGGTTCCCAGGGGGAACGCCTGGGTTCATTTTCTTGGTTACTTCTTTGTTGAATGACAAAGAAGTAACATTATGCCAACGCCGCCGCGTTGTGGCGGCGACAAACAAAAGAAGAAGTTGTTACACTATCAGATAAACCAAATCATCTCCCCCCGAAAGGAACACCATGCAGTATTCAAATGAAATTCTAACCCTTGCCGCCAAGGCAGAAAAAGACCTTGCCCCCCATTTTGCCCGCATCGACCGCATCGCCTTTGAAAACACCCAACGCGTCATGGATGCTTTCCGTGAATTTCGCGTTTCCGACTCCATGTTTGGCTCTACCTCGGGCTACGGCTACGATGACCGTGGCCGAGACACGCTCGACGAGATCTGGGCAAGCGTCATGGGCGCCGAAGCCGCCTTTGTCCGTCAGCAGATTGTCAGCGGCACACAGGCCCTGACCATCGGACTGTTCGGCCTGCTCCGCCCGGGCGACCTGATGCTGTCCGTTGCAGGCAAGCCCTACGACACACTGGAGGAGGTCATCGGCATCGTTGGCACCCCCGGCGACGGCTCCTTGCGCGATTTTGGCGTGGACTACGCCCAGATCGATCTGACAAAGGAGGGCAAATTTGACTTCCCTGCCATTCGCGAGGCACTTCTTGCCAATATGGGAAGAGTTAAGATGGTGTTCGTTCAGCGCTCCAAGGGATACCTCAACCGCCGCACGCTGACGGTGGACGAGATCGGTGAGCTCGTTACCTTTGTCAAGAGCATCTCGCCCGACTCTTACGTCGTTGTCGATAACTGCTACGGCGAGTTTGTCGAGGACCGCGAGCCCACTGCCGTTGGCGCCGATATGATTATCGGCTCACTCATCAAAAACCCCGGTGGCGGCATGGCCGAGACGGGCGGCTATATTGCCGGTACTCGCCGCGCCGTCGAGCTGGCCAGCTACCGTCTGACCTCGGTTGGCTGCGGCACGGAGGTGGGCGCGACGTTGGGACAGAATAAAATGATGTACAAGGGGCTGTTCTACGCCCCCCATACCGTCGCCCAAGCCCTCAAGAGCGCACATCTGGTCGCCTACCTGTTCGAGCAGCTGGGCTGTGCCGTCGAGCCGCGTTGGGACGAGGCTCGCTCGGATATTATCCAAACCGTCATCACAGGCTCTGCCGAGGGCCTTTGCGCCTTCTGCCGCGGCATTCAGGCGGGGTCGCCTGTCGATTCGTTCGTCACGCCCGAGCCTTGGGCAATGCCGGGCTATACCGACGAGGTCATCATGGCCGCGGGTGCCTTTACCCAAGGCTCGTCCATCGAGATGAGCGCGGACGGTCCGCTCCGCCCCCCCTACACCGCCTATTTCCAGGGCGGTCTGACCTATGAGAGCGCCAAGATCGGCATTCTTGCCGCCGCTGACCGGCTGTTGCAGAGCAAAGCATAAAAGACACGAAAAGTTTACGATTGTCCCCTATTTTCGTCATGTCTTTGTGTTATGCTGATCCCAGAAATTCAAAACCACGGAAGGACATTTGATCCATGAAACAACGCTTACTGCGTACGCTTACGCTACTTTTGGCCGTCTGCCTGCTCGGCGCTTGCCTGATCGGCTGTAAATCGCTCGAGGACGCTGACCTGCCCGAAAATATGAAGCATGCCACCGTCGAGGGCGCCTACTATCGACTGTATCTCCCCAACGACTGGAATCTGCTGACCGAAACGGGCGTCTCGGGCGGCTACGCCTCGATGCAGAACAAGGCGGTGATCTACGTTAAGGAATATGACAATCCCGACGCGCTGACGGCGGCCGACTTTTGGTCTGCCTTTCTCGTTCCTGCTCTGCTCCAAACCTTTGATGACGGTCAGGACGTTTCGTCTCTGACCCCAATGGAGACCAAGCTGAACGAGCACGACGCCCTTGCCATCGCCTACGAGGGCACCCGTGAAATGGTGACCTATCAAGGTCAGGACGTCGTCTGCCCCAAGGGCAACAAAATTTACGTTCTGACGTATTGTGCAAGAAAGGACCTGTACGAGGGCTATCTGGGTGTATTTGACACCGTCAAAACCAACTTTGCCTTTAAGGACACGCCGTTTGAGCCCGAGGAGCCCATCAACACGGTTGATCCCGATGCCGAAGCCCCCGAGGGTATGCAGCTGGCATCCAACGACGACGTGGCTTATCGCTTCTACGTTCCCAAGAGTTGGGTACTGGACAAGAACCTCCCCACCTCGTCGGCATACGTCTCCGAGAGTGACCGCTCCAACGTGAACGTGACCGTGTATATGCCCGACGAGGGCGCGTTTGCCACAGTGGATGATTATTTCAACTTCTGCTTGGACGAGCTCAAGCAGGCTATGACCATCCAAGGCGAGGTTGAGAGCGAGGAGATCACGATAGACGGTCGCAAAGGAAAGATATATCGCTACACCGCAAACCTCCAGGGCAGAACCTACCGTTTCGCCCAGGCGATCGCTTCTTATCGCGGCATGATCTACACCGTGACCTACACGGCCACGCCGGACGCCTTCGGCACTCACTACCAGACATATCTCGATATTCTCTCTGCCTTTGATTTCAGAGGAAACTGATATGAATCCGATTTATCTTGATAACAGCGCGACCACGGCCCTCTCGCCCGCCGCCAAGCAGGCTATGATCGAGGCCATGGATTGCTACGGCAACCCCTCCTCGCTGCATACGGTAGGGCGAACAGCGGCCGCTATGCTCAACACGGCACGCGCCTCTATCGCCACCTCTCTGGGGTTGCGTCGCCTCGCCCCCGGCGAGCTGGTCTTCACCTCCTGCGGAAGTGAAGCCAACAGCCTGGCCCTTTTGGGAACGGCCTACGCCAAAGCCCGCCGAACTGCCAACCGTATTATCACCACTGATTCAGAGCATCCCGCCGTGGAAAACGTGATGGGACAGCTGGAAAAGGATGGCTTTGAGATCATCCGTATCGCCACGCGCGGCGGCGTTTTGGACATGGAACAGCTGGACCGCGCCCTCAACGACCGCGTATTTATGATCAGCATGATGATGGTCAACAACGAAACGGGGGCTTTATACGACGTCAAGCGCGCCTTTTCGCTCGCTCGCACCCGCTCGCCCGGCGTCATCACCCACACCGATGCCGTTCAAGGCTATCTCAAGTGCCGTTTCACGCCGGCCTCTCTTGGCGCGGATCTGGTCACGGTCAGTGCCCACAAGGTGCACGGCCCCAAGGGCGTCGGCGCGTTGTATATCAATCCCGCCCTGCTCAAGGCCAAGCAGATCGTCCCCCGTCTTTTGGGCGGCGGACAGGAAAACGGCCTGCGCTCGGGCACGGAAAACCTGCCCGGCATTGCCGCCTTTGGTGCGTCTGTCGCCGAGCTGTATCCCCGCCTGGATGGGGATATCGCCCACATGAGTACCTTGCGTGACCGTCTGATCGCGGGTCTGCAAGCGATCGGAGTGGGAGTCAAATTACCCGCCGGTGCCAGCGCCCCTCACATCGTCAATTTGACGTTGCCCAATATCAAAAGTGAGGTCATGCTTCACTTTTTGGATGCGCGCGGCATTTGTGTCTCGGCAGGCTCTGCCTGCTCGACGCACGCACGAGGCATCAGCCGTGCTCTCCTTGCCTTTGGCGCGACCGAGCGGGAGGCCGACTGCTCCCTTCGCGTCAGCCTGTGCGAGACCAACACACAAGAGGAGATCGACGCCCTGCTTGCCGCCGTTGGCGAGGGTCTTGCGTCGCTCATTCGTATCAAATGATCTCTATTCGCGGGAACACCGTGAATATGATATAAAAAAACAAGCAATAATGAATAAAAAGTATGGAGGAACACATCATGAAAACTTACAAATGCAAAGTATGCGGCGAGATTTTCCAGGTCCCCGAAGGCGAGACCGCCGTATGCCCCCGTTGCCACGTGATCGGTGACAAGCTGGAGGAGGTCGTTGCAAACGACAAGAAGACCAAGTATGCAGGCACCCAGACTGAAAAGAACCTGCAGGCCGCCTTTGCCGGTGAGTCCCAGGCAAGAAACAAGTACACCTATTATGCATCCAAGGCCAAGAAGGAAGGCTACGAGCAGATCGCAGCCCTGTTCCTCAAGACGGCAGAGAACGAAAAGGAGCACGCCAAGATGTGGTTCAAGGAGCTGGCCGGCATCGGCGACACCGCCCAAAACCTGGCAGATGCCGCTGACGGTGAGAACTACGAATGGACGGACATGTACGCTGGCTTTGCCGAGACGGCAGAGAAGGAAGGTTTCCATGATTTGGCTCGCAAGTTCCGTCTGGTTGCCGCGATTGAGAAGCATCATGAGGAGCGTTATCGCGCTCTGCTTCGCAACGTTGAGACGGCACAGGTATTCGAAAAGAGCGAGGTCAAGGTTTGGGAGTGCCGCAACTGCGGACACATTGTCATTGGCACGAAGGCGCCCGAGGTTTGCCCCACTTGTGATCATCCGCAGAGTTATTTTGAGGTTCATGCGGAGAATTATTAAAATAGGCAAGGGAGATTTCCAAAAGGAAATCTCCCTTGTGTTTTAGCTAAATTTTAAACAACTTCTTCTATTGACGCGCGTACAGCTTCGCGCCGCGCTGTGCCGCATGGATGCCATTTCTTTGTCGTTCCACAAAGAAATGGCGAAAGAAAAGGAACCCGGACGTTCCCTCCGGGGCCTCCCTCCTTTGCCGCTCTGCAAAGAGAAAGACGAGAGGTTATATATACACTTTTCATGCTGTGCCTCCAATTTTGCCACCACGAGCGGCAGACAAAAAAAGCAAGAATTTTTGCCTTAAAGTGAGCGCGGTCTTTCTTTAAGCCGCGCTCGCAAGTGTTGAAGATGTAGGCTTTTGTGCCACCATCAGGCAAAAATTATTTTGCCGTGGCGCACTGCAGGGTTCCAAGGGACATTAGGTCCCTTGGCGCCTTTCTTCCGCCACTTCTTGGGGCGCGCCAAGAAGTGGCATTATTCGCACAGCGCGCCGCGTTGTGGCGCGCCCGGGAATAGGAAGCTAAATTTCAAACAACTTCTTTTACGGCCGCGCCGTCCGGCTACACAAGCTCCAAAACTTTAGTCTCCCCCTGCTCCTCGTCACTTCCCCACACAAAAATGGGAAAAGATCTCATGCACGACATCCTCTCCAATCTCTCTGCCATCCAGCTCTGACAGCGCAGACATTGCTGCCGTCAGATCCACACAGCACAGATCCATCGGGAGTCCCTCACACAAGGCATCCAGCGCACCGCGCAATGCCTCCGTCGCCCTTGTGACCGTCGCCATCTGTCGGGCGTTGACGACGACGGCGTCGTCGCGCAAGGAAAGCGAGCCGTCGACGAACAGCGTATCGACCAGGTCGGCAAGTGCCTCAATGCCCGCTCCGCTCTTGGCTGAGATGGTCATCGAATGCGCGATCTTAGCCGTGACGGCGGCACACACCTCGGAGGAGATTCGCGTATCGCAGACCGCATCGAATTTATTTAGCAGAGCGATTACGGTGCCTCTTGGCATATCGCGAGCCGCCAGCTCGTCGAGCAGAGCGTGCTCCTCGTCTGTCAAGGGGCGAGTGAGATCAAACAGCGCCAGGATCAGCTCGGCATCGTCCATCGCGCGGCGGGCGCGGTCAATTCCGATGCGCTCGACTTGATCCTCCGTGGCGCGAAGCCCTGCCGTATCGTAAAGGCGCAGCGTCACGCGCCCAAGGGTCGTCGTCTCGCTCAGAATGTCGCGTGTTGTGCCTTCGATGTCGGTCACAATGGCCGCTTCTCGTCCAAGCAATTGATTATACAGCGAGCTCTTACCCACGTTGGTGCGACCGCAAATGACCGTCGGGATGCCCTCGGCGATGGCGTGACCGGTGCGATAGGTGCTGCCAAGCGCGATCAGTTCATCCTGCACCCGTTGAAGGCTTTCGATGATCTCCTCTCGACTCATTTCGCTCAGATCCTCGTCAGGAAAATCAATACAAGCCAGCACCGAGGTCAGCACCGTCCGCATCTGCTCGTAGCAGTCTCTGCTTCGCGCTTCCAATTTGCCGTGGAGTCCACCCAAGGCCAGCGTCATCTGTCCTTTGTTTTGCGCCTCAAGCAAAGATCCGATCGCCTCGGCGGCGCCAAGACCGATCTTGCCGTTGAGAAAGGCGCGGCGGGTAAATTCCCCCGGCTCGGCCATGCGTGCGCCGGCCGCCAGTAGCGCAGACAGAATGGTCTGCGTCAACAAAATGCCGCCGTGGCAGTTGATCTCCACCGTATCCTCGCCCGTAAAGGAAGCAGGCGCGCGGAAGACGGTAGCCAGGCCATCGTCCACCGGTAGCCACTTCTCGCCCTCGGGAGCCAGGATCGTGCCGTAGGTGGCGGTACGCGCGGCAATCTCGTTCAGTTGCTTGCCGCTCTTGGGCAAAAACACGCGCGAGGCAACCTCGACAGCGCCGGCACCACTGACACGCAGGACTGCCACACCGCCCTTGCCGTGGGGCGTGCTGATGGCCGCTATGGTATCCAATAGTTTCATCTTGTATCTCCTTTTTGGGGCTCTGCCCCAAGTCCCGTGTAGATGGATATGTATTTGGGGCTCCGCCCCAAACCCCGCCAAAAAACTTTTTGGAAAAAGATCGTTGACTTTGCGGTTCAAGACCCTTGTTTTGCAAAATTTCTCAGTGCTTTTTCTTTGATTGCGCAGGCGCAAAGAAAAAGCTTTCAAAAAGAAACGCCGAAAAGAAATTTCGCGCTCTGTGGAGCGCGACAAGGGCTCCGCGCCCTTGACTGCGCCGCCTTTTGAAAAAGGCGGGCGAAAACCTTTCACGTAGTGTGGCTTGTGCTCCCTTACTTTATGGAGCGAGTGGGAGGGCCCCACGAGCTCGCGGGAGCTATTGCCCAAAACAGCGCAAATGCTCCCGAATTTTGCCCTTTATTTTCCCCTTGAAAGTTTTTGAAAAGGGGGCGCGGGGGAAAAACTTTTTTCAAAAAGTTTTTCCCCCGCCAAATCATACCCTATTAATACAATTCCTCGCCGAAATCACGCAGGATCTCAGCGGCTTCATCTTCAGCGGGCGTACGGTGTGCGGCCGCAGACTTTTCGTCCAGGAAGATAACGACCTTACGGTTGTCCTCCGAGCCGATCGAGTTGGTGGAAACACCGTCGATGCCCTGGATCTCGGAGTGGATGATGCGGCGCTCATAAGGATTCATGGGCTCCAGCATGACGCTCTTCTTATAGCGAAGCACCTGGGAAGCCTTGCGGCGAGCCAGGCCGCGCAGCGTTTCCTCACGCTTTGCGCGATAGTTCTCAACGTCAACGGTGATCTTGACGTACTCTCTCTTCTCGCCCTCGGTCTTCTTGTTGGCCGCCAGGTTGGAAAGGTACTGCAGCGCATCCAGCGTGTCACCGTGGTGGCCGATCAGCACGCCTGCGTGGTCGCCGTCAATGGCGATCACCTTGTCGCCGTTGGTGCCGTCGTGTACGCTCATGGTCACGTTCAGGCCCATGTCCTTGGTCAGTCTGGTCAGGAACTCGAGTGCCAGTGCAACGCCGTTCTTCTGGTAGGTCGCCTCGATCACAGCGGGCGTCGAGCCGATGCCGAACAGACCCTTCTTGGGCTCCTCGATCACGGTGTATTCAATATCCGACACGTCGGGAGCACCCAGCTCCTCCACTGCCTTGGCAATGGCTTCATCTATCGATTTTGCGGTAATTCTTACTTGCTTTTTCACAATCGTTCTCCATTCGTCAAATATTACTGTTCGTTATGATCGGACACGTCATTCTCATCCGTCGTTTTCTTGTTCTTCTTGGCAGGACGGTCGTACTGCTTCAGGGCCACACCCTCTACCGTCTCCTCAGATGAAGACTTGGTCTCCTCCTCGTCCTTCTGGCGCTTCATCTCCTCTTCCACCTTGGCGACGTAATCGTCGTCGTCCATGTGGAACAGGGACTTGGGTCTGCCGCCGACCATCTGGACGTCGCGTCCATAGGTGTGGTGTTCGGGAGCAGCACCCTTGCGGGGAGCCTTGCCGGCATACTCACGTTCAGCCGCGCGATAATCCTCTTCGGTAAACTGGGGATAGGGCATGATCTTGCATACGATAAACTGACGCAGCGTCGAGATCACGCTCTTGAACATCCAGTAGATGCCAACCAGGGCGGGTACCATAAACGCAAAGAAGGTACTCATACCGGGCATATAGATGTCCATCAGCCAGCCGGAGCAAGCCGTTTGCTGGTCCTGCATCGCCTGAGGCTGATACGTCATCTTCTTGTTCAGACGCATCGAGAAGAAATACACGATAAAGGTCAGAACGGGAACCAAAAGCAGAATATAGTTGCCGTCAAAGCTGGGGTTCAGACCCAGGTTGACGTTACCCAGCGTAAAGTCGGGCATTCGGGGAATGATGCCCTCCAGCTTGTCAAAGATCTCTCCGCCGTTGCCAAAGTACATAAAGTCCTTGATGCCGGCCAGATTGTCTGCCGTCAGCTCGGAGAGCATGGTGATGGTACCGCGGCTGTCGGTGATGGTCTTACCCAAACCGCCGGCGGCAGGGGATGCGGTAAAGAACTTAAACAGCGCGTTCGACAGCGCCGACGACTGGCCCAGCACGTAGTAAAGCGGGTCAATTACGATGCGGTACAGCGCCAAAACAATAGGCAACTGGATGAGCAGTGGCAAGCAGCCTGCTGCCATATTAACGTTCTCACGCTGATACAGCTCCTGCAGCTCCTGGCTCATCTTTTGCTTGGTCACCTGGTCGTCACGACCGGCATACTTTTTCTTGATGGCCATTTCCTTGGGACGAAGCTTGGCCTGCTTGATGGAATTCTTCTGCTGCTTGATGGCAAGCGGCAGCATCAGCAGCTCCACGATAACAGCGAACAGACAGATACCGCCGATATAGCTGCCAAAGCAAAGCGTATTGGTCATCCAACCGATAAAGGCACCGATCCAGCCAAGCAGGGTGTCCCAAAAGGTCTTTTTGGCGTCCAGGTCGACCGAGGTCTGCAGGGAACGGATGATGGTCAGGGTATCCGTTTCGTTGATCGTCTTGTACTCTTCAAAATAGATCTTGCTGTCGTTGTTCGCCTTGGCATTGGCCTTGTCGATCAGAGCGACAACCGCCTGCTGATTGAATTCCTTGGTTTCCCCTGCTGTGATCTTGCTCTCGTCGAAATCTGCCGCCAGCATATCGTATCCGCGATAAGCCGCGATCAGCATCTCCTGCGTGTCAAAATCGGTCGCGTAGGTGGCGGCCAGAAGCTTGGCGATGGCGCTGAGCTTGGTGCCGTCGAGGGAATGTCCCTCCTCAAGAGAGAGGAACACGTCGCTGTTGACGTTGAGCGTAGGTGCATTTTGCCTGCCGCAGCTGCCCAGTGCCGTTGCCAGCACCATCAGCAAAAGCGCCAATGCAAGTACGCGATTGATCATAGATGTTTTGTTTGTTTTCATGTGTTACGTTTTGTAGAAATCTACAAAAGCTCCCTTCTGTATTATGGGAAATACACCGCCCATTTGTTGTCCGGCCGCGCGGTGTTGCGGCAAAGGTCAGTCTTTGTTATCCTCGGGGGTCATTGACTCCTCGGGGACAGGGTCCTGTTGTGTGCTCGTCCGATCGTATCGCCGGCACATGCGTTTTGGTTGTGCGTCACTACAGTTGCGCTTTCGGGATCCAAATAAGCTCCCCTTCGCGGGAACCGGGTCATATCCGCCCGGGTTGAACGGATGGCATCGAAGAACGCGCCGCACCGTCAGGAAAAGCCCCACAAAAAAGCCGTGCTCGCCAAAGGCCTCCAGGCCATAGGCCGAGCAGCTGGGGGTAAACCGACAGGTCGGTTGCCTCTTCAAAGGGGAAATAAAGCGCCGATAAAAGCGGATCAGCCAGATACACAGCCACTTCATGTCGTTCGGTAGAAATTCAATTTGTCAAAGGCGTAGCGCAGTTCTCTCTCCACGTCCTGCGTCTTTTTGCCAACGATCTCGCTCCGGGCGGCGATCACGACGAGATGCCCCGTCTTCAAGTTGCCCTCCTTCAAGATCGCACGGTAGGCCTCGCGGATGATGCGCTTGGCACGCGTGCGGACACAGGCCCCGCCCACCTTTTTGGTCACGGACAGCCCGATTCGATTGACATAGCAGTGCAGAGGATGCGCCATCATCAGCTTGCGCGCGGCGTAGTCCCGCAGCACGTAGACGGCGACCAGTCGCCCTACAAAGCGGTTTCCCTGCCGATAGGCTTTATTATAAAGATGATGTTCCTTGATTGCGACAAATTTCATTTTGTCTCCCTGTGTTCTGTCTGAACGTTTGAAAAATCGGTGTTTGTCATACTTCCGTCGGGGCGGTGATGCGGTCATCACCGAAATGGGATAAAATGTGGGGCGCGAAAATTTCCTCACACAGCAAAAACCCCGATGCCACTGACACAAGCGTAGGTGTAACCGGAGCATCGGAGGTTTTATGTGGGGAAGAAAGCGGGCGAGATCAGTGAGTCAGTCTCTTTCTGCCCTTTGCACGTCTTCTCTTGAGAACGTTTCTGCCATCGGCGGTCTTCATTCTCTTGCGGAAGCCATGCTCTTTTTTTCTCTGACGTTTCTTAGGCTGGTAGGTTCTGAGCATTTTTGTTTCCTCCTTGTTCGATGATCGGAAGCGGACAAGCCTTTTGCTTTTTCGCTTTTACACAATGACAACCTATATTATATACAAAAGCTTGAGATTTGTCAAGAATTTTATGAAATTTCTCCGATTTTTTCTTATTTTTGCAAGGTTTTTTCTCAATTTATGGGCAAAATGCCGGTGGATGGTGGGGGTTTTCCCAAAAAGGAGGGGGGACGGGGGAGGGTTTTGCTAAATTTCAGACAACTTCTTCTACGGACGCGCATACTGCTTCGCGCTGCGCTGTGCCGGCAGGGATGCCATTTCTTTGTCATTCCACAAAGAAATGGCGAAAGAAAAGGAACCAAAGGCTGCCGCCTTTGGAAACCGCTCCTTTTCCGCTCTACATAGAGAAAGACGAGAGATTACATAAACACTATTAGTGCTGTGCCTCAAATTTAGTCAACACGAACGGCAGGCAGAGAAAGCAAGAGTTCTTGCCAAACCGCACCCATCTTGGGCGTGCGCTCATGCGCCCAAGATGGAGAAGGCTTGCGAAGGTAACAGCCCCGGCGGCTCTCGAAAAGCCGTCGGGAAGTGGGGTCCCAAGGGGTGTCCCCTTGGTTCCCTTCTTGGCTACTTCTTGGGGAATGCCAAGAAGTAGCATAAGCTCTCCCGCTGCGCGTTGTGCGGCGGACGAAGGAGAGAAAGCTAAATTTCAAACAACTCCTCCTTTTGACGCTCACACTGCTGCGCGCGTGCGCTGTACAGGCATGGATGCCATTTCTTTTTCGTTCCACAAAGAAATGGCGAAAGAAAAGGAACCAAAGGCTGCCGCCTTTGGAAACTGCTCCTTTGCCGCTCTACAAAAAGAAACAAGAGAGATCACATAAACGCTTTTGATGCTGTGCCTCCAGTTTAGCCACCACGAGCGGCAGGTAGAGAAAGCAAGGGCTTTTGCCTTGAGGTGAGCGCGGCTTTCTTTAAGCCGTGCTCGCAAAATTTGAAGATGCAGGCTTTTGCGTCGTGTTGCGCGGAGCGGGAGCGTAGCGCCCACAAAGACGCACTGCGGGTTTCCAAAGGGCTCCAGGCCCTTTGGCGCCCTTCTTCCGCCACTTCTTGGGGCGCGCCAAGAAGTGGCAATGCTCATAGCGCGCCGCGTTGTGGCGCGCCCGGGGAGAAAAAGCAAAATCCTGGGGCCGGCAGACAACAAACAATCAAAAAGAGCGCAAGTGCATCCACCCACGCTCTTGTCAAGCAATTATTTGCCCCGTTGCAAAAAGGCTTGTTGCCCTTCCCCCTCGGAACGAACAAAAAATCGGACCGCATCCTCATACGCCCGACGCGCCGCCTCCAGCGACTGCCGGCTCGCACCTCGCTTGCGAATGGCTCTGAGCATCACGTTCTTGGGCGTCTCCTCGGGATCGATCAGCTCCAAGGCCGCCGTCGTATAGCCATGTGCCTCTAAAAGAAGCAGACGCATGGCGTCGGTCGCCGCATCACACAGCTTCTGCCGCAGCATCGAATGGCGGGCAATGCATTCCAATTCCGGGCAATCCAGCGTATGGTTCAACTCGTGGTGGCAACAAGGGGTAGACAAAATGACCTCACTCTGCCACTGCATCGCCTTGCCCAACACCAGATCGGTCGCGGTATCACAGGCGTGGAGCGACACGACCAAATGCACGTGCGCGCCCTCCGCGGGCTCATACGCCGCCACGTCGCCACACAAAAATTCCAATCCGTCAAAGCCAAGCGACCTTGCAACCGCGCCACAGTGCTCGATCACGTCCGGCTTAAGGTCGACGCAGGTCATTTTCACTTCTCTTCCCTTGACCGCCGTCAGATAATGATAGACAGCAAAAGAGAGATAACTCTTGCCGCAGCACAGATCGCACACGCGAAGCTCTCCCGTCGCGGGAAGATGATCCTCCACGTCGCGCAACAGCTCGAGAAAGCGGTTGATCTGTCGGAATTTAGACTGCTTTTTATCGTACACGCGCCCGTTTTTGTCGCTCACGTCCAGCGCCTGCAAAAAAGGCTCGGCGCCGCTGAGAATGCGTTTCTTTTGTCGATCGTTGGTTGCGGTTTCCGTCTGTGCGACGTCGGCTTTTTCCAGCTGCGCGCGCAGCTTGCCGCCCCGCAGCAGCGTTTCCTTACCCGAGGCACTGCGCTTGTACTCACAGTCCACGCCCGAAAGCGTCGTCAGCACATTGATTTGCGCATAGGCACCCAACTGCTCCCGAAGTGCCTCGACGTCGTCGATAGCAAGGTTGAGATGGCGGGCTTTGTTGTCGGTATAAAACGTCTCCAACTGATACTTCTGTCGGCCACCGATCACGCGGGACGTCAGCACTGCCCGAGCTCGATCAGCCAAGCAAGACTTGGAGCAAACGACCCGGCGAAGAACGCCGCGTTCGGTCGCCAAACCGATCAAGGCGATCAACTCATCCAGGGGTGACAGAAGGGCGCTCATGCTTCACCTCCGCCCGCGTCGGGCTCTTCAGCCGCCTTTTTCTTGCGGGAAAAAGATATTTTCGATTCCTTGCCGTTGTACAGGCGTTTGATATTTTCGCGGTGCATAAATATAACAAACGCAGTGGTCATCACACCCATCAGCACCACCCAGCCCGCCGGGAAAAAGGCATTGAGCAGAAGCGGATACAAAAAGGCGCACATGATCGAAGCCAGGGACACAAAGCGAGTCAGTCCTACGATAGCAAAGAAGCAGAAGAACATTACAAGGAAGGTCCAGGGGTCGATCATCAAGGCGACGATCGCCGTACAGGCCACGCCCTTGCCGCCCTTGAAGCGGTAATACACGGGGAACATATGACCAAACACACAGAAAAATCCGGCGATGGGCGCGCCGACGAACACCGAGGCGATCCAAAAGCCAAGCGCCGTTGCCACGGCCGCCTTGAGCATATCAAGCGCCAACGTCATGACGGCATATTTGGTGCCGTAGGTGCGCAACATATTGGTCGCCCCGGCATTTTTAGAGCCGTGCGCACGAATATCGCGGTGCAGAAACAGCCGTGATATGATAATAGCAGAATTCAGGCTTCCGATCAGGTACCCGATGATAGCACTCAAAAGAATACCCAGCGCCGAGAGAAACAGCGCGCCGTCTCCCGAGAGCTCCAACCACTCTGCCGCCTGCTGTACCAGATTCCACTGCGGTAACATTCTTAACATAACGATAACACCTCAATACTTGCTTATCCTTTGTTTTTATTACGGGCAAACAGGGCGTGCAGACGGGACTGCGCCGACGCGCGGCGCTCCTCGGTCTCCTGCTTCAGCAGCCTAACATCCTGCAGGCGTCCCTCTGCGTCCATCCGTGCCTCAAAAATGTCCCCCTGCGAAAGGGCCGCAAGGGCAGGCGTGTCGTCCAGTGACACGTCGACTTGCTGTTGCGGTGCATCAGCATCCTCACACAGGCAAACGGCAATTCGGCCCTCAAAGCGATCCAGACAAAATTTCATATGTCACCTCAAACATCCAGCTCAATCAGTTCTTTTGCGCTGTGCGTAAAATTATGAACCTGACCGTCGGGGGTGATGGCAACCATGTCCTCAATGCGACAGCCGTACTGTCCGGGCAGATAGATGCCCGGCTCGAAGGTGACTACATGACCTCTCTTGAGGACACTGTCCTCGGGAGCAACCTGCGAGAGTCTCGGGCTTTCGTGAATATACATACCCACACCATGGCCCAGCGAATGTCCAAAGGCACCCTTATATCCGGCGTTATCAATGATGTCGCGGGCAATGGTATCCAGCGCCTTGCAGCCCACACCTTCCTTCGCGGCGGCAAGAGAAGCCAGCTGAGCCTCCAGGACGGTGTTGTACAAGCGACGCATCTCCTCGTCTGCCTTGCCAAGGACGACCGTTCTCGTCATATCGGAACAATACCCATCTACGCGCGCGCCAAAATCCATCGTGAAAAATCCGCGCTCCAGCTTAACGGGACGGGGAACGGCGTGAGGCATAGAGGAAGCCTTGCCCGAGGCGGCGATGGTCTCAAACGAGACGCACTCCGCGCCGTGCGAGCGCATGAAAAACTCCAGCTCCAGCGCCACGTCGATCTCGGTGCGATCAGGATTGATATAGGAAAGGATGTGCGTAAAGGCCGCGTCGGCGATGTCCTGTGCCTGTTGCATCAGGGCGATCTCTTGCTCGTCCTTATAAAGACGCAGGCCGTCAATGAGAGCCGATGCCTCCGGGCGGAAGTAAACGATACCCGCCTCGCCCAGCGCTTTCTCGATGCGCTCCGAGTCGCGGATGGACAGCGTAGCCTCCTCGAGCGCGACCGACTTAACACCGGCATCGCGCAAAAGCTCTGCGATCTTGGGGAGCATCTTGCCGGGTGCGATCACCTCGAATTCGGCAGGGTCAACCGCGGCCTCGGCAGCTTCAGTATAGCGGAAGTCGGTGATCAGCCAGGACTTTTTGGGAGTAACGACGACGTAGCCGTCGGTATAAGCAAAGCCTGTCAGATACCGCTGATTGATCTCGCTGGTGACGATGACGGCCTCCATATCGGCCGCTTTCATCGCTTCGATCATTCTGGACAAATGTGACATAATAGATTCCTCTTTCATACAATTATTCAGCGTCGGGACGCACAGGACCGCCCATATCGCGAACGCAATGCTTCATCCACAGCGCGTCCTCGGCCTGTGTGCCGTCCGACTCGCAGATGATACGGGGCGCAAGGTTGTCCCGGATGATGGCCTCGGCCAGCGGCTCAAAGCGCGGACCAAAGACGGTGTCCTCAAAGGTCAGGTGTCGCTTCTCGCCTGCCTCGGTGTATTCGATCTTGGAAAAATGGCAATGGAGCGAGCGCGCCACAGCGTCGCCGCAGGCGTTTGCGATGCGATCGAACACGCGGCGATAGCTGTCGGTGTCGGGGAACGCCTGCCCCACCTCGCGGCAGTTCAGGTGTCCGAAGTCAACCACAGGCACAAACCGCGGGCTGACGCGGCACTGCTCGATGACCTCGTCCAGCGTGCCCAGCTGATTGAGCTTGCCCATGGTTTCAATACCGAGACGAATGTGCTCATATCGGCCATCCAATGCATTGAGCAAGTGCTCCAGCGTATCGCAAGACAGCTTCATGGCCTCCTCCCGCGAGATCTTACCCGCGCTACCCGAGTGAATGACGATGGTATCCGCCCCCATCAGGTCGGCCGCCCACAGCGACTTTTCGATATAATCAATGCTTTTGAGTCGCTTTTCGGGATCGACGCCCGACAGCGAAATATAATATTGCGTATGGAGGGACAGGCGAACGTTGTGTTCCCTTGCCTTCTGCCCAAAGGCAAGCAGAGACTCCTCGCTCGCGCTGACGCCGCGCGTCGCCTCGTATTCGAAGGCATCAAGACCGACGCGATCCAGCCAGCCGGGGGTCTGGATAAGCGATTTCATACCGTCACGACGGAACCAGTCACCGTTACCGCCGGGGCCAAAGGTAGGATAGGACGGGGAAGTGCTCACTTGTTTTCCTCCTTGCTCTGTTTTTCATAAAAGGCGCGCATATAGGGGCGCTCCAGCCAGCGCTTGAAGCGGACGAAGGCTGTTTTTTTATCTCGGATGGGAGGAACGATGATGACCTTCAGGCCAAGATGCTTGCCGCCCAGGGCGTCGGTCAAGAGCTGATCGCCAAGAACGGCGACCTGCTCGCGGGGCAGTCCCCACCCCTTCATCACCCGCCGGAAGGTCACGCCAAAGGGCTTGGCGCTATGAAAGTAGGCCTCGCGTCCCAGCGTGGCGTTGAACTCATCCACGCGCTCGCGGTGATTATTGGAAATGAGCGCGGTGCGAATGCCGGCGGCATCCAACGCGTCGAACCAGGCGCGATGGCGCTCGTCCGGGATAGGCTGCTCATACGGGGCGAGGGTATTATCAATATCGATCAGCAATGCGCGCACGCCGATGGACGCCAGGAAGGCGGGCGTTACGTCGTCGTAATGCTCGAATACATAGTCGGGGATCAAATATTTGGACAGCACTTTGCCTCTCCTTCTCATCTTTGATACTCTGTATATTTTACCACACTTGGCGAATCCATGCAAGAGGGTTTGTCGCGAAAGTCTTTGCGGAAAAGTAAATTTATTTCAAAAAATCCCTTGACAAGCGAAATAAATTGTGCTATGATATACGGGCGGTTCACAAGCATGCACACGCGAGTGTAGTTCAATGGTAGAATTCCAGCCTTCCAAGCTGGCCGCGTGGGTTCGATTCCCATCACTCGCTCCATGAGTGTGCCTTTAGCTCAGTCGGATAGAGCAACTGCCTTCTAAGCAGTAGGTCGGGGGTTCGAATCCCTCAAGGCACGCCATTTTTTTACGGTGGGTATAGCTAAGTTGGTTATAGCGCCAGGTTGTGGCCCTGGAGGCCGTGGGTTCGAATCCCATTACTCACCCCAGAATAAGAAAAGCACGGAGTTCACTCCGTGCTTTTCTTATTCTGAGCGAACGAACCGATTCAGAGCCCCGCCATTTGCTTTGCAAATGGCAAGTTTGCGCATAGCTGTACTTTGATTTGTGCTAAACTGTGGCGCAAACGTGGGTTCCCAATCCCATTACTCACCCCAGAAACGAAAGAAGCAGGTTTTTAATCTGCTTCTTTTTTATTTTGCAGGAGATGGAGTTCAAACAACTTCTCCTTTTGACGCGCGTGGGGAGGAGAGTGTTTGAAATTTAGTTTAGCTTTCTATCCTTGGGCGCGACACAACGCGTCGCGCTATGTGAGTCTGCTACTTCTTGGCGTTTCCCAAGAAGTAGCCAAGAAGGAACCCAAGGGGACACCCCTTGGAACCCCTCCCCCGACGGCTTTTCGAGCGCCGTCGGGACGTTTATTTTTGCCAGCCTCCGCCATCTTGGGCGCATGAGCGCACGCCCAAGATGGGTGCGCTTTGGCAAGAACTCTTGCTTTCTCCGCCTGCCGCTCGTGTTGGCAGAATTGGAGGCACAGCACGAAAAGCGTATATGCCAGAGTTTTATGGTTGTGCTTGCACAACGCCCGTGTTCAGCGGGCGAATAAAACTCCCTATTTCGGCGCAAGCCGAAATGTGTGATCTCTCGTCCTCCTCTTTGCAGAGCGGCAATACCAGGGGGAACGCCTGGGCGTCCTTTCTTTCGCCATTTCTTTGCGACGAGGCAAAGAAATGGCATCCCTGCCGGTACAGCGCGGCGCGCAGCTCGACAAAGTCGAGGTGGGCTGTACGCGCGTCAAAAGAAGAAGTTGTTTGAAATTTAGCTTTCTATCCTTGGGCGCGCCATTCGTAGAAGAAGATGTTAAAAGTCCCCTAAAACTAAAAAACAGCAAGGCAACCTTCCGCTTGCCTTGCTGTTTCCTTTATTCTTCTACCAATTCAATATCCGCACCAACGGCACGCAGTTTTCCAACAATATCATAATATCCCCGCTCAATGGTCTCAGCAACCTCCAAAATGCAGGTCTCGCCCTCGGCCGCAAGGCCCGCAATCACCATTGCCGCCCCTGCACGCAGGTCGGTGGAGGTCACGGTCGCACCGTGCAGCGTCCGCACACCAACGATAGTCGCGGTGGAATTCTGATCATCCACGTTGATAGCCGCGCCCATGCGCTGCAGCTCCTCGACGTAGCGGAACCGCTTTTTGAAGACGTTTTCCGTCACCGTGCTGATGCCGTCCGCGATAGACAAAAGTGCCGTTATCTGGGGTTGCATATCCGTCGGAAAGCCGGGATAAGGCACGGCCTGAATATTGGCACTGCCAAACGAGCCCGTGGTTTTGACCGTAATGCGGTCGCCCTCGTCAAGAACGGTAATTCCCATCTCTCGCATTTTGGCGCTGACCGCGTCCAAATGGCGGGAGATGACGTTGTCCAAGACCACTTCCCCCTTCGTCGCGGCGGCGGCAACCATATACGTACCCGCCTCGATCATATCGGGAATGATGGTATAATGGCACCCATGCAGCTTCTCCACGCCCCGCACCTTGATGATGGAGGTACCGGCGCCCGTGATATGTGCGCCACAGTTGTTGAGAAAGCTGGCCAGATCGACGATATGGGGCTCGTGCGCCGCGTTTTCAATGGTGGTCACACCCTCGGCTGTGCAGGCGGCCATCAGAATATTGGCCGTCGCGCCGACCGAAATATTATCCATGATGATCTTGGTGCCCTTGAGCCGGCCGTGGACAAAGGCCGAAACGTAGCCGTCGTCGTCCGTCACGGTTGCGCCCAGTGCCACAAAGCCTTTTTTATGCAGGTCGATGGGGCGCGCACCGAAATTACAACCGCCCGACAGTCCCACCTTGGCGCGGGAGAAGCGGGCAAGCTCGGAGCCGATCAGATAAGTCGAGCCGCGAAGCCGACGCACCAGAGCCGCCGGTGAGGTCCCCTGTCGCACGCCGCGGGTGTCGATCTCCACCTGCGTAGGGCCGGAGCGTCGAACCGTCGCACCCATGTTGGAAAGAATATCCAACGCAACTTGAATGTCGCCCACCGGAGGAAGATTATCCACGGTGCACACGTCATTTGTAATGATCGTAGCAAATAATATGGGCAGTGCGGCGTTTTTCATGCCGCCGATCTCGATATGTCCCTTGAGCGGTCGCCCGCCCCGGATCTTGATTTTTTTCATAAAACAAACCTCGCAAGCCTAAAACTCACACGAACGAACAATTCCCGTCAACAGGAAACCATTGACAGTATATGCGTTCTCTGACGAAAGGTCACAGCAGTGACATACGGTAGGTAGCGATGGGGCGCGTCTCACCGCGGGCAATGACGGTCTCCGCTTCGCCCTCTCGAACGATGATAGCTTGAGCCGTCTCGGAAACGACAGGCGCCCACTCCGTCTCGGGCATGGCGTCCCCCTTGCGGTAAATCAGGCAAACGAGTCCATCATCTGCGGGTGAAACCAACGTATGGGCAGGCGCGTCCGTCCAACGGAGTGCCGTAGCGGCATCAAAGGGATGGGTGGCAATATCAACCAGGTCGGACACGATCGCCCCTGCTGTGGGCAGCTTGCCTGCGCCGCGGCCATAGAACAGCGTCTGCCCCAGCATATCGGTGTCGATCAGGACGCCGTTGAACACGTCGTCAATATTGGCGAGAGGATTTTGGCGAGAGACAAAGCAGGGTGCGACCCAGAGGGTCAGGTGATCCTCCACTCTCCCCATGTGCCCGATGAGCTTGATGGCGCAATTCATCGCTTTGGCAATAGAAACGTCCGCCTCGGTGATATAGCGGATGCCCTCCACCGGTACGGTGTTGGGATCGATGCGCAAGCCCGTCGCCATCGCGGTCAAAATCACGATCTTGCGGGCGGCATCGTGGCCATCCACGTCCGCCGAAGGATCGCGCTCGGCATAGCCCTTCTGTTGCGCCTCGCAAAGTGCCGTTTCAAACGAGACACCCCCACGTGCCATACGGGTGAGGATATAGTTAGTCGTACCGTTGAGAATCCCGTCGATGGTCTGGACACGGTTGGCCGCCATGTCCTGGGAAAGCGGGCGCAGCACGGGAATGCCGCCGCCAACGCTGGCCTCAAACAGATAACGAACCCCTTTTTCCGCTGCCAAAGACAGCAGCTCCGTGCCAAAATTGGCTACGACCTCCTTGTTGGAGGTAATGACCGACTTGCCCGCCTCAAGGGACGCACGAGTAAACTCATACGCAGGGTGTGAGCCACCCATCATTTCGATGACGACGTCGACCTCGGGGTCATTGACAATGGTATTAAAATCATGTACGATGCGGTCAGCGAAGGGGCTATCGGGAAAATCACGCAGATCGAGTATATATCGAATATCCGCACCGCGGCCGGTCGCGTCCACAATACGGTCCTGGTTTTCTGTGATTACTTGTGCAACGCCACTGCCCACAACGCCAAAGCCGAGCAGGGCAACCGTCAACTGTTTGTTCTTCATAGGGCTTCCTCCCTTACGTGTCACATGGGAATGCATATAGTATACCATATTTTTATACATCTTGTAAATAATTTTCTTGAAAAAATCGAAAAAGTATGATATGATAGTATGAAGAACACGAAAATCCCCCAAAAACGGGAAGAAACGGAGGTATGAAGCATGGCAAGCTCGGCGCTGGGCGGCAAGCGAAACGTCAAGATTTTTCTGTTGTATCTGATGCAAAACGTTCGCATTCCCCTCGATTTTGCAACACTCAATGACATGGTCATGCAAACGGACTACGTCATGTATCTGGACATGGCCGAGGCGTTTCATGAAATGCTGGACGACGCCCTGATCGAAACGGCACCCGCCGAGGAGGGCGTCACCGACGACACCCCCCGCTATATCGTCACGCAAAAGGGACGCATCGTGGCAGAGCAGCTGCACAGTGAATTGCTCCCCACCATTTTGGACGAGAGCCTGCGCTGTGCCCTGCGCTATCTGGATTTTCGCCGCCGCGGCATCACCACGCACTGCACCGTCACCCCTGCCGCCGACGGCACGGCAGAATTTTTCTGCTCGGTCGAGCAGCACGGCAAGGTGCTGTTTGAGACCCGTGTCAGCGTCGATTCCATGACGCGCGCACGCCAAATGGAGGACAACTTCCGCGCCCGCCCCGAGGCCATCTACAAGGGTATGTGGTCCCTGCTTTCGGGTAACGTGAATTATTTGTTTAGTTAAAAGACGGATTATGATTAGGGGAACTTTTTGAAAAAAGTTCCCCTATGACCCCTCAAAAACTTTTATAGAAGGAAAAGAAGCGTAGCCGGGGCAACTTCTTCTGGCCCTGTATGGGAAAGAAAATTTGCTATTCGGCAGATACTACCGCAAGAAGCGGGGCCCCCACCCCATCTTCTCCACTATATGAGAGAACCTATGGGAAATGTTGCCTGTAAAAAGCAGAATTGTCCCCACCGGATCCACGAGTCTAAACAAGAAAGGAGAATATCATGCCAAACGAGCTTCGTCCCGACACACTGCACCTGGCTAAGGATGGCGATCAAAGCGCCTTTGCTACTTTGCTGGCGCAGTATACACCCTTGATCGAGCATCAGCTCGTAAGTGCACGCGCCCGTCGCCCTGACATTCTCCCCGAGGATGAAAAGGATCTGCGGCAGGAAGCATATCTTGCCTTTTATCGGGCGCTGATGAGCTTCGACGTTTCCCAAGGCGAGGTCAGCTTCGGGTTGTACGCCAAGATCTGCATTGAGAACGGATTGATCTCGGCACTCCGTAAGATGCGGCCGTCTGCCGAGTCTCTTGACACCGAGCGCATGGCCGAGCTGCCTGCGGGAAACGAGGGCGATCCGACCCGACGATTGCGCGAGCAAGAGGACTATGAGGCGCTGTGCCGCCGCATCTCGCTCGTGCTCTCGCCGTATGAAAACACCATCTGGCAGCGCTACGTAGCCGGGCGGACCGCCGCGGAGATCGCCGCTGAATTGGGGCGCGATCACCGTTCCATCCACAACGCCATTTATCGCATTCGGCACAAGCTGCGCGGGGTGGAGGATCTGAAAAAGCATTGAAGCAAAACAGAGGCAAGAGGACCGATCGGTCCTCTTGCCTCTTTGCTTGGAGAATCATTTATATTGAACTCATTTCCCTGACGAGCATCAAGCCGCATTCGCAGAAGCAATTCAGCAAAGGCTCCTCAAAGCTCCTTTGCCCACCGAACGGCATGCGAAAACCACGTTGCCGCCACAGGTGACAGGAGCGCCGGATTTCCTAACCACGTTCGCTCGTCGCACAGCGAAAGTCCGTGTATTCCGTGAGGATAGACATGAAGCTCGAAGGGAATGTGATGCTCCGACAGCGCGCCGGCAAACAAAAGAGAGTTTTCGACCGGTACGTTGCTGTCGTCCGCCGTGTGCCAAAGAAAAGCAGGGGGCGTCGTCTCGCTGACGGCAAGCTCCAGCGAGTATTCCTTTTGCTCGTCGTAGCTCGACTCCTTGCCTGCCAGGTTCAAAAACGATCCTCGGTGTGCGTGTTTGCCTGCCGTGATCACAGGATAGCACAGGACCATGCCGTCCGGGCGTCCCATGCGTGTCGGAGCCTCCCCGAAGGCCGCGCGGACTGCACGGTGATCCCACAGCACCCCGGCCGATGCGGCCAGGTGCCCGCCGGCAGAGAAACCGGTGATCAGGATGTGTTCGGGATCGACGTTGTATTCGGCCGCGTGCTCACGAACGTGGCGAATGGCAAGGCTCGCCTCGACCAGAGGCTCGTAATTTCCGGCGTGCTCGCAAATGCCGTAGTGCAGTACAAACGCCTGAAAACCGGCGTTCAGCCAGGCAAGGGCGACGACCTCGTCCTCCCGCTCGGACAATCCGTGGTAGCCACCACCCGGACAGACGATCACGGCGCGGCGGGGCGTCGGGGGAACACGCGTCATTTCTCTATGCAGATAGGCAACGAGATGGGCGTGGGGGTATTGCGGGAAAATATGCAGCGTTTCAATTTTCATACATCTGATCCTTTCGACGATGGGAAGATTTATTTTTCCAGTGCCAGCCTTACGATCTCCTCGCACAAAGCGCCATAGTCAAGACCCATCTCGGCCGCCATCTGGGGCAGAAGACTGGTGGGCGTCATGCCGGGCAGTGCGTTGGCCTCCAGACACCACATGACGTCATGTTCATCCATGATGTAATCAAAGCGGGCAAGAGAATCCAGCGACAGCGCATCAAACCCGCGCAGTGTCAGCTCCTGTACCCGTCGGGTCTGATCCTCCCGCAGGGGCGCCGGACACAGCTCCAGCGTCAGCCCACCCTGATATTTGTTCGTGTAGTCATAAAAGCCCTCTTTGGGGATGATCTCGATGGGGCACAGCGCGCGCTTGCCCAGGACACCGACGGTCAGTTCGCGCCCCTCGATCTTCTTCTCGACGATCAGCTTGCCCTCCCAGGACAAGCCCTTGGTCAGCGCCGCGTCCAGCTCGTCCTCGGATTCCACGATGGAAACACCCACGCTTGACCCACAGCTGCAGGGCTTAATGACGCAGGGGAGCCCGATCTCATCAAGAATACGGGCGCGGTAATTCTGCTCGCGGTTAGGGTAGACCGTGATCCAGTCGGGCGTAGGGATGCCGGCGGCGCGCAACAGGATCTTGGAAATTTCCTTATCCATGGAAAGGGCGGCACCAAGTGAGCCCGTTCCCGTGTAGCGGATGCCGTTGCAGTCCAGCCAGGCCTGAAGTCTGCCGTCCTCGCCCATGCCGCCGTGCATGGCCACGTAAACGACGTCAGCGGCTTGGCACAGCGTCAAAACACCCGGACCAACCAGGCGCTCCCCGTTGCCGCTCTGCTCCTTAAGGGCGGCCAGGTCGGGCACCTTGGTGCTGACGGTATGGTGGTAATCTCCCTCTGTACGGAACTGCGAGAGGGGATCGCCCTCAAAGGCAAGACCGAGATATACGTCGAGCAAGAGGACACGATGTCCGTTTTTCAAAAGGGCGTTGGCAATGAGCGAGCCTGAGGTCAAGGATACCTCGCGCTCGGGCGACAGCCCCCCGGCTAAAACTACGATATTCATAAAAACTCCTTCGGTCGGTGAGATATTACAGTGTATGCGGTGGCGTGACAACGGCCATTCGTTCCTGCCCGCCCAGATCACGGTGGATGGCAACCGTATCACCCCGTTGGGCTGCCAGCGCGCGCAGTGCATCGCCCTGATCGTAGCCGATCTCAAACAAATAACAGCCGCCCGGCAGAAGGCAGGTGCGGTAAGGCTCGTCCAGTATACGGCGGTAGAAGATCAGGCCGTCCTCGCCGCCGCAGAGCGCAGCCGGTGGTTCAAAGGACAATTCGGGGGCAAGCGTTTGCATGGCGGCGGTGGTGATATAAGGTGGATTGGACAGAATGGCGTCAAAGGCGCCAAGACCTGCCATGAAATCTCCACGAAGAACGTCTCCGCGGAGCAAGGTCAGACGATCCGGCGCGATCCCGTTGCGACGGGCGTTGCGCTCGGCGACGGCGAGTGTCCCCTCGAACAGATCGACCGCGACCGCACTCAGGTCAGGACGCTCGCAAAGCAAGGAAATGGAAATACAGCCGCTTCCCGTACAAAGGTCGATCACGCGACCGCCCCGGGGCAGGTGCCGGGCGGCGTATTCGACCAGGAGCTCGGTGTCGGGGCGAGGGATGAGGCAATCGGGCGACACCTCGTATTCCTGCCGCCAAAAGCCCCAGGTACCGATCAGATACTGCAGGGGATAATGTGCGGCACGCTGTTCGGCCGCGCGAGCCAGGGCCCCGTCCGGGTCGGCAAGAGGCTGATCGGGGGTGGTGTACACAACGTGGGCGGGAATACCCGTAAAATGCTCGGCCAACAGGCGCGCCTCATACGCCGCATTGTCAATGCCGGCGCGTGTGAATGTCTCTGTCAATTCGCGCAGCGTCATGATGGTATCCTCCCCTCGTTGCTTGATAGCACCATTATAACAGATTTTGACAGCAATATCAACCGCTCGGCGCGCTTTTTTGCATATTTTACTAATGTTGCCATGTCAACATCTTTTTGGCGAAAAAGTATTGACTTTTTGTCGAATATCCGTTATACTATAATTTAGTAACATATATTTAACACTTTGTTCATGAAGCTGTTGGCTGATAAACAGAACGAAAGGAATTTGTTCGCATGGAAGAACTCAAGGAAACGATCCAACCCGCGGAAGCTGTTGAGGAAGTGGAGGCCGAGGTCTCGACCGCGCCGGAGCAGCTCAAGGAGAGATACGTCGCTCCCAAGCGTCGCCGCAGATGGGGTGACCGAAAGGACGGAAGACTACTTCGCACCATTCCCCCGATGTCTCGCCTGATGCCCTTTATCATGCCCTATCGCTATGACGCTTGTAATCAGTTCTCCGACTCGTTCGACGTGACCGAGGCTGATAAGTATTGCCGCCGCAAGATCCGCGAGGGGTATACCAACTTTAACTTTATGCATCTGCTCATCGCTGCCTACGTACGCGCAGCTTCGCAATACCCCGCCATCAACCGCTATGTAGCAGGACAGCGTATCTATGCCAGAAACGAGATCAGCGTGGTCATGACGATCAAAAAGAGCATGGATATCGACGCAGTCGATACCTGTATCCGCGTCACCTTCGCGCCCGATGATACGGCTGTCGAAATCTATGAAAAGTTCAACAAAGTGATTGAAGCGTACCAGGCTGAGGAAGAGGCCAAGAGCAGCTTGGACGGTATTATGGACTTCTTTACCAAGTTCCCCCGCTTCATTTTGCGCGGTGTGGTTCGCCTGGTCAAATGGTTTGACTATCACGGCATCGTGCTGCTGCCCGATCTGCCCTTCTATGGCTCCATGATCATCACCAGCATGGGCTCCTTGGGTATCCCGACCATCTATCACCATCTGTATGAATTTGGTAACCTGCCCGTGTTCCTGGCCTTTGGCAAGAAGTATTACAAGCTGGTCATGGACCACGAGGGCAATCTCTCCAAGCGCCGCCACATTGACCTTAAGGTCGTGACCGACGAGCGTATCTGCGACGGCTTCTATTATGCCTCTGCTTTTAAGTACATCAAAAAGCTCATCGAGCACCCCGAGGCACTGGACGAGCGCCCCGAGCAGGTCGTCGAGGACGTCGACTGATCGGCATATGAATCAAAAGGAGCTTTTTTCGCCGAAAGCTCCTTTTTTTGCCGCCATTTTTTAATTTGTACCAAAAAAGTATAAATGTTTTTTCAAAACCCTCTTGACAAACGTCGAAAAGTATACTATAATGGTACTGTAATGAGAGCCGGACAGGAGGGAGCACCATGATCGGATTGACCAAAGAAGCAGACGGCGCGTTGCGCATTGTTTGGCTGTTGGCCAAAGAGGACCAGGTGACCGACGCGGGCAGCATTGCCAAGCAGGTGGCGGTATCTCCCCAGTTTACCCTTAAGATCCTGCGGCAGCTGCTGCAGGGTGGGTTGGTCAGAGCGGTGCGGGGCAAGTGCGGCGGATATGCGCTGGCCATGACGCCGCGCAACATTACGGTGCGGCACATCGTCGAGTTGATCGACGGGCCCATCGCCATCAACCGCTGTCAGGCAGACGATTTTTTCTGCTCCCGCATGGGGTATGACAAACAAGCCTGTCGGTTTCATTGCCTGTTTGCCGCCATCAGCGACCGGCTGGCACACGACCTTGAGAGCGTGACGCTGGAAATGATGCTTTCTGACGACCGCTGTCCAAGTGAATTTCTGACATCCAAAAAATAAAAAATATATTTCATTTTATACTTAGGAGGATTTTGATCATGAAAAAGTTTGTATGTCCCGTTTGCGGTTACGTCCACGAGGGTGAGAGCGCACCCGAGAAGTGCCCCGTTTGCAAGGTTCCCGGCGAGAAGTTCACCGAGGTCAAGGGCGAGATGAAGCTGGCAGCTGAGCACGAGTACGGCGTGTATGCCAAGACCGTCAAGAACAACCCCGACATCTCCGAGGAAGACAAGAAGTACATCTTCGAGCAGCTGATGGCGAACTTCCAGGGCGAGTGCTCCGAGGTTGGTATGTACCTGTGCATGGCTCGTATCGCTCACCGCGAGGGCTATTCCGAGATCGGTCTGTACTGGGAAAAGGCCGCCTGGGAGGAAGCAGAGCACGCCGCAAAGTTCGCAGAGCTTTTGGGTGAGGACCTCGAGCCCAACATGAAGGCGACCACCCGCGACAACCTGAAGTGGAGAGTGGACTGCGAGTACGGTGCAACCCAGGGCAAGTTTGACCTGGCAGCATGCGCCAAGAAGAACGGTCTGGATGCGATCCACGACACCGTTCACGAAATGGCCCGCGACGAGGCTCGCCACGGCCGCGGTCTGGAAGGTCTGCTTAAGAGATACTTCTAATAAGTAAACAAATATGCGAGGGGAAAACTTTTTTGAAAAAAGTTTTCCCCTCGCGCTCCCTTTTCAAAAAACTGAAAAGCACCAAGGGATAGCAGCCCCATCAAGTTTTCGGTCAAGCCTTTTTCAAAAGGCTTGCAGGTCGAGGACGGAGTCCTCGTCGCTCTCCGCAGAGAGCGAAATCTTTTTATCCTTTCCAAGCGCCCGAAGGGGTGAATTTCCCGCGTGCGGGAAAGAGGGGAAACCACAAGTGGGGTTTCCCCTGTATGCGCCCTTTTGAAATCGTATTCCTTAAGGGCTGTCTAACAAAGATAAAAAACATTTCGTTTGTTTGTCTTTTTGCAACTTGTCCCCCTTCCCTCTTGACATCTTCTCCTTTCCTCGCTATAATATATTTATATACCATCCACCCAGGAGGCCCTCTTATGGCATTGCGCAATTACACCGAAGCACAACTGAAAAACATCGCCACGCAGATCCGCATGGATATTCTCGACGCAGTCCACAGCGCCAAGTCCGGTCACCCCGGCGGCTCGCTGTCCATCGCTGACATCCTGGCCGTTCTCTATTTTGAAGAAATGAACGTTGACCCCAACGCTCCCGACTGTCCTGACCGCGATCGCCTCGTGCTGTCCAAGGGACATGCTGCTCCTGCACTGTACGCCGCACTTGCCGAGCGAGGCTTCTTCCCCCGTGAGGAATTGACCACGCTCAGACGTGCCGACTCCCATCTGCAGGGTCACCCGAGCTTGGGACACATGCCCGGCATCGATATGACGACCGGCTCGCTGGGCCAGGGTCTGTCTGCTGCTTGCGGCATGGCCATCTCCGCCAAGCTGCAGGGCAAGGACTATCGCACCTATGCCATCGTGGGCGACGGTGAGTCGCAGGAGGGTCAAATCTGGGAGGCCGCCATGCTGGCCGCTCACAGAAAGCTGGACAACCTGTGTATCATCCTCGACTGGAACGGTCTGCAGATCGACGGCGAGGTAGAGCAGGTGCTCAACCCCACCCCTTACCCCGAAAAATTCGAGGCCTTCGGCTTCCACACCATTTCCATCGACGGTCACGATCTGCAGGCGCTGTCTGCCGCTTTTGACGAAGCAAAAACCGTCAAGGGTAAGCCCACCGTGATCATCGCCAAGACGGTCAAGGGACGCGGTGTCTCCTTCATGGAAAACCGAGTCGAGTGGCACGGTGCAGCCCCCAAGGATGCGCAATATGAAGAAGCGATTGCCGAGCTGAAGGCACTCTTGGTCGACTGATTTTTACAAATTCTCCCCGTTTTGCGACGGCTTTTGTCGCAAAACGGGGCTTTTTTCTTTTCACTTTGTCTCCTTCCCCGGCTATACTATAGGTAGGATGCAGACGCATCGAAAGGAGGACCACCATGCTCCATTATTTTGGAACCGACGGCTTTCGCGGTGAGGCCGGAAAAACGCTGACGGCCTCTCAGGCCTTTCGCATCGGCCGCTTTTTAGGCCACCACGATCAAAAGGGAGGAACGCGCGCCCGCGTGGTGCTGGGCAAGGATACCCGCCGTTCCTGTTATATGCTGGAATACGCCCTGGCGGCAGGTCTGTGCGCCTCGGGGGCAGACGTTTATCGACTACACGTCATTTCCACGCCTTGCGTCTGTCATGCGACGAAAGAGGGAGATTTCGATTGCGGCGTCATGATCTCCGCCTCGCACAATCCCTTCTTTGACAACGGCATCAAGATCATCAACTCCCGTGGGGAGAAAATGGACGACGAGCTACTTGCCGGGATCGAAGAGTATTTGGATAAGGAGGAGGACGATCTTCCTTTTGCAACCGGCAGTGAGATCGGAAGCGTCTTCGATTACAATGAGGGGCGGCGGCGCTATGTGGAGCATGTGCTCTCGCTGGCAAAGCAGTCTCTTTCGGGACTTCGCATCGGACTTGACTGCGCCAACGGAAGCGCCTGGGAGGTCGCCCGGGACGTGTTTGATGCCCTGGGGGCCGAGACGTATATCATTGGGGACTCCCCCGATGGGTTGAATATCAACAAGGGGGTGGGGTCGACCCACATTGAGGCACTCTCTGCCTTTGTGCAACAGCATCATCTGGATGCCGGCTTTGCCTTTGACGGTGATGCGGACCGTTGCCTTGCCGTCGACGAGCAGGGGCGCGTGATCACGGGCGATCACATTCTTTATATTTTTGCCGCCGATTGGCAGCGGCGAGGGATGCTGGCAGGCAACACCGTCGTCACCACCATCATGTCCAACATGGGGCTGTACCGCGCGCTGGACGAAGCGGGCATTCGCCACGTCGAAACGCCGGTGGGTGACAAGCACGTCTATGACCGCATGGTAAAGGAAGGATATTGTCTGGGCGGCGAGCAGTCGGGGCACATCATTCTGGGTCCTTACGCCACCACCGGGGACGGCCTTCTGACCGCAACACAGTTAGCCGAGGTCATGACAAGCCGCCGCCTGCCGCTTTCCCGCCTGGCGGGCGCGGTACGCCTATATCCACAGGTCTTACGAAACCTACCTGTGTCTGACCAAGAAGCGGTCCTTGGGAGCCCTACCGTCCACAAGGCAGTGGAAGAGGCGACCGTGGCCTTGGGCCGGCAGGGGCGGATCCTGTTGCGCAAGAGTGGCACCGAGCCTGTCGTGCGAGTCATGGTCGAAGCGGAGCGCGAGGAATGGTGCCGACATTGGGCGGATCACATTTGTGAGAGCATTCGGGCGCAGGGCTTTCTCTGCGAGAGAGGACGGTAACCTATGGATCCAATCAAAGCGTCCCGTCTATGGCGCACCATGCAATCGCACACCCTGGCGTTCCCGCTTTTGCAAAGCGTCGACTACCCTTGGCAAGCGTTATCCGCGCTTTCCGATTTTATTCTCGATCTGGGGCGTTCCTTGCCAAAGGACGAATACGAGGAGCTACTCCCTGCAGTTTGGGTGGCGCGTACCGCTCACATCGCGCCCACCGCGCAGCTGCATAAGGGCTGCATCATCGGCCATGACACCGAGGTGCGACAAGGAGCTTTCATTCGCGGGAATGTGTTGATCGGCGACGGCGTTGTGGTGGGTAACTCGACGGAGCTCAAGGGGTGCGTACTGTTTGACGGGGTGCAGGTGCCGCATTTTAACTACGTGGGGGATTCCATTCTCGGTCATCGGGCGCATTTAGGGGCGGGGGCTATCACCTCCAACGTCAAAAGCGACAAGAGTGAGGTGGTGATTCACTGTGGAAATTCACGCCTTTGCACCGGGCGTCGTAAGTTGGGCGCTTTATTGGGGGATTTCGTTGAGGTGGGCTGTAACAGCGTGCTCAATCCGGGGACGGTGATCGGGAGTGGGAGTGTGGTATATCCGCTCACATCGGTTCGCGGATATGTGGGAGAGAATTGTATTTATAAGGGTGAGGGGAGGATTGTGGCGAGGTTTGTTTGAATGTCAAACAACTTCTCCTCCCAACGCTCACACTGTGCTTCGCACGCGTTCGCTGTACCGGCATGAGTGTTCATTCTTTGCCGCGCGGCAAAGAACGAACCAAGAAAACGCGCCCAGGCGTTCCCCCTGGGAACCCCCTGGCGTTGCCGCTTTGCAAAGAAAATCAAGAGAGATCACATAAACGCTTTTAATGCTGTGCCTCAACTTAAGACAGCACGAGCGGCAGGCGGGGAAAGCAAGGGCTTTTGCTTTCCGTTTTGCAGAAAAGCTATGCTATCATAAGCCGCGTTGAACGACAGCAAGAGCTTTCTACTATCGCATCTTGCGTGCTACTTCCGTGTTTGCAAGTTTCTTTAACTTGCAAACGCAAGCGTTGAAGATGCAGGCTTTTGCGTCGTGTTGCGCGGAGCGAGAGCGCAGCGCCCACAAAGACGCATTGCGGGTTTCCAAAGGGCTCCAGGCCCTTTGGCGCCCTTCTTCCGCCACTTCTTGGGGCGCGCCAAGAAGTGGCATTAAACGCACAGCGCGCCGCGTTGTGGCGCGCCCAAGGAGAGAAAGCGATATTTCAAACGACTTCTTCTATTGATACTCACACCGCACTTCGAACACCCATTTCACCTATAGCAAAATGATACAAGTTTTGTTCGCCCGCTGAACACAGGCGTCATGCAAGCATGAACACAAAACTTGTGCGGCGGACGAAAAAAGAGCGAAGCCAGTCAAACGCCTTCGCTCTTTTGATTTTCCTATTTCTTTCTCTTTCCCTCAAAAAAACGCTGAAGAATCTCGCGACACTCGGTCTCCAAAACCCCAACCGTCAAATCCGCCTTATGATTGAGCGGATACGCATTGATCGAGAGTACACTTCCCATCGCCCCTGCCTTGGCATCCTTGGCACCGTATACCACGCGCCCCACGCGGGCATTTATGGCCGTTCCGGCACACATGGGACAGGGCTCGAGCGTTACGTACAGCGTGCAGTCACTCAATCGCCAGCTGCCCAAAGCGCGGCAGGCCGCCTCCATCGCCAACAGCTCGGCGTGCGCGGTGGCCAGGTGATCGCACTCGCGGCGGTTGTGACCGCGGGCAATGATCTGTCCGTCCTTCACCACAACTGCACCCACGGGGACTTCTCCCATATGAAGCGCCCGCTCGGCCTCGGCCAGCGCCTCTTTCATAAACCGTTCATCCTGCGTCACAAAAACGTCCCCCAATCTATCCGAGCCAGCCAAGCGCCGGCCGCCAGTACAAGCATTTCAAACGCGCACAGCAGGCAAAAAGCCAGCATCATGGGCGTACAGAAGCTACGAACAGTACCGCCCTTTAGCGCCGTGCCGCAACGCAAGGCCTCGGGGGCGGGCTCTTTTTTACCGTCCCTCCCGTGCAAAAGGACGATCAAACAAATCAGTCCGGCGCCTACAATCAGCACCTCGATGGCACGGGAGAGCACCATTTCCGTCTCATAAGGCAGGCGATTGTAAAACACCTCGCCTATGACCGAGATCAAATTATTGAGCAAATGTATGATCACGCCGACCCAGATCGAGCCGCTCTCGATCACGGCCAATGCCAGCACGACACCGGCTACGGTGGCATAAAAGAATTGTCCAAAATTCTGATGGACCAGCCCAAAGAGCAACGCGCTCCCCAGCACCGCCGTCGTCTTGCCGTAGGGTAACAGCTGGCTCGTGACCAGCCCCCGGAACAAAAACTCCTCGCAAAAGGCAGGGATGACCGCTGTGGCAATAAAAGACAGCACCGCCGCCCAGGGCGCCATACTCGGGTCGGGGATGTGATACGAGGGGGTGCTTACGGACAGGCCAAGCAGGCGAATCAAAAAGCCATTGGTAATGGCCGCGCAGTAAATGATAGCAAGACACGCCGGGACGATCAAGGCTGTTCTGCGCGGAAGCTTGGGTTCAAGCAAAAGGGGAGATCGTTCCAAGGTGGGTGTGATGAGACGGTAAAACAGGGCCGGGAGCAGGAAAGAAAGTACGCGAATGGCCATGTCCGCAAATTCCCGTGCCAGGGTGGCCTGTGTCGATCCCCAAAAAGGCGAGAAATGATCAAGCAGAGGGGACAGGAGCATATCCAGGCCCAAGTGCAAGCCGACCAGCAACAAAAGCGCCGCGCCCAATCGGTTGGTCGTGCGGCGACATGCCCGCTCTTGTTCGCTCAGATATATGGTTCGCATCTGCCTTTCCCTCCTTGTATAAAACTACCTTTATTATACCCGTCCACGCCTCCCTCGTCAAGAGATAATTGCAAACTTTGCCCCGCCGTCACAGGGCAAAACGCCTTGACAAAGCCGCCGCACTATGGTACAATGTTACCAACACTGATCCGGGAGGTGCGACGTGGAGCTGGAACAAAAACGATTCACAAAAAATGACGCAGGCTTTGTCTGCGCCCATTGCGGCCGCACGGTCGAGCCGCTCGGCTACACCTCGCGCAACCACTGCCCTTTTTGTCTGTGGTCCCTGCACGTGGACGTCATGCCGGGGGATCGCGCCAACACCTGCGGAGCACCCATGCAGCCCATTCGGGTCGAGCCGAACCGCCGCCGCGGCTACATCATCGTGCATCGCTGCACCAAATGCGGCGAGACCGGGCGCAACCGCGCCGCCCATGAGGCCAAGGTCCAGCCCGACGATATTTCACTTCTCATCCGCCTGACTGCGGGCGAATTTCCCGTATAAGGGAGGATACGTATGATCATCGATCAGATACAAGCATTCAAAGGGACAACCGGGCGCCTGCTGGGCGTCGATTTTGGTGACGTAAGAACCGGGCTTGCCGTCTCGGATGCGGCTCGTTTTCTTGCCTCGGGCCTGGAGACCATCAAGCCCGGAAGCATGACAAAGACCGCCGAAGCGGTGGCACTGGCGGCGCGCGACTTGGGCGTTGTCGGTGTCGTTGTGGGGCTTCCCGTTAACATGAACGGTTCCCAAGGCGAGCGCGCCGAGCACGCCCGTATGTTTGCCGGTATGCTGGACGAGCGTCTGGGAGACTTGCCCATCTTGCTTTTGGACGAGCGCATGACCACCATGGCTGCCTCCCGCTTTCTCAACGAGACCAACACGCGCGGACAAAAGCGCAAGCAGGTGATTGACACGCTCAGCGCCCAGATCATTCTGCAAAACGCACTCGACCGCCTGAAAAACTGTTAAATCCCCTATCACAAGGAGCCTTTGTATGGATTACGAGCAGGAATACGAAGAATATACACAACAACAAATGGGACCCGGACGCCGGGCGCTGCGCAAGACGCTTTGGTGGATCGCCCGCATCCTCGTGTTTGGCATCACCGCCCTTGTGTTTTGGCGCGTGCTGTTCTCGGGGCACATTCCTGCCGCGATGAAGACGCTGATCGTCAACGACAACACCTATGGAGCCTATCTGCAGGAGGGCGAGAAGCTGACCATGTATACCCAACCGCAGGAGCAGGTCATCATGGATGGGGCCTCGGCCGGCTACTTCTGGGTCTGTCAGGCCGTCTTTGTCCCCGAAGCTGACCAGGTGCAGGTGTTGGTTCGCTACAACAACAGCACCCTTGCCCGCCTGGCAGAGGATTTTGAGCTTGATGAGGTTCCCGGCCGCGGCGATACCGTCCTGGACGTCACGCTGGTCATCACTGTTGATCCCGATCCCACCAACAAGACCACGACCGACCGTCAAAAGATCCGCATCCAGCCGACGGGAGACCCTCTTGAGGACTCCACCCTGATGTACAACTACCGCAAATACGTCTTTGACGGCGTGACCTTCGATCCCGCATCGACCATCAATCTTTCGGTGGAATTTTATTACGAGGGCTACGTCGATTATGACGATCACCCGCTGGGGGCTTTGGTCATTTATGAGCCGCAGTACGAAACCGAGCCGTATGCCCTGACTGCCCGCGACAAGAAGGCCATCAAGCAGTACGCCCGGGCAAATGAAACAGCGAAGTAAGAGGTATTTCATGAAGCACGTAGAAATTTATACCGACGGTGCCTGCCGCGGAAACCCCGGCCGTGGCGGTTGGGGGGCGATCCTGGTATACGGAGGCGTGGAAAAAGAGCTGTCTGGCGGCGAGCCGGAGACCACCAACAACCGCATGGAGCTGACGGCGGTCATATCCGCCCTTCGCGCCTTGCGCGAGCCTTGTCAGGTTACTCTGACCTCCGACTCCAAGTACGTCATCGACGCCATCACCAAGGGATGGGCCGTCTCCTGGCGCGCCAAGGGATGGCGCAAGGCGGACAAGTCCCCGGCTCTCAACGTCGATCTGTGGGAGACGCTGCTGGGACTGTTGGACATCCACGACGTCACCTTCGTTTGGGTTCACGGACACACGGGACACCCGTACAACGAACGATGCGATGCCCTGGCAACGGCATTTGCCGACAGCTTCCCGACTTAAAAAAGCCTGCATCATGATGCAGGCTTTTTTCGTTCGCGGTGCTATTTTACGTCTTGTCCGCATAAGATGAAACATCACATTGCGAAAGGAAACCGTCATGCCCACCGATTCGCTCCTTCACCTCACCAAGGAATGTCATCATGCCCTTGAGCTGCTCGCACAGGCGATAACAAAGTACACCCCCGACTGCGTCAGCAAGATCTCCGAATGTCACCGAAAAAGCAGCTCCACCCTGGCCGATCTGCACGCGGGCCTGTTTTCTGCCTTTCTCCCTCCCCTGCCCCGCTCTCACAGTGCCGCCCTTGGCGAGGCGATCTACGCCGTGACCGACGCCGTCTTTCGCGCCGCTCTTTTGCTCCCCTTGCACGCCGGGAACGACAGCCGTGCTAGCGAGCTGGAGGCACTGCTTGGCATGAGCCGGCGGCTGTGTGAGGCGGCGGCCACCCTGCCCCGCTACGTCAAGGGCAAGCCCCCCACGCCACCCGACACCTACCGTTTTTACGCCGAACAAAACAAGGCGCGGGCATCTCACGCGCTGACCGTGCGTCACGCCGAGCGAACACTGACCGAGCGCGCTCTTGACGAGAGCTTGTGCGTGGTGGCATCCCGCCTCGCAGAGGCGCACCGTGCCTTGATCTGCCTGATGCTCGAAAGCGTCTGAGGGAACGTCTTTTTTCGTCATTTTTTGATATTTTTTACAGAACTCGCAATAAAAAAAGAAAATTTTTATTATTTTTGCAAAAAGTTATTGACAAACCCTGGGGGGCGTGGTACAATAAATTACTTGCACAGGAAATGTGCTAAAGAGAAAAAGAGGGTTAACGATGTACAGCGACAAGACTTTGGTCTGCAAAGATTGCGGACAGGAATTCACCTTTACTGCCGGCGAGCAGGAATTTTACGCAGAGAAGGGTTTCACCAACGAGCCTCAGAGATGTAAGGCTTGCCGTGCAAACCGTAAGTCCGAACGCGGAGAGGGCGGCGCACGTCAGATGTTCGACGCCGTTTGTTCCGAGTGCGGAAACCCCTGCAAGGTTCCCTTCGAGCCGCACGATGATCGCCCCGTTTATTGCAGCGATTGCTTCCGCAATAAGACCGGCCGTTGATCACAGGGTAAGATGAACGGACAAAGACCGACTGATGATATCAGTCGGTCTTTTCTTTTTCTTTTATTCCTCCCGGCCGTCGCCACCAAGGTAACGTGCCGCCTGTGCGCGGCGGAAATGAAGCGGGGTCATGCCCGTCGTTTTCTTGAACACAAAGTTGAAATAGGACTGGGAGCAGTAGCCGCACTGCTTGGCGATCTGCGCAGGATCCAAATCGGTCAGGGCAAGCTGTCTTTGCGCCTCCTCCAATCGCAACTGCGCGATGTATTCGTTGGGAGTGATGCCCATGGTCTCCTTGAACACGTCGTGGAAATAAATGGGCGAGCGTCCCGAGGCCGCCGCGATCTCCTTGAGCGTGCACTTTTCACGGAAATGATCGCGGATGTACTGTAGTCCCAGGCGGACCGCCTGCTGTGTCTTGGCGCTGGTGCCGGCGGCAATGCCGCGCTCCGTCTCCCACTGATCCCGAAGCTGCGACATCAGCACGAGAAAGCCGGCCAGCTTGCGGCAGTCATCGCCCGCCGCCTCCGCCTCGGCGATCTGCTTGACATACGTGATCATCGTGTCTTGTCCGGGACAAGCAAATCCATATCCCCAGGCCTCTATCTGCTGTTTGACACAGGCAACGTCGCCCGTCATTCTGACGTAGTAGGCGCGGCACGGCAGGGGCAAGCGGCACACGTCCCCGGGACGCAGGCACAGCACGCGCTCTCCTCCCACCCTCACCGACTCGTCGTTGACCCAGACCACACGCTCCTCGCCCTCGAAAAAGGCGATCTCGTAGGCGCTGGCCGTCAAAGAGACCACGGCGCGTCTGCCAAGCGTGGCATAGCGGCTGTCAAACAGCCCCGCCGTACATTCCAGTTCTGTCAAATTCATCATATTCGTCTATCTTCCTTCCACCGGGGCAACCGTATTCGCCGCCCGAAACTATGGAGAATCATTCATCCGGAACATATTTTATCACAAAATTTTCACTTGTAAAGCAAATTTCACATTTCTTATCAAATAATTCACAAAATCACCGATTTTTGTCTTGAACCATCAAAAAAAGGGATGCATCGATCGATGCATCCCTTTTATTCATTATTTTGTATCCTTGGGCTTTTTGATGCGGTTGAGTTGCTTGTTCAGCTTAAGCAGCTCTTCCTTGGTAAAGCTTACGCCCATCATACCCATCATCGAGGAGAGACGGAGAACGCTGAAGCCGCCGAGCATATCCATCATGCCGCTCATGGCGCCGCCCTTAAGATCGACCTCAAAGCCGCCCGACTTCTTGTCATCCTTCTGCCCCTTCTTGTTGGCATCCATCTTCTTCTTGATCTTCAGACCCATGCTGATGAACCACAGCTTACCGCGCTTGGACTGCATGATATCCGAGATCTTGTCGTTGAGCGAGAATCTTCCCTCGATCTGGACAACGTCAAACCAGTTGAGCACCGCGCCGACCTCGCGCAGGACGTAGTCCATATTCATCTCGGCGACCTTGCGGATGTTGCCCTCGTCAGAAAGCTCTCCTGCCTTGGCAACGATCTTGCTCTCGCCCACGTTGGGCACGTCAAAGTAGAAGAAGTGATCCTCTGCCGTCTTCTTGCCGATGCTCTCGCCATTCACAAACAGCTCGACCTCGGGCAGGTTGGAGTAGACGGTGACCCGGGTGACGTCCTCAACGCGGTCAACGTATCTCTTGCCGCACAGGTGAACGAAGGGATCGTCCTCGGGAGAGACCAGCCATGCCTTGTAAGCATAGAAGGCATCCTTCTTGTACTTGCGGTCCATGGTGACCAGTCCCTTGTGGTTCTGACCGTTCTCACCGCCCTCGGCACGGGCATCTGCGCCAAAGTCAAACATATTCCAGACGTGGGTCGCCCACATATACTTACGGGTGAACAGCTGCTTGATCAGCTCCTCATGGTAATATGCCTGATATTCCTCGGTATAGTCGCCCTGTTTAGGGGTGGAGGTATGCCAGTTGAGCGCCTCACAGCCATACTCGGAGCAGCCGATCGGAATGGTGGGGTGCATGGCGTGGAACTTATCGAACCAGGGGCCGTTCATGGTGGTATCACCGCCGTACCAGCCGAAATAGTGGTTGTAGGAAACAACGTCGGGGATCTGCAGATAGGGATCGTCCATCTTGCACATGGAAACCGCCGCGATGGTGGTCAGTCTTGTTTTATCCATCTCGTGGACCATGTCGTTGAGGACGCGGTGGTTATCCATCATATCCTCAGCCGCACCGCCGATACCGATCTCATTGGAAAGACCCCAAACAACGATACAGGGGTGGTTATAATTCTGGGTGATGAGCTCCTTCATCTGCGAGATGGTGTTCTCGCGGCCGCCGGGCATATGCTTGGAGATGTAGGGGATCTCGGCCCAGATGACCAGACCCTTCTCGTCGCACAGATCATAGAAATACTGATCATGCTGATAGTGCGCCAGACGGATGGTGGTAGCACCCACCTCCATGATCATGTCGATATCCTCGGCATGATGCTCGGGAAGCAGCGCGTTGCCAACGCCCCAGCGGTCCTGGTGACGGGACACGCCGCGCAGAGGATACTCCTCGCCATTGAGGATAAAGCCGTTGTCAGGATCGATCTTGAAGGTACGGCAACCGAAACGATTGCAGACGTTGTCCACGACCTCCTCGCCCTCCACGATCTCGACCTCACAGCAGTAGAGGTAGGGATCCTTGCGGCCGTTCCACAGATGAACGTCCTTGATCTCGAAGGTGACCTTGGTCTCGGTGGTCTCGATCTTCTGAAGCTCGTTTTCGTCCTTGTCGTAGATGGCGTAAACCAGCTTCTGACCCTCGGTGAGGTTCGTAACGAACACCTCGACCTCGACCTTGGCATCCTTGCCCTCGACTGCGGGCGTGATCTTAAGACCGTTGCCGCCGTAGTATTCCAGGTCAAAGTGGCTCTTGCTGACGCAAACGAGATTTACGTTTCTGTAAAGACCGCCGTAGAAGGTAAAGTCAGCCATCTGGGGGTATACGGTGTCATTGGGTGCGTTGTCGACAACGATCGCCAGCGTACACTCCTGGGCAATCTTGCCCGAAAGGTCCACGCGCCAGGTGGAGTAACCGCCGTCGTGGTGTGCCAGCTTTTCGCCGTCCAAATAGACGTCCGCCGACGAGTTAGCGCCGCGGATCTCAAGAAAATAGCAGTCTGCCTCGGGCAGCTCTGCCTTCTTCAGCGTCTTGACGTAGAGGCAGGAGCCTCTGAAATAGTCGTTGCCGCCGTCAAAGCCGTCCTCCGCATTCCATGTGTGGGGCAAGGTAACGGTTACACCCTCGCGTGCGGAAATGTCGGCAGTGTTCTTGACGAACAGCCAATTTTCGTTAAGACTTAATACGTTTCTCACTGTATATTCTCCTAAAAATAAAGATTACAAATTTAATTATACGGAAAAATATGACATCCGTACGAACATCTTAAAAGCTCGGTGTCCGACCGACAGATCGGACACCGAAAAGCATTTACAACTTATTCGTTCATGACCTTTCTTGCGGCAAGATCATCGTTCATCTTGGTAAGGGTCTTCTTGTCAAGGTTGTAGATGAGCGCAAGACCTACAAACTGTACAGCCGCGCTGAAGAGATAGAGTCCCGCAACGAGCCAGCACATATTGTGAGAGGTCGTAAAGCTCTGACCGATCGTACCGAGCTTGGAATCGTAACCGAGCCAGCCCATGATCAGAAGGACCATAGAGGGACCAATGCCCTGCGCAAGCTTACGGAAGAAGGAGTGCAAGGAGTAAACAGTACCTTCCTCGCGGGTTCCGAACTTCCACTCGTTGTAGTCGATTGCGTCACCCATCATAGCCCAGGATACACAAGTGTATACGCCCATACCGATACCGAAGATGACAAGGCCGATCAGATATACGACCAGTGCCATGCTCACGTTTTGGATCACGGGGAAGATGAGCATAGCCACACCGCCGACAAGGGAAACGATCGTACCGAAAACAGATGCCTCTTTCTTACCGAACTTTTTAACGATCTTGGTGATAAAGGGCATAAACAGGAACATGGGAAGGAAGCCGATCATCTGCACGACACCGGACATAGACGCCATGTTGAAATAGGTAGCGAACATAATGGTGTTGGCAGTGGTGGCGGCGTTCATACCAAGGAACATACCCATAGCGGCAACGGTTGCGCCGACGGCGGGACGGTTTTTCATAAAATTGCCAAACGCCTTGATAACGTTAAACTTTTGACCGCCCTCATTGGTCTTGACGGTGTTTTCGTCAACACGAATGGTGATGGTTTTGATCATGAGGATAAAGGCAAGGAAGCCAAGAATGCCCATAACGAGAGCTGCCCAGAATACTCTGTCGCCGAGCAGGATCTCTACCTGCTTACCCGTGGCAGGGCTGAGAACGGCTTCGCCGATCTCGTAAGGAAGCTTAGTTTCGGGATTTACGAGGAACTGGGACTTGTCAAAGCCCTCGGGGATCTCGATTCTGTTCAAGAAATCCGTGGTTCCGTCATAGGTAACCTTCTGCCAGATCAACATGGGAAGAATGATGGTAGGAAGAATGTTTCCAATCATGGAGCCGATGGAACGCCAGGTGGAGAGCTGTGCGCGCTCGCCCACGTCCTCGGTAACCAAGGAAAGCATAGAGCCGTAAGGAACGTTGGCAATGGTGTAGAATGCATCCCAAACGATATAACCCAGAACGAACAGAATTGCCTTGATCACGACAGGGGCGTTGGGGAAAGGAAGGAAGACGGCGGCACCGCCCACCAACAGACCGCAGGCGCCGATCAGGATATAAGTTTTGAATTTGCCCATCTTGTACTGTCGTCTGTCATTGTCGATCAGGGAACCGATCAACGGATCGTTAACGGCGTCCCAAATCTGGACGAGCAGAAGCAGAACGGATAGAAGACCGGTTTCCAGCATCATAAAGACCAGCCAGAAGGTCTGAACGGTGCTCTTCAGAGAAAAGCTCATGTTACAACCAAGGTCGCCGGCAGCATACGCAATCTTATCGCGTATACCGAACTTGCGCTTGCCATTGGCATCCAAAACGGGTGCTTTTTTCATTGTGTACCTCTTTCATTATGTATTTGTTCATCCTAACAAAAAATCATGCCGAGGGTCGTATCAGGTGCCTCCGGCTGTGTGATTTTCTATAATGCCTATCTATATTATATCACTCTTTTGAGCATTGTCAACCATTTTGTTTCGTTTTTCCTCGTTTTTTTGTTGCAATTTATCCACTTTTAAAAAACATACGGATGAGCACCACTAACAGAGCAGAAAAAGTTCCGCAATCCTTTTGGGACTGCGGAACTCCTTATCTGCAAAAGCGGTGTTATTTTTTAGGGGTGAGAAGCATAATGAAGCCGACGGCCAAAACAAAGCCGATCAAAACAGCAAGCGCGGCCATACCGATACCAATGAGCACTTTGTACAGAGGCTTTGTCGTCTTTTTCATATAAAGCAGCGAAAGCATGGTAAACAGACCGCCAATCGCGCCGCCAATTCCTCCGCCAATCACGGGGAACATCGCGCAAAGGGCGGGGCTATTACCCCACGTCAGCATAAACAAAGCGGGAATTGCCGCCAGAATAATCTCGTACCACGTGGGCTTGGGCAACACTTCGATCGTCTCGCCTTTGATGCCAAGACCGATGCCCGTATACCAGTTTCCCTTGATGGCAATCAGCGTTTTTTCCTCGCCCAGCATAAATTCCTTTTTCGCAACCTGCCTGGCGACAACGCCACCGACAGTAAGCGTCTTTTTGCCGGTCCAAAAGCCTTCCTCGTAAACGATCTCGCCGTATGTAGCGTGTTGGATGATTTCCTTCATGGTCTGATTCCTCCGTTTCATCATTCGTAGAGCTCCGGCACGCAGCCCTGCCCTCTCGTATTCATTATATCATAGAATTTGGGCATTGTCAATCATCCACGCTCTCTCCCACGATCAACTAAAAAACCGAGAACAACTGTTCTCGGTTTTGGCGGAGGTGGAGGGAGTTGAACCCCCGCGTCGCTATTAACGACCTCTCAGTTTTCAAGACTGATCTCTTCGGCCACTTGAGTACACCTCCGTGCCTGCCTATTTTACCACACCCGTCCCCATTTGTCAAGTACGCAAAGTAAAAAGGCTGTCGCGTGCGACAGCCTTTTGATTACAGGTGGTCAGATCAGCTCAGCTTACCCTGGTTGATCTTGATGCCGGGGCCCATCGTGGATGCGATAACGCAGCTCTTGATGTACTGACCCTTAGCGGTTGCGGGCTTTGCCTTGATAACGGCAGAAACCAGCGTGTTCAGGTTCTCCATCAGCTTCTCAGCACCGAAGGATGCCTTGCCGATGGGGCAGTGGATGATGTTGGTCTTGTCAAGTCTGTACTCGATCTTACCGGCCTTTGCCTCGGTAACAGCCTTAGCAACGTCGGGAGTAACGGTACCGGCCTTGGGAGAGGGCATCAGGCCCTTAGGACCCAGAACCTTACCCAGACGACCGATGACACCCATCATGTCGGGGGAAGCGATAACGACGTCGAAGTCGAACCAGTTCTCCTTGACGATCTTTTCAGCGTAGTCAGCGCCGCCAACGTAGTCAGCGCCTGCGTCCTTTGCCAGCTGCTCGTTCTCGCCCTTGCAGAATACCAGGGTGCGAACGGTTCTACCGGTACCGTTGGGCAGAACGACTGCACCACGGACCTGCTGGTCAGCGTGACGGGAGTCAACACCCAGACGGATGTGCAGCTCGATGGTCTCATCGAACTTTGCCTTCGAGGTCTGGCAAGCCAG
>SVSH01000035.1 GCA_015064395.1 Oscillospiraceae bacterium
AAAACTATAATTTTTCTTCAAAACTTCACCATTTTTATGCAAAAAGCGCATACGGGTCCTCTGCCGCCGCATGCGCCTATTTTCTATTGCCGATATTTAATTTTGAACTCGGCAGCGACACACACGGTGTTAGCAAATACCTTCTCTCGCATTTATTATACCAAAATGCCGCGTGATTGTCAAGACTCCACATATAAAACGTCTTGACAATCAAGGCAAAAAATGATATAATTTCATATCATAAAACAGAACAAGGAGTGGGAATATGAACGCAAAATATCCGCTCAAATTATCCTATATCACCAAGTCTCCCCTGTGGGGCGGCCGCCGGTTGCTCGACGGCTTTGGCCTGAATGCGCCCTCGGATACGGTGGGCGAGGCCTGGATGCTCAGTGTCCGTGAAAAAGAAATGAGCATCATTCAAAACGGAATTGCTACCGGCAAGACCATGCGGCAGTACATAGACGAATTGGGGGCTACCTCCGTCATCGGAACGGCCTTTGCGGGCGGTGACTTCCCTCTTCTCATTAAGCTGATCGACGCTTGCGACAAGCTGTCGGTTCAGGTGCACCCCGACGACGACTACGCCGCGCGGGTCGAGAACGACCGCGGCAAGACCGAGATGTGGTACATCGTCGAGGCTGACGAGGGCGCCGAGATCATTTACGGACTTAAGGACGGCATCAGCGCCGAGGACTTCCGGGCGGCGGTTCGCGCGGGCAAGCTGGCCGACACCATGCACCATTGTCCCGTCCACGCAGGCGAGACCTATTTCATTCCCTCGGGTATGCTGCACGCCATCGGATCGGGCATTCTGATCGCCGAGATCCAGCAAAACTGTGACCTGACCTATCGCGTCTACGACTACGAGCGCAGAGGGGCTGACGGCTCGCTTCGCGAATTGCACGTAGACAAAGCGCTGGACGTGACCGTTCCCTTCACCGAGGAGGCCGTCAGAGCCATTCGCTACGAGGCGGGCGGGCAGGACGAGGAAACACTGGCACACTGCCGCTATTTCAAGACCCGCAAGCTGACCGTCGCCACGCAGACCGAAATCAAGGTGGGCGAGGAGTCGTTTGCCTACGTTCTCTGCATTGGTGGGAACGGCACGCTGATTTGCGAGGGTGAGACCCATCCTCTGGCCACGGCAGACGGATATTTTCTTCCCGCCAATCTCGGTACCCTCACGCTCCGCGGCGATATGACGGTTCTTGTTGCATCCATTGCTTAACGATTGAGTGAGGTAACATCATGGTAAACAAACGGTCTTTTCCGATCTATCGCTTGACCTATCTGGCTATTTTGAGCGCCATCGTCGTTGTTTTGCAGTTGGCGGGAAGCTTTGTCAGGCTGGGGACGTTTTCCATTTGTCCCGTACTGATCCCCATCGTGCTGGGCGCCATCATTGGCGGTCCTGCGGGCGGTGCCTGGCTGGGGCTGGTGTTTGGTGTGACCGTGCTGATGTCGGGCGATGCCGCCTTCTTTCTGGGCATCAATCCCATCGGTACGATCATCACCGTCCTTGCCAAGGGTATTCTGTGCGGTTTGTGTGCGGGACTTGTCTACCGCATCTTTGCCAAGCGTACCAACGTGGCAGCCCTGATGGCGGCCATCGTCTCGCCCTTGGTCAACACGGGCGTATTTATGCTGGGATCTCGCCTCTTCTTTTGGCAGACCATGCAAGCAGGCGGTGAGGCAGAAGGTCTTAGCGCCTTCGGCTATCTGATTCTGTTTGTGGTCGGCGGCAACTTCATTTTCGAATTCATCTTCAACATAGTTCTTTGTCCCGCGCTCAACCGTCTGATTCGTCTGCTTCCCCAAAAGGCAGAATAATCAAATATTCATAAAAAAAGAGAGGATACACATCCTCTCTTTTTTTGATAGGTCTGCCTGTAAGCCGGGTTCTGTCTTGAACGATCATCAATCTGTGACTGCCGTCGCCGACAGCCTCCGCGCGATCTTCTCGCGGTGCCACCCGGGGATATGTGTCGGGCAAACGAATCCCATGCGGTGTTGCTTCGGATAGGGTTTACAGCAAATGTATGTTACCATACAAGTGGGTGAGCTCTTACCTCGCCTTTCCATCCTTACCCTTGCGGGCGGTCTATTTCTGTTGCACTTTCCCGGCGGTTACCCGCGGCTGACGTTATCAGCTATCCTGCCCTGTGAAGCCCGGACTTTCCTCACCGTACTACCTTTCGGCATCATACGGCGCGACCGTTCAGCAGACCTACCGTGATATTATAGCACGCGAAATGGGGTTTGTCAAGCGAGAGCCTAAGGTTTTGATGGATTAGTCTCCGTTTCTAAAATCGGAATTATTTTTGGCATTTCTATATTTTCTCAAAAATATTTTTCAATTATTTTTCTCTTTTTGGAATTTTCCTATTGACAAGTGGCAAAAAAAGGTGTATAATAAGTCCAGAAAAAGAAAAGCGGCCGTGCCCGCTGTGATCAAAGAAAGGATATTTGATATGAAATCCACCAAGAAAACGAACGTCCCCGTTGTCGCCATGGTATCCGATAAAGAAGAACGCGCAAAGGCCATCAAAACGGCGATGCAGAAGATCGAGCGCGATTTTGGCGCGGGAACTATCATGAAGCTGGGCGAGAACACCCAGATGGAGGTTCAGGCCATTCCCACGGGTTCCCTTTCCCTTGACCTGGCGCTGGGTATTGGCGGCGTTCCGCGCGGACGTATCATTGAGATCTACGGTCCCGAGTCTTCGGGTAAGACGACCGTTGCTCTGCATATTATTGCCGAAGCACAGAAGGCCGGCGGCGAGGCTGCCTTCATCGACGCCGAGCACGCGCTGGATCCCGTATATGCCAAGGCTCTGGGCGTTAACACCGATTCCCTGCTCGTTTCTCAGCCCGACTGCGGTGAGGATGCGTTGGAGATCACCGAGGCCCTCGTTCGCACGGGTGCCATCGACGTTGTCGTCGTTGACTCGGTTGCAGCGCTCGTTCCCCGTCAGGAGATCGAGGGCGATATGGGGGCATCCACGGTGGGCGTACAGGCAAGACTGATGTCCCAGGCCATGAGAAAGCTCTCCTCGGTCATTTCCCGCACCAACGCCATTGTTATTTTCATCAACCAGCTGCGTGAGAAGGTCGGCGTGATCTACGGCAACCCCGAGACGACGCCCGGTGGTCGCGCGCTCAAATTCTTCTCGTCCGTTCGTATCGACGTCCGCAAGGGCGAGCAGCTCAAGGAGGGCGGCAACGCCTACGGCAACCACGTCAAGTGCAAGGTCGTCAAGAACAAGGTAGCACCTCCCTTCCGCGTAGCAGAGTTTGATCTGATCTACGGCAAGGGCATCTCGCACACCAGCGAGGTGCTGGATTTCGCCGTTGCGCTTGATCTGATCCAAAAGAGTGGATCTTGGTTCTCTTATCAGGGCGAACGCCTGGGTCAGGGCCGTGAAAACGCCCGCAAGGCACTGGAGACCAATCCCGCGCTTGCCCGTGAGATCGAGGACAAGATCCGCGCCATGAGTGCAGAGACCTCGGATATGATGACCGAGGCGATGGAGGGCGACATCGAGGGCGACGACGATTTCGATATCCAGATGCTCAAGGATGACGATCTGGGCATTGACGATTGAGTCCCTTGGAGATCATCCCATGATTGAACTGAACAGCAAAGAGCAAATCCTCCGCATGGGGGACTTGCCTGCCCCTACGCCTCCTGACACGCCCTTTGCCATCACCGTTCGCTATTTGCGGGCGCAAGGCACGGGCGATACCATCTGTGTCGGGGTGGAATTGACCGATTCAATAAGAAATTTGAGCGAAACACGGCGCTACACGGTACAGACGGAGCTACTGAACGGGCTTAACATCCACAAGGGTACCATTTCCCGGGAAAAGCTGGAGGAGCTCGAGCATGTCAGTCGCTTGTCCGCCGCCTATGCGCGCGCCCTATCCATTTTGGCTTACGGTGCCAATTCTGCCTACGCGCTGTCGCTCAAGCTTCGCCAGCGCGGCTTTGATTCAGCAATTGCGGAGGCGACCATTGACCTGCTTCGAGATCGCGGATATTTGCGCGAGCAATCAGATGCCCTGCGTGAGGCCGAGCGATGCCTTGCCAAGGGATGGGGGCAAAAGCGCATTGAGATGTATCTGCGTCAGCGCGGATACAGTAGCGACGACACGGTCTATGCCCTGCAGGAATTGGGCGAGGTGGACGAGGTATCGCGCTGCGCGCAGATGGCTCGGCGAAAGACGCACACCCCGCCTGCCGATGCCAAGGAAAAGCAAAAGTTGATTGCCTATCTCATTCGACAAGGATACAGCATGAGCGTGATTCGCGCATCTCTTGACGAGGCATGGCAAGAATAAAGCAAGCCGACCAAGGTTTTCTTGGTCGGCTGTTTGTTTAGTTGTTGGTTTCTTCGGTTTTAATGACGGTCAGGGCGTCCAGCGAACGAATCGCGTCAAGTATCTCGGGGATGAGCTCGGACAAGGGGGCAGTCTTTTGCTCTCCCGTCTTCATGTTTTTGACGGTTACGTTGCCCGCATGGATCTCGTCCTCGCCAAGGAACAGCGCAAAAGGGATGCCCAGCTTATCGGCATAACCGATCTTGGCCTTAAACTTCTTCTTTTCGGTATAGATCTGGGTGCGAACGCCGGCCTCACGCAGGGCGGCGGCGGTGCGGATCGAAGCGTCAAAATCCTCCGTCATGGGCAGGATCAGCACGTCGGCAGGCGCATCGGCCTCGCGATTGAGGTAATCCATTTCATTGAGGATATAGAACAGTCTCGTCAGGCCAATGGAAATACCAACGCCGGGCAGCTGACGCTCGGTGTAGAAGCCGGCAAGATTGTCATAGCGACCGCCCGAGCAAACGCTTCCGATCTCGGGGTGTTTATTGAAGGTGGTCTCGTAAACGGTGCCGGTATAGTAGTCCAGGCCGCGAGCGATGGACAGGTCGATGCGGAAATTGGTCTCGGGCACGCCGAAGCCCACGATGGCACGGCAGACCGTTTCCAACTCGTTCACGCCGGTCAGGAACAGCTCGTTATCCCCTGCCATGTCACGCAAAGCGGCGATGATCTCCTCGTTGGTGCCGCGCAGAGCGATAAAGTCGGTGATCTTCTGTGCATCCTCAGGAGACACACCAAAGGTTTCGGTCAACTCCGCACGCACCTTATCTCCGCCGATCTTTTCGATCTTATCGACGGTACGCATGATATTCTCCGCCTGATCACGGAGTCCCAGCACGTCGTAAAAGCCGGAGAGCACCTTACGGTTATTGACGCGGATGGTGAAGTTCTCCAGACCCAAACGCTTGAACAGCGAATAGATGATGGCGGGAATCTCGGCATCGTTTTCGATGCTCAAGGCTCCGTCGCCGATGATATCGATATCCGACTGATAAAATTCGCGGAAACGTCCCTTCTGTGCGCGCTCGCCGCGATAAACCTTGCCGATCTGATAGCGACGGAACGGGAAGGTCAGCTCTCCTGCGTTCTTCGCCACGTACTTTGCAAGCGGAACGGTCAGGTCGAAGCGCATTGCAAGGTCGGTGTCGCCCTTCTGGAAGCGGTAGACCTGCTTTTCCGTCTCTCCGCCTGCCTTTGCAAACAAAATTTCAGAATATTCCAGCACCGGCGTGTCCAGAGGGAAAAAGCCGTACAAACGGTACACGTCCTCCAGGGCGCGGCGCATACGCTCAAATGCCAGCTGCTCGCGCGGCAGAAGCTCCATAAAGCCGGCCAGTGTGCGCGGCGTAACCAAATTGTTTTTTGCCATGTTCAAACTCCTTTTGTGCGCATAGGCGCACGGTGACTATCAACGAGTCATTATAGCATAATTTGCAAGGTCTGTCAACCAAATTCAGAAAAAATCCCCGCAAGCGCAGCCTGCGGGGATTTTTCATGAATGTCATACGGTATAGCGCGCCGTGATCGCGTGCAGCATGGCAACGACGGCATCCATGCCCTCGGCCGTAATATGTTCATAGGGGCCGTGGAAGCCATGTCCACCTGTCCCCAGATTGGGACAAGGAAGGCCCATAAAGGAGAGTCTTGCGCCGTCCGTTCCACCGCGAATGGGAGTGACGATGGGCTCGATGCCACATTCCTTGGCCGCTTCTATGGCGTTTTCAATCAGGTGGAAGCAGGGCTTGACCATCTCGGACATATTGCGGTATTGCTCGCGGATGGACAGCTCCACCGTTTCCTCGCCATACTTGGCATTGACCGACTCGGCCACTCGACGCAAAAGAGCCAGGCGCTCGTCAAAGCGCTGCGCATCGTGGTCACGGACGATATACGACAGCCGGCAACACTCGACGTTGCCCGCCATGTCGGTCAGGTGGAAAAAGCCCTCGTAGCCCTCCGTTTTGGCAGGGATCTCATCGGCGGGCAGCATTCCCTGCAGCTCGCATCCGATCAGTGCCGCGTTTTTCATCATATCCTTGGCCGAACCCGGATGGACGTTGACGCCGTGAATGACAAATTCGGCGCCGGCGGCGTTAAAGTTTTCGTACTGGATCTCTCCCTCGGTATCGCCGTCCACCGTATAGGCAAAATCAGCGCCAAAGCGAGATACGTCAAAATGGTCAGCGCCTGCCCCGATCTCCTCGTCGGGCGTAAAGGCAATGCAGATCTTACCGTGGGGACGGCCGCTTGCGATCAATTCTTCGCAGAAGGTCATGATCTCGGCAATTCCCGCCTTGTTATCTGCCCCGAGCAACGTATTTCCGTCGGTGGTGATAAGGGTTCTTCCCTTCATTTGGGTCAAATGCGCAAAATCACTGACCTTGAGTACGCGACCGCTCGCGCCAAGCGGAACGTCACCGCCGTCATAATTCTCGATCACCTGGGGACGGACGGGAGAGCCGGCAAAGTCGGGAGCGGTATCCATATGGGCGATCAGCCCCAGCGCCGGGGCGTTTTGCTGTCCCAGCGTTGCGGGAATCGTGGCGCACACATAGCATTTGTCGTCCACGGCCGCATCCACAAGCCCCAAGCCCAAAAGCTCCCCTACCAGCGCTTGCGCCAGATTCCACTGCTCGGGAGTGGAGGGCGTCGTTCCCGTATCATCGTTGCTTTGCGTGGGGATAGCCACGTATTGCAACAGACGTTCATATGCTTTCATATTGTTTGATCTCCTTCGATGCGCAAGGGGACATCCGGTTGGACATCCCCTTGCTTGATATAGTCGGAACCAATTATTCCTCGTAGTAAATGGTGAAGTTGTAGCAGCTACCGCCGTGGCCCTTGGAGGGATCGGAGTTGGACAGGCGGATGTAGAGGTAATCGGCATCCTTTGCCCAGGTCGAGGACTCGATCGCAACGGCATGGTGCAAACCACCCGCACCGACCTCGATGTGCTGGCCGTGTACCTTCTCATAGTCCTGAACGACCGTCCAGGTGGTCAGCGTGCCAAGATCTTCCGGCTTGGTCGTCTCTACAGCGGGATCAGTCGAGAGCTCCAGGTGGTAGTTCTGAGCAAGCTCCATGACAATGATCGCGTTCTTATACTTCTTCAGATCGATCTTGATGACAAACTGTCTTTCCTTGTCGCAATACTTACCAACACTACCATTGGCAGTCGGAGTATCGACGACCAGCATGCCCTCAGGCAGCTGATCGATCGGATCCTTGGTGAACATATACTCCTCGCGCTTCATGTGAGCGAACCAGGTAGCGTACTTCATATAACTGTATTCGATCGTGAGGAATCCATTCTTATCAGTGGGCACCTTGTCAAAGGGCTTTTCGTTTCCGGAATCATCGGGATCCAAGGAAGGATCGTACTCACCGACGGTGGGCAGCTCGTACAGGTCTCTCTCAAAGGGGTTGACCAAGAGAGAGGGCGCATACTTCCAGTTGTTTACGCCAACGTACTGCATCTGGAAGCCGGCATCCTCCCAGGTGAAATTATCGGGATCGTAGTTGCTCTTTACGATGTCGCAGGTAATGCAGGTAAATCCTACGTTACCCTTGTCAAAGTCCTCTTTGGTCAGCTTCAGATCGGAGAGCGGGATCTTGCACTCCATGATGTACTCAAACTCGTTACCACAGTTCTTAACCGAATATTCCCAGTTCATCAGAGTGGACGAGGTCTGCTTCTTATCATCGTAGAACAGGCCGAACATGGGCTTGGTGCTGTCCAGCGTTGCGCGGTTCCACTGAATACCGGCCGTGATGCTGCCGTTCAGGGTGAACCAGAACATCGAACCGTCTGCTTTATAGGGCTCGCGGAAGGTCTTGTTTTTGTAAAGAGGAACCAGATCGTAGCGGTGCTCTGCGATGTAGATATATTCATCGTCCACGACCAGACGGTAGGTGGCGAACATATTACCCGACAACTGCAGAATGGCATCCGAGGAGCCATCGTCCTTGATACCGACAAAGCCGGCACCAACTTCCTTTTCTCCCTCGGAGAAGCTATTACATACCTTTTGGCTCAGTTCGATGGCCTGCGACTGCTTATAGATATCGTCCAGACGGCCGTCGATGACGGGAGAGCCCTCGGCGATGATCTTGAACAGGAAAGCGTCTGCCGTAAAGAAGCGCTCGCAATCATCCCAAGCGTCCACGCCTGCATACTTCATCTCGGTCACGTTGGTGCCGTCAGCATCGTATGCGCAATAGGTCATACCGACCAGCGACTTTTCAAAGTCCTTCTCGGTCAGATCCAGATCCTTCAGAGGAATCTTGGTTTCCATAATGTAGGACTTGCCGTCCTCTGCATTAACAGCCATGCACTCGTATTCCTTGACAGTAGCGGAAGCCATGTCTGCCTGTGCGCCGAACAGCGCGATGACGGGGGTCTCGGACTTAGCCGTTGCGCGTGCCCAATACAGACCTGCAACCTGCTCGGCGTCCTTGGTGAAGTAGATGACAGCAGCGTCACCCGTGTTGGGAGCGTTATAGTCGGTTGCGTAGTTCAACGAAGCGTCGATGCGTTCCTCCAAAATATACAGGTATTGGCTGTCCAGCAGCATATGAAGAACGACTTTGGTTCCTGCCTCGTTGAAAACAGTGAGCGACGTGCCCATGTAATACTCAACGTTCATCTTACCGTCGATCGTGGGGGATGCGCTGATGAGCTTGTTGATGGTGAGAGCCTCTGCCTTCTCATCAGCAAGCTGATAAGCGGCAAATGCCGCCTCGGCGTCGGTCAGCTTCTTATACAGCTCCTCGGAAATGTACGCCTTCTGCGCATCGGTCAGTTCGTCGTACTTTTCTCTTGCATTTTTGATGAGCGTCTTCTTGGTCTTGTAGTTAGACTTTCCAAATTCACCGATCTTCTCGATACGGGTGATGACAGCATTGGCCTTTTCCTCGTCTTCACTCAATTGAGGCCCATCATCCTCCGTGTCGCCGGGCTCACCGGGAACAGGATTGACGGGGGCGTCGGGGGTGTTGTCCTGACATGCAACCATAGCTACCGTGGACAGCAGCATCAGCATAGCAAGCAGTAACGCTAACAGTTTTTTCATAGCAGTTCTCCTTATCGTGCTATTGAATTTAATATGGGAAATCCCCATAAATATGTAGTATAATTATAACACAAGTAAAAAATGTTGTCAACCGAGAACACAACAAATTTGCCCTGGTGTGCGTTGTTTTGTCATATGTGCACAAAACGCTTTTTCACTATTTGGTTAAGTTTTTTTATACCGCGTTCTGCCCTGTTGTGTGTGCTATGAGAAAAATCGCAAAACATATTGACAAGCGAACGAATTTATGATATAATCACCCGTGTTAAACGACGCTGGTGTGGCTCAATGGCAGAGCAGCTGATTTGTAATCAGCAGGTTGTTGGTTCGACTCCGATCACCAGCTCCATATGGGAGCGTTCCCGAGCGGCCAAAGGGGGCAGACTGTAAATCTGTTGTCACTGACTTCGGTGGTCCGAATCCACCCGCTCCCACCATAAAAAAACGAACTTTTGTCTACCAGATAAAAGTTCGTTTTTTTCATCTTTTAGGGGCATTTTCGGGCAAAAACCAGCAAAAACAAGGCAAAACGCGAGTCGGCGCGGTCATCAAGAC
>SVSH01000012.1 GCA_015064395.1 Oscillospiraceae bacterium
GCAAGGTCCTGAATGGAATAGTTTTGTTCGCTATCAAATTCGTTGTTGAAGGCTGCGGTGACAGGAACGTTGCACAGCAGATCCATGATGATATGACCTGCTTCGTGAGCCAAAATGAACCGTCTTTGTTGTTTGTTAGTTGTGATATGTATGCCTTTGTACACTGCATTTTATACGACAACATTCGGAGAAATATGCTTTAGAATAGGAGCGATTCTTACTTTTGGTTCTACATTTAACCCAATGGGTCTAATTGGAACAATCATCAATTTTATTGCATGCTTTTCCTCTGATTTAAAAAAATCAAAGAAAATTTTAATATGGACGATTATTTCTCCTGCTTTGATAGTGCTATTTTGGGTTTTAGCGGTATGCTTTTTTGTTCACCACAGTGGCGGTGTTTAATATACATAGGCCTCGTTTGCAAGCATGGCGTTAAAAGTCCGGTAGAACGCGGAACCTTTTAGCTCCCATCATCGTCAAGGGGGTAGTGTACCCTCTGCAAAATCCGTGTGCATCTAAATTGGCCACACACGGTTTTGCATCTAAATCGGACACACGTCACAAAAAAGTCAATCGGCTTATGTCGGTTGGCTTTTTTGCTTTGATAGCCTGGTGAGAAACAGCGCGGAAGTTGCGCCAGCAACTTCTGCTGACCGCTCGCGGTCAGCGGAGTTCGAATCCAGCTATTGGAAAATATTATCTCCGCTTTTTTCGACTCTGAAGTTTTTCGAAATTTTGTAGATGCATTTCCGCGCGGAGCTTTGCTCGCGCATCATTTCGGGTCTGTAGACAGATTCGAACCGGCGAAATGCATTTTTTGATATATATTCCCCCAGGAGCAAAACCGTGGACAGATTCGAACCGCCACACAGGTTGCGGAGCCTTTCAAAAATCCTTCCCTTTCAAAATTTATTTACAAAGCCATAGTGCATCGACGTTTTGGATAGATTCGGACTAACGAAACGGCAATCAACCAGCGGTTAACAAAGTATATCAACCCTCTCTTTACATTTTGCTAAATATGTGCTATAATATAATCAGTTCCGGAGCAATTATTATTTGGAGGAATCTTGATATGTCAGGTTTAAGAATCGGTGAGAAAATCAAAGCAAAAAGAAGAGAGCGCGATTTAACACAAGAAGAACTTGCCAACATACTTGGTGTAAGCAAAGCCGCTGTCAGCAAATGGGAAAATGAAGAGAGTTATCCTGATATAACTTTGCTTCCGCAAATAGCACAGTTGTTTCATATAACAATGGACGAACTTTTTGGCTATGCACTTGAGTACAAACCGTTAGTTATTGTGAACGAATACCATTTTGGGTTAGCACTTGAAGATTTTGATAAATGCATTTTGAATCATGGTATCGCAAAAGAATGCGAAGTTTGTCAGAAACGTGAATATCTCGGCGGAGATGTTATTGAAGGTGAATGGGAAGTACGTATCCATTTCGTATCAACTGAGGAAAACATACCGTATTTGTTACAAAAACACATTCGTCCCGGAGTACTTATCGACGGTTACAGCATAAGGATTGCCGATGGCAAGGCTATTATCGACGATAAGCCAAATAAACATTATGTATGTAGCGAAAAGGTTTGGGAATACAACACCAAAGATAGAAAATATCTGCGTGAAATGCTTAAAGAGCAGGTTGCTATGGGTTTGATTGGAGAAGAAGACGTATTTTAAATAGTTACATAGGCTTCGTTGCAAGCATGGCGTTAAAAGCCCGGTAGAACGCGGAACCTTTTAACTCCCATCATCGCCAAGGAATAATTCTGCCCTTGCGAGAAAAGCTGCGCCTCCAAATCATATGCTCCCGACAGCAATCCGAACGCTTTGGCCTTCGGATTGCTTGTTTTATATGCAAAGGTAGTTGCTTTTTGGTCATTTGCGTGGTATAATCATATCGAAAAAACACGATAGCACATCAAAAAAAGGAGACCTACCAATGATCAAGTTCGGCACGGGCGGTTGGAGAGCCATCATCGGCTCGGATTTTATCGAGCGAAACGTTTGTCTTGTCACCGAGGGCATCTGTGCCTTGATGCAGGAGCAAGGAAAGGCGGACAAGCCGGTCATCATCGGCTACGATCACCGTTTTCTGTCCGACGCAGCCGCCGGCTGGATGGCCGAGGTGTTCGCCGCCCACGGCATCACCGTTTGGATGATGCACCGTTCCGCGCCCACGCCGCTGGTCATGCACACAGTCAAACGCCAGGACCTCGATTTCGGCGTCGAGATCACGGCCAGCCACAATCCCTCCTGCTACAACGGCATCAAGCTGATCGTCAAGGAGGGGCGCGACGCTCCCATTGAGACAACGACGCGTCTGGAGGCGCTGATCGCCGACATCGAGCAGCGCAGTCTTCCCTCTCCCCGTCTCCCGCTGGACGAGGCCACCCGGATGGGCCTGGCAGTCTATCTGAAAAATCCCTTCAACGACTTTATTGACGACATTTTAAGCGTTCTGGACGTTGAGAGCATTCGCAACCACGGAGCGCGGGTGCTGTTTGACCCCATGTACGGCTCGGGTACTTACCCGCTGATGGTCATTCTCTGCACGGCTCGGTGCACGGTGGACATGATCCACAACACCCGCGACGCTCACTTCGGCGGGCATCACCCTGCCCCCTCGGTTTCGGGTCTTGCCGAGCTGCGCAACCGCGTGGTGGCCGGCAAATACGAGCTCGGTATCGCTTTTGACGGCGACGGCGATCGCCTCGGCATCATCGACGCAAGCGGCCGTTATCTGAGCGCCAACGAAATTTTAGTCATGCTGTATTGGTATCTCCACGAGATCAAGGGCTGGCGCGGCGGTGTCGTTCGCAACCTGGCAACGACGCATATGCTGGATGTGATGGCGGCGGATTTCGGCGAGGTCTCTTACGAGGTGCCGGTGGGCTTTAAGCACATTTCCTCCAAGATCGACGAGGTCGATGCGGTGCTGGGGGGCGAGTCCTCGGGAGGACTCACCGTTCGCGGGCACATTCACGGCAAGGACTCCATTTACGCGGCCTCGCTGTTCGTGGAGATGATTTCGGCGGTAGGCAAGTCCCCCTCGGCCATCATGGACGAGCTGGAGCACAAATACGGCCATTTTGAAATGATCGAGGACAACCTCTCCTTCACTCAAGAGGAAAAGGAGCTGGTTGACCGCCTTATTTTCGAGCAAAAAATGCTTCCCGGCTTTGACAAGCCTGTCCGCCGCGTCAGCTATGCCGACGGTTGTAAGGTCTACTTTGAGGACAACAGCTTCGTCTCCTGCCGCTTCTCGGGCACCGAGCCTCTGCTCCGCATCTTTGCCGAGGCATCGTCTGCCGCCGTCGCTCGCAGCTACATAGCGGCCTTCCGTGAGCTGTTCACGCTCCACCAAGAACAAGCGCTTCCCGCCCTCATTTCTTAGGATATTCTTAAAAACCGCCGTTTTCTTTGACAAAGACGACAAGATGTGATACCATAAGACAAGAACTCTTAAATCTTTGTTTCTTAAGGAGAACATTGTCGTGAGAGAATTTTTTGGATTCGGTGGATACGAGCGTCCTGCCGAGGGCTTTCTGTCCTGGCAACACTTGACTTTCGTCGGTCTTTTGATGGCGATTATGGTCGTGCTTGGTGTAATGCTGGGGCTTCGCAACAAAGAAAAAGAGCCTTATGTCAAAAACAAGGTTTTGATCGTAGCGGCCATTTTGATCGACGCCCTGGAGCTGTTCAAGATCGTGCTGTTTTGCGTGCGTGCGAGCGCCCCTATGGATTGGCTCTATAACCTGCCCCTGTTTTTGTGCAGCGTTCAGCTCATCACCCTGCCCCTGGCGGCCTTTTCCAAGGGACGCGTGAGAGAGGCGGCACTGGATTTCGTGTTCATCTTTGGTATTTTGGGTGCGGTAGCAGGCACCATCGGCGCAGGACAGAATTACAACGCTTATCCCGTGCTTTCGATGGATAACGTCGTCTCGGGTCTGACCCACTCCATCTCGGGCTTTGCTTCGCTCTATATCGGATTTGCCCGCATGACCAGCATGAAGAAACGAAACATCGGCATCACCTTTACGATCTTGCTTTCCGTGTGCGTCCTCGCCTACGTTGCCAACGTTCTTTTGCCCTACAACTATATGTTCCTGATGCAGGGAGACGGAACGCCCTATGATATTCTCTACAATCTCGTCGGCGGAAGTCCCGTGTGGTATCCTTTGGGTGTGGTTGCGCTGTTCGTGGTGTATATCGTAGCCTTCTATTGGATCTTCTTCCTCATCACTCACAGAAAAAGCAAGCAGAACGCTTGACGGCGGTATAAGAAAAAAAGGCATCCGATATGGATGCCTTTTTTCTATTTTATGTTGAAAAATCGCACGACTATGCCGCATCATTCTTGCTCTGTATCAAGAAGCCAAGATGTCGTAACCTGCAAACATTTCGCAATGGCCACAATTTCATAATCAGCAACAAATCTTGTCCCGATTTCAATACGGCTAACACTGTCTCTTTCAATAACTATCCCATTCACCTGTAGTCTTGCCGCCAAATCCGCTTGCGACAATTTCAGTCGTTTTCTTGCTTCTTTGACACGTTTACCGCAAATATTCTTTTTCCCATCATAATCGTATATTTTCATAGTCTCCTCACAAAAAATGTTAAAAATCAGAATTTACACTTGACTTTATCATTTTTTGACGCTATAATTGTGTTAAAGATAAGAATTTCTGAAAATTCTTGGAAAGATGAGGAAAAAGAAATGAAAATCTACTCTATGTCTAAAGCAGATGTTATGGATGAACTTAATTGTCACCCCCACTTGTTACACAAAACGGTTGCCTTCTGTAAATCAAAAAATAAAAACTTGTCCGATGAGCAAGCTCGGTTAATGGCACAAGAATTAATATACCAAGAGTGCAGAAAAAAATTTGATTACAATGAATATGTGCGATCCGCCAGTGATGCGTTAAATCACATCAGTAAAAGCACTTCTAATTTCTCAAAAATGTTAGATGATGCTGCAACCGCTGATGAAATTGGACAATGGCTTGATAAACGGCAGGAAAAAGCACGTGATAAAAACCTCAACCGACTCAAAAAGAAATGTAACCGTAGCGGTTTAGATTTTAATCAAGAACAAAAAAAATACGTTAAAAAGCAAAAAATACTTGACTTTATTATAATTTGCACTTGGATAATTTCTTTTGTCGGCTTTCTTGTTTCGTTGTTCATAAATGGGATTGCCGCTTTGATCTGTGCAATATTATCATTTGGACACACCATATATTATATGTGTTTTAAGGACAAATACCTATAATGAAAAGGCTGAGTCAGCAGACTCAGCCTTTAGTCATCTGTAATATCAAGAAGGTACACATTTATCTGCCCCTTTTTCTTATTTTCTGTTGAAAAATCGCGCGCGATATGTTATAATAGATCAACTAAAATTTTCCCTCTCGGCGCGCGTCCCTGCGGTGCCGAAAAAAGGAGATTGTATGAAAAAAATGTACTGGATCGGAAACGCACATCTTGACCCTGTCTGGCTTTGGCGCTGGCAGGACGGATACTCGGAGGTACTGGCCACCTTCCGCAGTGCCCTGGACCGCATGAAAGAGACCCCCGACTTCAAATTCACCAGCGCTTGCGCGGTGTATTATCAGTGGATCGAAAAGAGCGATCCCGAGATGTTCGCCGAAATTCAAGAGCGGGTCAAGGAGGGACGCTGGAGCATCACGGGCGGTTGGTTCCTACAGCCCGACTGTAACATCCCCACGGGCGAGAGCTTTGCCCGCCATACCCTGCTGTCCCAGCGCTATTTCAAGGATAAATTCGGCGTGACTGCCAAAAGCGGCTATAACGTAGACTCGTTTGGTCACAACGCCTCGCTTCCCATGATCCTGCGGGCGGGCGGCATGCAAAACTACGTTTATATGCGTCCGGGCCCTCACGAGAAGGCACAGGACTTCGATCTGTTCCGCTGGGAGAGCGCCGACGGCAGTGCCGTCACCGCCTTCCGCATCCACGATTGCTACAACCTGGACGAAAACCAGACCAACCTCGAGGACAAGATCCGTGAGGACATCAAAAAGGACGGTCAGCCCCGCATGGCCTTCTTTGGCGTCGGCAACCACGGCGGCGGTCCCACGGCCAGAACCATTGATTACATCAAGGGCAAGGGGGATCCCGACGACCTGTTCTCTACGGTAGACGAGTACTTCACCAACGTTGACAAAACCAATCTTCCCGTAGTCAAGGAGGAGCTGCAGCATCACGCTCGCGGCTGTTACAGCGCGACCTCTTACGTCAAGACGATGAACCGCCGTTGCGAGGAAAATCTGCTCACGGCCGAGCGCTTCTGCGTCATGGCCAACCGTCTCGTCGGTTATGCTTACCCCCGGAAAAAGCTGAATAAGGCTTGGAAAAACGTGCTGTTCAATCAGTTCCACGATATCCTGGCGGGCTGCTCGATCGAGAGCGCCTACACCGATGCCTCTTACCTCTATGGTGAGACGATGAGCATCACCGATCAGGCCATCAACGGGGCTCTGCAGGCCATCTGCCGCAAGATCGACACGGGGGCTGGCTCGGAGACGGGCTACAAGCTGCTGGGCATGGAGCATTTCCTCGTTTGGGAGCACGAAAAGCTTGGTATGCCCATCGTGGTCTTCAACCAGCACGCCTTCCCCGTCAAAGATACTGTGACCGTCCGCGTCAGCGCCGCGCGCATCACGGATGACAAGGGGGTTGAGGTTCCCTTCCAAAACGTCCGAGGCGAGCACCTCAACGGCAGCGATATTTACGTCGTTACCTTCCCGGTCGAGATCCCGGCCTTTGGCTATCGCGTCTACCGCGTATTCCCGCTGGGTGAGAGTCAAGCCGAGTTCCCCGCCCTCACCGCCACCGAGCACAGCCTGGAAAACGACAAGCTACGGGTGGAATTCGATCCTGCAAGTGGTGAGATCGCCCGCATTACGGACAAGGCAAGCGGACATATCCTTGCCGAGGGCGGCATGAGCACCGTTCTGACCGACGAGACCGATTGCGACACCTGGGCGCACGGTCACGACGATCTGGGCGAGGTCTGCGGACAGTTTGGCAATCCCACCTTTAAGGTTCTGACCTGCGGGCCCGTCCGCGCGACACTGCGCGTCACCACGACCTACGCCTCTTCTACCTTGAGCCGCGATTACACGCTGAAAGCAGGCAGTGACGAGTTGCTTGTACATGGTGAAGTGGACTTCAGAGAATGCCACAAGGCGCTCAAGTTCACCTTCCCCGCCAAGGACAACGTCGTATGCGACATACCCTTTGGCACCGTCACAAGAGCGCTTGGTAAGGGCGAGGAGCCCTTCTCCAAGTGGTTTGCGTCGGGTGGTCTTTGCGTCGCCAACACCAACAAATACAGCTACGACTCGACGCCCGATCAGCTCCGTCTGACCGTTCTGCGCGGCGCCATCTACGCCGACCACTACGGACAGCCCTACCGCGACGAGGTCTGCCACTTTATGGACAGAGGTCCGCAGACGTTTGATTATTCCCTGTTTGCTTACAACGGTGCCTCCGACGCGCACCGCCGCGCAGCTCTGTTGCAGGCGCCCCTTCGCACCGTCAACGACACCTTCCACCACGGTCCCTTGGGCGAGTGCTTTGAGGGTATGAAGGCTCCCGCTGACAACGTCATCGTCACCGCCATCAAGCAGGCCGAGGACAGTGAGGCTATGGTCGTTCGTTATTTGGAGGCCGACGGACGGGCTTGTGACGACAGCATCACGCTGATGGGCAAGAACATTCCCGTCTGCCTGTCGCCTTATGCGATCGGCACGGTGGACGAGAGCGGAACGACGCTGAACCTGATGGAATGGGAGGCATAATATGAAGCAATACATCGGTGTAGATATTGGCGGCACCAAGATCGCCATCGTCAAGGGCGATGAGCTTGGCAACGTCACCCAAAAGATCCGGTTTGAAAACAACGGATGCGTCAAGGATTGTCTGGACCGTATCCTTGCGGCAGTCAAGGAGATGGGAAAGGCAGATGCCATCGGTATCAGCTGCGGCGGCCCCCTGGATGCGCAAAAGGGGCTCATTCTCTCCCCGCCCAATCTGCCCGGTTGGGATGAAATCGCCATCGTAGAAATGCTTGAAAATGCAACCGACACCCCTACCTTCTTGCAAAATGACGCTGATGCCTGCGCGTTGGCTGAATGGAAATTCGGCGCGGGGCAAGGCACAAAAAATATGATCTTTCTGACCTTCGGCACCGGTCTTGGCGCAGGGCTCATTCTGGGCGGTGCCCTGTATTCAGGCACTTGCGGCATGGCGGGTGAGGTCGGCCACATGGCACTGGAGAAGGATGGTCCCGTCGGCTACGGCAAGGCAGGCTCGTTCGAGGGCTTCTGCTCGGGCGGAGGGCTGCGTCAGCTGGGCGTTGCCAAAGCGCGTCAGATGCTTGACGCAGGTCTGACCCCTTCCTTCTGCCCCGACGAGTCCGCATTGTCCGCTGTCACCGCACAGCGCGTGGCTGAATGTGCCAACGAGGGACATGAGGATGCGCTTGCCGTCTATCGGCAGTGCGGAGAAATGCTGGGTCGAGGCCTGGCCGTTTTGGTCGACATTCTCAACCCCGAGCGCATCGTCATCGGCTCTATCTATGCCAGAGCCGGACATCTGTTGGATGAGGCAATGTATAAGACTCTCGCCGAGCAAGCGCTTCCGCAATCGCTGAAGGCTTGCACCATCGTTCCCGCCGCGCTTGGCGAATCCATCGGTGACGTCGCCGCTCTGTCGGTCGCCGTCAACGGCTTACAAAGGAGAAATTGACATGAACCATATTCAAAATCTGATCGAGCGCTACCCTGCCCTTGCCGTTTGTGAGCAAGACGTCACGGCAGCAGCAGACTTGATGATCGACACCTATCGCCGCGGCGGCAAGGTGCTGCTTTGCGGCAACGGCGGGAGTGCTGCCGACTGCGATCACATCGCAGGTGAGCTGCTTAAGGGCTTTTTGTCCCTGCGTCCCGTGAGTGACACCACCATTCCCTCGCCTCTGCGAGAGAATCTTCAGGGCTCGCTCCCTGCCGTCTCGCTCCCCTCGCTGACGGCCGCTCTGACCGCGAGCCTCAATGACCTCGATCCCACCTACGCCTACGCACAGCTTTTGTACGGTCTGTGCAAGGAAGGAGATCTGCTCATCGCCATCTCCACCTCGGGCAACGCCGCCAACGTCGGCCACGCCGCAACCCTGGCTCACGCCCTTGGCGGCAAGGTGCTCGCTCTGACGGGTGAAGGCGGTGGAAAGCTGGCCGGTCTTGCTGACGTTACCATCCGCGTCCCCGCCAAGCAGACCTATCAGATCCAGGAGTTCCATCTTCCCGTCTATCACGCGCTGTGCGCCGCTGTTGAGAGCGCACTGTTCGACTGATCCATCCATCACTGTCGGTCAAAACCGAGAAAGGAAATACGATGTCTCTCTCTGATCGCGTTCAAAATCTGTTGCAAACTCGCACCATGGGCTCTCCCCTGAAGAAAATGTACAGCGACTACGTGTCCAACTACACCCAGCGCCAACTAATCAGCTTTGATAGCCTCGGTCTTCCCGGCCTTTGCGCCGTTCCTGAGGCGACCATTGACACTGAAACTCAAATCGAGGGCACGGGCGCGCTTCGCTGGGTCCTTCTCGAGGAGACGAGGGGACTTAAGCAAATGTGCTGGGCAAGCGGTCCTCAATTTGATCTGTGTGTCACAGACCGCAAAAAGACGACGCTGAAGCTGTGGCTGTTTCTTGACAGCACCGACGGCATCGTCTGCGATCACGACGCCATTTACGGTGCACAGGGCGGACAGGCGACCTTCTTCTTCCGTGTGATCGATCAAAACGGCGGCCAATACTGCTGGAACCACACACTGACGGGCGACGGCTGGCATGAGATCGAGCTGTCCTTTAACATCCACAACGGTTATTCCCCCGACTTTGATATGCACCACATCACCGGCTTCTATATGATGTTCGACGGCCACGCCGGCACGGTCATCGAGCTGGATGACCTGCGCGTGGTGGAATATCAGACCGACTACGTCCCCTCTCCTGCGCCCGACGGCGGCAGACTCATCACCGAGAGTGAATATGATGCCCTCGACGGCGCCATCGTGCAGGAGTGGTACGGTGCGTCCTACGATACGACGGACAAAATGAGCGGTAAATCCTCGCTTCGCTGTATCGGCGACGCAACGGTCAACGACTTCCGCACCAACGTGACTAATCTTGAAATTCCCATCACCTACGCCGAGGACGTGCTGGTGGTCTGGGCCAAGATCAAGGATCTGGACACCGTCAACAGCATTTTCATTGAGCTCAACGAGGTGCAGGACGTACACGAATACGAGATCAGCATTCCGCGCGCGAAATTTGCGCACTACGGTCTTGCCCAGAGCGACACCTGGAGCCGCCTGATCATCCCGCTGTCCGATATGCGCCGCAATCTGCGTCCCGCTCAGTTTGGTGACGGCGAGAGCATCACACTACGCAACTTCCGCTACGTGCTGACGGCCAATGGAAATGCTACCTACGATAGCCATATCGATCTGGTTTATATCACAACAAAAGCGGCGCTTGGGCTATAACACGGGCTTTTTGCCAAATTTTTCTTGACAACAGCGCAAGATTATGATATAATACCATCTGTAACGAAAAACGCCCTTTCATAGGGGAGTAGTCAGCGCACACTGTGCGGTTTAAGTCAACATCCTGGCCAATTTTGGCTTGGCTTAAATGAAATGACCAGACCTATGTACAGCAAATGCCTGTACATAGGTCTTTTTATTCAGGTTACAATAATAAAATAGACATAAAACAAGAAAGGAACGCAACCACATGAAATTCTATTGCTCCTCCGTTCCGGACGTCATGCAACAGGTGCAAACCTCCGATACGGGGCTTGCCGCCGCCGAAGCGCAAGCACGTCTGGAAAAGAACGGAAAGAACAAGCTTGCCGAAGGCAAAAAAGAATCCCTGCTTCACCGCTTCTTCAAACAGCTGGCAGAGCCTATGACCATCATTCTCTTGGTCGCGGCCGCCATTTCCGCCGGCCTTGAGATCTATGAGGGCTTACAGCACGGCTTCGAGTTCCCTGCCGACGTCGTCATCATTCTCGCCGTCGTACTCATCAATGCGATCCTGGGCGTGTTCCAGGAAAGCAAGGCTGAGCAGGCGATCGAGGCCCTGCAGCAGATTGCCGCGGCGACGAGCAAGGTCATCCGCGACGGCAAGCAGATCAGCGTTAAGAGCGAGGACCTCGTCGTAGGCGACGTTATCGTGCTCGAGGCGGGCGACTCCGTCCCTGCCGACGCCCGTATCATTGAATGTGCCTCGATGAAGATCGAGGAGGCGGCCTTGACGGGCGAGTCGGTCCCCGTTGACAAGAAGGTCGAGGCTCTGACTGGCGGTGCCGAGGGCGACGTGCCCCTGGGAGACCGCAAGAACATGGTATTTATGGGCTCGACCGTCGTGTACGGTCGCGGCAAGGCCGTTGTAACGGCCACGGGCATGGATACCGAGATGGGTAAGATCGCCGACGCACTGGCCAACGCCGAGGAGGGCAAAACGCCCCTTCAGATCAAGCTGGCAGGTCTTTCCAAGATCCTGACCTACCTTGTCATCGGCATCTGCGTGGTCATTTTTGCCGTTCAGCTTCTGCGCCACGGCTCCTTTGACTTTGAGCCTATCATTTCGTCCTTTATGCTTGCCATCTCGCTGGCCGTTGCGGCAATCCCCGAGGGTCTGGCAACCGTCGTGACCATCGTGCTGTCGATCGGTGTCACCAACATGTCAAAGCAAAATGCCATCATCCGCAAGCTGACCGCCGTTGAAACACTGGGCTGTACCCAGATCATCTGCTCGGATAAGACGGGTACGTTGACCCAGAACAAGATGACCGTCGTCGAGCACTACGGCGAGGACGAGATCCTCTTGGCCACCGCCATGTCCATGTGCTCGGACGCCGAGTTTGACCGCGAGGCAGGCACGGCTGTGGGTGAGCCCACCGAATGTGCGCTGGTCAACTACGCACAGACGCTGGGTTACGATAAAAACGATCAAAAGCAAGAATACGTCCGCGTGGGCGAGGTTCCCTTCGACTCCATGCGCAAGATGATGACCACCGTTCACAAAACCGCTGACGGCTCACTCGTTCAGTTCACCAAGGGTGCGCCCGACGAGATCCTCAAGAGATGCTCGACGGCGCTGGTCAAGGACGGCAAGACCATCACGCTCAACGACGCAACCCGCGCGATGATCCTGGCCGCCAACAAGAGTATGGCTGACCGTGCGCTTCGCGTACTGGCCGCCTCCTACAAAAAGCTGGACGCCGAGCCTTCTGTTTACGACTCCGACAACGTGGAGAACGACCTGTGCTTTGTAGGCTTGGTCGGCATGATCGACCCCGTTCGTCCCGAGGTAAAGCCCGCGATTGACGAGTGCCGCTCGGCCGGTATCCGCCCCATCATGATCACGGGCGACCACAAGGACACCGCCGTGGCGATCGCCATGCAGCTGGGTATCATAACGAGTGCTTCGCAGGCCATCACGGGATCGGAGCTTGACAAGATCTCGGACGAGGAATTCGAGAATGCCGTAGAGCAGTATTCGGTCTACGCCCGCGTTCAGCCCGAGCACAAGACCCGCATCGTCAACGCTTGGCGCAAAAAGGGCAAGGTCACCGCTATGACGGGGGACGGCGTCAACGACGCGCCCTCCATCAAGAACGCTGACATCGGTATCGGCATGGGCATCACGGGCACGGACGTGACCAAGAACGTGGCCGACATGATCCTGGCGGACGACAACTTCGCCACCATCGTATCGGCCGCCGCCGAGGGCCGCCGCATCTACGACAACATCCGCAAGGCCATTCAGTTCCTGCTTGCCTCCAACCTCTCCGAGGTTTTGGCGATCTTCTTTGCGACGCTTTTGGGTTTTACCATCTTCCAGCCGGTACAGTTGCTTTGGATCAACCTGATCACCGACTGCTTCCCTGCTTTGGCGCTGGGCATGGAGCAACCCGAGGCTAACGTCATGAAGCGTCAGCCCCGCGACTCCAAGGAAGGCATCTTCGCCGGTGGCTTGGGTGCGGCGGTCACTTACCAGGGCATTTTGGTCACAGCCATCACCATGATCTCCTATTTCGTAGGTCACTGGTATGAAACGGGTGACTTCGAGATCACCAACAGCGTCCACGGCACGACCATGGCCTTCTTGACGCTGGCCATGTGCGAGGTGTTCCATTCCTTCAATATGCGCTCGTTGCGCGGCTCCATTTTCGCTCTCAAGCGTCAGAACGCTTGGCTGTGGGGCGCGGGACTGCTCTCGCTCGTTCTGACCTCGCTCGTCGTTCTCATCGCACCCGTGGCTGACCTGTTCGGCATGGTCGCCATCGGCATCGACGAGTATCTCATTGCCATGGGCCTGGGCCTTTGCATCATTCCCATCGTGGAAGTTGTGAAGCTCGTGCACAGACTGATTGACAAGAAAAAAGCGTGAATATTTTTGTGGGGGAAACTTCTTGAAAGAAGTTTCCCCCACACCCCTTTCAAGAACTTTATTGAGGGAATATTTATTGTCAAATAGGGAAAGTATGTACGCTAACCCTTAGGTACTGCCGCGAGAAGCGGGGCCCCCTCCCCCATCTTCTCCACAACAACTGTTAGCCATAGAAAACGGGAGACCCCGCAAAGGGTTCTCCCGGTTTTACTATTACTGCTCGTTTTCCCAGTTGTGGTAGACGTTGATCACGTCGTCGTTATCGTCAAGGTACTCAAGGAGCAGCGACATATGCTTGATGTCGTCTTCACTCGTCAGCTCGACGTAGGTGTTGGGAAGCTTGGTCTGCTCGGCCGAAGCGATCTTGTAGCCCTCAGCCTCCAGCGCCTCCTTGATGTCGTAGACGTCGTCGACCTCGGTGGTGATCTCGTAGACGTTGTTCTCGCCCGCGAAATCCTCCGCGCCCGCCTCGAGTGCCTTTTCCATCAGCACGTCCTCGTCGATCTCCTCATCCTCATCCTCGATGATGATCAGACCCTTGGACTCAAACATATAGCTGACGCAGCCCGTCTGACCCATATTGCCGCCAAATTTATCAAAGTAGTGGCGAACCTCGCCGGCGGTACGGTTGCGGTTATCCGTCGTGGTCTCAACGATGACGGCAACGCCGGCAGGGCCGTAGCCCTCGTATACGATCTCCTCGTAGTTGACGTCCTGTGCGCCCAGCGCCTTTTTGATGCAACGCTCGATGTTATCGTTGGGGACGTTGTTGGATTTTGCCTTGGAGATCAGATCGCGCAGCTTGGAGTTGGAGTTGGGGTCGCCGCCGCCCATCTTGACGGCCACGGTGATCTCTTTACCGATCTTGGTGAAAATTTTCGCTTTTTGCGCGTCGGTCTTTTCTTTCTTGTGCTTGATATTCGCCCATTTGCTATGTCCGGACATATTGTATACCTCGTTATCTCAATAAATTTTAATCAAATCAGATCTGCTCGATCTTGCGCAGGCAGATGAGCTCAAATGCGTTGCCCAGCACCGTCTTGGTAGCGGCGGTGAGAGCCAGGCGCAGCTTGCGTACGCTCTCGTCCTCGGCTGAGAGGATGGGGCAATCGTGGTAGAAGCGGTTGAAGGCGGCGGCCACGTCGAGAATGTAGCGGGTAATCTCGCTCGGCTCGTAGTCGCGGATGGCACCCTCGACACACTCGCCAAAACGGGACAGCGTCTTGAGCAGCTCCTTCTCCTGCGGCTCGGTCACGGCATTCAGATCTCCCTCAATCGTCACACCTGCATCATTGGCACGGCGGACGATGGAGCAGGTTCTCGCATAGGTGTACTGCACGTAAGGACCGGTATTACCGTCGTAGCTCAGGGCATCCTCCATGTTGAAGTTGATATCCTTGATGCGGTTGTTGGACAGGTAGTAGAAGACGATGGCACCCACGCCGACGGCCTCAGCGGCCTCGTCCTTATTCTCCAGGTTGGGGTTTTTCTCGTCCATGATCTGACGCACCTTGTCGATCGCGGCGGCGAACAGATCGCGAAGCAGCACGACGTTACCCGTTCTCGTTGCCAGCTTGGCACCGTTGATACTCACCATACCGTAGGGCACGTGGACCAGTTGATCGTACCAATCGTAGCCCATCAGCTCGACCACCTTGAACCACTGGGCAAAGTGCAGGCTCTGCTGGGCGGCGGTGACGTAGATGGCCTTATCGAAGTTATACTCATTCTTGCGGTAAACAGCGGCGGCGATGTCGCGGGTGGGATACAGGGTCGACCCGTCGCGCTTGAGAATGAGGCAAGGCGGCATGCCGTACGCCTCCAGATCGACGATGCTGGCGCCGTCGCTGATCTGCATCAGGCCCATATCGCGCAGCTTTTGCACCTGAGCGGGCATCTTATCGGTGTAGAAGCTCTCGCCCTTGTAGGAGTCGAAGGTGATACCGAGCTGACGGTAGGTCTGCTCGTATTCGGCAAGGCTGATCTCAACGAACCACTTCCACAGCGCGATGTTTTCCTCGTCACCAAGCTCAAGCTTGTGGAACTCGGCACGCGCCTCGTCGGCAAGCTGGGGATCGGGGGCGATGCCCTCGGCTTCGTTGCCCGAGATGGCGTTGTTGACCTTGACGTAAAGCTCGACCAACTTATCAACGCCGCCCTCCTCAATCATCTCGCGGTTGCCCCAACGGCGGTAGGCTACGATGAGCTTACCGAACTGGGTGCCCCAGTCGCCGAGATAGTTGATGCCGACGCACTGGTAGCCGGCAAACTCGTGCAGCTTTTTGAGCGAATGGCCGATGACCGTTGTTCCAAGGTGGCCGATGTGGAAGGGCTTGGCGACGTTGGGCGAGGAGTAGTCCAGCACCACAGTCTTGCCCTCACCAAAGGTGGGTGCGCCGTATGTTTCGCCCTTTTCGAGGATCTCGGGCAGGACGCGAGCGGTCAGCGCGGTGGCGGACAGCGTCATATTCAGGTATCCATTGACGTTTTCGGCGTGGTCGATATACTCACAACCGCCGTTGAGTCCTTCTGCGATGGCAGAGGCGATCTGCACGGGTGCGCGACGCAACGTCTTGCTCAAACGGAAGCAAGGAAACGCAAGGTCGCCCATACTCACGTCGGGGGGATACTCCAGCCAGCCGGCGATATCGGCGGCGGCCATTTCCACGTTGGGAGAGATGTTCTTGATGCACTCCAGAATTTTTTGTGCGATAGTCGCTTTGATGTTCAGCATTTTATTGTTCCTTTACTGACAGTAAATAATATTCATAACTTATACATTATACACGATTGTTTCTCGTTTCGCAAGAGCAAAACGGGAGTAAAATCAAATATTTTTGCCCTTTCGGGGCTTTTTTCCTCAAAATCAAGCCTCAGGCAGGCAAAAATCTGCCGTTTTGGCGTTCAAAAACGCAAGCAGCTCACGGACGGACAGGAGCAGTTGAATCCCCTTACATCCTGCGCTGACCGTGATCTTGTCATGGTCAAGGGCGGAGGAATGGACGATCGTTGGGAACTTCTTTTTCATGCCGATGGGCGAGCAGCCGCCGCGGATATAGCCCGTCAGGGCGAGCAGGTCCTTGACGTGCACCATTTCGATCTTTTTGTTGCCCGTCAGAGCGGCAGCCTTTTTCAGGTCGATCTCGCGGTGAACGGGCAGGCAGAACACCAAGGGACCCGTCTTATCGCCCGTAGCGACCAACGTCTTGAAGGTACGCTCAAAGGGCAGACCGATCTGCTCGGCGATATGGACGCCCGAGAGGTCGTTTTCATCGACGATATACGTTTTGGGTTCATACGCGATGCGGGCGGCGTCAAGCTGGCGCATGGCGTTGGTTTTTAGGGGTTTTGGCACGTTATTTCAAGTCCTCCATTTGTTTCCTGATATGTGGCGGTGCATAGGCAAGGACGGCTCGCTTGATGGCTTTTCTGCGATCAAGGCGCAAGCATGCTTTGACATCAACAAATCCGGGAGCGATCCGATCTTGCGTAAATTCATAGCAGCTACTTCTGTTATGATATGCCTTTCTCACCGATAAAATCTCCCACCACGGAATATGTTCCAACTGCTTTTTGAAAAAATAGCGAGTAATGCCTCGTTCGTCAATCACAACGGTCTGTGCCATCCAGTACAAGCCGCATATGTTGAAAAACAAGAGCACACCAAACCAAAAAATAGCAATCAACGCAACATCGGGTTCGTCTGATAAAAAGAAAAGAAAGGACACACCGAGCATTACCAAATCCATCACCAAGAATGGGATCATCTGAAAAAGATTTTTTAAAAAACGTTTTTTCATTGCGCAATCTCCTTTCAATTTTCGAACAACTTCTCCTACAGCCTCACACAGCGCAACCTTGTTGCGCGCGTTCGGTATGCGATTTTTGACGTTCATTCTTTGTCGTCCGACAAAGAACGAACCAAGAAAACGGACTTAAGGGCCTGATGCCCTTAAGAAACCCGCAAGACTTTTTGCTATCTGCGCCTGCCGCGCGTGTTGGCTGTATTTGAAGCACCACACAACAGTTTTTTATGTTTATCTCTTGGTTCTCTTTGTAGTGCGGCAATGCCGGGGGATCCAAGGGGGAACGCCTTGGCGCGCTTTCTTGGTTCGTTCTTTGCCGCGCGGCAAAGAATGAACAATTCATACAGCACAGCGCGGCGCAAAGCTGTACGCGCGTCAAAAGGAGAAGTCGTGGAGGATTTAGTGAATACTATTTCTCTCCGCAATCATCTCCCTTGCCGCGGTGCGTTGCGTTTCGGTGACCTCAATACCACCCAAAATACGGGCAATCTCGTCCACGCGGTCCTCATCATCCAAGGGGCATATGCTCGTCTCCATGCGGCCGTCGATTTCATTCTTTTCAATCAACAGATGCGTGTCTGCAAGGGAGGCGATCTGCGCCGCGTGGGTGATGCAGATGACCTGTACGTTGCGTCCCATCTGACAAAGCCGAATACCTACCTTGCGCGAGGTCTTGCCCGAGATACCCGTATCGACCTCGTCAAACACGACGCATCCCACGCCGTCGCGGTCGTTAAGCACCGTTTTCAGCGCCAGCATGAGTCGGGACAATTCACCGCCCGAGGCAATCTTGATCATGGGAAGCAAGGGTTCTCCCGGGTTGGTGGCGATCAGAAATTCGACGTCGTCTTGTCCCGTGGCAGTGAAATCCTCCGTTTTGCGAATGGACACCGCAAAGCGCACCTTGGGCATATCGAGATAGGCAAGCTCGGAGCGAATACGCTCGGTGATCTCCTCTGCTACCGCGCGGCGGCGCTCGGTCAAGGCACCTGCCAGCAGTCTGCACTCCTCGCGAAGCGCACTTCTCTGCCGCTCCAGCGCGGCAAATCGCTCGCCTGCCGTGTCAAGGCCTTCCATGTCCGCTTTGGCGCGGGCCAGGAAGGAAAGGATCTCCTCCTCGGTCTTGCCGTATTTGCGTTGCAAGCGGGAGATCTGATCCAGGCGGCCTTCAATGGCGTCAAGACGCGCCGTGGGGTCGCCCGCATCGTCGTCCGACCAAGCACGCACCTCCTCGGCCATATCCCGCACGCGATACATCATATCGTCGAGCTGCTCGGCCATATCAGCCGCCTCGGGAATGACGTCGGCGATCTGGCGAAGCGAAGCGCTTCCCCTGCCTAACAGATAGGCGACCGACGCGCTTTTCTCGCGGCTGTCAAGCACCTGCGAGGCGAATTTAACGTGTTTTTCAATTTTTTCTATATTACGCAAGCGCTCACGCTCGCGGTTCAAGCTATCGATCTCGCCCGCCTTGAGCTTGACGGCCTCGATATCCTTGATCTGATATTCGAGCATCTCGCGCAGGCGCAGCTTTTCGGCGTCGCTCTGTCCCAGCGCTGCCAGCTCGCGCTCGCAGTCGCACAAGCGGCCGTACGCCGCGGCGTATGCTCTCTTTTCGTCCGCAAAATCGCCCATCGCATCCAAAAGGTGCAGATGCGTCGACTTCTGAAGCAGACGCTGATTGTCATTTTGTCCGTGAATATTGAGCAGATAGCGGCCGATCTCACGCGCCAGTGTGGCCGTAATGGGCTGGCCACCGATGCGTATGGTGCTCCTTCCGTCGGCGTGCAAGACGCGGCGGAGCAGTAGTGTGCCGTCCTCATCGGGGGCATAGCCAAGCTCGGCCAGTGCCGCGGCCGTCTCCTCCGTAAGGCTATCGAACACCGCGCTGACCGTTGCCGTACTCTCACCCGTCCGGATGATCTCGCGGCTGAATTTGCCGCCCAAAAGCAGCCCCAGACTGTCGATCAGAATGGATTTACCCGCGCCCGTCTCACCCGTCAGCACGGTAAGGCCCTCGTCAAAGGCAATATCCACGCATTTGATGACGGCAATATTCTCAATATGCAACGTGCGAAGCATAGGGCACCTCCTTTCGGTCAGGCGTTATTTTCTCTGTTGTTCAATGCTGGAGGCAAGAGCCAGGGATTCCTCTGTACTGCGGGTAACAACGATGATGGTATCGTCGCCCGCGACAGTGCCCAGCATCATGTCGTGGTTGGTATGGTCCAGCATCAGTGCCACGGCGGACGCCATGCCGGGGGTCGTTTTAATGACGACGTTATTCATCGCATACTGCACCGACAAAATCGAATCGGCGTACGCTTTATGATAATTCAGTCCTGCCATCCCGCCCTCAGCACGGTCGTCCTTGTTTTGAGGCAAAATATAGCGATAGCTGCCATCCTCCATGAGCACCTTGATCAGCTTAAGGGCACGAATATCGCGCGAAACGGTCGCCTGCGTGGCATTGCAGTCATATTCGCGCAGATAGGCGATCAGCTCGTCCTGGGTACCGATGGGATAGCGCTCGATCAATTCCAAAATCTTTTCCTGACGATTCTTTTTCATGTTGACAGTTTCCTTTCGTGCCTTGCTTATTCTTTATTCATCTTGGAGCGCAGCTTGTGATAAAAGCTGTATTTTTTGAGTCGGATGAGCGTGGTTACCATGGGCGAGCGCGTGATACGCACGATATTGCCACGGTACAGCTCGTAGTTGATGCGTCCGTCTACCGTGACGTACAGCATCTTTTCCCGCTGGCAGGTGTTGCGGATCTCCAGCACGGCACTGTCCGGGAACACCAGAGGACGGGCCGCGAGCGAATGGGAGCAGATGGGCGTGACGCACAGGCAGTTGATGCGGGGGTCGGCAATGGGGCCGCCTGCAGACAGCGAATAGGCAGTAGAGCCCGTCGGCGTTGCCACGATGAGACCGTCGGCGCGGTAGTTGGTGATCAGCTCACCGCCCTCGCTCAGCTCCAGGTCGATGATACGAGCCACCGACGCGCCGCCCGTGATCACGGCCTCGTTGAGGGCAAAGGAAGCAATGCGCGTCTTCTCCTCGTCCAGAATTTCCACACTGATCATAGAGCGTTTTTCCTCGGTATAGTCACCCGTAAAGAGACCGTCCAAAAGATCCAGCTCATCCAGCTCCAGCTCCGCCATATACCCAAGGTGACCAAGATTGATACCCAAAATAGGGATCTTGCGCATGGCCGCGCGGCGGGAAGCCTCCAGGATGGTACCGTCGCCGCCCAGGATGATGAGCAGCTCCGCCTCGGAGTACATAGCATCCTGCGACACGTAAGTCAACTCCAGCTTGCCTCGTGCAAAGCGATGGCGGGCGATCTTCTCCCGATTGTATATGGGTGTGATGACCTCACACCCGTGCTGCTGCAGCTTTTGCACCACAGCGATCGCGGCGTTTACCTTGTCCGGAATATTAAAATTGGTGATCAGTGCGATTTTTTTCATGATCGATAAGCCTCTTTCTTAGGTTGTCTTATATGCAAACAGTCCCGCCGGCAATTCCTCGACGGTCAGCGGACGGGTATCCGTCTCTGACGCCAAGCCAAACAGGGCCAGGTATTCTACGTTGCCGTCGCCGCCCTCAATGGGGGAGCGCATGACGCGAAGTGGCACAAGGCCCACCACCGCGGCGCTCTCCAAGACACGCGACATTGCCATGCGACGGAAGCGATTTTCGCGCACGATGCCGCCCTTGCCCAGCCCTTCTCTTCCTACCTCGAACTGCGGCTTGATGAGAGTCACAGCACGTCCCCCGGGGCGCAGGTGGGAGGCCAATATCGGGTGGATGTAGGTCTGCGAGATAAAGGACACGTCCATGACGATGAGATCTGCGCCGCCGTGTGCGACAAATTCTTCTCCCAGCGCGTCGGGCGTCAGGTAACGAGCGTTGCATTTTTCCATGTTGATCACTCGGGCATCCTCAAGCAGCGCAGGAGCAAGCTGTCCCGAGCCGGAATCAATGGCATATACCCGGGAAGCCCCGCGTCGGAGCAGACAATCGGCAAAGCCGCCGGTAGAGGCGCCAATGTCCAGCGCCCACGCGCCCTCGACCGACACCGCAAAGGCATCGAGCGCCGCCTCCAACTTACAGCCGCCACGACCGACGTAAGGAATGTCCTCTCCAATCTCCACGGTGTGTGTAAGATTTTCGTCCACTTGAAGGCTGTGCTTGGACACGGTCACACCGTCCATTTTGACCTGCCCTGCCTCAATGAGTTGCTGTGCTCGGGCACGACTGGGCGCATGGCCGTATTGAGTTAAATATACGTCGATGCGCATGGTAGACGCTCCTTGCCTTAATAAATTCTTTTTGCCAAATATTCCGCTAAGGCCTGCAAATAGCCCTCATGGTCAATGGAAGCCACGGCTGACACAGCCTCGTCCGTCAGACGGTCGGCATACGCCTGTGCTTCCTCTACCGTATAGTACGTCAAAAAAGTGGTTTTGTTGACGGCTTTGTCCTTGCCCTTGGATTTACCGAGCAGGGCGGCATCCGCCGTTACGTCGAGCACATCGTCAACGACCTGAAAGGCAAGACCGATGCGGTTGGCATAGGTCGTCAGAGCCTTCCAAGCGGGACTATCCTCTGCCTCGCCTGCTGCGATGGCACCAAGCTGTACCGCCGCGCAGATCAAAGCTCCCGTCTTTTGGGCATGCAGCTGCAATAGCTCGTCCAAGGAAAGCCGCCTTGTCTCGCCCTCCAGGTCCATTACCTGTCCCCCGACCATGCCCATGCTTCCCGCCGCCTGTGACAGCACGCGGACGGCTCTTTGCACCACCTCCGCACGGGGATTCGAGGCTGCCAAAAGGAAGGCGTCGGTCAGAAGGCCGTCGCCGGCTAAGATCGCCGTCGCCTCGCCAAAGGCCTTGTGCGAGGTCGGCTTGCCGCGACGCAGATCGTCGTTATCCATGCAAGGCAGATCGTCGTGTATGAGCGAATAGGTGTGTATCATTTCAATGGCGCAGGCCAGAGGCAGTGCGTCCTTGACGTCACCACCCAGCATTTTGCACACTTCTATTACCAGGGCGGGGCGAATCCGCTTGCCGCCGGCCATCAGGCTATAGTCTTGCGCCTCCTTGAGAACGGGGGGGCATATTCCCTCTCCCTGACTGTTCACTAAGGAAAAGCGGGCAGAAAGTGCCTCTGTGACAAGGTCTGCATCTGCTAACAGTCTTTGCAGCAACTCGTTCCGTTGCATGATGCTCATGCTTCGCCCTCCTCGGCAAAGGGTACCAGATGGGCTCTCGTGCCATCGGACGATATTTGGAGCATCTGCACCCTTTGTTCCGCAGACTCCAGCTGCTCGTTGCAGGTGCGAAGCAGACCCACACCCTCCTCGTACAGCCCCATCAGCTCGTCCAGCGGCACGCCGTCCTTTTCCAAAAGGGCAATGATCTCGTCCAGGCGAGCAAGACCCGCTTCAAAGGACATCGTCTCGTTTTTCTTATGTTCAGGCTTTGCAGTTGCCATATTCGTCTCCTTTGATCGTCGCGTCCGGGTGGACCGACGTAATGTGCGCGCTTGCCTGTCCGTCGACAAAGCGCAATCGGACGGCATCGCCTTCGCGAAGTCTCCCGACCGTAGATATGACTTGCTTGTTTTGTCCGTCTGTGACCATCGCGTATCCACGCGACAGCACCGACAAGGGGCTGAGTGCCTCGATTTGTGCGGCGCGGCGGGTCACGTCTCCCCGTACCTGCGCCAGCTTGGCCTCCGTCAAGCGAAGCATGCGCTCCTCACGCATACAAAGATGCATCCGTCGCTCGTCAAACAGCGCGCGGGGAGAGGTCAGCAGACGATGCCCCGCACGTCGATCCAACGCTTCGCGAGCACGGGCAAGATGCTGGGCCGCCGCGCGCCGCATGCGCGTCTCCATGCTTTGCAATACAAGAGAAAGCTCCTCGCAATCAGGCACGGCGATCTCGGCCGCACCGCTGGGAGTGGGGGCACGAAGATCGGCGACGAAATCGCAGATGGTCACGTCGGATTCATGCCCGACAGCGGAAATGACGGGCAGGCGCGACGCGGCAATGCTTCTTGCCAGCCTTTCGTCGTTAAACGCCCAAAGATCCTCCATCGAGCCACCGCCGCGACCGATGATCATGGCGTCCACCAGGTCAACAGAATTGAAAAACTCCACACCGGTGCAAAGCGAGGCGGGGGCGCCGCTTCCCTGCACGAGAGCCGGGAACAAAATCAACTCACACAAGGGATAACGCCGTCCCGTGATACGGATGATATCGTGGATAGCCGCGCCCGTGGGTGAGGTGATCACGCCGATGCGCCGAGGATACTTGGGAAGTGGCTTTTTACGGGCGGAGTCAAACAGCCCCTCCGCCTCCAGCTTTTTACGCAGCTGCTCAAAGGCCACGGCGAGCGTCCCCGCACCGTCGGGCTGCATATCGCTGACCACGATCTGGGTCTGTCCGTCACGGGGATAGGCGCGGATATCACCGCACACCAGCACCCGCATTCCGTTCTCCGGAAGGAAGGTCAAGCGGCTGTTGTTGCCCCGGAACATCACGGCGCGAAGCACACTCTGATCGTCCTTGAGGGAAAAGTAAAAATGCCCCGTTTTATAGTGATTGGTAAAATTGGAGATCTCGCCCCGCAGCCACACCCGACGAAGTCTTGGGTCGCTGTCCAGCAGCATACGGACGTATTCGTTGATCTCGGATACGGTAAATACGGCATCTGCCATTGGCAAGTCTCCTTTCGTTGCTACTGATTATGCTTTATGCTGTAATACTCTCCGGCAAAGCAGCGCGATGCCGGCGGCGTTGTCCGCCGAGAAGGCCGGCTCGGAAAAATGAGTGCCCGAAAAGCGTGCGGCCAGCATGGACTGAATGCGGCGGTTGCTCATGACGCCCCCCGCATACACCATAGGTATATCGGGATAGCGGCGGCGCACCTCGGCGCTGATCTCACACAGCGTCTGCCCGATGAAATCGAGCGTATACGCCGCCACAAGCGCTCGGTCGCCCGTCCTTTCATAGAGCGACAGCGCCAGATTTTCCAGCCCCGACAAATGGCAATCCAAGCCCTTCACACAAGTGCGCGGCTTGGGTATCCTTTGGGTGTTGGAGGCCGCCAGTGCTTCCAGCTCACGGCCGCAGGGGAATTTCAGCCCCAGTGCTACGCCGACGCGGTCAACGGCCTGCCCGGCGTGGAGATCCAGCGAGGTTCCGATCATTTCAATGTCAAAGCGGCCGCCGTCGGGACGGACGTACAAAACGTCGGTCGTGCCGCCCGACACATGAAAGGCGACGAACTCGCGCCGAGTCAACTCGTCTGCCACTCCCGCCGAATACAAAGCGGCCATGACGTGTCCTTCCTGGTGGGAAAACTCGCACATCGGAACCTCCTTTACCGCCTGCATGGAGGCCGCCGCCACCTTGCCCGCCAAAAAGCAAGGCATATACGAGTCGGCGCTCCGACGCGGCGTTGCGGAAAAGCCGATACCGCGAACGTCCGCCTTGCCCCCCTCCGGGTCATGCAATATCAATTTCAGCTCTGCCATCAAGGGCGGCAGGTTTTTGACGTGAGCAAACACGGCATCACTCTGACGCAATCCCCGCTCCCCTTCCTTGACAGGCAGAGGAGCCTTGAGGTTGGCAAGCACCGTCCCCTCCCCGTCGCACAGCGCAAGCGAGGTGGTATAGTTGCTGGTGTCGATACCGATATAAAGGTTCTTATTCATTTTCTTCGGCAGCTTCAACGGGCGCTTCTGCATCGGCCAATGCCGCCTCGCAGTTGGCGATCACAGCCTCTGCCCCCCTGCTTTCGATCTCCCCCTTGATGCTGTTGAGCACGCCGTTGACAAAGGCGCGCGCCTTGGGGTCATCGAACTTCTTAGCCAACTCAACGGCCTCGTTGAGAGAGACGTTGGTGGGAATATCCTTGCAATACAGCATCTCGTAGGTGCAAAGACGCAGTACGGCACGGCTGACCCGCGACATACGGTCCGTCTTCCAGCCGTGAGAGAATTTGGACAGCAGAACGTCCAGCACTCCGCGGTGTGCCATCGCGCCAAGATAGGTGGTCTCGACGTAAGAGTCCTCGCCAAGATCTCTGTCCTCACGCGCCAGGGCCAGTACCTCCTGTGGGGTGCGGTCCGTATCGAATTCCGTCTCGAACAACAGCTCAAAAACCGCCTCGCGTGCCTGTCTTCTTGTCATAGATGCCATAGTTAAAATACCTCTCTTTGGGATTGATGGGCGTGCATATTGCACACTTTGCCTATTATAATGTATTATTATACCTTTTTATTGAATAAAAGTCAAGAGTGCCGCTTACTTTTTTGCATAAAAGTGGAACGATTTGCCCGAGGATATCAAAAAAAGCGGCCGTGCATCCGTTGTAAGAACACACGACCGCATCTTACGTTACAGGGGACGGCACAAATGTGCCGGGATTCCCTTTTGCTTCAAAGCATCCACGCACTGTTGTGCGTCGCTTTCCAGTTCAAACACGCCGAACACAGAGGGGCCGCTACCGCTCATGCGGACAAGCGTCGCACCGGCTTGCGTCATGGCATCCATCAGGTCTTGCACGGCGGAACGCGCGGACAGGACAACGCGTTCAAAGCAGTTATACGAAGCGTTAGCCAGCTGCGCCGGCACGCCGCTTATCAAGGCCGACAAGAAGGTTTGATACGAAGACTCTGCATCGGCATCGACCACGCCTTCTTCATCCAAACGACGGTACGCCCATGGAGTGGACACGCCTTCTCCATGACAGGCGACAACCAGATACCACGTGGGTAAAAGTCCGGGGGCCGCCTCCAACACCTCCCCAATTCCTCGCGCCGTCATACTCGCACCGTCTCCGGTTATGCTTCTGACGCAGAACGGTATATCCGCTCCCAGCTTCACGCCGATTTCACACAGCGCGTCGGTGCTAAACGGGTGTCCGAGCAAGTCGTTCAGACCGCACAGCGTCGCCGCTGCGTCGGCGCTGCCGCCACCCAGGCCTGCCGCCATGGGAATCTGCTTTTCCAGATGGACCTCAAGGCATCCTCCGTATACATGTCCCAGATCGGTCAGCGCCGCAAACAGGGCACGCGCGGCGCGGCAAATGAGATTATGCTCGTCCGTGGGAACGTCGGGGCGGTCACAGGACAGATGAATCTCTATCTTGTCCCCCTCGCCTCTTTGCCAATACAGCGTCAGGGTGTCCTGCAGAGACACCGCCTGCATATGGGAAAGCAGGGTATGATAACCGTTCGGGCGCACACCCGTCACGGCCAGGTACGTATTGATTTTGGCATAAGCCGGCATGCACCGGGTCTCTCTTGCGTTCATCATTTCCTCCCACAAGATTACTCTGCGTTTATGATAACACAAAAGCGCGAAAAAAGCAAGTCATTTGTCTCTCGCGCGGGAATATAATATTAATTTTATAAAAAATATACCACGAAGGTCTTGACGGAAGGGTAAAAAAAGGGTACAATATACTGTGGTGATGTGTATACTGTCCATACCTTCACACGAGCTACTTTTTTGAATGGGAGGTGAGATACCGATGAACCGACAGGACAAGCAAGGTCAGACACACCGCAATATTGTTTTTTCTGTATCAACCGTTGTTTTTGCGGCGCTTGTACTCTTTTTCTACGTCATCAGTAATCTCCCCGCTGTTTCCTCCTGGTTCAAGGGCATTTTCAGTGTACTTGCCCCTGTCATCGGTGGCGCGGCGCTGGCCTACCTTGCTAACCCCATTCTCAATTTCTTTGAAAGACGCGTTCTTCACCGCATCCGCCCTGATATTCCCCGGCGTATGCTCAGCATCTTTTGCACGTATCTGTTCTTCATTCTGATCATCGCCGCTATCGGGTTGCTCATTATCCCCCAGCTGATCAACAGCGTCAGAGCCCTGGTGGCACAGTATGAGAACTACATGGCAAACGCCATTACCAACCTCAATCAGTTCATCGCCAACGTCATGACCAATTTCCCCAACCTCCTGCCTGACGGCGTGGAGCAGGAATTCTTGTCATTGGATAAGATCAATGCCCTGTTGGAAACGGTACTGGGCAATGCGGGGGATCTGTTCAACCTTCTTTTGGAAAACATCAAGTCCTACGGTGCCAAGCTGTTTTCCACCATCTCCAACGTGATCCTTTCCCTGTTCATCTCCTTCTACCTGCTTGCCTCCAAGGAAAAAAGACTGGCACAGGTCAAGAAGCTGACCACGGCAATATTGAACGAGAAGCAAAATTCTTTCATTTACAAGACGGCCAATCTGGCGCACTCCACCTTTGGCGGCTTCCTTGGCGGCAAGCTGCTCGATGCCCTGATCGTCGGTGTCGTTTACTTCATCGCCTTCACGATCTTTGGTATTCCCTACGCCCCCATGCTTGCAACCATCATGGGCGTGATGAATATCATTCCCTTCTTCGGTCCCATCATCGGTACCATTCCCACCGCCTTTATCGTCCTGATCTCCGCGCCTGAAAAGATCATTCTTTTGATCATTCTCATCGTCGTTGTCGGTCAGATCGACGGTAATATCATCGAGCCCAAGGTGCTCAGCGACCGCACCGGCGTCAGCTCCCTGTGCGTCATTATCGCCATCTCCGTCATGGGCAATTTGTGGGGCATTTTCGGCATGATCATCGGCGTTCCTCTGTTTGCCGTCATCATCGCCCTCATTCAGCAGTTTGCCGATGCCAAGCTGGGTCAGAAGGGACTGTCCACCGACCTGGACGATTACTATGATGAGGAAGAGGGCACCTTTGCGCCGCAAAACCGCATGAGTAAGGTTCAAAAGCCCCGTCTTTCCCTCCGCTATTATCTGGCCTGGGTGTCCTTCCTGTTCACCCGCAAATCCCGCCGCGGTGCCAAGCCCTGCCGCGAGGATTATATGATCTATCCTCCCGTTGATGAAGTTGAAAACGCGGAGAACGTGGAACCCGGAGAGCAAGAGATCGTTTCCGGGCAAGAGACCACAGACTCGGAGTCCACACAGACCTCCGCGGTGGAGGACACCGCAGAGCAAGAAGCCTCCGCAGACTACGCATACGACCCGTCGCTTGACGAGGAGACGCGAGAGACACTCGAGGAGCAGTACATGCTGGACGGTTTCGACGACCTCGATGCGTACGAGGACGAAGAGCTAACGGACGCCCCAGTGGCAGATCGCGTGGAAGCTGACGTGGCCGCTGCTATCGAGGGTGACACCGCCTGCGAGTCGACCGACGAAGACCGCACCGCAAGCGGTGCAGACGAGGCCGAATGAACCGCATGAAGCATTCGATCGATTCAAATGCCGCCCATGAGCGGCTGCAACAGAATATACGCGTGGAGATCGGCAATATGGACGATCTCCATCGCCGTATCAGCCGCCTTTTGGAGTGCGGCTACATCCATGCAGAGGAATTGGCAAAGGCCTGCTTTGAATCCATGCAAGAAACGGGCAAGGGCGCCGGACAATTGGACGTAGACGCCATTGCCGCCTTTCATGAAAAGACCGCTTTGCCCTCTCCCCCGATTCCCATGGAGGAGCACGAGCGACCTCTTGCACAACTGTATTCTCATCTGTCCACCACCGAGCAGATCTGCTTTTACAGAACGCTTGTGGAAAAGGTCCGCGACTCTGCCACTCTCGCCGGGCACCTGCTTGGGCGGACCGAGCCCATCGAGTCCTTTGCGCGTGGTGCCATTGCCTACCAGCACAGCATCTACGCCGACGAAGCCTTTTTGCATTTTTCCCGTACCCTGCCCTCGGCCCGTGCCGTCTATTCGGACAATTTCACCGGCGTGTGCGAGCAGGTGTTCAACGGTCTTTGCGAATATTGCATTCTTCCCTTGGAAAACACCCAGGACGGCAAGCTGGTTCGCTTTTACAGTCTGATCGAAAAATACGAGCTCAAGATCGTTCTGACCTGCAGCGTTACCACCTCGGACAACCGCCACTCCACCGTATTTGGCTTATGCCGTCGCGGGTTGACCTGGCCGGTGTCTCTGCTTCCCGAAAAGAGCTTTTGCTTTGAGTTCGTCTTTTGGCAAGAGCCGGAGCACGTCTCGCTCTCCAAATTGCTCACCGCCGCGTCCGCCTGCTCTCTGTCCCTCTTGCGAGCCGATTGCCGCCCCCGCTCGGACGATGAGATCCTGATAGGCGCCGGACATCCCTTTGACGTCTGCTTTGAGGTATCATACGAAAAGCAAGCGGGTCTTTTGGCGCCGGAACGAGAATTTTTAGCATTTTTGCTTTATTTATCCGTACACTCCCCCACTTATCTGCCTCTAGGCATATATCAGATGATCTGAGGCATATTCTGTTTTTTGAGAGGTAATTTTATGGAACACATTTCGTACACACCCCGCGGGGTCTGCTCCCGCCATATTGAGATCGACGTAGAGAACGACGTCATCCGTGACGTGAAGATCACGGGCGGCTGCGCCGGCAACACACAGGGTGTTGCTCGCCTGCTCATCGGCATGAAGGTCGAGGAGGCCATCGAGCGCCTTTCGGGCATTCGTTGCGGCTTCAAGCCCACCTCCTGCCCGGATCAGTTGGCATCTGCGCTTCGCCAATATCTGCAAGAAAAAACCGCATAAATCCCCCACATTACTTCACAGTCGGCCCGGCCGACGGAAAGGATCATCATGAGCAACGCCTATCTTGACAACTACAACCGTTGGCTGGCATCTGACAAGCTGACCGAAGAAGAACGCGCCGAGCTTCTGTCCATCCGTGAGGATGAAAATGAGATCCGCCAGCGCTTTTCCTGCTACCTTTCCTTTGGCACGGCAGGTCTGCGCGGCACCATGAAGGTGGGCATGAACGCCATGAACGTTCATACCGTTGCCTATGCGACCCAAGGCTTGGCCGCCCTCATTCTCAAGGAAGGCCGCGCCGCTGACGGTGTTGCTATCGCCTACGACAGCCGCTATCATTCGGATGATTTTGCCAAGACTGCCGCGTGCGTCCTGGCCGCTTCTGGCATCCGCGCTTACTTGTTTGATGCCCTGCGCCCCACGCCCGAATTGTCCTTTGCCCTGCGCGAGCTGGGCTGTGTTGCCGGCATCAACATCACCGCATCGCACAATCCCAAGCAATACAACGGCTACAAGGCTTACTGGGAGGACGGCGCACAGCTGCCCCCCGAGCATGCCGACACGGTAGCCGCTTCCATGCAGGCTCTCGACATTTTCGAGGATGTTCATCTGGCAGACTACAACGAGGCTGTCGCGGACGGTCGCATCGTGATCATCGGTGCCGAGATGGACGAGAAATATCTGAGCGCTGTGTTGAAGCAGGCAGTCAATCCTGCCGCTGTGAGCGCCGTGGCTGACGATCTGGCTATTGTTTACTCTCCCCTGCACGGCACGGGCCACAAGCTCATTCCCGAGATCCTGCGCCGCCTGGGGCTCAAGAAGCTGTACACGGTCGACGAGCAAATGGTCATTGACGGTGGCTTCCCGACGGTAGAAAAGCCCAACCCCGAATACCCCGAGGTATTCAAGCTGGGTCAGGCGATTGCTGACCGCGTGGGCAGTGATCTGATCATCGCCACCGACCCTGACGCTGACCGCGTGGGCGTCATGACGAGAACGCGCGACGGTAGCTTTACCACCATCACGGGCAACCAGATGGGCGCACTTCTGATCGACTATATCATCACGGCCTACGAGGACACGAACACCATGCCGCCCGATCCGTATGCCGTCAAGACGATTGTAACGTCCGAGATGGCCGCAAAGATCTGTGCTTCGCACGGTGTGACGATGTACAACGTGCTGACCGGATTTAAGTTCATCGGTGAGGTCATCAAGAACCACGAGGCCAAGGGTAATTATTCCTATCTGTTCGGCTTTGAGGAGAGCTACGGATACCTCAAGGGCTCTTACGCTCGCGACAAGGACGCAGTGGTCGCCACCATGCTGATCGTGGAAATGACGGCCTACTATAAGGCCAAGGGTATGACGCTGTCCGACGCGCTGGAGGCTCTGTTTGAGCGCTACGGCTTCTGCTATGAGACCAACGTGGAGATCTACATGGAGGGGCTTGACGGCGCTGTCAAGATGGCGGCTCTGATGGACGGTCTGCGTAATGATCCGCCTAAGGCTTTCGGTGGCGTGGCCGTTGTCGAGCTGCGTGACTACAAGACGGGCCTGATCACCGACTGCGCGACGGGCGCACAGGTGTCCACGGGTCTGCCCAAATCCAACGTGCTGTACTACAAGCTCGAAAACGGCGACGTGATCGTGGCACGTCCCTCGGGCACCGAACCCAAGATCAAATTCTACTATCTCTTGGAAGGCGCCGACCTTGCCGACTGCTCTGCCAAGTGCAAGGCGTATCAGCAGACGCTGAATGAGATGGTATAAAGAGACGATGAGGGGGGACTTCTTGAAAGAAGTCCCCCCTCAAACTCCCCTTCAAGAACTTTATGGAAGAAAATGTTATGGGCAAAAGTTGTTTCTTCATATTGCTTACCTAAACAATAGGTCCCGCAAGCTCGTGGGCCCCTTCCCACTCGCTCCATAAGATTAGATTGACTTGTAAGGACGGATTTCATATCCGCTCCATTTCATTGACTTTCCGTAGGAAAGGGTTTTGTGGCTCTATCCGGAATGAAAAGCACCGCCTGCCGGTTTGACAGGCGGTGTTTCGTTATAGGTCGGTTTCAAACAATTTTTTAAGCGCCGGCGTGAACGGAATGAACTCCCCCTGTCTATCCATGCGCATAATTTCCTCTCGCGAGGCGCACTTGGCAGCGGTCGTTTCTCCCTCCTGCAGGATAGCGGAGGACACGTCAAAATTCTGCCGGAACAGCCAGATATCGCAAAAGCTGTCCGTCCACTGCTCACTTGCTACGACGCGACCGCAGGCGGGGTCAAGCTCGATGCCCGTTTCCTCCCGCATCTCGCGCAAGGCGGCGTAAAGGCTGTCGTCCCCCGCAAGCGCCGAGCCGCCCGTGAACTCCCACATATTGGGATAGCCCTTATTGGGGGCGCGACGAGTGATGAGAAATTCACCTTTATCATTTTGCAGAAGCACCAGAACGACCAGATGGTAGTCACCCTCGGGCAGCGGCACGCCACGCGGGTGAGTGCGCCCGGTCGGCTGGCGATGCCCGTCCAGCACGTCCCACAGTTCCCGGGCGCTTGTGCTGATGTTCAGGCGGTACTGTACGCGCGAAAAGAGCTTTGGCTGGATGTCGGGATAGGTCAGCTCCTGCGGCAGCAGGTGAGTCGCCATTACCTCGCCGATCTCGCTATCCTTGGGCAATTCTCCCCTTGCGCGGACACGCGCCAAAAACAGCATGCCATAGCTCGTCGCGCCGTCCTCGCGTGTGACGCTATAGACCTCAACGGGAGTCAGCTCCGCGTCCGTCACGCCCGTTTCCTCGTACAGCTCGCGTCGCGCCGTCTGCTCGATGCGCTCCCCTGTCTCACGATGGCCTCCCGGGATCTCCCAGGTGGCACGCTCACGGTGGCGGCACAACAGCCACCTACCCTCCTCTTGCGCCATGATCACAGCATATTTCAGTTGATCGTCGGCAATATCGGTAATGGAGTGGAAGTTGACACCAACGATCATCTCTCCACCTCAGCCTCACTTCCGTCAAGGGCATGGATAGTGGTATGGTAATATTTTTCCTGGAACTGCACTGCGCGGGCGATCTCCTCGGCTGTAAAGGTCACGCCCTCGGGCGCCATGATGAGCTTATCCTCCACGTCATTGGCGCGGTAGGCAATACCAATGATGCGTCCCGTAAATTCGCTCACGGGTTCATCCACACCCACAAGAAAGACATCCAGCTCCTCCTCGTCGCCACCAAGGACGCCGGGGATGTAGCCGTAATTGATGGGATAGACGAGCGTCTTCCCTCCCTTGTGATGAACGTAGCCAATCGGACGGTCGATGCCGATGGTGACTGTCTTACCAAGATACGACTGTACCTGCGCGTGCCGCTCCTCGAGCGTCATAAATTCTTTTCCGTGATTGTCAGTCATACATTTTCCCTCTTGTCAGTTTTTTGAAGGGGGCGCGGGGGGAACTTTTTTTCAAAAAAGTCCCCCCCGCACACTCTTAGAATCTAAAGTAAATAAACGGATTGTAGTCCGAGCCGGTCAGGCAGAAGATGGAGAACAGCGTCAGGGTTAATGTAGCCGCACTGCCAATCGCAGATACCGCCGTCTCTCCCCAGGAATAGCTCTTGAGCTTCTCCCGCACGTAAGGCACAATAGGAAAACTGCAGATGACACCAAGCAAAATGATGATCAGGGTGTATCCGCTTTGCAGTCCTTCGCTTCCCAGCTGGGCGATCGCCTTGTCCCATCCCCAGTTGGAGAAACGGAACATGGAACAGACATACTGCCACGCCTTGGTCATATTCTCGGCGCGGAACAATACCCAGCCGATGATGGCAACGAGCATCGTATACACATGTCCAATCGCGCTCATGGCGATGCGGCAAGCCTTAGCGGCATGGGGCTTATCCTCCAATGCCTTGAAGTCCCCTGCCAGCACCTTCTTCAATCCCATACGCTCAATGACAAGGAAGAAGCCGTGGAACAGCCCCCAGACAAGGAAGTTCCACGCCGCGCCATGCCAAAAGCCGGTACAGGCAAAGACGATAAGCAGATTGATATAGGTGCGGACCTTGCCCTTGCGGTTGCCACCCAAGGGAATGTACAGATAATCTCTGAACCAAGAGGACAGCGAGATGTGCCACCGGCGCCAAAATTCCTGGACCGATTTGGAGATGTAAGGGTAGTTAAAGTTCTCGATGAAGTTAAAGCCCATCATGTGACCAAGACCGATCGCCATATCAGAGTAACCGCTGAAGTCAAAATAGATCTGCAGCGTGTAGGCGATAGCCCCCAGCCATCCCGTGGCGGAAGACATCAGCGTGGGATCCAGCTTGAAGATATTATCCGCCAAAAGGCCGACCGTATTGGAAATTACGACCTTCTTGGCAAGACCGACCGAGAATCGGACCACGCCACGGAAGACCTTGTCTACGTCATAGGTGCGGCTCGTCAATTCCTTTTCGATGTCGATATAACGGACGATCGGGCCTGCGATCAGCTGCGGGAACAAGGAAATATACAGCGCCAGCTTGAAGGGATTTCGCTGTGTCTTTACGTTGCGCAGATACACGTCGATGGTGTACGACATGATCTGGAAGGTAAAGAAGGAGATGCCGATGGGAAGAATGATGTTGATGCGTCCACCCGTGAAGAAACCAAGGTACTTGAAGTAGAACAGCATCCCCAGATTAACCACGACAGAACCCGTCAAAACGATTTTGCGGATGCGCTCATGATCGTCGTATTTCTCCAACAGCAAACCAAAGACGTAGTTGAGCACAATCGACAAAAGCATCAGCAGCACGTTTTTCGGCTCGCCCCAGGCGTAGAAAATGAGCGATGCAATCAGCAACTCAATATTCTTGGCCATGACGTACTTTTTGGGGATGGCATAATAGATCAGTAGCGTCAAGGGCAAGAAGATAAACAAAAATAGCGTTGAACTAAATATCATATGGGGATTTCGGGTAAAGGTTCCGTCTTTTCCCTTCCTTTCTCCAGAGTAGAGATCTTATCAATACTCACCCTCGTGAGCCTTGAGGTATTCGTACAGCGAGTCGTAGACAGCGTTGTGGCCAAGGTGTCCGTTTTGCGACGCCTCTTGCCAGCCCATGCCAGCAGTCTTGTGAGCGCCGCGGATCTGCTGCTCCGTGGCCTCAAAAATCACCAAGTCCTTACCGCGCAACCAATTTTCCCACACCTCAGGGCCATACATCCAGGGGCTGTTGTCGCCCAATGTATCATTCCCATAGTTATCATAGCCGTTGTAGTAAATCTGCGTCACGTTACCCACGCCGTATTGGTTGATGAAATAAACGATAGAGTGTGCAAACGAACCGCCCTGAACAAGCACGTTGATCTTTTGAGACCCGGTATTTTTCAGTCCGATATCCGGGAAATAGTAAGCCGAGTCTTTAATAGCCTCTTCGCGATACTTGGGATCCACCATGTCATACAGAATTTTGAACACATCTTGCTCATTGTTCACGGGACTGGGAGGCGAAGCGTAAGAAAGAACGCCCTTGGCATACGGCGTGACCGTCGTCTTACCCGAGATTTTCTGATACATCTGGATCAGCTTTGCCGTCGATTCAAAGGAGGCCAGCGCGTTCCAGTGGATACCCGTTTTGGGGAAAGTAACAAGAAGTCCGATCTCCTTATAATACTCAGCGCTATCCAGATAATTGACATCACTCTCTGCCAGCATCTTGCGCAATCGTTCGATAGGACGAACGTATCCCGGCTTAGCAATGTGTGAATTTTTATAGTGGTCAGGAATATAGTCACTATAAGCGCTGGCCTTGCTGGATGTGATGACGTACAGCATCGTTATGCCTCGCTTGGCCAATTCCGTTTGAATATACTCAAAGCGGTCAACCATCTCCTGCAATCCCTCATCCGTAACAGATGTGTAGGGATCGCTATATCCCATATATTCGTCAATATAGGTTGACTCATACAAATATCCCGATTTACCGATCCAGACGCGGTTGTTGCCCTTAAAGCCGGTCGGTTCCTTCGGCACCTGCATCATTTCCAAGCGGTTGATCTGGAAGTAAATGTTGTTGGGATCCAGATAAACATTGACCGGGGGCTTTGGCGCGGAGGGGGTGTTGCCACCTTCATCGCCGCCTTCATCGTCGCCTTCATCGCCGCTCCCCTCGCCAGTCCCGTCACCGGGGATGATATCGGGGACGTCGTACAGCTTCTCGCCGCAAACGTCGCACACGCCATCAAAATCATCATCGGCATGCATATCACACACGGGAGCCTCGGGGCCTATGTCTCCTTTGAGCACGTTCATGATCTGAACGATCACACCCGCATTTTCCACGTCGATCTGCATCTGTCGAAAGGTGGATACGATTTTGGAGCGCAAAGGATAATATTTAGAAAGCCAAGCTTCAAAGGTCGATTGAAATGTTCCGCTCAAGTAGTTTTCAAAAGTCGGCGCTTCTATGCGAACGGTGTCCTCTTGCATCTCTGCCTTTGCTTCATCGGGGCCGTCCAGTGCCATCAGGCACATAGGAAACAGCATCACCGCAAAAAAAGCCAGGATGACCGTAAGACGGATAACAAAATTGACATTCGACGGTTTTTTGTCCATCAGGATGTCCTCCGTTTCTCTTTTGTAAAGGGATTTTTACATACGGCAAACTTTGCCTTGTATGGTAGCATATTCTACCATATTAACAATAAAAAATCAATAGATTCCGCTTCTTTTCTATATTTCGCCGAAAAATTTTCCTCGTGTTTTGTGCAACATGACGATGGTGTTTTTGTGCAAAAAAGCAACGGCGAGACAGGCGTCTTGCCGTTGCTTTTCTTCCTATTTGTAATATTGGTTTATTTGCCTTTTCTTGCCTGCAGCATATTGTGCTTGATGTCCCACAGCTTTTGCGACAGGTCAACGTAGTAATTGTGCGGATTGCTGAAGCGGCGCACCTCGTCCCACATACTCTCGATATCACGGGCACAGTGTGCACGCACCTCCTCCAAGCAAGGCAGCTCATACACCTGCTCACCACTCTTGAACACCTGCACGTGCAGAGGCTTTGCGATATAATTGGTCAGCATCTTTCTCTTCCAGGTGTGCTCGGGATCAAACAGCTCGTAAGGCTGGCTATCGTCCACCACCTCGTCGTACAGACAAAGCAGATCTGCCTCCGCTTTTCCGCTCTCACGGCCGTACAGGCGGTATACCTTTTTGTAGTGAGGCGTCGTGATCTTACCCACGTTCTCGCTGATCTTGATCTTGGGCAGGATCTTTCCCTCTTCGTTTTCCACGGCGCACAGCTTGTACACCGCGCCAAAGACGGGATCGCTCTTGGCCGTGATGAGGCGCTCGCCCACGCCAAAGCCGTCGATCTCGGCGCCCTGACGAATGAGCTCACGGATAATATACTCGTCCAGCGAATTGGAGACGATGATCTTACATTCCGTCAGTCCCGCCTCGTTCAGCATCGCGCGCACTTTCTTGGTCAGATAGGTGATGTCGCCCGAGTCGATCCGCACGCCACACTTGGTGATGCCCTTGGGAAGGAGCACCTCACGGAAGGCGCGAATGGCGTTGGGAACGCCCGATTCCAGCACGTTGTAGGTGTCGATGAGCAGCGTCGCGTTGTTGGGATAGATCTCGCAGTAGGTCTTGAAGGCCGTGTATTCGTCATCAAACATCTGCACCCAGGAGTGGGCCATCGTACCCGTGGCGGGAACGCCGTACACCTCGTCCGTGATGGTGCAGGCCGTGGCGTTGCAACCGCCGATATAGGCCGCACGCGCGCCCAGAATGGCCGCATCCGCGCCTTGAGCACGGCGAGAGCCGAATTCGCTGATGACACGTCCCTTGGCGGCACGGGTCATACGGCTGGCCTTGGTTGCGATGAGCGACTGGTGGTTGATCATCATGAGCATATACGTCTCAATAAACTGCGCCTCGATGGCACGTGCCCGCACGGTGATCAGCGGTTCACCCGGGAACACGACCGTTCCTTCAGGGATCGCCCACATATCGCCCGTAAAACGGAAGGTGCGCAGATATTCCAAAAATTCCTCGCTGAAGCATCCCTTGCCACGCAGAAATTCGATATCCTCGGCGTCGAAATGAAGCGTATTGATATATTCCACGATCTGTTCCAGTCCTGCGGCGATCGCATAACCGCCGTTATCGGGGTTGTCGCGGTAGTACAGGTCAAAATAAACGATCTTATCCCCCATGCCCGAGGCAAAATAGCCATTGCCCATGGTCAATTCGTAAAAATCACACAGCATGGTAAGATTGCGGGAAAGCTGTTTCATAGTGGTACTCCCTTCACAAAAGAGTTTTGATCTTAGATGTGCTTATTGTACCACATTTATCTGCTTTTTTCAATAGATCAGGGAAACTTCCGCGGAAGTTTCCCTGATTTTTTTCATTTAGAGCAAAATACAGATTAGCCCATTGCTTCCCTCATTGATGATACGCTCCAGCGTTTCGGAAATGCGCGAGCGGGAGTCGCCCGACATATGGGACAGCTTGGCGTGAAGCCCCTCGTTGACCAGCTCATACAGCGTCTTGCCAAACAGGTTGGACTGCCAGATGGAGGCAGGGTCCTCTTCGAACTCCCGCATCATGTACTTGACCAGATCCTCCGACTGCTGTTCTGTCCCCACGATGGGATTGATCTCGGTCTCGATGTTGGCGCGTATCATATGGATGGACTGCGCCGCCGCCCGCAGGTGCACGCCGTAGCCGCCCGCCTGCTTGACGATCTGGGGCTCCTCCAAGTGAAGATCACTCACCTCAGGCATTACGATACCGTAGCCGCTCTCGTTGGCCGAGCGCAGGGCGTCCGCGATCTTATCGTATTCCGTCTTCATTTGAGAAAGCGAGATCATCTGACGCATGAGCTGCTCTTCCCCTTCGATCGCAAGCCCCGTCAATTCCCCGAGCACACGGTAGTACAAGCCATCTGCCAAGGACAGCGAAATGAGCGCCTTGCCGCTCCCCAGATCCATCTGTTCAATGGTGAAGTCGTCCAGATATTCGTTGTTCATCAGGCTCTCAAAGGCCGTGGCAACGTCGCCTGCCCGTCTCACCTGACGGGCACAGGCCTCCACTGCGGCTGTGAGCGACTGGCAGATGCGGTGCTCCTCTCCCAGTGCTTGTGTCCAAGAAGGAACACGCACACGGATCTCACACACGGGAAATTCATGCAGTACCATCTCCAAAATGTGACGGATATCCTCGGCGTTCAGGTGCAGGCAGTTGACCAGCGCCACCGGCACCTGATACTTGGCCTCCAGCTCATACGCCAGCTGCAATGCACTATCAGACGCGGGATTGGCGGTATTGAGAATGACGGCAAAGGGCCTGCCGATGCTCTTGAGCTCGCTCACGATGCGCTCCTCGGCCTCCACGTAGGAGGCGCGTGGGATCTCGCCGATGCTGCCGTCCGTCGTCACCAGCATGCCAATGGTGGCGTGATCGAAAATGACCTTGCGCGTCCCCGTCTCGGCCGCCTGCACGAAGGGCATAGGCTCCTCCTGCCAAGGCGTGCGCACCATGCGGGGCTGGCCGTTTTCCTCAATGCCCAGCACGTCGGGAACGAGATACCCCACGCAATCCACCATACGAACCCGCGCGCTGACGCCGTCCGACAGCGTGACCGTCACCGCCTCATCGGGAATGAACTTGGGCTCGGTCGTCATGACCGTCTTGCCCCCTGCCGATTGGGGCAATTCGTCTCTGGCGCGGTCGCGCGCCTGCCCCGCCTCCATACCGGGCAGTACCAACGCCTCCATGAAGCGCTTGATAAAGGTGGATTTCCCCGTTCGTACCGGCCCCACCACGCCGATGTAAATGTCCCCGCCCGTCCGTGCGGCAATGTCACTGTAGATGGATTGTTCAGGCGTCATAAGTATTTTCTCCCTTCCTCTGCTTGCGCTCGGCGATTTCCGATCGCGTCTATTCAATGCAATGTATGCGCCGGGGGAGAAGATTATGCGACAGAGAGAAAAATTGTGAAAAAGAAAACACCGACTCGCGTCGGTGCTTCCTTACGTTATTATCAGCATTATGCAAAGAATGCTTCGATCTGTTCTTTCGTCGCACCAAGCGTGCCCTGGATCATGGCGTCAGATCCTCCGCCGCGACCGGAGAGCTGTGCGTTCATGTCCTTGCCGAGCGCGCGCAAGGGCTTACTTCTGCTGACGCAGACGTAGCGATAGCCGCTCTCGGTTGACGAGAACACGGCGCAAATGCCGTCCGGCACGCGATCCGCGCCGCCATCCGCCATACCGCGCTGGATGTTGGCGTCCATGTCCCCTTCAAAGAACAAGAGATTTCCCTGTTCATCGGGGGTGGCCGCCGCCAACTTGACCGCGCAAAGTTCCCGTTTGGCCGCACTTAAAGCGGCACGGATCATGAGCAGGTCATCCGTCAGCTTATCCATCGCCTCGACCGCCTGCCAGGGCTTGACGCTCTGACGGCGTGTGATGGTCAGAATATCCTCATGCTTTTTCGTATAATCCGCCAGTGCCCAACCGCCGCACAGCACCCACAGACGCATACCACCCTTGTGGTGAATGGCACTGACGATTTTGATCAATCCAATCTCGCCCGTGCGCTTGACGTGAGGCGCACAGCAGGCGCAGGCATCCACGCCCTCGATGGTCACGATGCGGACGTTCTCCGCCAGATCAAGCTTACTGCGGTAAGGCAGACTTGCCAGCGTGTTGGCGCCAGGATAGTCGGCGTGGATTTCGGTGTTGGCAAAGACAGCACGGTTGGCCGCGAGCTCCAGTTCGCACAGCTGCTCCTCGGTCAAGGGAATATCAAGATCCATGGTCATTTCCCGGTCGCCCAAGTGAAAGCCGACGTTCTCGGCGCCCCATTTTGCGTGAGCAATGCCGCACAAAATATGCTCGCCCGAATGGTTTTGCATACGGGCAAATCTCTCCTCGGCATCCAGAATACCCTGCACAGTCGAGCCCACCGCAAATGCGGCGTCCGTGATGTGCACAATACGGTCATCCACGATCTGCACGTCGTATACCACTGCGCCGCTGATCGTACCGGGGTCGGCATACTGTCCCCCACCCTCGGGAAAGAAGGCGGTGCGGTCCAGTTCAATGGCGTATCGCCCCTCGTCCACGGGCTCGCAAGCGATCACGCGGGCGTCAAAGGCGTAGCATTCGCTGTCGATCTCATACAGCTTATGGGTGGCTGTCTGCGACTTGCCGATCATTTCTCTTGTGCCGAGCCACCCTCGGTCTTGTTACTCTCCGCAGGAGTCACCTCGATGGTATACCCCTCGATCAAGGTATTGTAAGCGATCTCCTCCAGCGTTTGGAGAACGATGGTCTGCTTTTCTTCCTTATCGAAGTACTCCATCGCGCCCTCGCGGGTGTAGGTCTCTTTGTTGGCAGCGGTCATCATTTCATTGAGCTTTTCCAGGTTTTCATCCGTATACAGCTCCAGCGCACGCTGATACTGCTCATCGGTGTAGGTGTAATTTTCAGCCGCAAAGACGGCATAATACACCATCTCATCCTTTACGATATTGCGGCAAGCCTCAAAGATACCGTTCAAGGAAATTTGCATATACATCAGATAAATATCCAGCGTCATCCCATAATATGCCGCATAGTAAGAATACGTATTATAGTAATAACCGTAGTAATACATGATCGCGTCCTCGTGGTCCTTTTTCAGGGCCGCGTTCTCGCTGATCTTGCTCCAGAATGCAATTCTCACAGCCAGATCATAGGCGTCCGTCTGCATCTGCGCCTTGAGATCGGCCTTGTAGTCAGCGGCCGTGGTAAACTTGCCCTCGGTGTAGGTGGCAACAAAATCGTCCGTCAGCTCGGGATTACCCACGATATAGTGGATGGTAAAGGTAAAGACCGCGTCCTTCCCTGCCAGATCGGCAGAGTGATAATTATCCGGAAACTTCACAGGCACGTCGATGGTCGTACCGGGTGTAGCACCTACCAGACCCTCGACAAAGCCGGGGATGTAGCCGCTATTCTCTTTCACCCCGATGGTCTGCATCTTCGCAGAGCCGCCATCAAAGGCAACACCGTCCTTTTTACCGACGTAATCGACAACGACAGTATCGTTCCAGGCGATGGGACGATCCGTGATTTCAGCATCCGGGTGGTTTTCCTTCAAAATGGTCTTGATGCGGTCTTCAACCATAGCATCCGTGATAAGAAAATCCTTCTCGGCGATGGTCAGGGTCAGGTTCTTATAGCGACCGAGCGCCACATAATCAGTGATAGTCAGCTTGCTGTAATCGGGCAGCTGATAGTCCTTTTTGGGATCGTAGTCCAATTCATTGAACACGCCGTCGGTAGCGGGATCGACCTTGGGCTGATCATTATTTTCGTTATTTGTACCGCCCTGCTGGTCATCCGGCTTCTGACAGCCCGTGACGCACAAAAGCATCAGTGCCGCCAGTATAAAAGCAAGCACACGTATGGTTATTGTTTTCATCATTTCATATCCTTCCTTGTTGTTTGGTCACGATAAGGAAAAAGACTCGTCGCATCATCACTGATGTCCCGAGTCCTTTCCTTTGAACGCTTCAAAAATCGGACTCATGCCTCTTCCTTGACGTTCAGAACCTTCTTACCGTTGTAGTAGCCGCAAACCTTGCAAACGCAGTGGGGACGGATGGTCTCACCGCATGCCGGGTTGGAGCACTTTACCATACCGGGCAGGGTCAGCTTGCTGTTGTTGGAGCGACGCTTATCTCTGCGAGCGCTCGATACCTTTTTCTTTGGTACTGCCATTGACGTACACCTCCTTATATTCCGTGAGCTATGCCCACTTCACTGTATATTTTTAATTATTCATTTTCATTTTCATCCAGCAAGGTCTGAAGGATGGCCAGGCGCGGGTCGATCTCACGCGTGGGGCAACCGCATTCTCCCTCGCGGCGGGGCTTGCCGCATTTGGGACAAAGTCCCGGACAGTCCTCCTCGCAAAGCAGTCGCATGGGGAAGGACAGGATCAGCGCCTCGCGCAGCTCCTCGTCCAGGTCAAGCTCGCCATTCTGAATGATGACGTACTCGTCCACATTGTCCTCAAGCTGCTCGTCCGTCAAGGTTCCCTCGTCTGCCACCGTTCTCTCGAACTGCATGGTAAAGACGTCCTTGACCGGGGAGAGGCATCTGGCGCACTCGCCCTCATAGTCAAGCGTCGCTTCCAGGATCAGGCGCATATAGCCGGCTTCGTTGGTGATCTCGCCTACAACGTGCGCGTCGCCCATAAAGGTCACGCCGTCGAGTGCCTCGGGAGAGAGCATATAATCCACGGAAATACGAGAGACCTCGCCGCGCAGCATAGGGCGCATATCCAGCGTCATAGCTCACACCTCCAACGTTTTTTGGGGCCTTTTCAACCCTTGCCATAAAAGAACACAAAATGCGACGCTATATATTATAACGGATAATCCTAAAAAAGTCAAGTGTTTTTTGAAGTTTGCATAAAATTCTTTTTTATTTTTGATCCGTTTTGATCCCCTTGTCGCAACTGAATGGCTTTTGATGCGGCGAGCGTTGACAAATGGGGGCTTTTCCTGTATAATAGGAGTGATATTTTGGGAAAAGAGGGATGGTATGACGCCTCATAAGCGTACGGCAAAAGAATTATTTGAGTCGGGAGCTCACTGTGCCCAGGCTGCTTTGGGGGCGTTGTGTGACGTCACGGGGCTGTCGCTTGAGGACTCCCTTGCGCTGTCCGCTTCGTTTGGCGGAGGCGTGGGCCGTATGCGAGAGATGTGCGGGGCTTTGTCGGGCATTCTCATCGCGGTTGGGCTGCAGTTCGGCCGCTACCCTTTGGGTGACGAAGACACAGCCGCCAACAAGGACCGCCACTACCGCCTGACGCAATACGTCTGTGCCGAGTTTAAGCGCAAGACAGGCTCGGTCTTTTGCTATCGGCTTCTGGATCTGCCCCACGCGGCGCAAGTTCCCGTCAGCCAGCCCCGCACGCAGGACTTTTACCACGCTCGCCCCTGCCTTGACCTGGTATTAGCCGCCGTCGAGGTGTTTGACGAATTACTCGAAGCCGAACAAAACGGCACGCTGGAGGATCTGATCTCGACCGAACGAGCAGCAGATACAACGGCGTATTTGAACGAATAAAATTGCGAAAGGAGTCCCACATGAAGCCAGTCGGTATCATATGTGAATACAACCCCTACCATGCGGGACACGCTCGCCAGTTGTCCGCTGCCCGCCGAGAGGCCGGAGCTGACGTAGTGATCGCCGTCATGAGCGAGCACACGACACAACGCGGTGAATTGGCCGTCGCAGACGGCTACGTGCGCGCCGAGGCCGCCTTGCGGTGTGGCGCCGACCTGGTCATCGGTCTTCCCTTTCCCTACTCATCTTCTCCCGCCGAGTTTTTTGCACTGGGCGGCGTTCGCATTCTGAACGCACTGGGCGCTGACGCATTGCATTTTGGCAGTGAGAGCGGCGACATCGATGCATTGCGAGATGCCGCGAGCCGAGTCTATTCCCCCCCTTTTTTGGACGCGTTGACGCAGTACCAGCAAGGGAATCCCGAGTGCGGCATCATGCAATGCCGCGCGACGGTATATGAGCAGTGCTACAGTACACCCCTGCCGGGCGGCTCCAACGATCTGCTGGCGATGGCCTATCTTGCCGCCCTGGACACGACAGGGAGCACGATGTGCCCCTTGACCATCCGGCGGCGAGGACAGGCCTACAACGAGACGAACGTGCCGATGGTGGGTCAATATCCCAGTGCGACTGCCCTGCGCGCGCTTTGGCAGACGGGAGGCTTGGAGTCGCTCCGTCCTCACCTTCCCTCGCCTGTTTTGGAATGCTTGGAGGAGGCGATGGCACAGGGACTTGCGCCGCTTGACATAGACCGCCTGACGCCCGCTATTCTGGCCTTTTACCGCACGGCAAGCGCTGACAATTTGACACTGTGTGCCGAGGTAGACGGGGGCCTTGCCGCCCGCTTGATCGAGGCCGCCAAGGCTGCTACGACGCTGAGCGAATTTTTCTCGCTGGCCGCCACCAAGCGCTACACCACCGCTCGCTTACGCCGCGCGGTGTTGTTTGGACTCTGCGGTGTTCGCTCCGAGGATCTTCGCACACCTCCCTCCTACGTTCGTCTGTTGGCGGCAAGCCATGCAGGATGTGACTATCTCTCCTCCATCCGCAAGACCTGTCCATTGCCCATCCTCACCAAGCCTGCTGATATTCCCGCCTCCCCCGAGGCACAGCGCCAGCGAATGATCGAAGAGCGCCTTGAGGCCCTGGTCACACTGACCTATCCGACGCCCAAGGCGGCATCTTACCTGATAAAGCAGCATCCAACCATCCAAAAATAAGTGCCTTTTGCAAAATAACTGCACCGCCCCTTGACTTTTCCCAAAAGATATGGTAGACTAATATGGTATATATGAGATCGTATCAGCCGCCAAGCGGCGAAAGGAGAATACAATGGCAAACGAAGAATTGAATTTGGTCAGTGGCAAATATCTGGAATACCGCGGCAAGCCCCTGGTGCGCGAGGGCGACACCATTTGCTACGGTGACATGAACGAAAAGTGCATTCTGATCCTGGAGATCATCTCCTACAAGGAGGTCGAGGGCAAAAAGCTGCCCGATAAGATCATGATCCAGGTCATCGACTCCAAAGACCCCAACAAGATCATCCGTCAGGGCTCCTACAGCGGCCTTCACGACGCCTTTACCATGGGCGAGATCTGGTTGGATCAGGCGCTTCAGCAATAAAGAACGAGGGGGAGAACTTCTTGAAAGAAGTTCTCCCCCTGTCCCCCCTCTCAAGAATTTTTAAAGGGGGAATATCAGGGCAAAGTGGGAATGTTTGTGCGCTGTTCCATAGGGTGGACCTTTTCGTTCGCGCCTGCGCGATGCCCGTGTTGAGCGGGCAAGCAAACGCTCTGAATTTCGGCGCAAGCCGAGATAGGCTGCCGCAAGCTCGCAGGTCCCTCCCCACTCGCTCCACAAAAGTTGATAATGACAAAAAGGCGGCAAAAGCGGACTTCTCATAAGGAAGTTTGCCTGGTGCACTGGTAGGGGCGAACTGTGTTCGCCCGCGGGCGTTCAAAAAACGCCCCTACGGATAACAAAAATTGAACCGCAGAAAACAAACAGTAAACCTCGACAGACCTTAAAAATCTGTCGGGGTTTAGTATTTATATGAAAACAGCCATCATGCCGTCTTTCCATTCCCTTTTCCAAGTTTTTTGAAAAGGGGCGCGGGGGAAACCTTTTTTCTCATTTTGTGCCGAGAGGGAACCTTCTTGGAAAGAAGGTTCCCTCCCCGCCCCCTCCCTCCAAGAACTCCACAGTCAGCAAGAATTTTCGCTTTCACGCAAAACCTACTTCTTGTTCTTTTCTTTGGATTTTTTTGAAAAGGGGTGCGGGGGAAAACTTTTTTCAAAAAAGTTTTCCCCCGCCTTTATTTTTTACCCATTAATACAGACCACGCTTGACGTAGGTGGTGTGCAGGATCTCGTGAGCCTTATGGCTGTTGGGCTCGCCCAGGAACTCGTCGTAGATCTTCTGGACAGCCAGGTTGTCCTGAGAGGTACGAATGTCAGCGTTCGCATCATCGTTGTACAGAACGGAAGCACGAACCTCGCGCAGATCCATGTTCATACGAACGGATGCAGGCTGAATGGGCTGACCGCCGCCGTTGACACAGCCGCCGGGGCAAGCCATGATCTCGATGAACTGAACGTCCAGTTCGCCTGCCTTGACCATGTTCAAGAGCTTCTTTGCATTACCCGTACCGGATGCAACAGCTACGTTGATGGTCATCTCTCCTACCTTGTAGGATGCCGTCTTGACGCCCTCAACGCCACGAACCTCGTTGAATTCCAGTTTCTCCAGCTTCTTGCCCGAGATGACCTCTGCAGCATAGCGGAGAGCGGCTTCCATAACACCGCCGGTAGCGCCGAAGATAGCGCCTGCGGAGGAGCCGATGGCAAAGGGATCGTCGAACTTCGCGTCATCCAGTGCGCGGAAGTTGATGCCGGCCTTCTTGATCATGCGGCCGAGCTCGCGGGTGGTGATAGCAACGTCAACGTCAGGTACACCTGCCGCGGACTGATCTGCTCTGCCAACCTCGAACTTCTTGGCGGTACAAGGAATAGCAGATACCATAAAGATATCCTTGGGATCCCAGCCCATCTTCTGTGCGTAGTAGGTCTTAACGATCGCACCGAACATCTGCTGAGGCGACTTGCAGGAGGACAGGTTGTCGATCATCTCCGGGAAGTAGTGCTCGCAGTACTTGATCCAACCGGGCGAGCAGGAGGTGATCATAGGCAGAGCGCCGCCGTTCTTGACACGGCCGAGCAGCTCGTTGGCCTCCTCGACGATGGTCAGGTCAGCCGTCAGGTTCATGTCGTATACGCCATCAAAGCCAAGAGCCTTGAGAGCGGCAACCATCTTGCCCTCGCAGTCAGTGCCGGGCTGATAGCCGAAGCACTCACCGATCTGGGCGCGGACGGAAGGAGCAGTGCAGATAACAACGTGCTTGCTTTCATCTGCCAGGGCCTCGAACACCTGGTCGGTATCGTCTCTCTCATACAGAGCACCAACAGGGCAAGCGACGATACACTGACCGCAGTTGATACAGGGGTTGTCCACCAGCTTGGACTCGAAGGCACAAGCGATGTGGGTGTCAAAGCCACGGTCAACCGCACCAATAACACCGATCTGCTGAACCTTTGCACAGGTTGCTACGCAACGGCGGCAAAGGATGCACTTGTTGTTATCACGGATGATGGGACCGTCAGCCTCGATCTCGTAGTGGGTCATCTCACCGTTGAAGGTGGACTCCTCCACACCGTAGTCGCGGCACATCTGCTGCAGCTCGCAGTTGGTGGAGCGCACGCAGGTCAGGCACTTCTTATCGTGATTGGAAAGCAGTAGCTCCAGGTTCATCTTTCTGGAGGCAGCGATCTTGGGAGAGTTGGTCTTAACGACCATGCCCTCACTGACGGGGAATACGCAAGCGGTGACCATACGGAAGGGTCTGCCGCCCTCGGAGACCTCAACCAAGCACAGGCGGCATGCGCCGATCTCGTTGATGTCCTTCAGATAGCAAAGGGTCGGGATGTCAATGTGAGCAGCTCTTGCCGCTTCCAGAACCGTGGAGCCCTTCGGTACGGCATAGCTTGTGCCGTTAATAATAACGTTTACAGTTTCCATGTTCCACAATTCTCCTTTCTCAGTGTTTGGAAATGGCATTGAACTTACAGTTGGTCATACAAGCACCGCACTTCACGCACTTCTTGGTGTCGATGGTGAAGGAAGCAAGCTTGTGACCGGGAGCGATGTAGTCGGTTCTGGTGATGCAATCTGCGGGGCAGTTCTTTGCACACTTGCCGCAACCGATACACTTCTCGGGATCAATGACGTACTGAACCAGCTTCTTACATACGCCTGCGGGGCACTTCTTGTCCACAATGTGAGCGATGTACTCGTCGCGGAAGTAACGCAGGGTGGAGATAACAGGGTTGGGAGCCGTCTGACCGAGGCCGCACAGGGATGCGCTCTTGATGTAGTTGCACAGCTCTTCCATGCGATCCAGGTCTTCCATCTCACCGTTACCGGAGATGATCTTCTCGAGGATCTCGAGCAGTCTGCGAGTACCGACACGGCAGGGCGTACACTTACCGCAGGACTCGTCGACCGTGAACTCCAGGAAGAACTTTGCGATGTCGACCATACAGTTGTCCTCGTCCATGACGATCAGACCGCCCGAGCCCATCATAGAGCCGATAGCCAGCAGGTTGTCATAGTCGATGGGAGTGTCGATCAGGTGAGCGGGGATACAACCGCCGGAAGGACCACCCGTCTGAGCAGCCTTGAACTTCTTGCCGTTCGGGATACCGCCGCCGATCTCCTCGACGACCTCACGCAGGGTGGTACCCATGGGGATCTCAACCAGACCCGTGTTCTGGATCTTACCGCCCAGAGCGAATACCTTCGTACCCTTGGACTTCTCGGTACCCATGGAGGAGAACCAGTCAGCACCTTTGAGGATGATCTGAGGAATGTTCGCGTAGGTCTCTACGTTGTTCAGAACGGTAGGCTGACCAAACAGACCCTTGACTGCAGGGAACGGAGGACGGGGACGAGGCTCACCGCGGTTACCCTCGATAGAAGTCATCAGAGCCGTTTCCTCACCGCAAACGAATGCACCTGCACCCAGACGGATCTCCATATCAAACTTGAAGCCGGTGCCGAAGATGTCCTCACCCAACAGGCCCATCTCTCTTGCCTGCTTGATCGCAGTATTCAGACGGTGAACGGCGATGGGATACTCTGCACGGACGTATACGTAACCCTCGTCAGCACCGATCGCGTAAGCGGCGATCGCCATAGCCTCGATCAGTGCGTGGGGGTCACCCTCCAGGATCGAACGGTCCATGAACGCACCGGGGTCACCCTCGTCTGCGTTACAAGCAACGTACTTCTTGACCTGGCCACGGTTGTTGGAAGCAAACTTCCACTTAAGCCCCGTGGGGAATCCGCCGCCGCCACGGCCGCGAAGACCCGAATCCAGAATGGTCTGAATAACCTCATCGGGGGTCATTTCGGTCAGCACCTTGTGCAGAGCGAAGTAACCGTCCATTGCGATATACTCTTCGATATTTTCGGGGTTGATCACACCGCAGTTACGCAGAGCAACACGGTGCTGCTTCTTGTAGAACTTGGTTTCGCTCAAGGAAGCGGCGACAGCCTCTGCCTCGGCCTTTGCATCGCCCGTGTCGTTGTAGACCAGACGGTCAACGATACGGCCTTTGATCAGGTGCTCGTCCACGATCTCGGGAATGTCTTCCGTGGTAACGCGGCTGTAGAAGGTGCCTTCGGGGTAAACGATCATGATAGGACCAAGTGCGCAAAGACCGAAGCAACCGGTCATAACGATCTTGATCTCATCTTCCAGGCCCTTGGCCTTGAGTTCCTCTGCCAGCTTGTCGCGCAGAGTGGTACTGCCGGACGAGGTACAACCCGTACCGCCGCAGATAAGTACATGAGAACGAATCATATCTGTTTATTCCTCCTAAATTACTTCTTCAGCGCACCAATGGTGTACTCGGTGACGACCTGGCCGCCCTTGATGTGCTTTTCGATGATCTCCTTGGCCTTGTCAGCCGTCATCTTTACGTAAGTAACCTTTTCTGCGTCCTTGGTGAACACCTCGACAACGGGCTCGTACTGGCAAATGCCGATACAACCGGTCTGGGTAACCATAACGCTGTCGCCAAGTCCTGCCTCTGCAACGCCCTCGACGAACGCATTGAGAACGGGACGGGCACCTGCAGCAATTCCGCAGGTAGCCATACCGACTACGATACGGGTATCGCCGCTGGAAGTACGCAGAACGACCTTGTTCTGCATTTTTTCCTTGATAGCTTTCAACTCTTCAAGTGACTTCATGGTAGTAATCCTTTCGTTTGTTGTGTATTTTTTATTTATTAACTCCAAACATCGTTTGATACTGCTCTTTCAGATTGTCTCCGATCCAGGACAGTATCTCGGGCTCATTCAAGGGGATGCCCTCAAGCACCTCGCGAAGCTCTTGGCAATCCAAGGACACTTCCCCGCTCTCCGTTTTGTGTCGATACACAAAATCGATCTCGGGGGAGCCTTGAATGAGTGTTTTTACGGTCTCGACCATATCGCCAAGCGGAAGGAAATCAATGTGATCCTTGCCAAATCTTGCCGTTGTGGTCGTGCCGTGGTCGGGACCCCTCGACTCATGGACAGAGGTGATGGTCACCTCGCCCCCCGTCATCTCGGCCAGCATCTTCAAAAATGGGATGCCAAGTCCGACCTTTCTTGTTTTTCTCGTGGTAAAAAAGGGATCTGATAGCCGCATCAGCTGCTCTTCCGTCATGCCACAGCCGTTATCACGCACGAAAAACGTCAGCCACGGGCCCTCCTCGATCAGATCAACGCAAATGCGCGTCGCGCCTGCGCGAACTGAATTCATGGTGATATCCAGCACGTAAAGTGACAATTCATCCATGCGCTCCCCTCCCTTCCCTCGATAGACCGGACAGGTAGTCGATCAGGCGATTGGTCACAAGCGATGACGAATAGGGCTCGTCGTCAAGCTCGATTGCAAAGCCGTCCTCGGCAATGTCAGTCAAATAGTGGGCATCCGAGGACGCCACGAAAACCAGCTCTCGCTCGGTCAAGATCGGAAACCGTGCACGGCAATCCTCCAGCGAAGTAATGTCGTTCAACTCGAAGGCTGTGTAGGCCGGCTCGGGGGGGAAATCACCCAGCATGGCAATGATGCCGTTAGACGCGCGGTCGATATGAGCGGGATAACAGACGCCGCCGCGGGCATGAACCTGTGCGAACGCCTCCTCCAGCGTAAGATCTACGGCGTTGATGAGCAGATACGGCTCCTCGCCGCACACCTCGTCCTCATCGTCGATGATGTACTGGTGGCCGAAAATATCCGGCTCGTTGGGGATGCGCATCCGCTTCTCCTCGATCAGGTCGCCAAAGGACATAGCCGACTCCAGTGTACGGAACAGGCAGACCACGTGGACGTCCTCCGCCGTTGTCAGCTCGACTCCCGCCACCGGAATGATGCCGTTGGCTCGGGCCAGCTTGAAAAAGGCGGGGCAATTCTTGACAGAATTGTGATCGGTCAGGGCCACGATGCCGAGGCCGTTGAGCAGTGCCATTCCGACGATATTGCCCGGCGTCATGTCGTCATCTCCGCAGGGAGACAGACAGGAGTGGACGTGCAGGTCGCAGCGGTAGCGGCTCATGCTTTTCTCTCCCCAGTCACGCAGGACACCCGCGCACAGATCTCATAGGCGGAAAGCCCCGTGGTCAGCACCGTGATGTCGTTGGCCCGGGCATTCCCCAGAGCCTCCTCCGACAGACGCACGTCCTCGGCCAGAATAATGGCCGCGGGCTCGGTCAGCGTTGCCACCGCGATCACGTTGGTGTTGGACATAATGGTCACCCACAAATTGTCGTAGCCCACGTGGCTCATCGCACGGCTGAGAAGATCGCCGACGTACACGCCCTCAAAGGGCTTTTGGTCGTCGCCGCAGATCACTTCCGCCTCTATGACTTGGCTGATATCACGAATGGTCATCGCCACACTTCCCTTTCTTTTCCGGACTCGGCCAAATGCGCTCGAACTCCCGCTCCAGGACCTCCGAATGGAGCTCCTTTTCCTTCAAAATGCGTTTGAGGATCACGGTGCACTCGTCGGCTCTTGCCTGGCACTTGACAACGTCCTCGGCAAACGCCATACAGCTGGGCGCGCCGCAGGAGCCGCAATCAAGACCGGGCAATTTACCCGTCAGCTCTTCGATCTCGCACATCATACGCATCGCCGTTTTTCTGTCGGGTGAGAGCGAGCTGTAGGGATTGTACTCCACCTTCTTCTCGTGAAAGTACTGATCCGGGATCCAGTCGCTGGCCGGACGGTTGGGAGACACGGGCAGATAGCGCTTGAGCGATTGCAGTCGCGCCTGGGCGATGTAGGGGTTTGCCACCGTCATCGCGCCGCCGACGCATCCGCCGCTGCAGGCATTCAGCTCAACAAAATCCAGAGTGGTAATATCCGCGCTGTCGATACGATCCAGAACACGGATACAGTTTTCGATACCGTCTGCCGCCAGATAGCGGTCATTGAGTATCGCGGAGGATTCGCCACCCGTTGATGCCCAACCGATACCGACGATGCCGGCCTCGGTGGTCTCCAGGGGCTCCTCCTTGTATTTGTTCATTTTCTCAAGTATTGCGAAATACACGTCCCGGACGGAGACCGTCGCAGAGATGTAATTTCTCTCTCCTGCAAAGTTGTTTTTAACGTAACTGACCTTGGCAGGACAGGGCGAGATAAAGATAATGCCAATGTCTTCGGGAGACAGCTCCGGATGCTCCTCCATCACCTTCTCTCTTGCCAACAGAGCGGCAATGTCGATGGGAGGGAGGATGGGCATGATATTCTCGCACAAGTAGGGGTAATTGGTACTGATCAGTCTGGTAATGGTGGGGCAAGCCGAACTGATCACCGGCTTTTTGATGTTATCTCGATTGATATACTTGCGAGTATAGGCGCTCACAAGCTCTGCCGCGCAGGCAACCTCGAACACGTCGTCAAATCCCAGATCCAAAAGGCCCCGGATGATATAACCGATATTATCGAGATTGTTAAACTGTCCGTAGAAGGACGGTGCGGGGAGCGCGACAGTATATTTGTAATCATTCAGCACAGAGAGACTGTCGTGCGTGGCCCGTTTGGCCTTCGAGGAGCATACCTTGATACACTCGCCGCAGTCGATGCACCTGGCGGAATTGATCACCGCGTGCCCATCGTGGATACGAATTGCTTCGGTCGGGCAACGCTTCAGGCAAGCCGTGCAGCCTTTACACTTTTCGATATCCAACGATACCGAATGCTTGTAATCTGCCTTCATATGTACCTCGATCGCTTTCATTAATATTTCGGATGGTTCAGAGCAAAACCTTCATGGTGACGGTCGTTCCCTGCCCGACGACGGTATCGATATGCAATTCATCCGTATACTTTTTCATATTCGGGAAGCCCATACCGGCACCAAAGCCGAGATTGCGGATGTTGTCCTTGGCAGTCGAGTAGCCTGCCTGCATGGCCAACTCCACGTTGGGAATACCGGGGCCCTTGTCGGACAGGATGATCACGATCTCCTCATCCGAGACAATGACGTCCGCCGTACCGCCGTTTGCGTGGATCACCATATTGATCTCGCCTTCATACATGGCGATTGACACCTTACGTATGACCTCGGGATCATAGGAGAGCTGGCGCAGCTTTTTCTTGACCATGACCGACGCTTCGCCGGCGCTGGAAAAATCCGAGCCGTCGATATCGAAATGGAATTTCAAGACCTCTGCCATATCAGCCCTCAAGGTGTCTGGACAGGCCGGCCAAGTACAGAATGCCGCTTGCTTCAAAGGCACGCTTATCGGTGCACATCACGGCAATGCCGAACTCTTGGGCCAGCGCAACCATATCATCCGTGGGTTTTTTGCTTCTCACGAAGACGATGCAAACCATGTCCATCATATTCGCGGTGCGAATGACCTGGGGGTTTACCAGTCCCGTGATCAAAACGCCCTGGTCCTTGACGTATGCCAGCACGTCGCTCATCATATCGCTGCAGCAAGCAGACGACACCTCATGGGTCAGCGTGGATTCATCCGTCAAGATCTCGGCGTCAAGAAGATCTCTGATCTCACTGATTTTCATACTTTGTTCTCCAAAACACACGCGGACAAGCCGCAGAATCAAAGACGATTATTTCTGATACTTTGCCAGAATACCGGCAACGTCAGCCTTGGTCAGACGACCATAGACCTCGCCGTTGACGGTCAGGACGGGAGCCAGACCGCAAGCGCCGATGCAGCGGGTCGCCTCCAGAGAATACTTGCCGTCAGGAGAGGTGCTGCCAACGGGCAGACCGAGTCTGTCGGAAAATTCCTGAATGATGTCGCCCGAGCCCTTAACGTAGCAAGCCGTACCCAAGCAAACGGCGACAGCAACCTCACCGTTGGGGTTGAACTTGAACTGCGCGTAGAAGGATGCAACACCGTAAATCTCTTCCAGCGGGGTTCCTGTCTTTTCGGCGATGATGCGCTGAACCTCGATGGGCAGATAGCCATAGATTTCCTGCGCTCCCTGAAGGATGGGCATCATTGCGCCCTTCACGCCGTCGTACTTCTCGATCACTGCGAGCAGCTGTTGTTCCTGCTCTGCCGTGCCGTGGAAATCGACCGTAGTCAATTTCTTCTTCATAGCTTTGAGACCTCCTCAATGATTGAATTTTTGCGTGGTAAATTCGAATTGTATCCGCCCGCTCTCGCGAGCGCATACGCATACACTGTATTATAACATATAAATTTTGAAAAGTCCATAGGGAAAGCGCAAAAAAACAAGGAAATTTGTCAAAAATTTGTCAGAGGAATACCAAAGTGGAGACAAGTAGCCGAGAAAACGAAAAAGAGGCGGTCATTCGCCTCTTTTTTCTTTTATTTTCTCAACATCTTTTCCAGCTGAGCGACCTTATTCTGCGAATACTCGTAGGCCCCGCGAAAATCCTCGATCTCGCGGCAGCAAATCTCCAGGTCGCAGAAAATGGCGTACATCAGCACCTCACTCCGGCAGTCGTCGGAATTCAGCAGATGGAGCAGTTCTGCCCGGGCGGATGCAAAATCTCCCCGGCGCATGGTAAGCTCGGCCTCCAGGTGCGTGTGCCAACCGTCTCCGCCCGTCTCGCGCAAATACGCCTCTGTGCGGCGCATCTCCCCTGCCTCCAGCGCCTCGCGCGCCAGGACGTAGCGGGCAAAGGGGTCGGTGCTCCCGGGAAAAGCCTCCTCGCCGTCGGCCAGCACGTCGGAGTACAGCATAGCGGACAGGCCGTGCATAAATCGAAAATACAGCGCCGCCGTTTGACGGATCGCCGAGGTGTCATACAGCGTGCGCCCTGCGTATTCGAGTGCTTCGTCCAGCGCCTCGCTTGCGCGGTGCAACGAGCCGCGGTGAAACTCCTCCTTGGCAATGGACAGAGAGCACTCGGCCATGATCAGATAGATCTCGTCGTCGGCCTCCTGTCCGTCCTCGCGGCAAAGCTCCAGACAGATGCGGGCATCGCCCGAGCGAAGAACGCGGCGGATGCTGTCGATGCGGTTCATTTTGCGCCAGATGCGGTCGTCGTCCCCCTCGGCCAAGAGAAAGCCTGCGGGAACCCCCAGGCGCTCTGCCAGATACCAAACGGTAGGGAGCGAAGGAAGCGCCGCGCCGTTTTCGACCCGACTGAGCATATTACGGGTGATCTGATCTCCCGCCAGATCCGACTGCGTCATATTCCGGTTCAGTCGAAGTCGCTTGATCTTTTCCCCAATATCCGTCTGTGGCATAACGCTCCCTCCCGACAAAAAAACATCCCTTTTGTCACCGTTCGTTTGGTAAATGGCATTTACCATTTGCGCTATTTTAGCACACCATGCGACAAAAGGGATGAATAAATTGTAAATTTTATTTAACATGCAAGAGCATTTTAAGCCAAAAACGGCAGCAACAGGCACATGACAGGCAGCGTCAAAAGGCAAGAGATGGTCGACAGGAGAACGACGTTTGCCGCCGTTTTCTGCCCTTCTCCCAGCCGTTCGGAAAAGGAAAGAACCATATTGGCCACGGGACAGCAGCAGATGATAAACAGCGCCTGCTTGAGGTAGCCCTCCACCGGCACAAAGTACAACGACGCAAAGGCGAACAGCGGAAATCCGATGTTTTTCACCGCGATCACCACGTATTGCTTGAGGTTGCAAAAAAGATCCTTCGCATTGACCAGGGCCAATCGCATACCCAAAATGATCATACACAAGGGCGTCGCAAAGGTGCCCAGCGTTGCCACCATTGACAGCACGCCGTCGGGCAGCACAAAGGACAGACACAGCATGACAATGGCGATCATGGCCGAGACGGTATTGGGATTGAAGAACACCTTTTTGAGGCTGATATGCTTTTTGTCCCGGGTAATGATGGCCGAGACGACCGTCCAGCACATGGTGTTCATGATCAAGGAAAATAGGGCCGAGAACATAGCGACCTCGGGATGCTCCTGTCCCATAACGGCCTCCAGGATAGGCACACCGAAAAATCCGCTGTTGCCAAACGAGGCGGCAATGGCGAAAATGCGGTACTGCGCCGCCTCTTGCTTGTTGCGCAAAACGAAATAGGAAAGCGCCAGGAAGGACGCCTGCAGGAAAAGGGCCAACAGAAAGATGAGCGCTCCGCGCTCGAGCATTTTTCCCAACGGCACGACACCGTCCCGCACGAGAACCGTCGCCTTTTGGAAGGAATAGGCGGTCAGGCAGGGTTGGCTGACGTATAACAGCAGTGTGACGAAGACGGAAATCGAGCGCTCGTCATACTTTTTGAAGCGCATGAGCAGAAAGGCCGGCGCGGCAAAGGCCAGCATTTGCGCCACGGCAAAAAAGGTGATATAAAAGTTTCCCATAGAGCGCCGTCGTCAAGCGTGAACGCCGCCCGACGCCTTCAGGATCGCATCGACCAGCGCCTGTGTCAGGAGAGCCTCCTCCATCATCCAGCGCGCCCGGCTGCCGTCGACGTCATCGTAAAAATCAGCGATCTGAATGGCATGCGAGGAGCCGTAGCAGGCCTTCGCACCGCAATTCCGGGCTCGCTCCTCGTCACTGGCATGGACAGAGCGACCATCGCGGTAAAAGATACAAGAGTCCCCTGCTCTGCTCTCCACCCGCGCGTTTTCGCACTTGATGGTGACGCGAATGTCCTCGTCCTCCATGTTGTTGATGGAGAAGAAAAACAGCGCTCTCGTGCCATTTTCAAAATAGATCACGCCCTCGGCGGTGTCCTCTACCTCAGCCGTCGTCTCGCCATGGTGTGAGACGGTCGCCTTGACGTCCACCACGGGCGAGCCGGCAAAATAGCGAAGCAAATCCAGTGTATGAATGGCCTGATTGATGATAACGCCGCCACCTGCCGTCGCATAGCGGGATCTCCACTCGCCCGAGCGATAGTATGCCTCGTTACGGCACCAGCAGACCTCACCGTGAAGCGAGATCAATTTACCCATCTCGCCACTGTCCAGTGCCTCGCGGATGGCGCGGTTTTCGGCGTTGTAGCGGTTCTGGAAAATCACGCCGAGGCGCCGTCCCGTCTCGAGCGAGACCGCCTTCATGCGCTGAGCCGCCTCCAGGGAGGCATCCATGGGCTTTTCGCACAGCACGTCGACGCCGGCTCTCATACAGTCGATGGCCACCGGAGCGTGCAGATAGTGGGGCAGGCACAGATGCACCGCATCGGGGTGCACCGCCTCCAGCATTTCGTGATAGTCGGTATAATAGGCACAGCCCGCCATAGCGGCACGGGAGCGGGCACGCTCCTCGATGATGTCGCACACGGCGACAAGCTCGGTCTTTTCGTTTTCCATCAGGGCTTTGATGTGGTTGGGGGCGATCACGCCGCAGCCAATGATACATACACGGAATTTTTCAGACATATGGGACACCTCGCGCATCGGTCATAACTTCACGCCGTCCGGGTAGACGGATATGATGGCTTATTATACCATACTGCGGGGCGAAAAGCAAGATGATTTGACGAAAAAGAGTTTCTTTTAGTGGGCGTCGGCCGCAAGCGGAGCGTCCCCTTTGCCCTTCTCCGCCATAAGGCGAAGATACAAATCCTCGATCTGTCTGACCATAGCGGGGGCTGTGAATTTTTCGTGATACAGGCGGAGCGCTCCTTGGGACAGCACGTCCCTTTGCGCTCGATCGGAATACAGGCACAGGAGCGTCGAGGCCAGTGCCTCGTCATCGTGCGGCGGGAACAAATAGCCGTTTTCCCCCGGGGTGACCATACGGGGATTTCCCCCGTAGTCAGAGGCGATGGCAGGCACGCCCGCGCTCATGCCCTCGGACAGGGACAGGCTGGAGGTCTCCGTTCCGAAGGAGGCATTGACGTTGACGTCCATCAAGGCATAATAGGGCGCCATGTCCTCGATAAAGCCGGTAAAAATGACGGTATCCCCCACCCCCAACGATTGCGCCAACGCGCGGTAACGGTCCAGCTGTGAGCCGTCGCCAAGCAGCAAAAAACGCATATTGGGGGCTACGCTTTTACACCGCGCCGCCGCTCGGATGACCGTTTCCTGCCCCTTATAATGCTCCAGTCTTGCCGGCATGCCCACCACAAAATGCGAGCGCTCCAGCCCCCATTTTGCTCGCACGGCGTCCACCTCGCCCGCCTCGCACGTCCGCACGGGGAGCACGCCGTTGATGATGACCTCGATCTGCTCCCCGTCCATGCCGAGCAGCAAAAGATTCTCCCGCGCGGCATCGGCCACGGCGATCACACGGTCGGAAAGGAACCGGCTTCCATAGCGAAAGGCCACGCGAAACAGTCCGTTTTTCTGCCAGGCGCTCAAGGGAAAGACGCAGTGGCGCGTCTGAATACACACGGGAACGCGGCACACCCTCCCTGCAAGACGGGCCGTGAGTGCGGCGTGCGTGTGCAGAATATCGGGGCGCTCTTCCCGGATCACTCGCACGTATTCGCCCAGTGCTCCCCATTCCATCGAACGGTCCTGCCCGCACGCCACCGTTACGACACGGCAAGGCAACGAGCGAAACCGCTCGACGAGGCGACTGCCCCGGGGCAGTACGACAACGTAGGCAAACCGCTCTCTATCCCCACAGCACACGGCGTTATAAAGCAGTGTCCCCGCTCCCCCGATGTTGGTATCGGTCAGAATGTGCATCACTTTGATCTTGGACATAAAAATAACCCCTCCCATTCGGTAAAACCAAGGCATAGTTTTTACCCAAACGGGCGGGGTTATTCGGATCGTGATATTTACTTGGCGTGCTCGCAGGACATGACGTGGAGCTCGTAATACGCCTTTATCATATTGATGAATTTCATTGCCAGCTTGCCATCCTCCAACATACAGCGATAAATGTTATCGCCATGCTGAAGCTCCAGGTATCGGCCGGGACTGAAGGGCAACGAGGCAAAGGTAGCCGTAGACACCGATACGTCCAGCGCCTGGCCTCCGACCTCTCCCACAAGCAGCATATGATCGGGCGTCAGCGTAAGCCGGCCCTCGCCCGCATGCACAAACTTGTGTCGCTTGGGATCCACCACAAGGATCTGTGTTTGGGCGGACAGTTCCGTCTCCTCGCCGCTCTCGATCCTTTGCTTTTGGGCATCGTAGATCATGCGGCTCCAGTCGGAAACGTAGCGAATCTCCTCGCCCACGTCACCGTTGTGATGCAAGAAGCCGTATTCGTCGCTCTTTTGCGTAAAACCGCATTCGGTACAGCAAATGACGCTCTCGTCCTTGACCTGCATGACAAACTCGCGCTTGCAGTGCGGACACATATACAATACGTGTTGCAGTCCTTCGATCCGGTCGTTCTTTTGATATTTGACCAGTAGTTTTTCCTGCTCGCGGTAGGCGTCAAACAAAAGCGCCTCGTCCGTTTTTTGCTTGATCACCTCAACGTCGGTCTCGGCCAGCTCCTCCGCCGAGAAGAGCTTGTATACATCCATATAAGTACGTCCCGACCGCATGCCACGCGTCCATTTGGGCATGACAAAATAGCTGCCGCTGACGCGAGCAACATAAACGTCGGCCCGCAACCATTTCAAAAACGGATAGGTCGCTACGGGGATAGGTGTGGAGAGTCCGTCCTCACACATGAGCCCTGCCGGGTAGATCACCAGTGCCTCCCCGTCGTCAATGACGGATTTCATGGCGCGCATGTCCTTGAGCGTCGTCTGAAACTGCTGCTTGGGAATAACGCCTATCTTGGTCATAAACCACTTGACCGGCGAGGACTGATAAAAGGACTGGCTGATGACAAAATTGAGCGGGGTGCGCGTCATGCCGATCAGATTGACAAAATCGAGCGACGCCTGATGGTTGGCGATGACCACGTAAGGGCCCTTTTTGCCGCGGATCTCGTTGCGAAGGATCTTTCGCTTAAAAATGAGCTTCGATACGATCTGCGAGAGAAATCGCACGAAGCGATATACGATCATGCTTCTATTCGTTTTTCGATTGGCCTTTTTCATGATAAACCCTCTGAGATCTTAAGAAAGTCTTAACCTGACGACTCATTATAACACAGTTTTCACAAAAAAGCAAAGGTTTTATCAAAATTTGTTAATAATTTTCGGAATGCTACGAAAAAGCCCGGAAAAATCCGGGCTTTAGGGGTTACTCGGCGTCTGCCTACTCCTCCTCGCTCGCGGGGCGCGGCGGAATATCGGGCAGAGTTGCCAGTATCGTTTCTTTGTTCGGTGAATCGGATTCCTCGACCGCGCGGTACAAATTCTCATACGCCTCGATCAGGTCGAGCTGAGAAAATCCGATGGAACGAAGCTGGCCGAGTATAAACTCCTTTTCCTCGTCCGTGGCTGTTGCATCCAAAGCATAGATCACACAACATTCCGTAACAGGATAGCGCTTCAGCAGGGCTGTTTTGGCGTTTTCCGTGCGGCACGATGAAAGATCCCAGTATTCATAAAATGCCTTGGTTCTTTCCGCACGATGCCATGCCTCCGAGTTCTTATTCTTACCCAACTGCTTTTCCTGTTCCGCTACGACCAGCCGTTCAAAGTCCTCCTTGAGCATGATCACGGGAACCTCCTCGAGCGCCGGCTCCTCCTCGGCGGAAATGGTCAAGCCCACCGTCAGAGTGATCAGCGCGATCATGGCGGCGGCCACCGCGATCATGCCCTTATGAAACCGCCGGGGACGGCGCCGGGATGTGGAAATAATGGTAGTAGCGGCCTCGGTGACGTAGTCGGGAGATACGCCGCCCAGTGCATCAAACAATCGCTCGTTTTTCATAGGTAAATGTCCTCCTTTTCCAGATATTGCTTGAGTTTCTTGCGCGTTCGGCAAAGAAGCACGTTCACGTGGCCCTCACTCATGCCAAAATCGGCGGCAATGCGCGAGACGTCCTCGGCAAACCAGTAGCGGCGCATAAAGATCACGCGCGTGCGCTTGGGCAATTCACCCAGAAAACGGTTGAGTGCGTCGCGCAACGCAATGTCGTCGGCGCTTGGTACGTCCCCCAGGTCACTGATGCACTCCTGCAATTCCTCCAGCACAAGCGGTACGTCCCCACCGCCCCGCTTGGCACTCTTGTTTTGCCGTAAGCGGTTAAGCGAGAGCTGACGCGTCAGCATGCCCATATAGCTTGCCAGTGATGCCGGCCGCCCGGGCGGTATGGTGTCCCACGCCTTGCGATAGGCATCGTTGACACATTCCTCGGCATCCTCCCTTGATGACAAAATGCGCTCGGCGATGGTGCGGCAGTAAGTACCGTATTTTTTCTGTGTTTCGGCGACCGCCGCCTCGTCTCGCGCCTCAAACATCGCGATGATGTTGACGTCGTCCATGGTATCCCTCCTTTGCCTGATGTAAAAGGCCTTTCACCTATAGAAACAACAAATCCTCTCCAAATCTTACACCAAAATCCAAAAATGACCGCTAAAATTTTTTTCAGCGGTCATTTTTCGCGGTGAATTAGGGCTTGTAGCAATACAACTGCGAGGAGTAAAAGGTATACAGCGTCTGCTTGGGGTCATCCAGCACGACCACATAAAACATACTGCCTATGGGGCCGTAGCCGCGCGTTCCCTTGTCCTCGGGGATCGAGCCGTAGCTTTCAAAATACAGCATATCGATGGTATAATGACCGCCGTATCCCGCTACTTTCCTGCGGCGCATGACCTCATCCTCGCCGACGCCGATAAGCTTATCCTCCACAACGTAGAAGCGTCCCGGGGCAATATAGCGCCACCCTTTTATGGTGGGCATAATAAACATCATCCCCCAAAGAATCGCCATTCCCACGTCCAGCAAAATGAGCGGCCCCCAGATGATCCAGACGTTCGGCATTTGCCAATACGCAAGCGCGGTCAACCCGACCAGAATGCCCTCCGTAAAGACAAGCAAGACGATCATCAAAATCAGTTCTATCTTCATAGACCGCAAAAACTGCTTCCGTAGCTTTTCCTTGGTCAGAATTCTTCTTTTTTCTTCTTCCATTTTTAGCATTCCTCCAAACGGTAGTATCTAGAATTATATATGTAAGCGATCTTATTTTTGCGGTTGTTCAAAACGACAAGGTAGAACAAATCTCCTGCCGTTGCATGGTCGCGCGTGCGTTTGGATGCGATAAAGCGGCGCTTGCCCGCAAAGTGAATGTAGCGCGCTTCGTTTCGCCAAAACAGGAGCCAAAGCCAGTCCGCAAAGATGTAAAGAACATCCCATCCCGTCGGCTCGTCATCATCAATTCGTCTTGCATAATCCTGCTCGACATGAAATTCTCCGCGCACGATCAAGCGACGATTGCACAGTGTTCCAATCACGCCTTCGATAAAGAAGACATAAAACAGACCTACAGTAACAACAATGAAGAATCCCCACAAAGGCCATATGTTAGGCGACAGCGCATACACCCCACTCGTGATCAGAACCATAAGGGGAACAACAATACATCCGGCTATCGTGCACTGTATGATATTCAGTTTGCATTCATCAAGCAGGGTGTTCTGTACTCTTGCTTTGCTCATATACTCGCGATTGTCCTGTGCCATCGATCATTCCTCCAACTGAAAATATTTTTTGTTATAGATTCGCGCCACGCTGTGTTTTCTATCATCTAATACGGCAAGGTAGAAAACGTCTCCCACCGCCGAATGCTCGCACACTCGTTTGGTGGTCACCACCCGCCCGTAGCGGCCGAAATGTACCGAGCTTTCATATTTGTAACGGCTATTGCGAAAGTGTCGCTCGATGCCGCGTCTGCGCAGTGTTTCCTCCACACGGATATCGACCACGGTGTCCTCCTCGATGCGGTAGCGTCCGGTTCTCACCATATACCACCGTAAAGCGCCGGGCACGGTATAATATATGCCCTCCCCCAGCCAAACGGCAATCAGCAGCACCAAAATGCCCCATCGCCAGCCGCTTGATATATGCAAGAAAAGCAATCTTGACAAAAGCACCACCGTAAGCAGACTCAGTGCAAACGTGATGGTATAGATCAGCATCTGCCGTCCGGATGTGCGCAACAATTCGCTATGGATGGATTCTTTGGTCAGGCGTGTTCTTTGGTCCTCGGACATAACAGTTCTCCCTTGTTTTCTTTTGTGACTTTATTTTACCATCATTTGACCGCTTTGTCAATAGGCAATTTTGATTTTTATAGGGATGCACAGTTTTAGAGCAAAAAATTATTGAAAATTAATAAAGCGGAGGAGCAACTGCTCCGCGGCATGGGAGTGGAGAGCCTTCCCCTTGAGGGGAAGGTGGATGCCCAACGGGGCAGACGGATGAGGTGTTGCACCTCGCACGAGCGCGGACGGGGTCGGGTTATAGAAGGGCAAGCTTTCACACAAAATTCCACTCCGCAGCATGAGGCTCGAAACAAAACTATCCTATGGCAATATTCCGTTTTGGCACAAAACGGAATATTGGGAGCGGCGCAACCGGACTGAAAGCGCTTGCTATATGGTATACGCCGCAGGGGCTCAGAACCCCTGCGTGCGCCGTCAGTTAACGCTTTTCCCTGCCTCAATAAGCGCACGCTTACCAAATTGCCGTCAAGCGGCAATTTGAGGGGTTCTTCGCGTAAAATCACACGAGAATACAAAAAGAGAACGGCCTAAAGCCGTTCTCTTTTTGTATTCTGGAGCGGATTACGGGGCTCAGAACCCCTGCGTGCGCCGTCAGTTAACGCTTTTCCCTGCCTCAATAAGCGCACGCTTACCAAATTGCCGTCAAGCGGCAATTTGAGGGGTTCTTCGCGTAAAATCACACGAGAATACAAAAAGAGAACGGCCTAAAGCCGTTCTCTTTTTGTATTCTGGAGCGGATTACGGGGCTCGAACCCGCCACCTTCGCCTTGGCAAGGCGACGCTCTACCAAATGAGCTAAATCCGCAGATTGGTGGTGCCTCCGGTCGGAATCGAACCAACGACACGGGGATTT
>SVSH01000036.1 GCA_015064395.1 Oscillospiraceae bacterium
TGATTTGCACGGCCAACGGCTGTGCGGCATACGTGACTTGCTCGCGGTGCGACTACACGACCTACGAAGAATTGCCCGCGCTTGGTCACGACGAGATCAGCCACGCGGCACAAGCACCGACCTGCACGGCCATTGGCTGGGCGACCTATGTGACCTGCTCGCGGTGCGACTACACGACCTACGAAGAATTGCCCGCCGCCCATACCGTCGTGCTGATCGAAGGCAAGAAACCGACTTGCACCGAGGCGGGACGGCAAGAAGGGCGTTACTGCTCGGCCTGCGGTGTGACGCTGGCGCACACGCTGTATCTCGACGCGCTCGGACATGACGTGCAAGGCGACGCCTGCACCCGTTGCACAAGACGCGTGAGTGAGGGCTTGGCCTTCGTCTCCAACGGCGACGGGACTTGCGCGCTCGCTGGCCTTGGTGATTGCACCGATACCGATCTGCTCATTCCCACCCATTCTCCCTCGGGAGAGGCGGTGACGGCCATTGCACCGTTTGCCTTTTATCAGGCGACGCATCTGAGGAGCGTCACCATTCCTTGCGGCGTGACGGAGATCGGCGCGCGTTCCTTTTACGGCTGCAGAGGTCTGACCTCGCTGATCATTGGCGAGGACGTTACGCGCATTGGCGAGTACGCCCTATATGCCTGCACGGGGTTGACCTCGCTGATCATCCCCGACAGCGTAACGGATATCGAGGCAAACGCGCTGTGCCATTGCTCCTCGCTCGTTCGCCTGACGGTTGGCGAGGGCGTGCGATCCGTCGGTGAGGCCGCCTTTGCCGAGTGCTACCGATTGGTCGAGGTCATCGACCGCTCCTGGCTCGGTCTGTATGCGGGCAGTAAGCGCAACGGATTTTTGACTTATCACGCCCTGCGCGTTGCCGACGGGCCAAGCACGATCGTCGAGCAGGATGGATATCTGTTCTGTCAAGCCGACGGTGGTTGGTATCTGATCGCTTACGTGGGCGATCGGACGAGCCTTACCTTGCCCGAGCACTATCGCGGCAAGGCGTATATCCTGCACGACTACGCCTTTTTTGGCTGTGACCGCCTGACGGACGTCACGCTCCCGTCGCACGCGACGAGGATCGGTGCGTACACCTTTTACGGTTGTCGCGCATTGCAAAGCATAACGCTGTCCGATGCCACGACGGAGATCGGTGCGTACGCCTTTTACGGCTGTGCTTCGCTGGCGGACGTTGCGTTTCCCGAGAGTCTTTCGACCATCGGCGAATATGCGTTTTACGATTGCGAAAGCCTTACTAAGATCGTGCTGCCCGATTGCGTCACGTCACTTGGACGGTACGCCTTCCACGGCTGTCGCTCCGTCACCTCGCTGACGCTGTCGGCGGGCTTGAGCGAACTGCCAAAATCCGCATTTTCGCACAACGTGCGCCTTGTCAGCGTGACCATCCCCGAGGGCCTTTCGACCATCGGTGCGGACGCCTTCAACGGCTGTGACCGCCTGATGAGCGTGACGCTGCCCTCGACGCTGAAGCAAATCGGCGAATTTGCCTTTGCCGATTGCTACCGATTGGTCGAGATTATCAATCACTCCGCGCTGGATCTGACGATGGGCGAGAGCGAGCACGGACACGTGGCCTGCTACGCCCGTGCCATCCACGACGGCGAGGGCCGCTTGGTCAATCAAGAGGGCTATCTGTTCTATTCGTTTGACGGCAGGCACTATCTGGTCGGCTACGTCGGCGCGGACACGGTTTTGATCCTGCCCGATCGCTTCAAGGGTAGCCAGTATCATATCTACGATTGGGCGTTTTACGATTGCGGCGCGATCACAGACGTTCTTATCCCCGACAGCGTCCTGTCTATTGGCGATTATGCCTTTTATCAGTGCACGTCGCTCTCCCGCATCGTATTGCCTTCCTCGCTGACGCGCATCGGCCGCTATACCTTCCGCGGCTGTGAAAGTCTGAAGGAGATCACGCTCCCCTCGACTGTCGGCGAGATTGGAGAGTACGCCTTCCTTGGCTGTACCTCGCTTCGCTCGATCGTCCTGCCCGCGTCGCTCTCGCGTATCGATATGTACGCGTTCTACCGTTGCTCGTCCTTGACGGACCTGCAGTATCGCGGCAGCGTTGACGCATGGCTTGCAATGCCCAAGGGAAGTCATTGGTGCGACTTCGTACCTGCGACGAGCGTTCGATGCGAGCAGGGAAGCGCGCCCTTGCGGTGACGGAAAAGAATATTTTTGCATTTTTGCTGACAAAACGGCAAAGATGTGGTATCATATCATCAGAAACCATTGACGAAAGGCGTATGAGAATGAAAATGCCCGAGCTTTTGTCCCCTGCGGGGAATTTTGAAAAAATGCAAGCCGCGCTGCGCTACGGTGCTGACGCCGTCTATCTGGCGGGACAGCGCTTCGGTATGCGCTCGGCCGCCGATAACTTTACCGTGGACGAGCTGTCCTGCGCGGTGGCCTACGCCCACGAGCGCGGCAAGAAAATATATCTGACGCTCAACACCATGCCCCGCGCCCACGAATACGCCGATCTTCGTGCGTTTATTTGCGAGCTGCGCGATCGCGCCGTTTTGGTGGATGCCGTGATCGTCGCCGACCTTGGCGTCATGGACAGCGTGCGCGAGCTGTGGCCTAAGATGGAGATTCACATTTCCACGCAGGCCGGCATTTGCAGTCCTGCGACAGCCAAGTCCTTCGTGCGACTTGGTGCGAAGCGCCTGGTATTGGCGAGAGAATTGAATCTGGATGAGATCCGCGCCATCCGCGAGGCCATTCCCGACGACGTCGAGCTGGAGGCCTTTATGCACGGCTCTATGTGCGTGTCCTACAGCGGGCGGTGCATGCTGTCCAACGAGCTGACGGGCCGCGACGGCAACCGCGGCGCCTGCGCCCAGCCCTGCCGCTGGAATTATACGCTCGTCGAGGAAAAGCGCCCCGATCAGCCTCTTCCGATCGAGACGACCGATCTTGGCACCTTTATTTTGTCCTCCAAGGATATGTGCATGATCGATCACGTTCCCGAGCTGATGACGTGCGGGATCAACTCCTTCAAGATCGAAGGCCGCATGAAGAGTGCCTACTATACCGCCGTCGTCACCAACGCCTACCGCATGGCGATGGACGCCTACGCCGCCGATCCCGAGCGGTACGTCTACCGTGACGAATGGATGCGCGAGCTTGAGAGCGTTTCCCACCGCGAATACTGCACGGGCTACTATTTGGACGATTGCCGTAAGGTGAGCAACCTCGCCTCCACGGTTGGATACATCCGTGAAAAAGCATATTTCGCTATTGCGCGGCCGTATAATGAGGTGACGCCTCCCGAGACGCTTCCTCCGAAAACGACCGAGCAGGGAACGCTCGCTTTCTTCAAACTGAAAAATAAGATCTGCGTGGGAGATACGGCTGAACTGCTTACCCCCGGTCAGATCGGCAAGCCCTTTGTCGTTCAAGAATTGTACGACGCCGAGGGCAATCCCATCCCCGCCGCTCCCCATCCCTCCCAGCCCTTTTATATCCGCGTGCCTTACGATGTAAAAGAGGGCGACATTCTGAGGGCAGGGGAATAATGCAAGGAAAAAGCCTTCCCCTTGAGGGGAAGGTGGGTCGCGAAGCGAGTCGGATGAGGTGGTCTTTTGCATTTCAAACACCTCATCAGTCAACTTCGTTGACAGCTTCCCCTCAAGGGGAAGCCTATGGACACATTCCCTTGTGAAAGGAGTTCAAACATGTCAACCTTCATCGAACTTCTCAAGGCCATCGTCTACGGCATCGTCGAGGGCATTACCGAATGGCTGCCCGTCAGCTCGACGGGGCATCTGATTTTGCTGGAGGATCTTCTGTCCTTCCGATTCACCTCGGACGCCGTCTTTATGGACGAATTTTACGAGATGTTCCAGGTGGTCATTCAGCTTGGCGCCATCCTTGCCGTCGTCGTGCTGTTCTGGGGCAAGCTGTGGCCCTTTTCCCGCCGTGCGAGCAAAGACGAACGCAAAGCAAGCTGGCGGCTGTGGGGCAGGGTGCTCGTTGCGAGCATTCCCGCCGCCTTCGTTGGTCTGGTGCTGGACAAAATACTGGAAGCGAAGACGGGCAAGGATATGGACGGCTGGCTGTACAATTCCGTCGTCGTCGCCATCGCCTTGATCGTCTACGGCGTTGCCTTTATTTTGATTGAAAAATTCCGAAAGAACACCGCTCCTCGCATTGAGCGGGTGGAGGACATCTCGCTGCCGACCGCCTTGTGCATCGGCGCGTTTCAGGCGCTCTCGCTCATTCCCGGCACCTCGCGCTCGGGCTCGACCATTCTGGGCTCGATGATGCTGGGGCTCTCCCGCGCGACCGCCGCCGAATTTTCCTTCTTCATGGCCATTCCCGCGATGGCAGGCGCGAGCGCCATCAAGGCGCTGGGCTTTGTCAAATACGTGCTGGAGAGCGGTACGACCGTTCCCGTCATGGCCTACGTGACGCTGGCCGTCGGTTGCCTGGTCTCCTTTGCCGTGTCTCTTGCGGCCATCCGTTTCCTGACCGATTTCGTCAAACGCCATACCTTCTCTGCCTTCGGCGTCTACCGCATCGCACTGGGCGTGCTGGTGCTCGTCTGGGCTTTTGTCAGATAAAGGGGCGCGTTGTGTGGGGGACTTCTTGAAAGAAGTCCCCCGCGCCCCCAAGAACTTTCAAAAAGGAAAATGGAAGCTCGCCTTTGCAACTTCTCCTAACCCTGTAGGGGGAAGGAAGTACGTTGCTCCAAAGGTACTCCCGCGAGCGGCGGGTTCCTATCCCATCCGCTCCACCATGATAGATTTGCCTTTGCGTAGGGCAACTGCCTTGCTACCCCCTCTGTGGGTGGGAACTATGCCCCGCAGATGGAGGAATTTTGCAGGACTATCAGCCCCGCCGTTCATTGTCAGAACGGCGGGAGGCGGGGAGGCCCCGGAGGGAAAGTCCGGGTGCCCTTCTTGGCCACTTCTTGGGGCATGCCAAGAAGTGGCAACAAAACAAACCGCGAGCGCGTGCGAAGCACAGTGTGAGCGTCCGTAGAAGCAGTTGCTAAAAAATTTAGTTAAACCAAAACAATTTCCGCCGGAGGTGATCCCCCCATGACACAAAAACTCAATATCCCATACCCCGTCATCGTCGAGGGCCGCTACGACAAGCAACGACTGCAGTGCATCATGAACGGCCAGATCATCACCACCGACGGCTTCGGCGTGTTCAATCATAAGGAAAAGCTCACCCTCATCCGCGCGCTGGCAGAGAAGAGCCCCATCATTCTCCTGACCGACAGCGACGGTGCGGGCAAGCTGATTCGCTCGCATATCACCAGCGCCGTTCCCACCGACCGCCTTATCCAGCTCTATATCCCCCAGATCAAGGGCAAGGAAAAGCGCAAGTCCCAGCCCTCCGCCGAGGGCACGTTGGGCGTGGAGGGTATGGAGCAACAGCTGCTCTACGATCTGCTCAAGCCCTACGAGGACGGAAATGCCGTCGCCCGCGCCATGGAAAATCCGCTGTCTAAAACCGATTTTTATATCGACGGCTTGACGGGCAAGGAAAACAGCACCGCCCGCCGCGACGCGCTCGCCGTTTCCGTCGGCCTGCCCGCAGGCATGACACCCAACGCCTTGCTTGCCGCGCTGCGCCTGCTTTGTACGTATGAAGAATACCTCGCACTGGTCGGCAGAACGGACGAGGAATAGTGGACTACTTGCGCAAAACAAAAACGTAAAAATTTTTTCAAAAAATACTTGACAAATAAAAAGCCGTGTGATATAATAGGCAAGGTCGCAAGAGCGACCGCAATTTTGGCCCGTTGGTCAAGCGGCTAAGACATCGCCCTCTCACGGCGAAAACATGGGTTCGATTCCCGTACGGGTCACCAACAAACAAAGAAACCTGCCATAAAGGCAGGTTTCTTTGTTTGTTAGAGATTTTGAAACGAAGTGAGCCCCGCAAATCCGCAGGATTTGCTTGTTTTGCGCAAGATAAAGTAGCATCTTTGCTTTTCTTTGGGCGCAAAACGGGTTCTGATTCCCGTACGGGTCACAAAAAAATCGAGAGCAGATCGGACAATCGTTCAATGCTATAATCAGCTATACCCATACCAAGCTTTGCATTTTGATATTTTGCAAGACCGTTTTTTATCCAAACAGTGGTTATTCCCACTGCTTTAGCAGGATGCATATCATTGTCGAGTCGATCGCCGACCATGACACACTCCTGCGCGGTGCAGCCGGCAAGCTCAAGCGCCTTTTCAAATATTCGGAGGTCAGGCTTGGCGTACCCAATTTCCGCGGATGCAACAATGATGTCGAAATATTGACGCAACTTCCACGATTCCAAGCGTTCAGAAGTTCCGAGCTTTTGATTGGCAATGATACCAAGCTTGTAGCCCCTTTGAAAGAGGTGTGCCAGTGTGCTCTCTGCATCTGTATATGGGAGTTCATCCTCCGAATGCCATGGAGTCTTAGTCAACCCAAAATGCTTGATGGCGGCTGAATTGCCGTCAAGGCCTTGACGGGCAAGATCAATGCGCATTTCGTCAAACTCCTGGAAAGTGATATTGGTACCGGCAATGGCGTCCAGAGCTCTGTGGTCATATGCTTTGGTTTCATCAACAAGTGTTGAGCCTACATCAAAGAAAATCCATTTGATCATTTTCTACCTCCGTAATGGGGTTATCTTTACAACTGTTTACTGCCTACTCAAACTCCCCCCGCCTTTCGTCAAACAACTCAAAATACGCCCTGACGTTCTCCAGCTCCGACCAGCGCCTGACGGCCGCGGGTGCGGCGTCGAGGTCGTAGATTTTTGCTCCTTTCATGGAGAGCAAAAAGGGCGAGTGCGTGGAAATGATGAACTGGCAACCGTAAAATCGTGCGGAATCGGAGAGAAACTGGGCAAGGCGGGCTTGCAGTGCGGCTGACAGGCTGTTCTCGGGCTCGTCGAGCAGGTAGAGTGCGTTCTCCTTGATCTTGTGCGTGAAATAGCCAAATGCGCTCTCGCCGTTGGATCTTGTTTCTTGCTCGACCGCGCCGAGGCGGCGGCTGACGTACTGCGTTTTCGTCACGCGGCGCGCCTCGTTGCGGCGCTTGAGCTCGTCGTAGTCGTCCAGCGAGCGCATCGTATAGCCGTTGTCTTGGCAGTCCTTGATGGTGGTGCGATACTCGTCAAACAGCTCCTCGCGTTTTCGGTCAACGCCGCGGTTGATTGCCCGCAGATCGAGCAGAAAATCAAACACGCCGTCGCTGGTGATGATCTCACTGTCGCGGGGCGGCTTGCTCGTACCGTCGTACATCTCATACGAGCAAAATTCGAGATAAAGCTCCATCAGATGCGAGTCGTTGAAGGGAGCGGAGCGATGGATGCCCAGCTTTTCCGCGATGATATTGAGAAGCGTCGATTTGCCCGAGCCGTTGCCGCCGTAGATGATGGTCACGGGGGCAAACTCCAAGTGATGCAGACCCTTAAAAGGGAAGAGATGGAAGGGATAGGCAGACATTTTGTTGTAGCAGGACATATCAAGCAGCACTCGTTCTTGACTGCATAAGATAAATTCAAGCTCCTGTTGCTCGGAGGCGAGGGTAAAGGATTTCAGATATTGCATGGCTTCTCCTCTCGTAGTCGATCTGCTTTTATTATAATAGATGAGCGAGTGAAAATCAATCGTAAAAAAGCCTTCCCATTGAAGGAAGGCTTGATTTACACGTTTTAGTCGCGATGACTAAAGAAGGTTCCGTTCTTGAGCGCCTCGAGCATGATGGTGGCGCTGCTGGCGTTGGTTGCCAGCGGGATCTTCTGAACGTCACACAGACGGAGCAGGGCAGAGACGTCGGGCTCGTGAGGCTGTGCGGTCAGCGGGTCACGCAGGAAAATGATCAGACCCAGCTCGCCGCCTGCGAGCATCGCGCCGATCTGCTGGTCGCCGCCCAGAGGGCCGCTCTTCATGCGGTGGATGGGCAGGCCCGTCTCACCCATGATAAGGGTGCCGGTCGTGCCCGTGGCGTACAGCTCGTGTTCGACCAGAACGTCCTGGTATCTCTTGGATAATTCAATGATCTCGTCTTTCTTTTTGTTGTGTGCAATCAATGCGATTTTCATGATATATGTAACCTCCTTGGGATGATAAATTCGTGCTTTTTTGACGCGCGGCACGTGCTTGCGCGCTCTTCTGTTTTAGTATATCATAAATGCTGAAACAAAACAAGTGCAAAAATGGAAAAAATCAGCAGGAAAACGCCGCTGCTTTTGGGCGAAAAACGATAATGCGCGCAAACAGTGCTTGACAATTTGATTTCCTTATGCTATAATACTTTTTTAGAAGAAAAGTGCGTATTTTTCACGCAAAAGGAGATAGAATTATGGCAGATATGCAAAACACGTCGCTGTCCGAGCAGGCGCTCATTCGCCGCCAGAAGCTGGCCGCACTGCAAGAAGCGGGCTGCGACCCTTATCAGATCACCAAGTACGACGTCACCCATCACGCGTCCGACGTCAAGGCTAATTTCGAATCCCTTGAGGGTCAGACGGTTTCCGTCGCAGGCAGACTGATGACCAAGAGAGTCATGGGCAAGGCATCCTTCTGTCACATGCAGGATCTGTCGGGCACCATGCAGCTGTACGTCGCCCGCGACAGCATCGGCGAGGAGCCCTATGCAGGCTTCAAGAAGCTGGACATCGGCGATATCATCGGCATCAAGGGCACGGTGTTCAAGACCAAGACGGAGGAGATTTCTCTGCACGTCACCGAGCTGACGCTGCTGTCCAAGAGCCTTCAGCCCCTGCCCGAGAAGTTCCACGGCCTGACCAACGTGGATCAGCGCTACCGTCAGCGCTACGTTGACCTCATCACCAATCCCGAAAGCAAGGATACCTTCATCAAGAGATCCAAGATCATTTCCTCCATCCGCCGCTTCCTCGACGCCAAGGGCTTTATCGAGGTCGAAACGCCCATGCTCGTTTCCAACGCAGGTGGCGCGGCTGCCCGTCCCTTCGAGACGCATTTCAACGCGCTGGACGAGGATTTCAAGCTGAGAATCTCGCTTGAGCTGTATTTGAAGAGACTGATCGTTGGCGGTCTTGAGAGAGTGTTCGAGATCGGCCGCGTCTTCCGCAACGAGGGTCTGGACACCCGTCACAACCCCGAGTTCACCCTGATGGAGCTGTATCAGGCCTATACCGACTACCACGGCATGATGGATCTGACCGAGGAGATGTTCCGTCACGTAGCCCAGGAGGTTCTGGGTACGACGACCATCGTCTATGGCGGCGTGGAAATGGATCTGGGCAAGCCCTTTGCCCGCATCACCATGTTGGATGCCGTCAAGCAGTATTCGGGCGTTGATTTCAAGGAGATCAAGACGCTCGAGGAGGCGCGCAAGATTGCGGACGAGAAGGGCGTTCACTACGAGGATCGCCATTCCAAGGGTGATATTCTTAACCTGTTCTTCGAGGAATTCGTTGAGCATCATCTGGTTCAGCCCACCTTCGTTATGGATCACCCCGTTGAGATCTCGCCGCTGACCAAGAAGAAGCCCGACGATCCCGAGTACGTTGAGCGCTTTGAGATGTTCATGAACGGCTGGGAGATGTGCAACGCTTACTCCGAGCTCAACGACCCCATCGACCAGCGCGAGCGCTTTGCCGAGCAGGAAAAGCAGTTTGCCGCAGGTGACGAGGAGGCCAACCACACCGACGAGGACTTCCTCAACGCGCTGGAGATCGGTATGCCCCCCACAG
>SVSH01000037.1 GCA_015064395.1 Oscillospiraceae bacterium
GCTTTCTCTCCTTTGTCCGCCGCACAACGCGCGGCGGGTGGCTTATGCTACTTCTTGGCATTCCCCAAGAAGTAGCCAAGAAGGGAACCAAGGGGACACCCCTTGGGACCCCACTACCCGACGGCTTTTTAAGAGCCGCCGGGGCTTTTGCCTTTGCAAGCCTCCTCCATCTTGGGCGCATGAGCGCACGCCCAAGATGAGTTTATCTTGGCAAAAGCTTTTGCTTTCCCCGTCTGCCGCTCGTGGTGAGTAAAGTTGAGGCACAGCATCAAAAGTGTTTATGTAATCTCTCGTCTTTCCCTTTGCAGAGCGGCAAAGTAAGGGAGGCCCCGGAGGGAACGTCCGGGTTCCTTTTCTTTCGCCATTTCTTTGTGGAACGACAAAGAAATGGCATCCCTGCCGGTACAGCGAACGCGCGGAGCAGTGTGAGCGTCCGGCTACGCAAATCGTTAAAAATTCAGTTTTCCCCCTGCTTTCCCCGCCAAATCCCTTGACAACCCCCAAAAAATATGCTAAAATGTGCTGAAATGCTATGATGAAGAAGCAAAGTGCCGAAAACTCACAGAGAGCGCGGGGTTGGTGAGACCGCGCAGCGGACGACACAGCGTATCCCTTCGGAGCAGGAACGGTGAAATCGCAAAAGGGGATAATCCCCTCGCCGCGAGTGTAATCGAACCCGTCCCACCGCGTTAAGGTGTACGGCACAACACGGTCGTGTTAGTGCTTGAGTGGTGTCATTGACACAAAATGAGTGGTACCGCGGAAGATTCTTCCGTCTCATGGTCGCATGCGGCTGTGGGGCGTTTTTTTGTTTCCCGCCGCGAAAAAGTTTTCGTAAACATCAAAACAAAAAAAGGAGAACACAAAAAAATGGCAAGAGACTACAAAAGCACGCTGAATATGCCGACAACGTCGTTTGACATGAAGGCAAATCTTCCCGTTCGTGAACCCAAGATGCTGGAGTATTGGAACTCCATCGACCTGTACAACAAAATGCTGGAGAACCGTGCAGATAAGCCCCTGTACGTACTGCACGACGGCCCTCCCTTTTCCAATGGCAACATCCATATGGGTCACGCACTCAACAAGACCCTGAAGGACTTTATCAATAAATCCCGCACCATGATGGGCTACCAAGTGCCCTTCGTGCCCGGCTGGGATAACCACGGTATGCCCATCGAGTCGGCTATCATCAAAAAGAACAAGCTCAACCGCAAGGCGATGAGCATCCCCGAATTCCGCAGTGCCTGCGAAGCGTTCGCACAGGACTTTATCAACATTCAAAGAGAGCAGATGAAGCGCCTGGGACTGACGGCGGACTGGGAGCATCCCTATACCACCATGGCCCCTGCCTTTGAAGCTCGCGAGGTCAAGGTGTTCGGCGAGATGTTCCGCAAGGGCTACATCTACAAGGGCCTGAAGCCCGTCTACTGGTGCCCCAAGGATGAGACCGCACTGGCCGAGGCCGAGATCGAGTACAAGACGGACAAGTGTACCTCCATCTACGTCAAGTTCCGCATCAATGACGATAACGGCGTGCTGGCCGACGTTTGCGATCTTTCTAAGACCTATTTTATCATCTGGACGACGACCACCTGGACGTTGCCCGGCAACCTGGCCATTGCCCTGAACCCCGTGGAGACCTACGCGGTCGTCAAGGCAAACGACGAGTATTACGTCATCGCCGAGGCGCTGGTCGAGAAGACCATGGCCGAGGGTGGCGTTGAGAGCTACGAGATCGTAGCTGCTATGCCGGGTAAGAAGCTGGAGTTCATCAAGACCCAGCATCCCTTCCTTGACCGCGAGAGCATCGTGCTCATGGCTGACTACGTCACCATGGATAGCGGTACCGGTTGCGTTCACACCGCGCCCGGCTTTGGTGCGGACGACTATCAGACCTGCAAGCGTTACGGCATCGACATCATCGTGCCCGTCGACGACCGCGGCTATCAGACCGAGGACGCCGGCAAATTCGCAGGACTGTACTATGAAAAATCCAACGAGGCAATTTTGGCCGATCTGACCGAGACGGGCGCTCTGTTTGCTTCCAAGGAATTCGAGCACGAGTATCCCCACTGCTGGAGATGTAAGTCTCCCATCATCTTCCGCGCAACACCCCAGTGGTTCTGCTCGGTCGACGCCTTCCGCGCCGACGCCGTCAAGGCTTGTGACGACGTGACCTGGCTGCCCGCATGGGGCGGCGACCGTATGAAGCAGATGCTGGGTGAGAGAGCAGACTGGTGCATCTCGCGTCAGCGTCATTGGGGTCTGCCCATCCCCGTGTTCTACTGCGAGGATTGCAAGGAGACCATCTGCACTCCCGAGACCATCGAAAAGGTATCGGCAATGTTTGCCGAGCACGGCTCGAACTGCTGGTTCTCGATGGACGCAAAGGAGCTGCTCCCCGAGGGCTACGTTTGCCCCAAGTGCGGAGGTACGCACTTTATCAAGGAGCAGAACACGCTGGACGGTTGGTTTGACTCGGGCTCGACCCACGTCTCCGTCCTGAACGACAAGGCAAATCCTGCATGGCCCGAGCACACCTGGCCTGCAGATCTGTACCTTGAGGGCGCAGACCAGTACCGCGGTTGGTTCCAGGCCTCTCTTCTGACCGCCATCGGTGCCAAGGGCGGTACGACCGCTCCCTTCAAGGCAGTGCTTACCCACGGTTGGGTCGTTGACGGCGAGGGCAGAGCCATGCATAAGTCGCTCGGCAACGGTGTCGATCCTCAGGACATGGTCGCCAAGTACGGCGCAGATCTCGTTCGTCTGTGGGTTGCTTCTGCCGACTACCAGGTGGACGTCCGCTGCTCGGACAACATCTTCAAGCAGCTCTCCGAGGCTTACCGTAAGATCCGTAACACCAGCCGTATTATCCTTGCTAACCTGAATGATTTTGATCCCGACCGCGATATGGTATCTCCCGAGAATATGCAGGAGATCGACCGTTGGCTGCTTTCTCGCGCGGGTGAACTGATCCGCCGCTGCATGAACGGCTACGAGACGTATTGCTTCCACAGCATCTACCACGATCTGACCAATTTCTGCACGACCGACCTGTCCAAGCTGTACGTGGACATTACCAAGGATCGTGTTTATACCGAACGCGCCGCGTCTCCCGCTCGCCGCTCGGCCCAGAGTGCGATGTATCTCGTGCTGTCTGCGATGGTCCGCCTGATGGCACCGCTCTTAGCCTTTACGGCCGAGGAGATCTGGCAGGCAATGCCGCATCTGTCCTCGGACAAGCGCGAGAGCGTCTTCTTCAACGATATGCCTGCTTGCAACGAGGCTTGGGCTTCTCCTGCGCTTGCCGAGCACTGGAACGCCCTGTTTGATCTGCGTGACGACGTCATGAAGGCGCTGGAAATTGCGCGCGCCGACAAGAAGATCGGTAAGTCGCTGGATGCCAAGCTGACCATCTATACCGAAAACGAGGAGCAGCTGTCGCTTCTGTCCTCCTTTGGCGATGCACTCAAGACGGTGTTCATCGTCTCGGGCGTCAAGCTGGAAAAGGGTGTAGCGCCTGAGGGTGCTCTGACCGAGACGGCGTCCGGCATCGGCGTGCTCGTTGAGGGCGCGGACGGTTGCAAGTGCGACCGTTGCTGGGCGTATGCCACCGAGGGTCGTCAGGACGAGGAAGGCTTCCTGTGCGCTCGTTGCCTGAACATTCTGGAGGGCTAACGCATGAGCGGAACGACACCAAACGAAAAGCGCTCCCATCAGCGCGGCCGTCCCTGGCTGTGGCTGCTTGTCTCGCTTGCCGCTGTGGTTGTGGATCAGTTGTCCAAGTGGCTGTGTGCCGCCTATTTGAAAACGGTTGGCAGTATCACGGTCATTCCCGGCTTTTTGAAGTTCACCTATCTCGAAAACACGGGCGCGGCCTTTGGTAGCTTCACCGAGCACCGCTGGGTGTTTATGATCTTCTCGACGGTAGCCATCGTTGCCGTGACGATCTACCTGCTTCTGTTCGCCGAGAATAACCGCCTGCTTCGTTGGTCGCTGGCGCTGATCATCGGCGGCGGTGTGGGCAATATGATCGACCGCATCTCGCTGGGATACGTGATTGATTTTCTTGATTTTCATGCCATCTGGCAGTATATCTTCAACATTGCCGACTCCTGCGTTTGCGTGGGAGCGGGACTGATGGTCCTGTACTCCATCCTTGCCCTTGTGCAGGAGATGAAGGCGGCAGAAGCGAAGAACGCGGCGGCAGATGACGAGCACGACGCGGGTGATGAGCCCGGAGGCGACGCATGATCTACCCGGTAGACGAGAGCCACGGCGGTCTTCGTGCCGACGTGTTTGCTGCCGAGGTGACGGGACTGTCCCGCTCGGCGGTGGCGCGTCTTGTGGAGGAGGGCTGTATCGGCCTTGTCGGTAAGAGCCTTGCCAAAAACACCAAGCTGAGCGTAGGGGACGAGCTTTGGGTCGAGCTGCCCGAGCCTGAACCGACCGAGGCACAGCCCGAGGACATTCCCTTGGACGTGGTGTATGAGGACGAGGATATCATCGTCGTCAACAAGCCCGTCGGCATGGTGGTGCATCCTGCGGCGGGCAATCCGAACGGCACGCTGGTCAACGCTCTCTTGTTCCGATGCGGCGAGTCGCTGTCGGGCATTGGCGGTGTCATCCGCCCCGGTATCGTTCATCGCATCGACAAGGATACGAGCGGTCTTTTGGTCGTGGCTAAAAACGACGCGGCGCATCTCTCCCTGTCCGAGCAGCTGAAGGACCACACGGTCAGCCGCGTATACGATGCCATCGTATTGGGCAACCTGAAGCAGGACGAGGGAACGGTCAACGCCCCCATCGGGCGCCATCCGACCGACCGAAAGAAAATGGCTGTTCTGCGGGGCGCGGGGGTGCACGCCAAGGAGGCGATCACCCATTATCGCGTCGTGGAGCGCTTTGGCAGCATGACGCAGGTGCGGTGTGAGCTCGAAACGGGGCGCACCCATCAGATCCGTGTGCATATGTCGTCCCTGGGACATCCGCTCCTGGGAGACGCCGTATATGGCGGTGGTGGTACTCGCTTTGAGGCCGACCACCGGGCGCTCATCACGGGACAATGCCTGCACGCAGGCAAGCTGCGCCTGATCCACCCCAGAACGGGCGAGGCGATGTGCTTTGAAGCCCCGATGCCGGAGGAAATGGCCAAACTGCTGGATATTCTGCGCCGTCAGGCGCAATAAAACGAAAGGAAAGGAGATAGGAGCATGGGACGCTATGAAGGAATGATGATCGCATCTGACCTTGACGGCACCTTCCTGGATGCCAAGGGGCGTGTGGTGCGGCGCAACATCGACGCCATTTTCGCCTTTTGCGCCGAGGGGGGGCTGTTCACCTTTGCCACGGGACGCCATCACGACCATCTGCCCGAGGCAGTGCCCGGGGTGGAGCGTCTTGTCAATATGCCCGTCATCGTGGCCAACGGCTCGTATCTCTATGATTTTTCCACCGACCGAGTGCTGGCAGAGGTGTTTATGGAGGTGGATGCCTCCCGCGCCGCCCTGCAATACGCCCGCGCCAATTACCCCCGTGTGGGCTTTCGCGTGTCCACGCCGCAAGGGTACTTGACCGACGGTCGGACGGGATATATGCAAAAATTTATCGACTACAGCAAAAAGCATCGGTCGTATCTTGTGGAGGTCGCTCCCATTGAACACTGGATGCAGCGCCTGTGGCATAAGATCGTATTTCAGGGCACGTGCGAGGAGCTGGATTCCCTGTACGCCGATCTCAAGGAGACCTTTGGCGAGGAGGCGTTTGAATATAACAAATCTTCGGCCACGCTGTTCGAGATCCAGAAGAAGGGCTGCTCCAAGGGTAGCATGCTGCGAGTGCTTAAGCAAAGCTGCGAGATCTTAACGGGTCGTCCCATTAAGGTCTTTGGTGTGGGTGACTATGAAAACGATCTGGCTCTGTTGCAAGCGGCTGACGTGGCCGTTTGCCCCGCCAACGCGCAGGAGACGGTCAAGCGTGTGAGTGATATGATCCTTTGCTCCAACGACGAGGGAGTCATTGCCGATCTGATCGAGCGGCTGTAAGCGAATAAAAAAGCTGTCGGCATAGCGTAGTGCCCTTAAGGACACTACGCATCGATATAAATCCCTAACGGGATTTTTGATATGTTGCTGCCGCAACTCGATATGCTTCGCTCGATATGCTTGCTTCGCAAACGAGGGATTTATATCATATCGAAACCAACCACAAGGGCGGTTATATCGAATTTGCCATAAGGCAAATATATCGAGCCGAGCCAAGCGAGGCATATCGACAAATCGCATCTGTGTACACAGATGCAGTGCTTGTCAAGAAAAGAGGACGAAGAGCCTTAGCAGTTCTTCGTCCTTTTCCTGTCGGTAGGTAACATATTCTGTTTCATTTACAAAACTGTCCTTTAGAGTACGACCCTATTGCCGACAGCTTTTTTAATGCTCATATTTTTTCAGCGTGATGGTCGCGCCGGGGGAGGACCTTGTTTTGGGTGTGCGGATCGTCAGGGTCAGACCGTCCTCGCTGATCTCATACGTTTCCTCCAGCACCTCGATCTGCCCGTTGCCGAGGTCGAGCTCGCGGGTCATTTTTCCCCGTTTGGCTGTGTAGGTAAAGGACTGATACGTCTCACTCTCCGACTTGGTTTCGCCATAGCCGCTACTGTAAAACAGCATATAGAGTGCGTTTTCGATCTCGGCATCGACGCCGTCCTCGGTGACGTAGGACGCCATGATCCAGGCGCCGCTGATACGGGCGTCGTCTTTGGCACATCCCGCCAAGGGGAGCAGTAATACGGTAAGTAATAATACACAAGACAATATCTTTTTCATATGGTAATCATCCTTTTCATATCCGTTGGCACGCATCGTGCCTTGCTTATCAGTATACCATATTCCGAGGCCATTGTACAGAGAAAAAACAAAAAATGTTGACAAAGGGGGGCAAATGAAGGGTCAATGTCGGTTGACAAGAGGGGCAAAACCATGTATAATAGACGTATAGAAATGTCGCGCGCACGCGTGAGCCGCTTGTGGCTCGGAAAGGACGAAAGATGAAGTTGAGATGTTGGATCAGTCTATTGCTGGCAGCCCTGATGCTGTTTGCCATGGTAGGCTGTCAGCCCGGGGACCCCTCGGGCGACGGAGAACAGAGTGGGGATGTGCTGACGCTGGTGGCTGATGCCAAGTCCGCTTACCAAATTGTCCGCAGTGATTCGGCCAAGCCCGCGGTCAAGGACGCCTTTTTGCTGCTCCGTGACGCTATTACACAAAAGACGACGGTAGCTCTTACCATGGAAACTGACTGGGCCGACGAGATCGCGACCGAGATCCTGGTCGGCAATACCAAGCGCGAGGCCAGCGGAAAGGTTCTCAGAATGTTGCAGGATCTGCAGGAGCTGGGGGACTTGGTCGGACAGAGCTTTGTCATCTGTGTACGTGGCAAGGCACTGCACATCGTCGGCACGGATGACGAGGCCACCGCGTACGGTGTCAAATACTTTATCCAGAACTACGTAGACAAGGCAAAAAACGGTGTCATCACCGTGCCTCGCGAATTGGAGATCACCATGACGGTGGCTGAGATGCTCCTGGCTGAGGATGTCCGGGGATCTGCCCTCAAGGGGCAGTACAGCGACCACGTCGACAGTTATACCGAGACGAGTCTGCTTAATTTTGACAGCCTTGAGATGGAGGGCGTGGATCTGTACGAGGACTTCGAGTTGGACGAGTATTACGCAAAAGAGGGCGATGCCGCATTGCGCTTTACCATGACCAAGTCGGACAAATCGCTGACCACGCTGATGTGGCACAAAGGCGGGGATTCCTTCCAGTTCTCGGCGGCCGATCGCAACAAGACCACGATGAAGCTGTGGCTGTTTGTTGACGACACCGACAAGGTGACGTGCGACCACGATGAGGTATACGGTAAAAGACAGGTGGGACAGGCGACCTTCTTCTTCCGCGTTTTTGATAAGCAGGGCCGCGTTTTTGCTTGGAATCACACCCTGACGCGCGACGGCTGGCACGAGATCGAGCTGACCTTCAACGTTCACAACGGCGTGGATTCGGAATTTGACTACGAGCATATCGTTGGCTTCGGCGTCCTGGTGGCGGCAGACAAGGGAACCATCGTTGAGCTGGACGATTTGCGCGCGGTGCATTATGAGAGCGACCACACGCCCGAGCCTGCCCCTGATGGCGGCAGACTGATCACGGACGGCGAATACGACGCTTTTGACGGCGCTGTCGTCCAGGAATGGTACGGCTGCTCTTACGACCTGACGGACAAAAAATTCGGCAACTCCTCCTTGCGTTGCGAGGGAGATAACAGCGTGACCGACTTCCGCACCATCATCAGCGGTCTTGATATGCCGCTGTCCTATGAGAACGACGTGCTGGTATTTTGGATGAAGGTGGACGATCTCTCTACCGTTGATTCGCTGTTCATCGAGTTCAACCAAGACCAAGACGTTCACGAATACGAGAACACGTTCCACAGGGCAAAGTTGAAAGAGTACGGTCTTTCGGAAACGGCGGGTGAGTGGTGCAAGATCACCATACCGTTGTCTGACTTTGACTTGAACCTGAACCCTGAAAAGTATGGGGATAGCCAGGATATCCGTATGTTTGCCTTCCGTTTGGTGGTCGGTGCGCATCCCAATAAAACCTACGTGGTTCATTTCGATCGTGCCTATCTGACGACCAAGGCCGCACTGGGTATGTAATATCAAACATCAAGGGCCCTTCTTTTCAAGGGCCCTTTTCCAAAAGAAAAAACATGAGTCAAGGAGAAAATGTATGTTGAAAATAGGAGATCTTGCTCCCAATTTTACCCTGACGGACAAAAACGGAAAGCGGGTATCGCTTTCTGACTTCAGAGGCAAGAAAGTTGTGCTTTATTTTTACCCCAAGGATAATACCCCCGGATGCACCCGCCAGGCCTGTGCGTTTGCGGGCGCATATGCGGAGTTTCAAAACAGAGGGGTAGAGGTGATCGGCATCAGCAAGGACAGCGTCGCATCGCACGTCAAATTTGCGGAAAAGTACCAGTTGCCTTTTGTTTTGCTCTCTGACCCCGACCGCGTGGCGATCGAAGCCTACGGCGTCTGGCAGGAGAAAAAGATGTGCGGCAAGGTGTCGTTTGGTGTCGTTCGCACGACCTTTTTGATCGATGAGGCGGGCGCCATCACAGACATCATGCCCCGCGTCAAGCCGGATACCAATGCCCAGGAGATTTTGGAACGGCTTTGAGGCGAACGAGGAAATAAAATATGAGAAACGGCGGAGCATGAACGTGTGCTCCGCCGCAGATGTTTATGTTCACACAAAAAGTCAATTTTCATAGTATAATTTCCCCCAAATCACAGATACTAACATCGCAATTTGAAAAATTTGTGTCAGGGAGATCATTGTATCTGCCTTGAGACCGCACACGAAAACGGGTGGATGAGAGATCCGCCCCCGATTATGTATTTGGCAAAGGAGATTTGTATATATGAAAGCAACCGGAATTGTCCGCAGAATCGATGACCTCGGGCGCGTGGTCATTCCCAAAGAAATCAGACGCACCATGAGAATCCGTGAGGGCGACCCGACGCTGACAACATTGACACCCACCACCCGATTTGTGTACGCTATGACGGATTTATCCAAGCGAATTGGAGTAGAATAACGAAAAAACACCCTGCACTACATAGTGC
>SVSH01000013.1 GCA_015064395.1 Oscillospiraceae bacterium
TGCTCACGCGTTACTCACCCGTCCGCCACTGATCCGCCCCGAAGGGCTTCACCGTTCGACTTGAATGTGTTATGCACGCCGCCAGCGTTCATCCTGAGCCAGGATCAAACTCTCGATAAAATTGTATTAAAACGCATCCTCAGGACGCGATCCAATCTATCAAGCTTGATTGCTCGTTTTACTTTTGTTTGAGTAGTATTCTCTTTCAGAATTGCGAGATCTTGTATTTCACACACTCCCATGCTCTCGCATGGGAATTCTTGCTTTGTACTTCTCTCTTTGTTGTTCAATTTTCAAGGACCAAACTCGCTGCCCGTCGCGCGGACAGCCTTGATATTATATCACCTTCACCCTTTTTTGTCAAGCGGTTTTTATTATTTTTTCAATATTTTTTTGAATTTGTCGAAAATCATCAACCTCTTGGCTTACTTTTGAACACCAAGGCGGCAAGATAACCAAAGCAAAGGGCGGCCGCCGTGCCACCGGCCGCGGCTGTCAGTCCCCCTGTCAATGCGCCGAGCAATCCCTTTTCGTCCACCGCCTCACGCACGCCCTTGGAGATGAGATAGCCAAAGCCGGTCAGGGGTGTGGTCGCTCCGGCACCTGCAAAATCCACCAGGGGCTGATACAGTCCGATCGCGCCGAGCAAAACGCCCAGCACCACGTAGCCCACCAGGATGCGCGCCGGAGTCAGCTTTGTTTTGTCCAATAAGATCTGGGCAAGAACACACCATGCCCCACCGATCAGAAAGGCCCATAAAAACGGCAACATTTTGTCCATCATGCTCACTCTCCTTTTCTCTTTTTGGGAGCCTCGATCTCAAGCAAATGTGCAATACCGGGAATGGCCAGCCCTTGTTGGATGCTGGACGGGCTCATCATCGCTCCTGTCCCCAAGAAAAGCATGCGCCTGATCTCACCGCGCAGCAGCTTGGGCAAAAAGTACGATCCCATCACCACCGCCGAGCAACCGCAGCCCGATCCGCCCGCGTGGGTATCCTGCGTTTGGCGAGTGAAGATGATCTGCCCGCAGTCCTGATAACGCGCGCCCAATTCGATTCCCTCCGACATCAAAAGCTCCTTAAGGATCGAGCCGCCCTCGTATCCAAGGTCTCCCGTGACGATCACGTCGTAATCCTTTGGCGTGGTTCGGCTGGCGCGAAAATAGCGTATCAGCGTGTCCGCCGCGGCCGGTGCCATCGCCGCCCCCATGTTATTGGTATCGGTGATCCCCATTTCGATCGCTATCCCGGGAAGTCCCGCCACAAGCCTTGGATGTTCATTGTCCGGCGCACCTACGACAAACGCTCCGGCCCCTGTCACCGTCCACTGGGCGGTGGGCGTGCGCTGGCCGCCATACTCCAACGGGGTGCGATATTGCCGTTCTGCGGTGCAATTATGGCTGGACGCCACCGCCGCGCAGGTCTCATACACGCCGTGTGTCACCATCGCGCCGGCAAGTAAGAGCCCCTCGGCCGCCGTGGAGCAAGCCCCGTACAGTCCGAAATACGGGACGTCGAAGTCCAAAAGCCCGTAAGCCGAGGAGGTGCATTGATTGAGCAGATCTCCCGCAAAAATAGCCCCCAGCTGCTCCTCTCGCATGCCGCACTTACCCAGGGCGCAGTTGAGGGCGATGCGCTGCATTTCACTCTCCGCTCGCTCAAAGGTATCCTGACCGAAGCGGTCTCCGCCATTCTTTTTATCATCATAAAAGTCAAAGCACTGTCCAATGGGTCCCTGGCGCTCCAGGTATCCCACCACCGTAGCGGCGGACCGTATGGACGCATCCAGCCGGATGATATTGTCTGCCATGATCTCCTCCATTATATCAATATTCTTTTGCTATTATTTCCGCCAGGACTTGCTTTATTCCAAAAAGTGTGTTATACTGAAAAGGAAGAAAGATCCATTGGGATTTTCACATAAGGAGGATATCATGAAGCACATTCTCGAAAATGAGCAGCTGCGTGTCGTTATCAACGACCACGGCGCTGAACTCAATTCTATCATCGAAAAGACCACCGGCACCGAGTATCTCTGGCAGGGCGACGAGCGCTACTGGACGGGCCAGGCCATTCTGCTCTTCCCCATCTGCGGCAGACTCGTTGAGGGCCGCTACACCTACAAGGGTCAGAGCTACGACATGACCATTCACGGCTTCATCCGCGGCGTCGATCTGACGGTTGAGAACAAGACCGACACCAGCATCACGCTGACCTACACCGACAACGAATTCACCCGCGCCCAGTATCCCTTTGCCTTCCGCTACTCGCTGACCTACACGCTGATCGGTAACAAGCTGACCCACACCTTCCTCGTAGAGAACACGGGTGACGAGGTGCTTCCCTTCGGCATCGGCGGCCACCCCGGCTTCAACGTACCTCTTGAGGCAGGTACGGAGTTCTCGGATTATTATATCGAGTTTGCCGAGAAAGCACCCGCGCGCAAGCTGATCCTGACCGAGCGTTGCTTTATGACGGACGAGACCGAGCCCTTCCCGCTGGAGAACGGCACGACGTATCGTTTGCATCACGATATGTTTGACAACGACGCCATTTTCCTGCGCGACATGGCTACCGAGGTCACGCTGAAGTCGGACAAGACGACCAAGGCTGTCACGGTGTCCTACACCAATATGCCTTACTTGGGACTGTGGCACAAGCCCCGCACGGATGCTCCTTATCTCTGCATCGAGCCCTGGAACGGTCTGCCCTCGGATGACGGCATCGTCGACGACATGGCGACCAAGAAGTACATGAACCGTCTTGAGCCCGGAAAGACGGCTGAGTTTGGTATGGATATCGTTATTCATCAGTGATAGAAACGCAAAAACAGCACCGCCAATTTTTTTGGCAGTGCTGTTTTTATATTCTCAAAACACAATACAATCAGGATGCCTCATTCGTTCCAGCTGTTCCCGCTGTCTTGCAAAATGACAGCCACAGCCAAAAGTTCATTTTCATTCGTATCCGAAACATTATCGATCAACGTAAGACGTTGTAACCGACCAAGGGTATAGACTGTGCCGGGCGTATCTGAGAATTGGCAGGCCTCCACTCTGACTTCGGATAGCGGCGCACACGTGCCCTCCCCCACGATTTTAACGCCAATGGGAGAATGCTGTGCCGTGCAACGCAAAAAGGCAATTTCACTCATTTCCCGTGCATCGTAAGAGGGTGTGTGTAGCATGGCGAACGATGCCTCTCCCTCATACTGACTTCGGCAGTCGATTGCCCTTGAATTGGTTGAATTTTCAAACAGAAAACCGTAGCGGCCGGAATGCTCCGAGTTGCACGCCTCGTAGGTCGTATTCATCGCGCCGATGCCGCCAAAGCCGTAGAGATTGGAAGTGGCGGTGCAATTTTTGACGGTGAATTGCCCTACCTGAACGGCCGGATATTTCTCCCCGTCAAAGCACCCTTGATGCTCAAAGAAAAAGCCGAACTTCTTATTATTGTCTGCCGTGCAATCCAAAATGAGAATGCACTCCTCATTGCAATAGCCAAAGCCGATACCAAAGCCGGAGGCGCCGGTGCTCCTCTCCGTTGCCGCCTTGCCGCATCCGATCGCACGGCATTGAGAGATCGTGCTGTCGATCGGGCAGTCGACGCCAAAGCCGGTCGCATCCGTGTTTTTTACGGTGACGTTTTTCCAGTGGCAGTTTCGGAAGAGATTGAACATAAAGCCCTTGCCCGCCGAGGTGTACGTCTCGCAAGAGGTCCCGCTCGCGTCGATCACAAAGCCCTCAAAACGGCAGTTTTCCAGATAGCTCGCCTCGTTCAAATCCAAATAGTCATTAAAATAGAACATATCAAGTCCGTATTGCGAGCGACCGACAGGCTTTAGCACCGTTGCTTCCCCGTCGCCGACAATGCTGACGCCCGAGCGCATTTTGATGCAGTGCGAGCCGATGGTCTGGTTTCCATTTTCGGCAAACAGATATTCGCCGGCCGGTATGTAGATGGTTCCTCCCTCCAAGGCCACACGATCGATCAAGGCCTGCAGTGCCGCGCTGTTTGCCTCTCCCGTGTTCTCGGTGGACAGACCGTGATCGGTCGCTCTGACCGTCTCCTCTTCATGCGCGGGCGGTTGGGGCCGGTGGCATCCGAGAAGCGATACGACCAGTGCGGTCAGGCACAACCACAAACAGATCCTTTTCATCATTGGATCAACATTGCATCTCCAAAGGAGAAGAAGCGATACTTCTCCTCCACCGCAACGCGATACGCCTCCAACATATGCTCTCTGTCGTACAGAGCAGACACGAGCATGAGCAGGGTGGACTCGGGCAGGTGGAAGTTGGTGATCAGGGCGTCGATGGCCTTGAAGCGGTAGCCGGGATAGATGAAAATGCCGGTATCACCGCTGATGGGGTGGATGATTCCATTCTCATCGGCCGCGCTTTCCAGCGTGCGGCAGGAGGTCGTTCCGACCGAGATGACGCGCCCGCCGGCGGCACGGCGCGCGTTGATGGTGTCCGCCGCCTCACGGGTGACCGTGATAAACTCGGTATGCATGGTGTGCTCCTGTAGCTTATCTACCTTGACAGGACGGAAGGTGCCAAGACCCACGTGCAGCATGACGGGAACGATGGCCACGCCCTTCTCTTTGATACGCTCCATCAGCTCGGGGGTAAAGTGCAGTCCTGCCGTGGGAGCGGCGGCGCTTCCCTCCTCGCGGGCGTAGACGGTCTGGTAGCGATCGTTGTCCTCCAGCTGTGCCGTGATGTAAGGCGGCAGGGGCATCAGACCCACGATGTGCAAGATCTCATAGATATTCTGATATTTGTCGTGGTCGTACTCAAAGCGGATCAGGCGATTGCCCTCCTCTACCATGCCGACGACCTCGCCAACCAGGATGCCGCCGCCGAACACCATGCGCATGCCCACACGGGCGCGCTTGCCCGGCTTGACCAGCGTCTCCCAGGTATCCAATTCGTGCGAGCGGAGCAGAAGCAGCTCGATTTTGGCTTCCTCTCTACCCTCGGCGTGACCGTACAGACGGGCGGGGATGACCTTGGAATCGTTGACGACCAGCGTGTCGCCCTCGCAAAGGTAATCCAAAATATCATAAAAATGCTTATGCTCCAACGCGTGCGTGTCGCGGTGCAATACCATGAGCCGGCTGTGATCGCGCGGCATGGCGGGATGCTGGGCGATGCGTTCCTCGGGCAGATCGTAATAAAAATCCGAGGTGGAAAGCGTTGTCGCGGGGCGTTCGTTGATAATGGCAGACATGAAAAGTATCGTTCCTCTCTCCTCCCGGTGTGGTCGGAGCCTTTCTCAAAAATAGGGGTGTTGGGCGCGCACGTTGGCAAATACACCGAGCATGTCGCATATACTGAACGTAGCGGAAGCCTTGCGCGCGACATGATTATACCACGAAAGACACTTCTTTGCAAGTGCTTTCGCGTTTTTTGCCGCATCCTTCCCATCAAGCACGAAAGGCAGGAGTATCATGAGTAAACAAAAAACGACCCTGTTTCGCGGCGCGGCCACCGCGCTCATCACCCCCTTTTCTCTGGGGCGCATCGACTTTGAAGCTCTGGGGGCACTGATCGAACGACAGATCAAGGCCGGCGTCAGCGCCCTGGTCATCGCCGGGACGACGGGCGAGAGCGCCACGCTGACCGATCCCGAGAAAATGGCACTATTCGCCTTTGCCGCCGAGCGCATCGGAGGCCGCGTTCCCTTGATCGCCGGGGTTGGCTGCGCCGACACCGCCCACACCGTCACGCTGTCCCGATCGGCCTGCGCGGCAGGAGCGGATGCTCTTTTGGTGGTCACCCCTTATTACAATCGCCCCTCGCAGGCGGGGCTGAGGGCTCACTTTGAAACGGTGGCCGATGCGGCCGAAAAGCCCGTCATTCTGTATAGCGTTCCGGGGCGGACGGGGGTCAGCATCCACACAGACACCTACATAGCCCTTGCCGATCACGCCAACATCATCGGCGTCAAGGAGGCGAGTATTGATCTTGGGGCTATCAGCGCTCTGATCGACCATTGCAGTGACCGTTTGGACGTCTACGCGGGCAACGACGACATGACCGTCCCTCTGCTCTCTCTGGGAGGCGCCGGGGTGATCTCGGTCATATCCAACGTCATCCCCGCCGCCATCAGCGACGTCTGCCGTCTATGGTTCGACGGCAAACCCCGACTCTCTGCCGCCAAGGCGACCAAGTTCCACGGGCTCTCGCGCGCTCTGTTCTCCGACACCAATCCCGTCCCCGTCAAGGCGGCGCTTGCCATGATGGGGCTGTGCCGTGAAGAATTCCGACTCCCCCTCGTCCCGCCCGACAAGGAGGTGCGAGAACGGGTACGCGCTTGCCTGAGTAGCTTGAAGCTGTTGACAGAATAGAAAATAAAAAAGGAAGCCACCCGGCTTCCTTTTTTATTCAGCGCTGAAATCAGCCAACCAATGCGTACATTACGATGATAACGACAGCAAACACAACGGATACAGCGACCGTAGCCTTGGACAGGATGCGATCCCAGGTGTTGCCCTTGGACTGACCAAAGAAGGTGTCAGCACTACCGGTGATCGCACCGGACATCTTGGTGTCCTTGCCCGACTGCAGCAGAACAACGGCAATCAGAAACAGCGACATCAGTACAACAGCAATACCAAAGATAATCTCAATCGTTTCCATACCTCGATTTAACCTCCAAACGTAATTTAGACTCATGCGCATCGATCCCCATCGGACTCGATGGCAGAATGCAACATCATATACCCGAACATTATAGCACACCTTTTTTGAAATTGCAATAGATTTGGGCAAAAAACTCAAAAAATTTTTCCTTTCCGCTTTTTCTTTCCTTGCGCGAAACCGTTGACAATCCTTTCTATGGCATGCTATAATGAATGCAGCGTATGGAAAGGAGGGACGGCCATGAACCTTGATTCAACATACGACGTTGTCATTGTCGGCGCAGGACCGGCCGGCTGTAATTTTGCCCGCATGATCGACCCCAACCGCTATCGTGTGCTGTTGCTTGACGCTTCCTCCATGCGGCAAAAGGTTTGCGCGGGGCTTCTCTCGCCCGATGCCCAGCAGTTGTTGTCCCGCTATGACATTTCTTTGCCAAAAGACATTTTCGTCGATCCGCAGTTATCCTCCGTGCGTGTCATTGACCTCGACTATCCCTGCATCCGCCATTATCGCCGTTCCTATCGGAACGTTGACCGATCTGCGTTTGACACTTATCTTTTGGGATTGGTTCCTGCCGATGTAACCATTGCCGGGGCGCGCTGTCATAGCATCGAGCGTCGGGGCAATGAGTTCTCCTTGCAGCTACACCACGCTGACGGACAGCGAGAGGAGATTTTTGCTCGTTATATTGTCGGTGCGGACGGTGCATCGTCCGTGGTCCGTTCGATGCTGTTTCCCGATCGAAACATACAAAAATACGTTTCCATCCAGCAATGGTTCGCGGCCGATACCATCGACCCATATTATTCCTGCGTATTTGACCATGCGACCTCCGAGAGCTGCTCCTGGATCTTTTTCAAGGGTGGGCAATTGGTGTTCGGCGGCGCATTTGCACCCCGCGGCTGTCGTGCGGCGTTTGAGGAGCAAAAGCGCAAGTTGGTCGAGCGCGGCATTATTCCTGCCCACATTTTGGAACACCCTCTGAAAACCGAGGCCTGCCGTGTCAGCCGTCCGCACTGGAACGAAGGGATATTCTGCGGCAAGGACGGCACGTATCTGATTGGCGAGGCGGCGGGATTTATCAGTCCCAGCTCGTTTGAGGGCATCAGCTATGCTCTTGCAAGCGGCGAAGCGTTGGCAAAAGCCTTCAATCGAGGGAAAACGCCATCGAGCATCCTCCGTGCATATCGTCAAAAGACCACTCTGCTCGGACTCAAGGTGAAGGGCAAATGCTTAAAAAGGCCTTTTATGTATGTGCCCTTTCTGCGCAAGCTGATACTGAAGACAGGACTCGGCTCCACGAAAAAAATCAACTAAACAAGGGCGGGATATCCCGCCCTTTATGATTGCCCTTTTTCTTCCGATATCATCCCCCGCAAGGCGTCAAGTGCGGCATTGAGTCCTCCGACCTCATCGATCAGTCCGATCCGCACCGCCTCGTCTCCCTCCACGATACTGCCCACGTCGGTGGCCAATTCATCGGGGCGCAGGAGAAGCTCCGTCAGCTTTTCCTCGCTGATGTTCGAGTGGTCAACGATAAAGCGGACGATGCGCTGCTGCATATCGGTAAAATAGCGGAAGGTCTGGGGCACGCCCAGCACCGTCCCCGAGATGCGAACGGGGTGGATGGTCATGGTGGCGCTCGGGACGATGAACGACCGCCGCGCCGCCACCGCCAGCGGCACGCCGATGGAATGTCCGCCCCCCAAGACCAGCGAGACGGTCGGCTTGGACATGGAGGCGATCATCTCGGCCATGGCCAGACCCGCCTCGACGTCACCGCCCATGGTATGCAGAATGATCAGAACGCCCTCCACCTCCTCGTTTTCCTCCAAGGAAACAAGCTGGGGAATCATGTGCTCGTATTTGGTCGCCTTTTGATTATCCGGCAGAACGAAGTGCCCCTCAATCTGTCCGATGATGGAAAGACAGTGGATACAGGTATGTCCGTCCGACGTCCGCACGCCGCCTGAATCGACGATCCCCTCCCAGCTCTCCCCGCCTGAATTCTTTGCATCAGTCCCCTTTTTGTCCTCTTGCTGTGTGTTTTTCTGCGCGTCATTACCCTCGCTTGCCATGTTCAACCTCCCATTTGTCGATTTTTTTGAAAAAATGCCGTTTTACAGCCACCTTTTTTTAATTTATACTTTACTTTTTTATTTCTGTGTGATATAATTAACGATGTATGGGTTGCTACTCTCGAACACGGGTGCACCCACAGAAATTTTCCGATTGAACAGAAAGGAATGCTATGGAAAACAAAATTCTCGTAGAAACCTCGGCAAGACACGTTCACTTGACCCAGGAGGCCGTTGAGATCCTGTTTGGCGCAGGTCACACCCTGACCAATAAGAAGGATCTTTCCCAGCCCGGTCAGTTTGCTTGTGAGGAAAAAGTCACCGTGATCGGTCCCAAGGGCGCGATCAAGGCAAGCGTTCTCGGTCCCACCCGCCCCGCAAACCAGGTAGAGCTGTCCTTCACCGACGCTCGCACCGTTGGTCTGGTTGCTCCCATCCGTGAGAGCGGCGACGTTGCAGGCACCACCGGCTGCACGCTGGAGGGTCCTTGCGGTAAGATCGAAATCAACGAGGGCGTGATGATCGCAAAGCGCCACATCCACATGACTCCCGAAGACGCCGAGGCTCTTGGCGTATCCGATAAGGAGATCGTATCCGTTCAGGTTGACACTGCTCGTCCCCTCACCTTCGGTGACGTGGTCGTTCGCGTCTCCCCCAAGTTCGCACTGGCTATGCACATCGACACTGACGAGTCCAACGCCGCTTGCGCCGCCGGTCTCGTTTACGGCTCGATCGTAAAATAATTCCCATTCCAGTATACCCTTTACGCGTCGGTCTTATCCGCCGCGCAGGAAAAAGAAAGGTGAAATAACATGAAGATCCTGTTTCAGGGTGACAGCGTGACCGATGCCGGCCGCGACCGTAGCGATCCCCATGATATGGGCACAGGCTACCCCAAATATGCCTCGGCTATGATCAGCGACGCTCACCCCGATATTGACTTTGAATTTATCAATCTCGGCATCAGCGGCAACCGCACCGAGAACCTGGTAGCACGCTTGCAATCCGATTTCGTGGAGATCGCCCCCGACGTTGTCGTGCTTCTGATCGGCGTCAACGATGTATGGCACCATTTCAGCCACAACATCGACACGCCTGCAAAGACCTTTGAGAGCAATCTGCGCCTCATCCTTACCACCATCAAGGAAACGATGGGTGCAAAGCTGCTCATGGTAGAGCCCTTCTTGCTCTACGGCTCGGACAAGGTACATATGCTCGAGGAGCTGGACGAAAAGATCCGCATCGAGCGGACGTTGGCCCAGGAGTTTGCCGACGTTTACCTTCCCCTGCACGCGATCTTTGCCGCAGAAACCGTAAACACCACCTACACCGAATTTTCCGGTGACGGCGTGCATCCCAACGCGGGCGGCTCTTGCTTTATCGCAGAGCGCATCCTGCACGCCATCGAGCCCATTCTGTCTGAGTGGACCGAAGAACAGTAATCCCAAAATTCAGATATCAATTTCAAAAAGGAGATAACACAAATGAACGATCACATCATTTATTCTGCCGAAGTGCAGAACATGTGTACCGTGGCAAAGGGCCCCAAGCACGGTCCCGCCCCCATTCCCGAAGAGGGCAAATGGGTACAGGCAAAGGAGATCTCTGACATCTCCGCATACACCCACGGTGTAGGCTGGTGCGCACCTCAGCAGGGCGCCTGCAAGCTGTCCCTGAACGTCAAGGACGGTATCATCGAGGAGGCTCTCGTTGAGACCATCGGCTGCTCGGGTATGACCCACTCCGCCGCTATGGCCGCTGAGATCCTGCCCGGCAAGACGCTGCTTGAGGCACTGAACACTGACCTGGTTTGCGACGCGATCAACACCGCTATGCGCGAGCTGTTCCTGCAGATCGTATACGGCCGCTCGCAGTCTGCCTTCTCCGAGGGCGGTCTGACCATCGGCGCCGGCATGGAAGACCTGGGTAAGGGTGAACGCTCCATGGTCGGTACCATGTACGGTACCAAGGCTAAGGGCGTCAGATACCTCGAGATGACCGAGGGCTACTGCACCAGAATGGCTCTGGATGAAGACGATCAGGTTATCGGCTACGAGTTCGTTTCTCTTGGCAAGATGACCGACTTCATCAAGAAGGGTATGGAGCCCAACGAAGCATACGAGAAGTCCAAGGGTACCTACGGCAGATTCAACGATGCCGTTAAGTACATCGATCCCCGCAAGGAATAATCAGGAGGTGACATATCATGGCAAAATTTGAAGGTTATGAAAGACGCGAGGCCAAGATCCTCGCCGCATTGAAAGAATATGGCATTTCCTCCATCGACGAGTGCAAGGAGATCTGCGATGCCAAGGGCATCGATCCTTACAAGATCGTTGAAGAGACCCAGCCCATCGCGTTCGAGAACGCAAAGTGGGCATACACCGTTGGCGCTGCCATCGCAATCAAGAAGGGCTGCACCAAGGCTGCTGACGCTGCTGCTGCTATCGGTATCGGTCTGCAGAGCTTCTGCATCCCCGGCTCGGTTGCTGAGAACCGCAAGGTCGGTCTGGGACATGGTAACCTGGGTAAGATGCTGCTTTCCGAGGAGACCGAGTGCTTCTGCTTCCTGGCAGGTCACGAGTCCTTCGCCGCTGCTGAGGGTGCGATCAAGATCGCGCTCAACGCAAACAAGGTTCGCGTTAAGCCCCTGCGCGTGATCCTGAACGGTCTGGGCAAGGATGCCGCTATGATCATCTCGCGTATCAACGGCTTTACCTTCGTTGAGACCGAGTTCGATCCCTACACCGAAGAGGTTAAGGTCGTCTACGAGAAGGCATACTCCAACGGTCCCAGAGCTGCTGTTAAGTGCTACGGCTCTGACAGCGTTCCCGAGGGCGTTGCTATCATGAGACTGGAGAACGTTGGCGTTTCCATCACCGGTAACTCCACCAACCCCACTAGATTCCAGCACCCCGTTGCCGGCACCTACAAGAAGTGGTGTAACGAGAACGGCAAGCAGTACTTCTCCGTCGCATCCGGCGGTGGTACCGGCCGTACCCTGCACCCCGACAACATGGCTGCAGGTCCTGCTTCTTACGGCATGACCGACACCATGGGCCGTATGCACGGTGACGCGCAGTTCGCAGGCTCCTCCTCCGTCCCTGCCCACGTAGAGATGATGGGTCTCATCGGCGCAGGTAACAACCCCATGGTTGGTATGACTGTTGCAGTTGCAGTTGCTATCGAAGAGGCTTGCAAATAATTCAGGTCGTGAAATCATGCGAGGGAAACTTTCTAAACAAAAGTTTCCCTCGCGTTCTTATAAAAACAGACTCAAAGGAGAAAAATCATGAACAAAGCGATTCGATTTCTGACCTTTGCATTGTTACTGACCACCATATTTTCCTCGATACTGTTCGTGCCATCCTGCTCCTCGGCAGATGCAGGCCCCATTGGGACCTACGAGGCGCAGGTCACCTTTGCTCCCACACCTGAGCCAAACGTGAAAGAGATCACTCTCACGGCAAGCCTGACGTTGAACGAGGACGGCAGTTACACCTTTGAATGCACAGAGCAAGAGGATTTTTACCCCTGCTACGTTGAGGAGGGGACCTACACTATAAACGAGGACGAAATCACCCTTACGCCCTCCGCTTGCCAAGCCTACGCCGAGGCGAAATGGGACATGAAGGCCCTGAGTGCCGACGAGCAGGCGAGCATGACCACCAAGGGCACGTTGAGCAAGGAAACCTTCACGGCAACCATGCACTGGTACGATCGAAACTGGGAATACACAACGGATATGCAGCTCAAGCGCGTCGTCCAGCCCAACGCCCCCACTGCCTCCGCAGCACACGACGCCGCCAAGGGCACCTATACGGGCGGGTTCTCCTTGGAGTTGAAACTTGGAGGGACAGACGGCCGTCCCGCTTGGGGAAACACCTATGATATTGACGCCGAGCTGATACTGGACAAGTCGGGAACGTACGTCTTTGCTTGCGGGCATGCCCGGAACACGGAATTTCGCGGCATGACCACCGCGAAGTAGGTACATATACCCTCTCGGGCGACGAGATCACGTTTATCCCCACCGAGGTCATGTTCAAGGGTGAGGGTGGCACCGGTGTGATGCAGACCTTAACCGCCGAAGAGCAGACAAGCATGACCACCAAGGGTACGCTGAAGGACAACACCGTTACCGCCAAAATGCGGTGGATGTACCCCTATCACACCGTCGCAAGCGAAATGCAGCTGGTGCGTGAGGCGAAGTAACCCCTATGGTTGGTATGACCGTTGCGGTTGTTGTTGCTATCGAAGAGGCTTGCAAGTAATTGACTTTTTACAAGGCTGACTTGTGAAATCGAACCAATGAAAGTTGGACACATCATTTGGGAGTTTTCCTTTATGATGTGTCCAACTTTTTATCTTCATTTTGACTTGATATCCCGCCCGATCTATGATAGAATATATACGTTATACGATCAACGGCGGATAGGGGGTGAAGCTATGCTTGATAAGATCTATCTGGAGATCACCAACGTTTGCAATTTAGATTGTTCGTTTTGCCACAAAACGGCGCGAGCAAAAAAGCTGATGAGCGCGGAGGAAGTTGATCTTCTCCTTAACAAGATAGAAGGAAAAGCGCGATATTTGTACTTTCACTTAATGGGTGAACCAACGCTGCATCCGTTGCTTCCCCAATTTATTACGGCGGCACGCGACCGCGGCTTTTTACCCATGGTGACGACCAACGGTTCCCTTCTGCGCGAGAAAGGAGAGGCCCTGCTCTCTTCTCTCCCCTACAAAATCAGCATTTCCCTGCACGCACCCGAGGCCAACGCCGCCTTTGCCGACGAGGGCTACCTGGAGCATTGCGTCAGCTTTGCAAAAGCTGCGGCGGCACGGGGCTGTATCATGGCACTTCGCTTGTGGAATCTTGGCTCGGGGGCAGACAACTCCGGCATTCTTGCGTTTTTGCACAAAGCCTTCCCCGGGGAATGGGGCATGGTTCGCGGTGGGAGCAGTCTTCGTCTTGCCGAGAAGCTCTTTCTTGAGTGGGGGGAGCATTTTGAATGGCCCGATCTATCCTTGCCTGCGTGTGATCCCGACGCGGACATGTTTTGCTACGGGCTGCGCGATCACATCGGCATTCTTGCCGATGGTACTGTCGTTCCCTGCTGCCTTGACGCCGATGCTACTCTGGCACTGGGAAATCTTTTCACATCCGAGCTTGACGACATTCTCGCCTCCCCTCGCGCAAAAGCGATCTATGAGGGCTTCTCACATCGCCGGGCAGTGGAGTCCTTGTGCCGAACGTGCGGCTACGCCAAACGGTTTTCAAGGTCATGATCGCTGTCCGAGGGACCATCCCCTCAGCGTTCCCGTATCATATAAAATCAAGCAAACGAGGGAAGCTTTCAAGCAAGCTTCCCCCGTTTTTTATCGTTCCAGCTCTGCCAAAATATTCTCCGCTCGGTGGGCGTCGATGGGAGAATATTTTCCCTTTTCCCCGATCTCAAGGAGATGTCCCACGTGGAAATATCCCAGCGCGCGGGGCGGCAGATGGGTGACGACATCGTCAATGTTACGTACAACGAAAAATCGCTCCCAACGTGCAAGCAATTCGCCGCTCCGTGCTCCCCAAAGGACGCGAGGGCATCCGAAGGCGTAGCCTTCGATGGATCGGCGCAGATCGGGGCGGTGAAACCAAAGATATTCGTGGCACAGCACCGCCAGCGCCCCGCCGTGCGAGTAACCCACAGTCACAACGCAGTGCAAGGTAGGATCGGCAACGTAAGGGGCAATATACGGCTCGATCTCCTGCCACACCCGTACAAAGCCGCGATGGGCATACCAGCGGATGCCGTCCATCTCGCGGTAAGGACGGGCGGGAAAGTCCAGATTGCTTCTCCAGTCCTGGGCGCCGTTCGAATCCTGAAAATAGAGGTACAGAACGTCATCTTGCCGCACTGCCGCATAGTTGGCCGAACGACCGACCTGTACGTAGTCGGCAGTCAAGCAGCGCTTAAACAGCCGTGCTAAGGAGTGCCTCGCTTGTTCCGTCATTTGTCCCCTCAATCAAGCGTACCGTCAAACAACTTGCGGCACAGCGCCTCGGTATAGCGTTCCTTGGCCTCAAAATCCATCGCGGCGGCATAGACGCGCTCCAATTCAAAATGCGCCTCTTGTACCGTTTTCAAGGCATCACACGCGCTATCGAGCAGCGCCTCCCGCAGGCGGGCGGTCTGTCTTACCCGCTCCCGCGCGGCGCGAAACAGATCCCGATGCACAAGGCGCCGCATATCCAGTCTCCTTGCGCGGGGAGTTCGCTCGGCCATGGCGCTGATCTGTTTGCCCTCCCCCACCAAAAAGACGGTTTTGCTCTGCTCCAAAAGCAGTGCGTCGATACGATCGGGCAGGACGGGATGATACGACACGCGAGCCGCGATCCCCCGCGCAAACGCAAGATCGGCAAGCCGTCGCATCAGCGCAAACCCCGTGTCATAGTAGTCTTGGATCAGGCAAATCCGCTCGCCCAGGTGAAGATACGTATCCAACGTCACCCGTCCCCGCATCCCGATCGAATCACACAGACCGATACGCACGCCACCGCCCTTTTGCGGCTCGATGCCGCGGAGAAGGCGCTCGGCGGTGCGATGTAGCTTTGCTTGGTCGATCATGGTGACCGTGAGATCGTACAAGGCGTCCGACACCTCCCCGGCCCCCGCCAAGTAGCGGTAGGCCGCGCGATAGCCGTCCGACTTTTCCCTGTTCCACCGGGTAATATCCCCTTGCCGATGGAGTAGCTTTGCGCGATCCCAAAATTGCCCGAGGTCCAATATCTCCTCCTGCACCCCCGGCAGCCGCCCCTCAAAGACGTGGGGGGCTGTTGCATCCAAAAGCCCGATGCTTTTCCCTTCGCCAAACAGCAAAACGGCATCCAGCGAGTCGGCATCCGAGGAGCAGTAGTAGTACTCCGCGGTGTATCCCCGTCGCTCCCCCTCGCAGGCGACCGTCCGCATCAGGGTGCTTTTCCCCGTCCCGGGACCTCCCTTGATGCAAAGCAAGTGGTCTACGCGATCGCGAAAGCACTCCTCATAATAGGAATGAAAGCCATGACGGCTGTTGCCGGCGGCAAAGTAGGCCGCCTCGCCCGTCGTTCTCAATTCTTTTGACATAGTCCTATCGCTCCTTCTCATCAGCTTCAAAGACAGGATATGGGAAAAGGAGCATTCGTGTGCCAATCGGCGCAAAAATAATAGAAAAGGGAGCTTTACCGGCTCCCTTTTCTTCTCAATTTTTGTGCACGATGGTCACGTTAAGGGGTTCAATGCCCGTCTGCTCATAGACGACGGTATTGATCTGGGCGATCTGTGCCGTTTGAAGCTCGCCCTGCGACTTGACCACGACGTTGATCTGGTTACCGTTCATGACAGCCACGCAGTCCTCAAAGCCCTTGGACACGAGCAGTGCCTCAATGTTGGCTTCCTTTTCGATCTCGTTAGCGATGGCGTTCATCTCGGCCAGCGCCTCGTTTTTGACCGTCTCGGTGGCATCGGGATTGTCGATGACGCTCTGCAGGACCTCCATGGACTCATCCCGTGCTCTCTTGCGGTTGACCTCGACCGTCGCAAAGTAATCAGCCACGCTCTCGCCGCTGCTCTGGTCTCCCGAGCCGTCCGTCATACCGGACGAGGAATCATAGTCCGCATAGCCTGCCTGGGCGCTATCCGCAAAGAACATCCAGTTGAGCCAAACCGCCATGCCGATGAGGACGAGCGCACCGATGATGATCCAATTACGGCGGCCGACCCGTTCGATCCAGGCCATCCAGTTTTTGCCCTTTTTCTCCTGCACGACCTCGTCGCTGAGCTCATTCATGTTCATCACGGCTCCCACGTCTTGCTCCGGCTCCGTTTTTCTTGTGTGCTTGATTGCCATATTTCCTTCCTCCTTTTGGATCCCGTCGGGATCGTTTATGTGTTACACCGCCATTGTATGAGGCGACGAGCGAAAATAGAACCTACCGGGCGGGATTTGCCTCGGCAATATAAATTTTGTTGCTTCCGATACCAAAGGTTGCCGACAGGAGCGAGAGAAGCTGACTGCGAACGTTGGCGTCTCCCCCGCCCTCACAGACAATGCCGATACCGCTGACGCTGGGATAGGTGCGGGTGAGGAGCACCGGCTGCTCCGAAGCACCACTTCCTACCGTGATATAAGTCGTCTGTGCCTCAATCACGCCCTCTTTTTGCGTCTCCTCCCGATTGGTCGCATAAACGTAGGTAAAGTCGCCCTCAAAGGTGACGATGACCTGCACCCGCCCGACACCGCGCACCTGTGAGCAAAGATCCGCGATCTTCTCCTCCGTCCGTTGCGTATGCGCCAGCATGGGATCCGTCTCGACCAGTGCGCTCTCCTCGTCCGTCCCCTTGCTGCCGTTCCACTCAACGTTGCCCAGTAAGATCAGCGCAACGCCGAGCATCCCACCTAAAAGGAGGATCCAGACCCGCTTTTTTCTTGCCGGATTTGCTTTTTTCTCTTGCATAACCGTCTCTCCTATTCGATAAATATACTGCTTTCAGATCCCAGTGTGTTGCGGATATAATCCTCCATTTCGTGGGTATTGATCCAAATCGCCTTGCCGGACAGTGCTACGCGAACCTCGCGGATCGCCGTCCCGTCCTCATTGACCGTCACCTTGACCCTGATTTCCTGATCCGACACGGAAAACCGTTGCGACAGCAAGGAGGCAATGGCCGCTTCGGCATAGGAGACGTCCATATCTTCCCATCGCTCTTCCCAAAGCGCGCCGTATTCCTCCTTTTTCTCCTCGTTTCCCTCCAGCCACTCGGACAGCCAGGCATCCAGCCGCCGGGGCAAGCTCTCTCCCCCTTGAAGCAGACGGATCAAAGGGGAGATCATCGTAACAAGCAGACAGATCGCGCACAGCAGCTTGAGGTGGCGGGCAATGCCCTCGCCCTCCCCTGCAGGTGTCAACAATTCCACCACGCAGATGCAGACACACAGCGCCAACAGTCCCATAAAATATTCGTTCAATTTCCCATCCTCCTCAGACGACCGAGGCGCATTTAAGCAGTAACAGCAGCGAGAGCAAAAAGGTCATCACACTCAACGACAAAACAGCCAAAAGATAGCCGTAGAGGCTGACCACCTCGCCCAGCAGCTTGCCCTCCTCCGGGCATCCCAAAAGAGACGCCACGTCCCCGGCCAGGGAAAAAAGACTACGGTACAGCAGGATCGAGCAAAGCCGTGGGAGTAGCAGCCATATCAGAAGCACGACGCCACCGATACCAACAACGCCTCTGAGCCAGGAAATACCCGTCGCGGCCGTCCGAAGCATCTCGGCCACCCCACCGCCTACGACGGGGATGGTGGAGCTGACGGCAAAGCGGACGGTACGGAAGGCCAGCGAATCCGCCCGGGCGGTCAGCGTCGTTTGCGCCCCGAGAGCCGTGCTGAGCAACAGCATCGCAAGTCCCAGGGCCGTGGTGTACCATTTCTTCAGCTTGCCCGTGACCACCTGCAAGCGCCCCGCCACCTCGCCCGAGATCGCCCCCATCAGTCCAAACGCCAGGCATAAGGAAAACAGCGGCACGACGCTCTCTTCTCCAATCCATTGCACCAAGGACATAGAGAGCAACAGCGTCGTATGATTGGCGGCCGCGGTGGCAACGTTGCCCCCCATGGCGTACATCGTTCCCATCAAAGGCAGAAACGCCGCCGTCAGCGCCTGCAGATCCTCATAAAAGGAGGCAATCTCGGAAAGCCCGCCGATCGCCTGTCCGAGAATGATGCCAAACAAGGCGACCCGGCAGATCAGCTTGACGCCCCCCGCAAGCACGGGCGTGCGGATATGCTCGATCAGGGCATTCGATACCCCACGCAACAAAAGGACCCCGACAAGGGAGAGCAATAGCGAAAGATACTGCCGCCATCCATCCTTCAAGGGCTGCAGCAAAAGAGAAAACAGGACCTCAGGGGACACCAGCGCCTCCCAGGCACCGGCGGCCTCCTCCCCGTCCACAGAAAACACCCGTTGCGGCAGGCTTTCGCGGAGCGACTCGGGCAAGCGCTGCAGCATCTCCTTGTATTCCGCCGGAAGCGATGGGAAATCGGTCTTTGCTTGCTCGCCGCTGACCGGTAAAAGCAGCAGCGCACCAATCATAAGCAAAAGAAAAAGGCACACTGCCCCTCGGCGTGTCTTCAAAGATCCGAAAGAAGCCCTCCTGCCATTTCGATCAGTGCACGAAGCTGCGGCAGGCAAAGGAGCAAAAGCTCGGCCTTGCCGGCTAGCTCTACGCCGCCGGCCAGCGTATTTTCGCCGCACTGTCGGCACAGGTCGGAGGACAGTTGCGTCAGCATCGCTACCCCCAGCCCTCGGAGCAACAGGCTCGCCATATCCCCCATGCCCGACTGATTGCACAGATCTGTCAGATAGGTCACCACCGGCTGCAGCATGAGCATAGCCGCCGTGAACATCACAAGACTGCCCGTCCACTGCAGGGGCCACACGTCGCTTTTGATCCCCTTGAGCAGAACGATTGCCGTGACACACAGAAGGGCGCCGCCGAACACCTTGAACAGCATATCGCCACCTCATAGGCCAAAGAGGGTGGTGATCAGGTCGAACAGCTCCCCAACCTTGCCGATCAGAAAGCCCAGCACCACCAAAATCCCCGCCAGCGTGACCATCATCGCCTGCTCATCCCGCCCTGATTTGCTCAATAGCTGGGTCGTCACCGATACCAAGAGGCCGATCCCCGCAATTTTTACGATCAATCCGATATCCATTTCATACTCCCTTGTATTCTGACCCGTCGCTACCAGATCAACAAAATGACGGCCAACGCACCGCACACACTGAGCGTCGCGTGCAAGCGCACCCGATCCCGCAAGACAGACGAAAGGCCCGTCTGCTGTTCCCGAAGGGCCTCAATATAATAGTCCAGGCGCTCGACCTGCTCCGTCCGCCAAATGGTTCCGATCTCATCTCCCAGCGCACGAAGGAGTGCTCCGCCCTCGCCCCCGAGCTGTTCAGAGCCAAGGTGACACAGCATTGCGAAATCCTCGCTCCCCTGCTTGGAAATACCGGCTCCGGCGAGTAACGTTTCGTCTGCCGATGCTAAAATGTCCTGCAGTGGCGTGCCAAAGCAGCAGATCTTGCTCCTTACGTACTCGAGCAGTGCGATCCATCCCTGTTGGCAAAGAGACAGATCATGCAAGCGCCGCCACACTGCCACGCTATACGCCACAGCAAGGCATAGCAACAGGCAGACGCCCATCCACTTCAATATCATACCGTCACGTCCTTCCAGGGCCGGATATCGTAAGTATAGTCCGTCTTGCCCGTCCGGCGGCGGATCCCCACGTAGCTGGCAAACACGCCGGCAGTATGCAAAGCGGCAAAGCCGGGGCGGGACAACAGCTGCTGTAGCGTCGCGGCGTGAGCAGTGGCCAGGATGGGCACGCCGCAGTTGGCCGCCGCCATCACCGCTTCGGCCTCGCGCTCATTGCCGATCTCGTCGCACAGGATCAGCTGTGCATTCATGGAACGAGCTGCGATCTCAATACCCTGCCCCTTGGGATAGCCGGATAACAGTGAGAGACAGGCATCCGGCAAAAAGCCCCCGTCGTTCAGCTCACATCGACTGTCTACGAGGCACACCCGCATAGGGCTCTCTCCCCCGGCAAAATGCTGCGCCAGTGCACGAAGCAGTGTCGTTTTGCCAACGCCGGGTGGCGCATAGATCAAAGCCCCCGAGGGAAAGCCCGCCCGCAATCGCGGGATCAATTCCCCACCTACTGTCCGCAAGGGGCGAGGAAAGCGGATGCACAACGCATCGACGTCGCGAACCGCCAACAGCCCCTCCCCCTCCTCCTCGGGGCAGGCCCGCCCACACACGCCGACCCTAATGCCGCCCTCCAAGGAGAGATACCCCTGGTTGATGCTCTGCCGATGGGCATACAGCGATCCCCGGCACAGCTTCAGAAGCAATGCGTCCATTTCCTCCCGTAAAAGAGTGACCTCTACTCTTCGATTTTCCCCTCCGACTGTCACCGAGCAACAGCGCCCGACCCGAAGGTGCAGCTCCTCCCACTGTCCTCCTATCTCCTCCAGGGGAGGCAGGAGATGTGGTGGCAACCATAACCGGACAATTTCAGGCATTCCCGACTCTCTATAAGTCCGTACGGGTGTATGTAGCACCGTCTCCCCCTCCTTGTCCGATTTCTGTTCTATCATATGCCGGGCGTGTACTAAATAGAACTGATCACCAAACGCAAAAAAGACAACAGCCGGACGAGCCGACTGTTGTCTTCTTATATCAAAATTTCAATTAATCTTCCAGATCCTGGACCATGCCGTTAATGATCTTAACGCAATCTATGATCTTATCATCGTACTGGCCCCAAACGCTGGCGATATCAGCCGTACCTCTGCTGGTCAGACGGAGCAGACCCTCCGAGTGCTGCAGACCGGTAACGGTATCCCAATACTGACCGGGGTCATACAGACGGGTGTTGAAGATGATCTCCAGCATTCTTCTGGAATCCTCGTCCTTTGCCGCACGGTCAAGCAGAATAGTCTCATAGAAGGTGGGATATACGCGGTAGTAGGACTCCCAGCTCAAGGCCTCCAGGATGGTAGCACACATCTCGGGCGCCTTGGCGTGAGCAGGGATCGCCACAGTACTGTCGTGGTGGATCCAAACCAGCGAGTAGTAGCGCTCCTGGTCGTCATCATACATCGGATAGGGCAGAATACCGTAGGTATCCTTCATATCGCTCAGGTCGGTAACGCCCTTGACCATGCTGCCATTGAACAGCGCATAGCCGTCCTTGAAGACACTACCCTCGGTCTTGCTCAGGATCTCCTGGTCCTCTGCCAGTGCGGTGTTCAGATACCAGTCCGCATACATGAAGTCCTCAAAAATATCCTGCATGGTAATGATCGTTCCGTCATCAAAACCAAAATCGTACTCCAGGTATCCCGCATCGTCAATGTGAGCAAAACGGTTGCCCGTTGCAGCATACAGGAAGAATACAGGGTCATCACCGCCGATCATGCCCCACATATCGTTGGGCGAGAGCATGTCGTCATCACCGTCAGCGTCGTGGGATACGATCTCGCAGGCGTCGACCATTTGTTCAAACGTCCACGCCTTGTTGTCTACCAGCTCGAAGAAATTAGGCAGTTCTTCCTCGTAGTCCTTGGCGATCTGCTGATTGAAATACAACGCCGCCGTAGAGCCCTTGTCGCGGAGCAAGAACTCCGAGCATGCAGCATACAGGTGAGAGCCAAGCGTATAAGCCTCGATCGAGCTCTGCACCCACCAGGGCTGGTTGGTGTGCAGGATCGTATCCTTATACAGATTCATATCCAGCAGCAATTCCTCTTGAACGAAGGAGATCAGGTTACGGGAACGCATGGTAACCAGCTGATACAGATCGTCACTGGTGTCCTTGTTGCTGCGAAGACGGGTGATAAAGGTAGGATTGACATCAACAGAAGCATATTCCTTCACGATCTCAACGCCATACGCCTGCTCGACCCAAGCATTACGATCGAACACGGCCTTACCCAGCATATCGCCGTCAAGGTTCTCTACGTCGCCCTCTTCCCACGGGATCCATCCTTCACCGGCCTGTGACTGACCGCCGCAAGCCCATTCCAGAATGTTGTACACCGTCGCTTCACCCGAGACCGTGTAGTTGACCTCAGGCAACTCCAGAGGAATTCTTTCCTCATCCAAACCGGGGACAGTAGTATTGTTATTGGGACCTTGCGGGTCCTTGCCGTCGCCGCACGATGCCAACGCAGCCACACTCAAGAGCATGACGAGCACCATCAGCAGGGCTAAAAACTTTTTCATATGTACCTCCTCTGTATGCACAGTAATGACGCATCGGCATTACACCTTCGCGTCACCCCAATATATGGCTCATTGTACCATACCTTCCTTCGTTTGTCAATAGGATTTAGTTACTTTCCGACAAGAACGCAGACAAAAAGGCAATGGCCTTTCGACCACTGCCCTTTTATCAGAATCGCATCAATCCTCGTTGCCTGCGACCCAGTTATTCACTTCCTTCATATTCTCTTCTGCCGCTCCACCGAATTGTGCCCATTTGCCGGCGATATCGGCAGAGCCTGAGCCCGTCAGACGGAGCAGACCGTCATTACCGTGCAGACCGGAGGGGTTGGTACCGGAATCATAGTACTGACCGGGGTCATAGGAACGGGCGTCGAAGATGATCTTCAGCATTCTCTTGGAATCCTCGTCCTTTGCCGCACGGTTGTACAGGATCGTGTCGTAGAAGATGGGAGATACCGAATAGTAGGACTCCCAGCTCAGGGCCTCCAGAATGATGGCACACATTTCGGGATCAGCAACGTATCTGGGGATACCCAGCGAAGAATCGTGGTGTACCCAAACCAGAGAAGAATAAGTCTCCTGGTCCTCGTCCAGCATGGGATGAGGCAGAATACCGTACAGGTCTTGCATATTCTTCATCTTGGTGGTCGTATCTTTGACCAATCCGCTGCTAAACAGAGAGTTTCCGTCAACAAAAATGTTCTGGCCCTCCTCCAACATGCTACTATTCAAGTGGGTGTTAAAGTAGAAGTCGCCGTACATAACATCAAGGAAGATATCCTGCATAACGACGATGGTGTCCCCCTTGCCGAAATCGTACTCAATGTAACCGAAATCGTCGATGTGAGCGAACTTGTAGCCATAGGAGTTGAACAGATAGTAAACGGTATCGTCACCGCCCGAAATACCCCACACGTCATCCGTCGTGTTGATCTCGTCATCACCGTCGTTGGGGTGAGCGACGATCTCACATGCGTCGATCATACGATCGATCGTCCACTCCATGTTATCTACCAGCTCAAAGAAGTTGGGGAGATCCTCCTCATAGTCCTTTGCCAAATACTGGTTGAAGTACAGGGTCGAGGTGGCGCCCTTGTCACGCAGCAGCATTTCAGAGGAAGTCACGTACAGGTGGGAGCCCAACGTAAAGGATCTGACAGCGTCCTGAACCCACCAGGGCTGGTCGGTATGCAGGATGGTATCCTTGTACAGGTTCATGTCCAGGTACAGATCCTCCTGGATCAGCTCAATGATATTCAGCGTACGCAGGGTAATCAGCTGAAATTCATTAGAGGTGGTAGTTGCATCGTTGAAGACGCGGGTCTTAAAGGAAGGATTACCGTCAACAGAGCAGTATTCCTTGGTGATCTCAACGCCAAACTGCTGCTCTACCCAAGCATTACGACGGAACACGGCAGAGCCCAGCATATCGCCGTCCTCAGCCTCTACGTCGCCCTCTTCCCACGCGATCCAAGACTGACCGGGGGCGTTCTGACCGCCTGCGGCCCATTCCAGAATGTGGTACTGCGTCTTCTCGCCGTTGACCTCGTAGTTCTTATTCGGAACGTCCAGCGGGATTCTATCCCCATCGTTTTCGCCGGGAATGATAGTGGTGTTTCCACCCTCGTCTCCATGGTCGGGATTGTGGCAGGAAACCAGCATGGTCACTGCTGCCGTCAATACCATCAGTACCGCCAAGCACAGTGTCAAAAGCTTTTTCATATGTACCTCCTAAAACAAATTGTGCAATCCGAGAAATGTCACGCTCACATTGCACAGTTTTGATAGATTATTTTACCACTTTTGTGACACATTGTCAAGCCTATTTCCCCACTGAAAAAAAAATTGACCTTTTGCACAAAAAGAGAGCGCGGCAGTCGAAAAAACGACTGCCGCTTTTGTTGCTTATGGTAAGTTTGGGATCATTCCTCATTACCGGCGATCCAACCGTTGACCTTCCTGATGTTCTCTTCCACGTTGTCCTCGAACTGTGCCCATTTACCGGCAATATCGGCAGAGCCTGTGCCCGTCAGACGGAGCAGGCCATCGCCGCCGTGCAAGCCGGAGGCACCGGAGCCGGAATCATAGTACTGGCCGGGGTCATAGGAGCGGTGAGCAAAGATGACCTGAAGCATTCTCTTGGAATCCTCATCCTTTGCCGCGCGGTTAAGCAGAATGGTCTCATAGAAGGTGGGGTATACACTGTAGTAGGACTCCCAGCTCAAAGCCTCCAAAATGATGGCGCACATTTCGGGATCCGTCACGTGCTTAGGAATACCGACAGAGCTGTCATGGTGTACCCAAACCAAGGAAGAGTAGTCGTCCTGGTCCTCATCGAGCATGGGGTGAGGAAGGATGCCGTACAGGTCAGGCATATTCTTGAGCTTGGTGGTGGTATCCTTGACCAAGCTGCTGTAGAACAAAGAGTTGCTCTCCGAGAACAAGTGCTCTCCCTCCTCCAGCAAAGCCTTGTCTGCCTCCAGGTTGAAGTAGTAGTCCGCATACATGAAATCCAGGAAAATATCCTGCATGACAGTAATGGAATCATCCTCGCCGAAATCGTATTCAACGTAGCCGAAGTTATCAATGTGAGCGAACTTATAGCCAAAGGCGTTGAACAGATAGTAAACAGGGTCATCGCCGCCAAAGCAGCCCCAAACATCATCGGTCGAGTTCATCTCGTCGTCACCGTCGTTAGAGTGTGCTACCATCTCGCAAGCGAGTTGCATCTGTTCGATGGTCCACTCGTCGTTATCAACCAAGTCAAAGAAATTGGGCAGCTCCTCGTAGTCCTTTGCCATCGTCTGGTTGAAGTACAGCGTCGCCGTAGCACCCTTGTCGCGCAGCAGCATTTCAGTGGAGGCTACATACAGATGGGAACCCAGCGTAAAGGATTTGATCGAATCCTGTACCCACCAAGGCTGATCCGTGTGCAGGATGGTATCCTTGTAGGTGTTCATATCCAGATACAGCTCTTCCTGGATCAAGGTAAAGATGTCCAGCGTACGCAGCGTGATCAGCTGGAACTCGTTGGCCGACGTGCTGGCATTGGTCGTCACGCGGTTGACAAAGCCGGGATTGCCCTCGATCGAAACGTATTCCTTGGAAATGTCGACGCCAAACTGCTGTTCCACCCATGCATTACGACGGAAGACTGCAGAAGCCAACATATCGCCATCTTCTTCGTCAACGTGTCCCTCTTCCCACGGGATCCAGGACTGACCGGCAGAATCCTGATTGCCGCAAGCCCATTCCAAAATGTGGTACGGCGTCTTCTCACCGCCGACCTCATAGTTCACATCCGGAACGTCCAGCGGGATGCGCTCTTCTTCCTCGGGCGTGGTGCCGGGTGTGGTGCCCGGATTGGTACCGGGATTGTTACCGGACGTAGGATCGCCGCAGGAGACAAGGCTCAGCATTGTCACTGTTGCGGTCAGCACCAGCAGCACTGCCACAAGCAGAGTCAAAATTTTTCTCATAAGTACCTCCTGAATATTGTTATACGGTCTTATACCAAAACGCATAACTATGTATTGTAAGTGTACCATATTTCCCCTGCTTTGTCAAGCGGATTTTCCCTTCCCTTGCATTATTGTCCTTTTGCACAAAAAACAGCGGCAGTCGCTGACTGCCGCTGCCTCTGTTTTGGTTAATCTTTTGTCGTCGGATCAATTCTCGTTGCCGGCCACCCAGTTGTTGACCTGCCTGATATTGTCCTCTACCAAGGGCTTAAATCCTGCCCACATACCGGCAATGTCCGCAGAACCCTTGTGAGCCAGACGGAGGAGACCGTCATCGTGATGTAAGCCGGAAGCAGTCGCACCGGTATCGTAGTACTGACCGGGATCGTAAGAACGCGAGCCGAAGATCAGCTGCAGCATTCTCTTGGACTCCTCATCCTTGGCTGCGCGGTTAAGCAGGATGGTGTCGTAGAAGACAGGATATACGCTGTAGTAGGATTCCCAGCTCAACGCCTCCAAAATAATAGCACACATTTCAGAGTCTTTCACGTGAAGCGGAATGCCGATCACACTATCATGGTGTACCCATACCAACGAGGAATAGTTTTCCTGGTTGTCGTCCAGCATGGGATGCGGCAGGATGCCATACATATCCTTCATATGCTTAAGGACCGTGCTAGTATCCTTTACCATACCGCTCTTGAACAGCGCTTGGCCATCGACGAAGGGATCTTGATTTTCGTCCAAAATATCCAATCCATTCACACCTTCGTTAAGATACCAATCCGCAAACATAAATTCCTCAAAAATACGTTGCATGGTTACAATGCTGTCATTGTCGTCATCGCCATAATCATATTCGATATAGCCAAATTGATCGACATGGGCGAATTTGAATCCCATTGAATTAAAAAGGTAGTACGTAGGATCATCGCCACCGAAGCAACCCCAGATATCCTGATTGGAATTCATTTCCTGGTCACCGTCAGCAGAGGATGCAACGAGCTCACAGGATTCCAACATAATCTCAAAGGTCCACTCCCCATTTTCCGCCAGCATAAAGAAATCCGGGAGAACATCGGCATAATCCTCAGCTATAGACTGATTGAAATACAATGCCGCCGTAGAGCCCTTATCACGCAGTAGCATCTCGGTAGATGCCACATACAAGTGCGAGCCCAGAGTAAAGGACTTGACCGAGTCCTGGACCCACCAGGGCTGATCGGTATGCAAGATCGTACCGGCATACTGGTTCATATCCAGATACATTCCCTGCTGAATCAAAGCGAAAATATCGTAGGTGCGCAATGTCATCAGCTGAAATTCGTTGCCCGATGAGTTGGCATTATTGATGACACGCTGGGAGAAGGAGGGATCACGGTCCAAGGACACGTGCTCGGTGGTAATATCGACACCAAACTCCTGCTCAACCCAAGCATTACGACGGAACACGGCACCACTGAGCATGTCGCCGTCTTCCTCTTCAACGTGGCCTTCCTCCCAAGGGAGCCAATGCTGGCCGGGTGTGTTTTGATCGCCTACGGTCCACTGCAAGATGTTAAAATTCGTCTTGCCTTCACTCGTCTCATAGTTTTTATCGGGAAGGTCCAGCGGAATACGCTCCTCCTCGGGAAGTGTATTCGTCCCACCCGGAGTTTGACCGTTGTCCTTATTTCCGGACATACCGTTGGAACAGGAAATGAGTCCCAACATCGTACACAGTGCCGTCAACGCAATCAGGGCGGCTAAGATCAATGTCAAATAGCGTTTCATAAGGTTCACTCCTTGTATTCGATTCAGCTTGATAAAATACTTTTCTCAAGGCAAAAGATACCAAGTACATTATAGCACATGTACCAACAATGTCAAGAGGGAGCATATGTATTTTATCAATTTTACCGAAAATCAAGGGGTAGATTTGTGCTTTTCGCGCGCACACCCTTGGAAAAATCACGTCATCCCATCGCGCGGCGCAGCTTTTCCAGCGCTCCCTTTTCCAGTCGGCTGACATAGGAGCGTGAGATACCCAACAGTCCCGCGACCTCCCGTTGCGCCATAGGCGCGCGTCCGTCCAGGCCGTAGCGCAGTCGAATGATCTGTTGCTCCCGCTCCTCCAGCACCTGTCCCACCAGCTGTACGGCCCGCCGACTGCAAAGCAGCGTGTCTACCTCCTCCGTCATATTCTCGTCGCTGGCGATCACGTCCATGTAGGTCAACGGATTGCCTTCCCTATCTACGTCAATGGTATCGTACATGGAGATCTCTGCACTTTGATGCTTGAGATGGCGAAAATACATTAAGATCTCATTTTGCACGCACTTGGCGCCGTAGGTCGCAAATTTCGTTCCATTCTCCACGCGAAAGGTATCCACCGCCTTGATCAGTCCAATCGACCCGACCGACACCAGGTCCTCCTGGTTGCGGCAGGTGCCGTAATACTTGCGAACGATGTGCGAGACCAGGCGCAGGTTGTGCAGGATGAGCTTCTGTCTCGCCTCCTCATCACCCTTGGCAACTGCCAAAAACAATTCCCTCTCCTCCTCTCCCGAAAGAGGAGGCGGGAACTGAGAGGGTGTTCCGATCCCTAACGATATATGAAAAAAGCGAGTCAGCAGAGCAATCAGCGCGGCAAGCATGGTCCTATCCTCCTTGTTTTGCATGATGCTCCATCTTATGACGGTGAGGGAGGATTTTTGCCTGTCCGTCTCCACTTACAAGATTTTTTCGAAAATTGGCACGCATATCCTTGTCAAACTACAGCGCCTCGTGTATAATATAGGCATACTATTGGAAGGATCTCCGCTATGAAATATTTGATTTTTTTGGATATTGACGGCACCCTGCTTTCGCGCGGCGGTGTCCCTCAACGTACCATCTCGGCCATTCAAAAGGCAATCGAGCAAGGCAATCTGGTGTTCATCAACACCGGCCGTTCCAAGGGCAATATTCCCTTTTCACATCTGTCAGATGTTCCACTGACGGGCATCGTCGCGGGCCTTGGTGCCTATATTGAGGTGGAAGGACAGGTGGTTTTTTCGCACGCCATGTCAAACGAGGAAATAGCCTTTGCCATGCAGATTGCAAGCGAGATCCGTACGGGGCTTGTTCTCGAGGGCGAACAAATTCTCCTCGATTATCTCCCCGAATATATGAATCCCCACTGGAGACAAAACCGTCCGGCGGTGGAGAGCGTAGAGGATATGGATCGCCGCTTTCCCTCCCACCGTATCAGCAAAATCAGCTTCACCAATCCCATTTCCGCGGAGGCTGCCGAAAAGTTGGGGACTCGCTTGGGTGTTATCAGCCACTCCACCTATGCCGAGATTTTCAGCAAGGGCTTAAGCAAGGCAACTGCTATGGATTTTCTCAAGCGCCGCTTTGCCATTGCTGACGACCACGTCATCGCTATGGGCGACAGTCACAACGACGTGGAAATGCTGCGCGCCGCCGGAATTGCTGTCGTAATGGGCGACGGAAATCCCGACGTCAAGCTGCTTGCCGATTTCATTTCCATTCCTTCCCACGAGGGCGGCGTCGGTCAGGCGCTGGAGGTTTTAGTGCTTCAACCATAACGCAAAACGAGGGACAATGTCGTTGTCCCTCGTTTTATGATGTCAATTCCTCTCGCAGGTACGCCACGATCTTTTTTTCCTCACGCGAGACCTTGACTTGTGTCAATCCCAGCTGTTCAGCCACCTGCTGTTGGGTGCGATTGCGGTAATAGCGGAGCAGAATGATGCGTTGCCACAGGGGTTGCATACGGGAAATGGCCTGCGACAGGGCCAGGCGGTCCTGCATTCGCTCCAATTCCGCCGCGCTGTCCTCGTCGGGCAATACGGCGTCGTAGGTCTGGGGCGACCCACTCCCTTCCCCACCCGGCAGTGGGTCGTACAGGGAGCGCACGGGAGAGATAGCGTCCAAGGCCATCGCGGCCTCCTCTGCCTCCACGCCGCACCGCTCGGCCAACTCCCGCACCGAGGGCTCGCGCGCCTCTGCCGCTATGATCTCACTTCTCATCCGCATAAGCTGTGCCCCCAGCTTTTTGTAGCTGCGGCTGACCTTGATCATGCCGTCGTCCCGCAAATGCCGGCGGATCTCGCCCACGATCAAGGGCACGGCGTAGGTAGAAAAGGCAGTTCCTCTCTCCAGGGCAAAGCTGCGAACGGCCTTGATCATGCCAATGGTTCCGATCTGGATCAGATCCTCCAGCTCTGTCCCCCGCCCGCAAAAGCGTTGAGCCAGCGAGCGCACCAGCCCCGCGTTTTCGATCACCAGCGCCTCCATAGCTCCATCATCGCCCTCTTGTGCCAAAGCAATCAAAGAACGATTACGCTCGCCGCGTGCTACGTCCACCTCTGCGCAGGGGGTCGCCCCTTGCTCCACTTGCCTTTCGTTTTGTGTCATGTGAATATCGCCTCCCTTGGCGCGTGTGCGCGTTTATGTATAACGGGAGCGCTGACGAAGGCGCTTGGTCAAGGTGACCGAGGTCCCCTTTCCGGGTCTCGATACGATCCGCAGTCCGTCGCAGAAGTTTTCCATCACGGTAAAGCCCATACCACTGCGTTCCCCCTCGGCATCCGTTGTATACAAGGGCTCTTTCGCCCTTTGGATATCCTCGATGCCACAGCCACGGTCCTTGATCTCGACCTTGATGACCGCTTCTTCAAAAAGTTGTACCCGAATGCGGATCTCTCCGATCGTTTCCCGATAGGCGTGAACGATACAGTTGGTCACTGCCTCGCTGACGGCACATTTGATGTCCGCCAATTCGGTAGCACTTGGATCGGCCTGTACGCAAAAGGCCGCGACCGCCGCCCGCGCCATACCCTCATTGACCGACAGCGAGGGCATGGCAATCTTCATTTCGTTGCAAAGACGCAGTCCTGCGCGTCCGCAATCTCCGACGCTATAGCTTGCCATATTATCTTCCTTTCTTCATCCTTGTGTTGTTTCGATTTTAAGCATACGCTCCATACCCGCCAGGCGCACGATGCGAAGCACGGCCGGCGTGGGTGACAGCAACGTCATCTCGCCTCCCATACGCTTGATCAGGGCGTATCTCCCCATGAGCAGTCCTAAGCCGGAGCTGTCCATGAAGTCGATGCCGGACACGTCCAGGCGCAAAAGGCGCGGGCGATGCCTGCACAGCGCCTCGTCCAGCGTCCTCCGGACAGACAGTGCGCTGTGGTGATCGATCTCCCCCCTGAGTATTGCCAGCATCACGCCCCCCTCGACCCGGATCGACACCTGTTCCTTGGTTTTTATCATCCGTTTTCCTCCTCTCTTGATCTTGTCCGCCCTCATTGTAGCATCCCCCAAAGGCAAAACTTGTCGCAATATGCCTCGCTCCTTCATTTTTTCCAAAATATTTTTCTCCCCTCTTGCGATATTCCGCGGAATGTGTTACAATATAAGGTAACATTCATTCTATTCGGGAGATACCGTAATGAAACATTTCACACCGCGCCGTCTGGCCGCGGCCGCAGGCGCCTTTTTGCTGATCGCCTCCTTGGCAGGCTGTCGCAACACGGGACGCGATCCCGCGCCAACCCCGCTCCAGCCGGAATACCATACCCCAAATAAGCTTCCCTCGTATACGCTGACCGAGGACACGACCGATTACCGCGAGCTTGCGCTGGCTGTCTTTGAGAAAATGGAAGCCGCCCCCGCCGAGTCTTTCCAGTACGATGTAACCGAGGCTGGCGGCATTCGTCTGACCGCCTACACCGGCAAGGGCGGTGCAGTCATACTGCCCGATGCCATTGAGGGAAAGCCCGTCACGACGCTGGGCCAGGGGTTGTTCCGTGACAGCGAGATCATCACCGCCCTGTCCATCCCCGAAAGCGTTACCAACATTGAGACAGACCTTCTGACCGGTTGCCGCACCATCAAGGTGCTGCGCACACCGCAGCTGGGTCCTACCCGCGAGGCTGACGGCTACCTTGCCTATTTCTTCGGCGCCGACACGCCCAAGGGTATGGGGTTCAAGGTGCCCTCCGCGCTGGACACCATCATCCTGACCGATTCTGCGACGGCTCTTTCTGACGAGGCGTTTCTGGATTGCTCTCGCCTTCGCATGGTACTGCTCCCCGACACGCTGACGTCTATCGGTGATTTTGCCTTTTTTGGTTGCTCCCAGCTACACTTTGTTCCCCTTCCCGCCGCGCTGAAGACGGTCGGCCGCTATGCCTTTGCCAACTGCACCTCGCTCGTTCAAATGCATATCGGTACCAATGTATCCACCATCGGTCTTGGTGCTTTGATGGGATGTCAATCCCTCCAGCAGCTCTCGCTTCCCTTCCTGGGAGAGGGCCGGGATGCCAAAATGTCCTCTCTCGGCCATGTCTTTGGCGCCGAGGCCTACACCCACAACGCCGGCTACGTTCCCAAGGCGCTGTGCCGTGTCACGCTGACAGAAGGGGACGTTCCCGATTATGCCTTTTACGGCTGCAAAGGACTTGCCGAGGTGATCCTTCCTGCGACCTGCGAGCGTATCGGTATTCGCGCTTTCTATGGCTGTGAAAACCTACGCGGCATCACCTTCCCCGATTCGCTTCGCTCCATCGGCGAGCTTGCCTTTGCCCACTGCACCGGCATGAGCACCGTTGTCTTCAACCAAGGCCTCTCCGACATGGGCATCCAAGCCTTCTTGGATTGCTACAATCTGACCGAGATCACCCTGCCCGATTCCTTGACCTCACTTCCCGCCTCGGCCTTCGCCGAGTGTCGCTGTCTGACGACCCTGACGCTGGGAAAGGGCCTTACCTCCATCGGTGCGCAGGCCTTTCGCAACTGCTCCTCGCTGACGACGATCAACGGAGCAAAGCCCTCGTTGCACATCGCACAGGGAAATGAATATCTGGCTCAGCTATTAAACCAAACCGAATAAACAAAAAATGCTTTTCGCGCAAGGCGAAAAGCATTTTTGATCAAAGAAAAACAGCAACGAACCCCATGGTCCGTTGCTGTTTTATCGTTATCTGCAATAATCCTCGTAAAGAGAGACGTGATCCTTTAGGTTCTGGAGCTGATCGTATCCCTTGGCGGTGATGACAACATAGCTCTTACCGTCTGCCGTTGTCTGCATACAGGTAGCAAGGCATGCTTGGCCCGCACCCAGCCATCCGGTCTTAGCCGCGATGATCTGACCGTGAGAGGGATTCACCTGCGTAAAGGGGCGATATTCCTCCACCACATCGCAGAAATAAGTACTCTTGAAGGTCAATCTGCCGTGTACGTCGGTAGACGTAACGTATTCCTTGGTAGACAACAGTGCTTTTACCTGCTCGTTTGCCATAGCGGCGGCCATGATGCTGGCCATCTCTCGGCAAGTGGTCTTATGATTGGCGTCGTACAGCCCCGTTGCGTTGGCAAAGTGAGTTTTGACAAGGCCGAGCTCGCGGCACTTGGCGTTCATTTCCTCCACGAAAGCCTCGTGGGAGCCCGAGATATAGCGGGCCAACTGAATGGATGCCGCACAGTCAGACTCGACTGCCACAGCGTACAAAAGCGCCTCAACGCTCAACTCCTCACCGGCCTTGAATCCAACGCCGGAGGCATTCTGGAGCTGCATTTCCAGGACGATATCCTCGTCCATGTTGACGTACTGCTTCAGATCCTCTGCGGTCAGCTTTTCGCAAGCCACCAAAAGGGTCATGACCTTAGTCATGGAGGCGGGATCGATGTCCTCGTCGCCGTTGAGCTCGGCAACGATGCGGTTACTGGAAAGATCCACGACGATCGCATAGTTGGCAAATACGCCAATATCATCCACCAAAATCTTCTTCTTGAGTTGTACGGTGTTGGAATCCTTACGCATGATGAAGGAAGGCGTTTCATCGCCGCCCACACCCGGACCGGGATCCGGACCGATGGGAGTGGCCGCTTTGATCACAAAATTGGCCTTGGCCGCACCGTTTTCGGAATGAATACCGATCTCATATGTACCGGCGGGCAATGCGGCCAGATATTCTGCACGCAGCGTTACGATGGTGCTTCCCTCGCTAACGACGTAGCAGGAGGGATCGATCGTCACACCGTTGATGGTAACGTGAGAAAAATGCTCAAACGCAGCGTTAGAGGTAAAGGTAATGGTCGCCTCGGGCTCATCGGGACTCCAGGTAGGCTGGGTTGGCGAGGGCAACATCACAGGGGGCTCCGAGGGAACGTTATCCGTGACGGGAGGCTTATCCTCTCCACTGTCAGGGGTAGAAAGCTTGCTGATCCAGTTGATGGAAAGGACGCATATGACGATCAGTAAAAAGGTAAGTAATGCAAGAATCAGGCTCCACAGCATATTCATGGGAGAGGGCTGATCCATTTGACTCACATGGTGATGCTCCTGGTGGTCATGACCGGAATGATTGGAATTACGCTCCGGCTGTTGCATGATTGGTTCACAACTCCTTTCTGTGCTTCATTCGCGATGCGAACGGACGCATCATGCCGCTGATCGGCACTTCAAAAAATGGGTATAGTTACCCCATAGATGCCTTATTGTATCACAAAAGACCTCCTGTGTCAAGCAAAATTTGAATAATTGTGCCATTTGCGCCCTTTTTTCGCATTTTTTGTCGAAATTCTGTCTTCCCACTCTGACAATTCCTCCACAGTTATGTGCAAGTTGCACCGGAGAATCCACCGTATTTTGTTTGCACAATTGTACAACGTCTCCCCCTTGACAGAGGCAAGTCTACTATGATATAATGGAATATATTTTATTTTTGAGTTGCGAGCGCGCGTATGCCTCCTTGGCAACTTTTGCGTTTTTTTCTCTCATTCCCTTCATTTGAACGATTCACCGAAAGGACATCATATTCCCCATGAAAAAACTTTTACTTGGAAACGCCGCCGTGGCCCAAGGGGCATACGAAGCAGGCGTGCATTTCGTTTCTTCTTATCCTGGCACGCCCAGCACTGAGATCACCGAATGTATGGCGACCTATCCCGAGGACGAGGTCTTCGTCGAGTGGGCACCCAATGAAAAGGTGGCCGCGGAAGCCGTAGTCGGTGCCTCCATCGCCGGCGGGCGCGCCATGTCCTGCTGCAAGCACGTGGGACTCAACGTTATGGCAGATGCTCTGTTCACCATGTCCTACACCGGTGTTGGCGGCGGCGCTGTCTTTTGTGTAGCCGATGACCCCGGCATGCATTCCTCTCAAAATGAACAGGATTCCCGCCACTACGCCAAGGCCGCCAAGATTCCCATGCTAGAGCCCTCCGACAGCAACGAATGCTTGACGTATACCAAGGCCGCTTTTGATTTGAGCGAGGCGTACGACACACCCGTTTTTCTCCGATTGACCACGCGCATCGCCCACTCCCAGTCCGTCGTTGAGGTAGGGCAGCGGGAGGAGCATGCCGTCAAGGAGTACAAGCGCAACATTCCCAAGTACGTTATGATGCCCGCCATGGCCATCGGACGCCACGTTGTCGTTGAACAGCGCACCGAAAAATTGATCGACCTTGCCAATGACTGTCCCTACAACACAGTCGAGGACAACGGTGCCGACATTGGTATCATCACCTCGGGCATTGCCTATCAATACGCAAAGGAAGCACTGGGAGATCAAGTAAACTACTGCAAGCTGGGGTTGGTTTGGCCGCTTCCCACCACCCTGCTCTCCGATTTCTGCAAAAAATGCAAGACGGTCTACGTCATCGAAGAGCTCGATCCCTTCATCGAAGAGCACTGCCGTGCGATGGGCCTTGCCGTCATTGGCAAGGAAAAGTTCTCCCTTTTGGGCGAATACACCCCCAGCCGCATTCGCAGCGTCGTGCTGGGAAAAGAACCTCCCGCCTCGATCGTGCCGAAGGAGGCTCTTCCCTCCCGTCCTCCTGTGCTCTGCCCGGGATGTCCCCATCGTGGCACCTTTTACGTCCTGCAAAAGCTGGGGCTGACCGTCTCGGGTGACATCGGCTGTTACACGCTGGGGGCTGTGGCTCCCCTGTCCTCGCTTGACACCTGCATCTGCATGGGGGCAGCCGTCAGTGCAGCACACGGCATGAGCAAGGTAAAGTCGCCGGAATTCAACCAAACGCTCGTTTCCGTGATCGGTGACTCAACCTTCCTACATTCAGGCGTCACCGGTCTTATGGATATGGTGTACAATCAAAGTGCCAATACCGTCATCATTCTGGACAATTCCATCACAGGCATGACGGGGCATCAGCAAAATCCCGCCACGGGCAAGACCATTCGTGGCAAGGCTACGCGTCAGGTCGATCTGATCGAGCTGTGCCGCGCCATCGGCGTTGAGCACGTGACGGTAGCCGATCCCTTTGACGTTAAAAATTTCGAGCGCATCGTCAAGACCGAAGTGGCACGCGACGCCCTTTCCGTGATCATCGCACAGCGTCCTTGCGCGCTGCTCAAATCAGTCAAGTATGAGGGTCACTGCCGCATCACGGACAAGTGCCGCAGGTGCAAGATGTGCATGAAGCTGGGCTGTCCCGCCATCAGCATAGACAAACAAAGTGGCAGCGTACATATCGACGCCACACAATGCAACGGTTGCGGGCTGTGCATCGGGGTCTGTCCCTTCGGCGCCATCGAAAAAGCAGATGAAGAGGAGCACGACAAATGAATCATACCACCAATATTATGATCGTCGGCGTAGGCGGACAGGGGACCCTGCTGGCCAGCCGCATTTTAGGCAACGTCGCCCTTTCCCTAGGGCTTGACGTCAAGGTCTCCGAGGTTCACGGTATGAGCCAGCGCGGCGGCAGTGTCGTCACCTACGTCAAATACGGGGATACGGTGCATTCCCCCATCATTGATCGCGGGGAGGCAGATATTATTTTAGCCTTTGAGCTGTTGGAGGCCTACCGTGCCCTGCCCTGGCTCAAGACGGGGGGGAAGTTGATTGTGAACGATCAAAGGATCAATCCTATGCCTGTCATTACGGGGGCTACCGACTATCCTGATCGCATCGCACAGACGCTGACCGAATGTGCGGATACCACCGTGCTTGATGCACTTGCTTTGGCTGCCCGTGCCGGCAATATCAAGGCTGTCAACGTCGTTCTCATCGGCGTGATGGCGCAGAATACCGGTATCCCTTACGAAGTGTGGGTACAGGCCATCCAAGGGACTGTACCACCGAAATTCCTTGAGATCAACATGAGAGCATTTGATCTCGGCTATCACCACAAAAAATAATCTAACCTGTTATCCCTTACGAAAGGAAGTGTCGCCCTATGGCAATCCGAACCCCCGAGATCGAGTGTATGCCACGCGATCAGATCAAACAACTGCAGGACGAGCGTCTTGTCGCCCAGGTCAAGCGTATGTACGAGCGCGTCGAGTGCTTCCGTCTCCGCATGGACAAGGCGGGGCTGACCCCCGGAGATATCCATGGAACGGAGGATCTGCATCGCCTCCCCTTCTCCTACAAGAGCGACCTGCGCGACTATTACCCTTACGGTCTGTTCGCCGAGCCTATGCAAAACATCGCCCGCGTTCACGCCTCGTCGGGTACGACGGGTAAGCGAATTGTGGTCGGCTATACCAAAAACGATCTTGATCTATGGGCCGAGTGCGTTGCTCGCATGATGAACGGTCTTGGACTGGACGAAAAAGATTTCGTTCAGGTCTCCTACGGCTACGGACTGTTTACCGGTGGACTCGGTGCGCACGGAGGCGCGGAGAGGATCGGCGCGACCGTCATCCCCACCTCATCAGGCAATACCGCCCTTCAGATTCAAACGATGATCGACTTCGGCTCGACCGCACTTTGCTGTACGCCCTCTTATGCCATGTACCTGGGCGAGGAGATCGAGCGAATGGGCGTCAAGGATCAGCTCAAGCTCAAGGTGGCCATTCTGGGTGCTGAACCCTGGTCGGAGGATATGCGACTCAAGATCGAGCAGGCACTGGGCGTCAAGGCATACGACATTTACGGTCTTTCCGAAATTCTCGGCCCCGGCGTATCGGGTGAGTGCGAGTATCAATGCGGCATGCACGTATGGGAGGATCATTTCATTCCCGAGATCATCGATCCCGACACAGGCGAGGTACTGCCCATCGGGGCGACGGGTGAATTGGTGTTCACCACCATCACCAAGGAGGGCTTCCCTCTCATCCGCTACCGCACCCGTGACATCTGCACCCTGACCGACGAGCCCTGTGCCTGCGGCAGAACGCATATCCGTATGCGCAAGCCCTCGGGACGCACCGACGATATGCTCATCATCCGGGGCGTTAACGTCTTCCCGTCGCAAATTGAGGAGGTCCTGCTCCGCGTCTGCGGCAATGAGATCACCCCCAACTATCAGATCGTGGTCGATCGCGTCAACAACAACGACACCTTCGACGTCAACGTCGAGATGAGCGAAGCCTTCTTCACCGACGACGTCAAGTCGATTGAGCGGATGGAACGCACCATCACCGAGGGCCTTCGCTCTATGCTGGGCATCGGCGCCAAGGTACATCTGGTCAACCCAAAGTCCATCATCCGCTCCGAGGGTAAGGCCAAACGCGTCATCGATCACCGCAAGGGCAAAATTTAAGGCACTGAAAGGAGATTACCATTATGATGACCGTCAGACAGCTTTCTGTCTTTCTTGAAAACAAACCCGGCAGGCTTTGCAGTGCCACCGACATTTTGGCACGCGAGGGCATCAATCTCAACGCGCTGACCGTGGCAGATACCGCCGAGTTCGGCATTCTCCGCCTGATCGTGGATCAGCCCGACCGCGCCCGCGAGGTACTGATGAACGAGGGCATCGTCGTGCGTATCAGCGAAGTTTTGGCCATCGCCATGGACGACGCCCCCGGCGGTGCCGTCGGTATCCTTCACCTCTTGTCCGAGGCGGGACTGAATATTGAATATATGTACGCCTGCGTCGGAAAACAGACCGGAAAGGCGATCATGATTGTCCGCACCGACGACATCGATCTTGCCGAGCAGATCTTACGTCGGGGCGGATACGGTGAGATCAATCCCGCCGACGTTTACCGCCTGTAAGGAGAGTGCTATGGACTACACGATTTCCAACCGAATGAGTCACTTACGCGGCTCTGCCATTCGTGAGATCTTCAAATACGCCGCCGATCCTGCCGTTATCTCGCTGGCGGGCGGCAATCCCAACCCCGAGCTGTTCCCCGGCGAAGCACTCGCCGATATTGCCGCCGAGGTGCTGCGCGACCAGCCCGTCACCGCCCTGCAATACGGCATCACCGAGGGATACACCCCTTTGCGCGAGGCGATCCGCGCGCGCCTTGCCCGTGTGGAGAGCATCGGTACCGAAAATGACGACGTTATCGTCACGTCGGGCGGTCAGCAAGGCATTGAGCTTGCGACCAAGTGCCTCATCAACGAGGGCGATACCGTCATTGTCGAGGAGCCCAGCTTCATCGGCGCGACCAACGCCTTCCGTTCCTACGGGGCGCATCTGGCAGGCGTCCCGGTGAGAGAGGACGGTATAGACCTGGACGAGCTTGAGCGTGTGATCGCCAAAAACCGAAACGTCAAGCTCATCTATACCATTCCCACCTTCCAAAATCCGATGGGTGTGACCATGAGCGTGGACAAACGCCGTCGCCTGTATCAGATCGCACTGAACAATAATCTTTTGATCCTGGAGGACAACCCATACGGTGAGTTGACCTTTGACGGTGTGAAGGTACCCACTATTAAGTCGATGGACACCGAGGGCATCGTGCTGTACAGCGGCTCCTTCTCCAAGATCTTGGCCCCGGGACTCCGCCTTGGATTTATGTGCGCGCCCCGCACCATTGTTCAAAAGATGGTCGTTGCCAAGCAGATCTCGGACGTGCATACCCCCATGCTGACCCAGCTGGTTGCCACCGAGTATATGAAGCGGTATGATCTGGACGCCCTGATCGTTAAGATGCGCCAAAATTACGCCCATAAGTGCAAAACCATGCTCGACGCAATGGATGAGTTCTTCCCCACCGACGTCACTTACACCCGTCCGGGCGGCGGCCTGTTCATCTGGTGCGATCTCGGACACGGGCTGGATACGCTGACGCTGTCCAAGCAGGCCATTGAGCAAAAGGTGGTCTACGTCCCCGGCAACACCTTTATGGTGGATATGGACCGCCCCACCTCTGCCCTGCGCCTGAATTATTCGACCATGTCGGACGAAAAGATCGTCGAGGGCATTCGCCGTCTGGGTATTGTGTTTAGCGCGGCATTAGGACAATAGTATTCTACGGCGGCATGGCTTTTTGCCGCCGTTTTTCCTTACATGGCGCCGCTGTCAGGCGCTCCGAGAAAAAAATTCATTTTTTTTGAAAAAAGGTATTGACATTTGACAAAAAAGTGATATAATAGTCACGTTGCGAAACCGCAGCGCAACATCGGATGCGGGCTTGGCGGAATTGGCAGACGCGTAAGATTCAGGTTCTTATGATCGCAAGGTTGTGGAGGTTCAAGTCCTCTAGCCCGCACCAAAAAGAGAAGGTACATCTAGAGATGTGCCTTCTCTTTTTGCTATGGCTATTGGCTCGAAGAACCTCCTGCAAGTTGCAACGAGGCTATGGACGCTTGCCCGTATGACGCGCAACTTGCTGCCCTGCTTGCAGGGCGGTTCAAGTCCTCTGGCACCTCGCAAAAGACTTTCTTGCATTTTCCCTTCTCATATGCTATAATGGTTACATCAAGCAAAAGGAGGCCGCCATGCCCGACACTTCGCTGTTTCAAGATTTGGAATCCAACAAGCAAACCCTCAGCAAGGCAAGCATCCGCGAGGCTCTTTTGGCAGAGACCAAATTTCACCTGGGATGGAACGTGTTTGCCGGCGTAACCTTTCTGATTTTGGCGATTACTTTGATCGTGGTTATTGTGCGTAATTTTTACCTACCTGCGCTGCTAGTTGCTATATTCTTATTGGTTATGGTGGGATATTTTACCTATGCCGGCATCCAAGGCGTAAAAGAGTATTCTGCCCTGAACAATGGCGCTTTTTGCGTGAAGATAGATACACTCGCAAGCAAAAAGTCCGTCGACCGTTCGGATCGGAGGGTTAGTAGCTATCATTTTCATGTGGAGGACATTTTCGTTTTTGAAAGCGGTCTTCGCTTCGTGCGAAACCGTGTCACACCCATGCAAAAAGACTTGACGAGTGGCGCCAGCGTTGGCGACGTATACTACCTCGTCCTTTTGGATCACAAGCCGGACAAGCCCCGTTACATCTACAACACAAAATCCTTTGAATATAGGGAAAGATAAATATCAGGAGAACGCCGACCGGAGGGTCGGCTTCTTTTTTATCATCGATTTGGCAATTTGTACAATTCATTGCATCATGTTCTGTTCATTTTAGCAGAATTGGACAATAAAAGGCAAAAAACACATTGACATTACATTCACTCGATGATATAATATCTCGGAGAGCGTTTGTTCTCATTGCATCATATTTATCTATAAGGAGTGCTTGCTTTGAATAACTGTGAGAAAAACTTCGGATTTATACACAAGGCGGGAATTTTAATGCCCATCAGTTCCCTTCCTTCGCCCTACGGCATCGGCACCTTCGGCAAGGGCGCGTTTGACTTCATCGATCTTTTGGACGAGTGTAAGCAGACCTGCTGGCAGGTGCTGCCCCTCAATCCCACCTCCTACGGTGATAGCCCCTACCAGTCCCCTGCCTCCATCGCAGGTAACCCCTACTTTATCGACCCCGATCTGCTCAAGGCACAAAAGCTGCTGACGGCAGAGGAGCTGGCTGATCTGAAGGTGACGGAGACCAACATCGACTACGGAAGACTGTTCAACACCCGCTATCCCATGCTTCGCACGGCTCACGCGAGATTTGTTCCCGGCGAGGACTATGCGGAGTTCTGCCGGGCCAACGCAGGCTGGCTGGAGGACTATGCCCTATTCATGGCGCTCAAGGTACACTACGGCTACCGTCAGTGGACGCTGTGGGAGCCGGAGCACCGCGACTGCCAGAGCGCACGCACCCATGCCGACGAGTTTGAAGCCGAGATGGGCTTTTGGAAATGGGTACAGTACGAGTTCATGAAGCAGTGGAAGGCTGTTTGTGATTATGCTCACAAAAAAGGCATTTCCATCATCGGCGATATGCCCATCTACGTCGCGCACGACAGCATGGACGTGTGGCGCGCTCCCGAGCAGTTTTTGCTCGACGAGAACTACAATCCCACCGTCGTGGCAGGCTGTCCGCCCGATGCTTACTCGGTAGACGGTCAGCTGTGGGGCAATCCCATCTACAACTGGGAGCGCATGGAACAAGAAGGATTCACCTGGTGGATCGACCGTGTGGAAAAGAGCTTTGCGCTCTACGATCTCTTGCGCATCGACCACTTCCGCGGCTTTGCAGGATACTACACCATTCCCTATGGCGAGGCCACGGCCAAGAACGGCAAATGGAACGAAGCGCCCGGCAAGGCGCTCTTTGGCGCCATCCGCAAGGTGTTCCCCGATGCCAAGATCATCGCCGAGGACCTCGGCTTTATCACCGAGGACGTGCGCGAGCTGCTGGCCGACACCGATTTCCCCGGTATGAAGGTGCTTCAGTTTGGCTTCTACGACGAGGACAGCGAATACCTGCCCCGTATGTTTGAGACCGACAACTGCATCGTCTACGCCAGCACCCATGACTCGGACTGCACGCGCAGCTGGTACGCCTCGCTGGATGAGGATGCACTCGCTCGTTTCAAGCGCGAATGCGGTCGCAAGAAGGGTCAGAGCCCGACCTACGCCACCATCGAGTGCGCCATGGTCTCCCGTGCCAACCTGGCTGTGATCGCTATGCAGGACTACATGGAACTGACCAACGAGCAAGGCAGAATGAACGTTCCCTCCCGTGCCGAAGGCAACTGGGCATGGCGCGTGAGCTGTCGCTACGCCACCAAAAAGCTGAGGGACGCCATCCGCGAGATGACCGTGACCACCGGCCGCGCCAAATAAGTATTGTTCGATCACAACATATTTCAAAAGGCAGGTATTGTTATGAAGAAAAACAACACAAGAATCGTATCGTTCCTTTTACTGTTCTGTATGCTGTTCACCCTGTGCCTGAGCGCTTGTACGCCCAACACGACGCCCCCGGACAACACCGATCCCGATCAGACGCCCGGTGGAGACACGCCCGGCAACGTAACACCCGAGGACGAATATCAGCTCCCCAAGGAGGAAGGCTACAATCAGCTCACCCTCTACTGGGCGGGTAACACCAACATTGAAACCGCCGACGTTTGGATCTGGTTTGGCGATCAACCCGGTAAGGGTTATCTGTTCCATCCGTGTGCCTACGGCTTTAAGACGGTGATCAACGTTCCCAAGGACGTCGAGCAGGTCGGCTTTATCGTGCGCCGCGACTGCTCCGAGCCGGGTGGAACTTCTTGGGGCACGGCCACCAAGGACTACGACCAGGATCGCTTTGCCATCATCGAGGGCGAAGAAACCTTTATCTACCTGAAAAGCGGTGACGGCTCCCAGTACAGCAGTAATGACGGAGGCAAGACTCTTACCATGATCAAAAAGTTTGCACTTGCGGAAATGATCAATTTCCACACCATCAGATACAACCTGACCCCCAAGACCAAGCTCACCTCGATCGATCAGGTCAAGCTCTATCAGGGCGACACGCAGTTGACGATCAAGTCCATTTCCAGTATTCATACGGAAAGCGTAAACGGTAATATCATAGTGGAGGAAGCGCTGGATATCGGCAAGCCCTACACCCTTGAGATCGCGGGCTACGGCAAAAAGGCCGTCGTTCCTACTGCCATCTTTGACAGCGAGGAGTTCATCACCAATTACGTCTACGACGGCGACGATCTGGGCGCTACCATCCAGGGCAATGACACCACCTTCAAGGTTTGGGCACCCACTGCTTCCGAGGTGCTGATCAATCTGTACACCGACGGACACACCGAGTCGCTCATCCAGACCGTTCCCATGGTCAAGGGTGAGAGAGGCGTTTGGTCATACACGGCGCAGGGTCGCGGCCACGGAACCTACTACACCTACACGGTCACCACGTCGGTTGGCACGCAGACCGCTACCGACCCCTACGCCAGAGCCGCCGGTGTCAACGGCAACCGCTCTATGGTCGTTGATCTCTCGCGCACCAACCCCGAGGGTTGGGCGGCTGATCAGGACTTCAAGACGGGCATCACCTCCTACAGCGACGCTGTGATCTGGGAGGTTCACGTTCGTGATTTCAGCAACAAGATCGCTTCCTCGCAGTACAAGGGCAAGTATCTGGCCTTCACCGAGAGAGGCTTGGTCAACAGCGCCGGTGTTCCCATTGGCGTTGATTATCTGGTCAACCTTGGCATCACGCACGTACACCTGCTCCCTGTTTACGACTATGCAACGGTAGATGAATCCAATCCCGATGCCGCGTTTAACTGGGGCTACGATCCCAAGAACTACAACGTCCCCGAGGGAAGCTACAGCACCGATCCCTTCAACGGTGAGGTCAGAATCAAGGAATTCAAGCAGATGGTTCAGGCCCTGCACGCAGCCGGCATCGGCGTTATTATGGACGTCGTTTACAACCACACCTACGATGCCAACAGCGCCTTCAATCGCATCGTTCCCTATTACTACTACCGCTACACCTCGTCGGGTGCCAATTCCTCGGCGTCGGGCTGCGGCAACGACACCGCCTCCGAGCGTTATATGTTCGGCAAGTTCATGGTGGACAGCGTTCGCTACTGGGCAACCGAATATAACCTGGACGGCTTCCGCTTTGACCTGATGGGCCTGCACGATCTTGCCACCATGCAAGAGGTCGAGTCTGCCGTTCACACCGTCAACCCCGAGGCCGTGATCTACGGCGAGGGCTGGACGATGGGATCGACCATCGACAAGTCTCCCCAGGCAAACCAGGGCAACATCAGCAAGATCAAGCCCACAGGCGATGCGATCGGATCGGTCGCTGTATTCAACGACGCCATCCGCGACAGCCTTAAGGGCAGCGTATTTGAAAAGACCTCGCAGGGCTATATCAGCGGCTCCGCTACCGCCAACGTAGGTAAGGTCAAATTCGGCATTGCCGGCGGTATGATCGCAGGTCCCGGCTGGAAGGTCGAGAACGCCATGGTCATCAACTACATGAGTGCCCATGACAACAATACCCTTTGGGATAAGCTGCTTCTGTCCAATCCCTCCAACACCGTGGAGGAGCGCATCGCCATGAACCGACTGGGCGCGGCCATTCTGATGATCTCGCAGGGTACTCCCTTTATGCAGGCCGGCGAGGAAATGCTGCGAACCAAGGACGGAGATGAAAACAGCTACCAGTCCAGCGATGAGATCAACAACATCAACTGGGAGGCTCTGACGCCCGACTCCAACGAGTACAAGACCATGCTGTACTACAAGGGCCTGATCGCTATGAGACGCGCCTTTGCCATCTTCCGCACCGCAAGCCAAGTCGTGGTCAGCTTTGAGGACCTGGGCGGCGGCAAGCTGGCCGTTAAGTACGACGACGGTCAGGGCAACGTAGCGCTCGTTCTGATCAACCCCACAGGCGACGCTATGAGCTATGAGCTTGAGGGCGAATGGAAGCTGGTCGCCGACCAAACCGCGGCCGGCACCGAGACGATCTCGACCGACACGGGAAGCGTTTCCCTGCCCGGCTGCAGCATTTGCGTATACGTTAAATAATCATGCCTTCAAGGCCGTCTTACCCTGTTAAGACGGCCTTGATTTTTTATCCCCGATAGACTTGAAAAGTTCCCCCAAATATGCTATACTGGTGGCAAAGATATTCCAAGGAGGCCGATATGAAGCGTTTTTTAATTGTCGTGGATATGCAAAAGGATTTTGTGGATGGGGCACTCGGCTCACCCGAGGCGGTCGCCATCGTTCCCTGCGTAGTCGATACAATCCGGCACTTCGACGGTGAAGTGATCGTCACCTACGACACCCACACCGAGCAATATATGAACACCAACGAGGGCTCCCACTTGCCCGTTCCCCATTGCATCAAAGGAACTGAAGGGTGGCAGTTGGATGCACAGGTAGCCACGGCTCTTGCCACTCGCCGCTATGCAGCGGTAGAAAAGCCGACCTTCGGCTCGGTCGCCTTGCCCCGGATCATTCGCGACATGGCGGAAGAAGCTCCCTTTACGATCGAGCTGATCGGCCTTTGCACCGACATTTGCGTGGTGTCCAACGCCCTGTTACTCAAGGCACATTTCCCGGAGAGTGAGATCTACGTTGACGCCGCCTGCTGTGCCGGTGTCTCGCCCGAAACGCACCGTGCCGCCCTTGAGACCATGCGGTGCTGTCAGATCCAGATCAAAAACGACCAATAAGGAGACCAGAATATGACCATCAATGAATATCAACAGCTTGCCATGACGACCCTCAACCCGGCCCTGGATCGACGCGACGTTCTCATCAACGGCGTCATGGGTCTGTGCGGCGAGGCAGGAGAGGCCATCGACATCGTCAAAAAGCATTTGGCACAGGGACATGAGTTGGATCGCGATAAGCTCATCGGCGAGCTTGGCGACATCGCCTGGTATCTGGCCGAAACCGCCATGGCGCTCGGGGTCGACCTGGAAACGGTGCTGGCACGCAACATCGACAAGCTGAAAGCTCGCTACCCACAAGGATTTGAAAAAGAGCGCTCCATTCATCGAGCATAATACGCAGGAAAAGCCCCGAGCGGGCTTTTCCTTTTTTTGATATTCTTTTTTATTTCTCCGCCTTGACAGACAGGCAAAAATGGGGTAAAATATACTGGGTGTATGTGGAGCAAAATCATCCACTGCCCATGATACATTGAACTTTGAAAGGAAAAATATCGGGTATGGATATTTTTGATGTTCTGACACTGGTCGGAGGCCTGGCTCTCTTTTTGTTCGGCATGAACGTCATGGGACAGTCGCTCGAGCGCCGTGCAGGCAGTGCTCTGCAGGCAATTTTGGGCCGACTCACAGGTAACCGCCTTATGGGATTTCTGACCGGTATGGGCGTGACAGCCATCATCCAGTCCTCCTCTGCCACCACCGTTATGGTAGTCGGCTTCGTCAACTCGGGGCTGATGACGCTCAAGCAAGCCATCAACGTGATCATGGGCGCCAACGTCGGTACGACCATCACCGCCTGGATTTTGAGCCTTAGTGGCATCGACAGTGACGTTGTGTGGGTACAGCTTCTCAAGCCCACCTCCTTCACCCCCGTCCTTGCCCTCATCGGCATTTGCTTCTTTATGTTCGGCAAGACCAACAAAAAGAAGGATACCGGCATGATCCTTTTGGGCTTTGCCACGCTGATGTTCGGCATGGAGACCATGTCGGACGCGGTCGAGGGACTTAAAAACGTTCCCGCCTTCCAAGAGTTGTTTATCACCTTTACCAATCCCATTCTGGGTGTCCTGGCCGGTGCTGTTCTGACGGCCATCATCCAGTCATCGTCCGCGTCGGTCGGTATCCTGCAGGCCCTGTCCTCGACCGGACAAGTCTCCTTCGGTGCCGCCATTCCCATCATCATGGGCCAGAACATCGGTACCTGTATCACCGCTGTTCTCTCCTCCGTGGGCGCGACCAAGAACGCCAAACGAACCGCCGTCGTTCACCTGTCCTTTAACGTCATCGGTACGGTGATCTGCCTGATTATTTTCACTATTGTCAAAAATCTGATCTATATCCCCCTTTTGGAGGAATCTGCCACCCACGCCGGCATCGCAGTGGCGCACAGTGCCTTCAACATCATCTGTACCATCATTCTCTTCCCCATGGCAAGCCTTTTGGAAAAGCTGGCCTGCCGCCTGGTTCCCGATGCCAAGGCTCCCGAGCATCAGACCGAGCTGGACGAGCGTCTCTTGGCCACCCCGGCCGTTGCCTTGGAGCGTAGCCGTACGTTGTCCGTTACCATGGCCGACGTGGCTGTCCGCGCGCTGAACAACAGCATTACCTCGCTGTCCGATTATACCCCGGCGCTGGCTGAATCCATCCGCGAGGACGAGGATCTGACCGACCACTACGAGGACATTCTCGGCTCGTATCTCGTTAAGCTGAGCAGCCATCAGATGTCCGAGAAGGAAAGCGCCACGGCTGCTATGCTGCTGCGTATGATCGGAGACTTTGAGCGCATTTCCGACCACAGTGTCAACCTGCTTGAATCGGCAGAGGAGCTGCGCGAAAAGGAGATCGCCCTGTCTGAATCTGCCGCTCAGGAGCTCCGTGTGATCACGGAAGCGACCCGTGAGGTCCTTTCCCTGTCCCTTGCCGCCTTCGTACACAACGACATTGGCGCGGCCGCCTCGGTCGAGGCACTCGAGCAGATCATCGACCGCCTCAAGGAAACGCTTCGTTCCCGCCACATTATCCGTCTCCAGCAAGGCAATTGCACCATCAATGCCGGCTTTATCTGGTCGGATCTGTTGACCAACCTGGAGCGCGTCTCCGACCACTGCTCCAACATCGCCGGCTGTGTGTTGGACATTGCCGCTCAAAACATGAACCTGCACGAATCTCTCCGTACGGTTCGTCGTGAAAGCCCGGAATACGAGGCACAATACAATCACTACGCCGAAAAATACGCCCTGGCTCCCATGGGCGACTGATAGCAAAAGCCCCGCGCCGATGGCGCGGGGCTTTTGCTATCTATTAAGATTTGTAGTCATCCCAATCGCGGTCGCGATAGTCGCTATATCGAGACAGATCGATGCGTTCAGGTGGACGATCGCCCCGTATGACGCGTATGAGTCCGACGATGAGCCGATAGGCCAGCACCAGAAGCAAGGAGGCTATAGCAAATAACAAAATCAAGCTAAACAGTAAAATCAGCACGTAAGCGAAGCTTTGCAGTCCCGTAGCAAGCGAGCGGACAGCCTCCTCTCCCGTCAGGGCCATGATCAGAGCAAGGAGGACGGACAAAAGCAAATATCCCGGGAGTCCGACCAGCATTCCTTTGATATCCGCTGTGCTCACGCGCACGTGCAGTGCCACGGAAAACAGCACGACAAGGGCAAGGACGCGAATCCAAACCGCCCGTGTCTCTTCCAAAAACAATCCTTGGATCACCCCACCGACGGCGGGTAACACATCTCCCGGGTGTCCTCCGCCCGCCAAAAGAACGCGGAGCGACGCACCAAAGGCTTGCATGGAAACAGGGTACACAAAATACAAGACCGCAATGATAACGGCAAGGCCGGAAAACACCGGTCCCAGGCCGATCCACAAGTTTCCAAAGACCGCATAGGGGTTTTTCCCGTTGTAGCTGTGCTCCACCATCGCGTCGCCCTCCTTGGTGGGAAACAGACGGATATATTCGATGCGATGAGCAAACAGAACACACATCAGGGCGTGTCCCAGCTCGTGCAAGGGCGTGCCCAACCAGGAGGTCATAAACCAAAAGAAACGGCCGGCGCGACGTCCTAAAGCCAAAAAGAACAGGCGGTAGCACACCTCGACGGCAAGGCCACAGGCGAGCATCACACCCAGCGTATACAAAACGATCTGAGCAAAGCAAAGAAAAAACAGCCCCATCGTAGCCCCCCTTTTCGATCATTGCATCATCCGCAAAACACTTATAGTATACCTGTTTTGACCATGACTGTCAAGATGATTTTGATCATACCACTTGCAAGCTTGCATCATTCGTGGTATACTGATAGCATCCTGATACAGGAGGTCGTTATGTATCCTTTGCTGACCGCGGCACAAATGCGCCAATGTGACGAATATACCATACAAGAGTTGGGTGTCCCCTCGCAAGTACTGATGGAGCGTGCCGCTCACGCCGCCATCGAGGTTCTCTACTCCGAGCCGTCCCTTGGGATGACGGACAGGACGCGCGTCGTTATCCTGTGCGGATGCGGCAACAACGGCGGCGACGGCTTTGCCATGGCTCGCTTTCTGCTTGAAGAAGGCGTCGATGTGCTCGTGTGTTATGCCGGCGAGTGGTCGGACGGCAGCCCCAACACCCGGAAAATGAGCGTGGAATGCGCCCGCCAGTATACCTTGTGGCGTGAGTGCGGCGGCAGGACGCTGGACGCGCTTCCCGCGTGCTTGCTTGAATACCGTTTAACCCCCATCGTCGTTGTCGATGCCCTCTTTGGCATAGGACTGTCTCGTGAGATCGAAGGTATTGCCGCTCGGTGGATTCAGGACGTATCGTTCCGCAACAAGCCTGTCCTGGCTATCGACATCCCCTCGGGGGTGCACGCCGACTCAGGGCGCATCTTGGGCTGTGCCCTGCCGGCGACCGTCACCGCCACGATCGGCGAGGTCAAGCGCGGGCTCCTTCTTTACCCCGCCGCCGAATACGTGGGGAAATTAAGAGTTTGCGATATTGGTGTTTCCGCCGAGCATCTTCTGAACATCCCCGGCGCACAGCCGTGGGGTGGCTGGTATGTCACGGACATCGAGGATGTCTCAGATGTTCTCTGTCGCCCCCGTAACTCCCACAAGGGCACGTTTGGCCGCGTGGCGGTCATGGGCGGCTCCTGTGGTATGTGCGGTGCTCCCTATTTCGCCGCCAAAAGCGCGTATCGCGCCGGCGCGGGGTTGGTGGAGATCTTTACGGAGGAGCAGAACCGCATTCCCCTGCAATCGCTCATTCCCGAGGCAGTTCTGACGCTGTTCTCTCCCGACGCCCTTCCCTCTGATGAAGAATTTGCCCATCTGTTCGACCGCGCCGACAGCGTCGTGCTCGGCTGTGGTCTGGGGCAGAGCGACACGGCTTACCACATCGTAGAAGCAACGCTGCGCCTGTGTCAAAAGCCGCTGGTGCTGGACGCCGATGCCCTCAATCTCATCGCCGCTCACAAGCCGTTGCAAGCCCTGATCGCGGCTCGCACCGCGCCCACTGTTATCACGCCCCATATGGGCGAGGCCGCCCGTCTGTCGGGTCGCACGATCGGGGAGCTGGCCGCCGATCCCTTTGCTTCTGCATCTGATCTTGCGCGGCAATACAACGCTATCTGCGTTCTCAAGGACGTCCGCACCGTTATTTCGGATGGCAAACACGATATGATACAAGCACACGGCAACAGCGGCATGGCCACCGGCGGGTCGGGCGACTGCCTGGCGGGACTGATCGCTAGCCTGTATGCCGCAAACCGAACTGCCAGGGAGGCTTCCCCCACCTTGCTTGCCGCTGCAGGCGTCTTGATCCACGCACTGGCCGGCGACTGTGCCGCCGATCAGCTCGGCGAGCACGCCGTGATGGCCTCCGACATCGCCGACGCCATCGGGCAGGTACTCAAGGGGCTATCATCCAACTAAAAAATATGCTCTCCCACGTCAATCGGGAGAGCATATCTTTTTCTCGGGGAAATGACAGGCGACGATGTGACCGGGAGAGACCTCAAAGATGGGAGGCTCCTTTGTTCGGCAGACGTCACAGGCCATATAGCACCGCGTGTGAAATTTACAGCCTGCCGGCGGATGGATGGGGCTGGGAATGCTACCACCGAGCAGTATGCGCGGTCTTTCCTTCCCTTGCCCCTCAAGGCTTGGCACACAAGAAAGCAGGGCCACGGTATACGGGTGGCGAGGGTCCTCGAACACCGCCTCGGCATCTCCCAATTCCACGATGTCGCCCAGATACATCACTCCGATGCGGTCGGCCATATAGCGTACCACCGCCAGGTCGTGTGTAATGAACAGATAGGTCAGATCGTTTTGCTCCTTGAGCTGCTGTAAGAGATTGATGATCTGGGACTGAATGGACACGTCCAGCGCTGACACGCACTCGTCGCACACCACGAATTTGGGGTCAACCGCCAGTGCTCGCGCGATGCCGACGCGCTGACGCTGACCGCCCGAAAACTCGTGCGGGTAGCGGTGCATCATGTGCTCCTGCAGGCCGCATTGTCGCATCATGTCCAGCACGTATGATCGAAGGGCGGGTGTCCCCCGCTTGCCCATTCCATGCGTCACAGGCCCCTCTGCCACGATGTGCTCGACCGTCATACGGGGATTGAGGGAGGAATACGGGTCTTGGAAGATGATCTGCAAGTCTCCTCTCAGCCTTCGCATTTCGCGCCCGGACAGCTGGGAGAGATCAATGCCCTCGTCTCGTTCCGCCTCATACCGGGCAAACGCCTCGTCTTGTCGATGCCGCTCGCGCAACACCTCCAACTGGCGCTCCACCTCGCCAAGACGGGAGTGTAGCGCTTGCTTTTGTTGCTCGTTTTTCCCCTCCAACCGCCGGATGCGTACCCGATATTCAAAGCGTTGCAGTAAAAGCGCGGCGCCTTCCTCGGGCGCATCCGACAGCATAAACCGCCCAGCAATGAGGATAGCCGCCTCCTTTGGGTTTCAGCCTCGGCGCGAAGGAGCGCCAGACGCTGTAATTGCTCAAACGTGGCCCTCTCCCCCGCCGTTTCGCATTTGCGCGCAAGGCGAATAACGCGGCTCTCTTTTTTTCGGTACCGGGCGATCGCGCGCGCGGCATGGCGCAACGTTGCCGTCACGTAGGCGGGGGCTAACTCCTCAAGCGAGCGCCCATAATACATCACTCGCCCCGCCGTCGGACGGTATAGCTGCAGAATGGTGCGTCCCAGTGTGGATTTGCCGCACCCCGACTCACCCACCAGTCCCAGTATCTCGCCGCGATAAATATCGATCGTAATATCTTCGTTGGCACGCACATAGCGCCGCCCGCCGAAAAGAGCCTTCTTTTTAACAGGAAAATATTGCTTAAGATGGGTGATGGATAACAGCTTTTCGGTGCTCTTCACTTTGACGCTCCTCCTTTGTGGGATAATGACAGCGCACCCGCCGCCCCTTCGCCACCTCCAAGAGCTGTGGCTCGTGCTCGACACAATAGGCGGTAGCATAGGGACATCGCGGGGAAAACTTGCACCCCTTCGGTAATTCCAACGGATGCGGAACGGCGCCAGGGATAGGGATAAGCTCTCCGCGCCCCTTACGCGTAGGATGTGGGATGGCCCGCATCAGCCCCTCGGTATAGGGGTGCATGATGCCCTCGTCCGAAAACAGCCGGTCTGCCGGCGCCGCCTCAACGACCTGGCCGCAATACATGACGATCACGTCGTCGGCCATCTCCCGAATGACACCAAGGTCATGCGAAATAAACAGAATAGCCGTTCCCCGCTCGCGCTGCAGCTGCTTCATCAGGGTAAGGATCTGCGCCTGAACAGTGACGTCCAGGGCCGTTGTCGGCTCGTCGGCGATGAGAACGTCGGGGCGACAAGCCAGGGCCATGGCAATCATAACGCGCTGGCGCATACCGCCCGAGAGCTGATGGGGATATTGCCGCAGCATCGTTCGTGGCGACGGAATGTGGACTGCGCCCAGCATTTCCTCGGCCGCCGCCATCGCCGCGCGCTTTGCCATGCCCTGATGAATGAGATAAGGCTCGCAGAGCTGTCGCCCCACAGAAAAGACGGGATTGAGGGAGGTCATAGGCTCTTGGAAAATGACCGATATCCGATTGCCGCGAATGCGCCGCATGCGACTCTCGCTCGCTTCTCGCAGATCCTCCCCATCAAATAAGATCTCTCCCCCATCGATGAACCCGTTGGTATCCAAAAGCCGCAGGATGCTCATAGCCGAGACCGATTTGCCCGATCCCGACTCTCCTACAATTCCCAGTGTTTTGGCACGGTCAAGGGTATAAGAAACACCGTTCACCGCCCGTACGATGCCACCCTCCGTTCGAAAGCAGGTGCGCAGATCCCGCACCTCAAGTAACGCCATCTCATCCCCTCCTCATCGAGAGCGACTGCTCTTGGGGTCAAGAACGTCGCGCATGGTATCTCCGATCATATTGATGCTGATGGTGGCCACGGACAAAAACAGAGCGGGAAACAGCCACTGCCACCAATAGTTCTGAATCACGATGCTGTTGTTGGCGCCCCCCAGCATATTGCCCCAGGTAGGACGGGGCTGCTGAACCCCAAAGCCAAGGTAAGAGAGTGAGGATTCGGTCAGAAGGCAGGCGGCAAAATCCAACGTCATGCTCACAAGGATGACCGACAGGACGTTTGGAAGAATGTGCAAAAAGGCGATCCTTCGCTCCCCGACACCCATAGCACGGGCCGCCAGTACGAATTCCTTTTCCCGCTCACTGAGCACCTGCCCGCGAATGATGCGCGCAAGCCCCGTCCAGGATAGCAGCCCCAAGATCACCATGATGAGCAGCATTCTTGCCGTCTCCCCGATGGGGTAGTAGCTGAGAATATAGGACAGCATCATGGCAAAGGGCAAAAACGGAATGGCCGAAAAGACCTCTGTCACTCGCATGAGAAGCAGATCGACCCAACCGCCGAAATATCCCGACAGACACCCGATGACAATCGCGATAAACGAGGATACCAGTACCGCCACAGCCCCGATGGTCATGGTCGTTTTTCCCCCGTGGGCGATGCGGGTAAATACGTCTCGGCCCCGATTGTCCGTGCCGAACAAATACCCTCGGCTTCCTCGCTTAAGGATAAGCTTCCCTTGGGCGTCCACAAGATAAGTTTGCTTTGCTCCTACGAACACGTCGGAAGCGACTCTGCCGTTGACTTCAGTCTGTCCCCCGCTGTTGTCTCCCCAGGCGTAGGTTCTGCCGCCCTCGGTCAGTGCTACGAAATGCCGACTGCCTGCCAACAGCTTGACAGCGCGATCATCTGCGGGGATCGCGGCGATGTCGCTCTCTCCGTGCTCCCCACCGCCAAAGACGAGAATCTCGCCATCCGACATCAAAAAAGCGAAGCAGTTATCCGTCGCCGCTACGTCAATGACGCGTCCTTCTCGCAAGTACTCCGCAAGATTTTTGACCCGTCCGCCGCGCGAGGAGACGGCCGTGCTCTGCTTGCCCAAAACGCCGCCCGACGCGACCGTTCCATCCTCGTACAGTGCCACGGCATTGAAGCTGCCCAGTGCGACTTGACTCACCCCCACACCTGTTTCCTCGGTATGGCGCGCCGTCTCCTCGCTAAGAGCGCTCATATTCAGCATCGCATTGGCATTGCCCCACAAATACAGTTTTCCCTCATATACAAGAGCGGTGCTTTGATATCCGCAGGCAAGCTGGCTGACACGGGCAGGGTCAAGGTGTCCTCCGGGTATCTGTGACAGATCGGTAGGATACTGCCTCTGCGTCTCGTTGCCCCAGCCAACAAGCTCACCCTGCGGCGTGATGGCGACGGCGTGATCGTAGCCGGCCGCGACCTGTACAGCCCCGCCCTCCAAAGCAGGCGGCAGGAGAGAGAGATCGATCCCTGAGAGGGGATTTTTTGTGTATCCCCACACGTACACCTTGCCCTCCTTATCCAGTCCAAGCGTGAAATTGGAAAAGCCGTTGATGTCCTTGACGTTCCCTGCCAGAGAGGACGGAACGCGGAGCATGGCAAAGTTGGGGGCGATATTGGCCCCGAGCACGTCGGTGTCGTTGACGTTCATGGGCAGAAAGCGAGGCGCGATGAGAACGAATGCAAACAGGGCGACCAGGACAAAGAGTGCCACCACAGCTCTCGGGCGGCGAAAAAAAGCGCGAACCAACTGCCTCGTAGGGCTTTCCATGCCGACAGCCGCCTGTGCGTCCGCGTCCGTCCATTCGCTCCGACCGCCAAGCCACGCCCTGCGCCCCCAGCGGCAAATCGTCCCCCAGGTCCTCTGCCCCCCGCGAGGCGGTCTGATGTTTTTATTCTTGTTTGACAAGCCTTCCGCCTCCCTCTTTATTTGCTGACTCTGACACGCGGGTCCACCATACCATAGACGACGTCGATGAGTAAATTTCCCACAAGACCGATGAGCACGTAGAACAGCTGAAGTGCCAGCACGATCTCGTTGTCCTTGTTTTGCAGTGCTTCAAAATACACCCGTCCGATGCCGTCGAGCGAAAAAATGTTTTCGATCATCAAAGATCCCGAGAAAATACCCAACAGCCAGGAGATCACCAGCGTGACGATGGGAATCAGGGCGTTGCGAAAGGCGTGTGAGTATACGATCGTTCGACGCCCCAAGCCCTTGGCACGGGCGGTGCGAATGCAATCGAGTGACAGCGCCTCGGTCATCGCCGCCCGCACGTAGCGCGTCATGCCCCCAAGCGAGCAGAAGGTCATGACGATCAGAGGCAGGGCCAGGTGATACAGCCGATCACGCAAGCGATGCCACGAGGAAGTGAAGGTCACCCCCGCCGTCTGCATGCCCGAGACGGGAAACCACCCCAGGCGCACCGCAAAGATCCAAATGAAAACGATGGCGATGATAAAAGCAGGCAGGCTGTATCCGATGATGGTAGCCACCTGGATGAAGGCATCCCGTCGGCTTCCCCGTCGCACCGCGCAAAAAATGCCAAGCGGTATGGTAATGCCCAGTGCCGCTGCGGCGGCGATCAGATTGATGGTCACGGTGTTTCTCATAGGCTCACGGATCACCCGGATCACGGACTCCCCGTATTTGGTCGAGGTGCCGAGATTGCCCTGCAAAAGACCGTTGTAGCCTCCGTTTTGGTAAGGATACAGCCCAAGCCAACGCAAATACCGCTCCACCTTGGTTCCGTTGAGGCCGTATTCCGCTTTCCAATACTCATACCGCTCCTCGTAGTTGAGCGTTTTGTTGGCGATGACCTCTTCCCTTGCCTTCTCTGCCGCCTTGTCCACGGGGAGCATATGGTAGATCATAAACAGCAAAAAGGACAATAGCAAAAAGACAAGCAGGATATACGAAAGCCGTTTGATGATATATTGTCCCATAGCACCTCCCCCGAGGTTGCCCCCGTTCGTTTATTCTTGCTGTGTGTGATAGTCGGAATAGAAATCCGCCGCGTCCTTGAGATAGGAGACTGACAGCATCTCGAGTGTCGGATCGATCGACCAGTTAAAGGAAAAATCATAGGCTGCGCTGGAAAAGCCGCTGGCAAAGTTGAGAGCATTGAGGCGTGGCGTGCCCGAAAAGCCCGCGCCGGTGTCCCAGGTCAATTCGGCCATGCCACTGGGGAAATCGGTCGAGGTATAGGTGATATACATACCGATGCGGCTCGTCGCGCTCTCGCTGGTCTGCCAATCGGTCAGGAGCTGATCCGTCACGGGGTTGGGTTGCGTTCCATACCAGTTGATCACCAGAGGCATATAATAGTCGTCCCCCACCTTGACCGTCTGGTAACGCCGGTCGGTCGAAGCAAAGGCAAGGTTGACCCGTGATCGATCATATCCTTCTAATTTTTTGTAGCGGACCGCATCGCGCGACGCGTCATACGCCTCGCCCTTCTCGTTATAGATCCAGCCGCCCGTGACCAATTCCTCAATAGCCGCGTCGGTATCATAGGCATACCTGTTCATATCCCGCTCCAGTGCCTCTCGATTGGCAACATAGGCCGAGAACCCCGTATAATAGGGTCCGTGGACGACCGAGCCATGTCCACCCGTGAAGGTCTGGGCGAAGGCAGGGCGGTTGATGGTGTGCATGATGGCGCGCCGCACCTCGGCAAAGCCGGACGGACCGAAGTCGGCGCGAAAGCCAATCTTGCCGTAGCCGGCGCGATCGTAATGCGTCTCGGCGTAGCGATCGGGGGCGGAGCGCAGCAGTGCCAGCGCCGCTTCCGTTTCACTTCCGCCCGTGATGCCCGCCAGTACGTCGACCTGCCCCGTTTTGAACTGGTCCAGCTGTGTTTCGGGAACGATACGGACGTAATCGATCGTGTCAATGCTGGCCACCCCTCGCACGTCGCCGCTGTAATACGGGTTGCGCGCCAGTGTCGCGCTCCCGTTTCCGTAAGCCGCCACACGATAAGGGCCGGCATACGGCAGAGGTGAATTCCATCGGAGATTTTGCTGAATGACAGTGGCCTTACGGAAGGTCTGTACCCCATTCTCCGTTTGCACGTCATAAAAATCATCACTCAAGCCACAAGAACGGCTCTCGGGATCGACGACAATCTCCGAGTCTCCCAAATACAACGCCAGAGGATCCGGCGAGTAGGCGGCGTACATCATGGAATAATAATAGGTGGCGTATTCCTTGTCAAAGGTGACCTCAAAGGTCCAGTCGTCGAGCAGACGAACGCCTGAAAAATAGCGCGAAACGGTGACAGTCTCCCCGTCCTTGTCCTGTATCACCTGCCCATCGTTGGTCCCGTCGTAATGCTTGAACGCCTCAAAGCCCACAAGAGTGTTACCCTGGTTGCCACTGCCGCCGGCGGCCGCCCCGACGGGCGTACTGTTGGCCAGCAGAAGAGATAGATAATGGTGGGCAGTCACAGGAGAACCGTCCGAAAATTTCAAATCCTTTTTGATCGAAATGGTGTACGTCAGCGTTCCGTCCTCATTGTGCCGCTTGTCCGGGGCGTGAGCAAGTGCGTACTCATTCCAAACGTAATCCCCTTTTTCGTCGGTCATGACGATAGCGTGTCCGGACACAAGCCCCTGAATGTCCAGATCGGACGCCAAAGGGGCAGACTTGCCCCAGGCGGCGTTTCGGAAGGCGCCTGAGAGCTCGGTCGCACTGCCAAGAATGACCGAATTGGCATTCCCTTCCTTGACACGTGCCCCCACAATGGCGTCCGCCGCCGAGCAATAGGGCGTCGTCTTGAAATTCTCCAATTTGGCGTGGTATAAATCGTAATACACGTTGGCATACAGTGGGATCTCGGGCACGAGATCGTTCCAGCGCATCACGTACAGCCGCCACCACTCGTCGTATACCTCTTTTTCTGTTTCATAATCAGACGAGCCCTCCGGCACACGGGTGTTATACACCATGGCCATGGACAGAAAATCCATCCCGAGCTCATACTCCACACCGTCCACCGTGACATAAGCCAGCCCGTCGCGTTCCTCTATCATATCAATGGTGACGTCCTGCCCGATCATATCATACACCGAGGTGAAATCCGTGCGCTCTATGGCGTCCTTCATGTCGATCTGCTGCCCTTCTCCTCTTGGGCGGCATCCCCCAAGCAACGTCAGCATCGCCAAGCACAAGGCCATACGTCTGCCTATCCTCATCTTCCGTCTTCTTAACACCGCAACTCTCTCCTTTTTTGTGCATCACATCATGAATTGTCATTAGTATGGATGTGTTTTCTCCCACTTTTACCATGCACTTTTCGCCAAGTCTGCCAAAAGCAAGCAGGTATCGCGTTTTTGTTGCTCAAACACCCACGAAGGTCTTGAAAAAATGAAAGATTAGTGCTATAATATAGTATCTCTCACTTGTAGTAAGATAGGAGAAACGCCATGATTTTTGAAAAACAAGTTGTTGCCGCATATAAAGGTATGATGCACACACGATGCGACGACACCGAAACGGTCTTTTACTTTTCCACCGACGATTTTCCGGGACTTCATAAAGATGCCTATCCGTTTACAGCCTCGGCAGGACACACGCTTAAGGGGTATCTGTATCACTACGACCAGCCCCTCGACGGTCGATTGATCGTTTTTGATCACGGCTTCGGCGGCGGTCACCGCGCTTATATGAAGGAGATCGAGCTGCTCTGCCGGCACGGATATTTGGTGCTTGCTTATGACCACACGGGATGCATGGAGTCGGGCGGTGCCTCCCCCAACGGCCTGGCTCAGTCGTTATGCGACCTCAACGACTGTATCTCGGCGATCAAGAAGGACGAGCGCTTTGGAGGACTTACCATCTCGGTCGTAGGACACAGCTGGGGCGCGTTTTCGACCATGAATATCCCGGCCTTACACCCCGAGATCACCCATATCGTGGCCATGTGCGGCTTTGTATCGGTCGAAGAAATGATGAAAACCTTTTTCGCCGGTCCTCTCAAGGGATACCGCAAGGCCGTTCTTGCACTCGAGCAGCAATCCAACCCTGAATTTTTCGCTTTCCATGCGCTTGAATCGCTATCAAGCGCTCAAACAAAGGCTCTGCTCATTTATTCCGAAGACGATCATCTGTGCCGGAAGGTGCACTACGACATTCTCAAGGAAGGGCTTGCCGGCAAAGGAAACGTGCGATTCCTTCTGGTTAAGAACAAGGGACACAACCCCAATTATACCGAGGATGCAGTGAAGCTGTTGGGTGAATTCGGCAAGGCAAGAGCCAAATTTGCCAAAAAGAAAAACGCCACCCCAGAGGAGAAGGCGCAGTTTGTCGCTTCTTTTGATTGGGACGGAATGACCGCCCAGGACGAGGCCGTGTGGCAGGAGATTTTTGCACATTTGGATGAGGCATAAGCAAAACAGTTGCCCTTCCATACTGTTTTCGCTTCCCTGTTGGTGGCACAATATGCTTCCTCTCAATTGCCGCCAATCACCCAAATATTTTTGCAAAAAGTTGCAAAAAATGAAAAAAAAGTGTTGACAAAAAGAACTTGCTGTGCTATAATAGTCAGGCTGTGATGAGAATCACGGTGATCTGGGTGTGGCGCAGCTGGTAGCGCGCTACCTTGGGGTGGTAGAGGCCGCAAGTTCAAGTCTTGTCACTCAGACCAAATAAAGACCGA
>SVSH01000038.1 GCA_015064395.1 Oscillospiraceae bacterium
GCGGGAGGACAAGGGCCTTTTGTCGGGCCTTTGGGAATTCGTCGGTACGGAGGAGGCTCTTGATGCTCCGTCCGCACGAGCGTGGCTGGCAGAGCAGGGGATTGCGGTTGAACGATTGGTCTCTGCCCCTGATGCGGTGCATATATTCACGCACGTCGAGTGGCACATGAAGGGATATTTTGCTTTGTGTGACCACGCATCGAGCGAACTGCTTGGTCGTCCTCTGATCTGGGTGACGCGCGCGGATCTGCATGAAAATTACGCGCTTCCGACGGCATTTCGCGCCTTTGTACGCGCGTTGGATGGCTTTTGCCCCGACGAGGCTTGACAAGACCGCGTGTCCATGCTATAATATGGTATTATTTTTTGAAAGAAGGAATTCTCATGTCGCAACTCATTATTCCTAAGGGGTATCGATCGCTGCTGACGCTGCGTCAGACGCAGATTGCCATTAAAAAGGTAAAGGACTTTTTTCAGCAGAATCTGGCGGTCGAGCTCAATCTGACCCGTGTGTCCGCTCCGCTGTTCGTGTCCAATCAAAGCGGTTTGAACGACAACCTCAACGGCGTGGAGCGCCCTGTCAATTTTGATTTGCGCTCGGGAGAAAATCTGGAGATCGTACATTCGCTTGCCAAGTGGAAGCGTATGGCTCTCAAAAATTACAAGTTCGCCATGCACGAGGGCTTGTATACGGACATGAACGCCATTCGCCGCGACGAGGATGTGGACAATCTGCACTCCATGTTCGTCGACCAGTGGGACTGGGAAAAGATCATCGCTCGCGAGGAGCGTACCGAGGAGTACCTCAAGCAGACCGTCCGTTACATTTACGAGGCACTCAAGCATACCGAAAACTATATCGCAGACGACTATAATTTTGTTCACAAGCTGCTGCCCGAGCAGATCACCTTCGTGACCACGCAGGAGCTGGAGGACCGCTGGCCCGATGCAACGCCCAAGCAAAGAGAATACAACATCGTGCGCGAGCACGGCGCGGTATTTCTCATGCAGATCGGCGGTGCTCTCAAGAGCGGCAAGGTGCACGATGGCCGCGCGCCCGACTACGACGATTGGACGCTCAACGGTGACATTCTCGTTTATTATCCCGTGCTGGACGTTGCCCTGGAGCTGTCCTCGATGGGCATTCGCGTGGATGAAGAGGCGATGCGTCGCCAGCTGGCAATCCGCGGCTGTGAGGACCGCGCCGAGCTGCCATTCCATAAGGCTCTGCTCGCGGGCGAGCTGCCTTACACGGTCGGCGGCGGTATTGGACAGTCGCGTATGTGTATGTTCTTCTTGCGCAAAGCGCACATCGGCGAGGTTCAATCCTCGCATTGGCCAAAGGAAGTCCGCAAGGCTTGCGAGGAGGCCGGAATCGAATTGCTGTAAATCAGGTATATACAAGAAGAGCACTGCCGAAGCAGTGCTCTTCTTTCGTTATTCTTTGGATGGATTACTGAGGGTTCTTCTGAGCGAAAACATTCTCGAAGTCCAGCAGATAATCCTCGTAGTTCTTCAGGTTTGCACCGGCAAACTTGTAGGATACGTAGTAATCACTCTTCACGCCCTTGATGTCAGAGGTGCTGACGGTGGCGTTCTTGTTGAATACAACGGGGATGATGGGCATTTCCTGCATCAGCAGTTCTTCAGCCTTGTGGAGCAGCGCAACCTTGGCGTCCTCGGGCTTGCTTGCGTCAACGCCGTATTCTGCATACGTTGCGGCAACGCCGTCCAGCACTGCCTGGAAGGCCTCAGCAGAGTCGTAGATCATGAAAGACTTGTAGTCTGCGGAGGTGATCTGGTTGTAATAAGGCAGGTAATAAATAGCTTCGATCAAAGCGTTGTACTTTTCGCTGTTGTAGCCGGTGGTGTGGGGGACCATGTTGAAGTCCTTGTCAACCATACCGGAGAAATCGGCGGCGAAGGGAGCCAGCATGGAGTAAGCGCCCGAGGTGTATGCGCAGTAGTCGAGAATGGTGACTTCAAAATCGCCTGCCATCAGGCTTTCCATGTAAAGGTCGTCGCAGATGTCCTTCGGGACGGAAGCGGTAGGCTTGTAATAGTCGTTGTTGATGATGGTACCGCGCTTTTCAACCTTGACGTTGAAGCCCAGGCCTTCCTCACCCCAAGCAGCGGCTGCTGCCTCGGCGAGTGCCAGGTGTGCTTCGTCGTTTGCATTGACGCGGATGGTGAAGGAATAATCAGCGGGATTGACGGGCTGTTCGTTGATGGTCGCACGAGCGAGAGCCTCCTGTGCGGCGGTTTTGTTTGCCGAGGTGGAGATCAGCGCGCCGCCCTCCTCGCGGAAGGAGCCCTTGTTGTTCTTGTTGAAGATACCCGTGGGAACCAGACCGGTTGCAGCGTCTGCGAGCACCAGCGTGCTTGCAATGGTATCGCGGTCAAGTGCCAGAGAAAGGGCAAGACGAACGTCTGCGTTGGCGAACAGCGCAACCTCTTCTCTGGTGCTCTGATTCTTGATCAGTACGTTTTCGTTGAGATAGAAGGACATGGTGGACAGAGCGTCGGTGACGTCGGCCTTGTCCATCAGCTCGCTGTTGGTACGTAGCGCGAGCGGAATGCTGCCCAGATAGAAGATATCGCCGCATACGTCGAAGACGTCATCGGTTGCGGGGTCACCGTCGATATCGATGGTGTTGACCACACCGCCGTTGAAGGCTGCCAGCAGATCCTCGGGGGATTTGGTGCAGTAAATGATGATACGGTAGGGATTGACTTCCTTGTTCAGGTCCAGATCCTTTTCCTGGGGGTCACGCAGATAGCAAGCGTTGCGCTCCAGAACCAGCATGGTATAGGTGGCTTCCTTTTCGTTTCTGTAATCCTCGTAGGGAACACCGCTATCGTTGCTGCCGTTGATATCCTTGTAGGTGGTCTTTTCATTCTCTACAAACTTGATCTTGCTGAGCTTGAAGGGACCGCTGGTAACCATGGTACCGGGTTTCTTTGCCCAGTCGTCACTCTTGGTTACGTAGTCCTCGCGAAGCGGGACCAAGGAAAGGCTGGTCAGATTGATCAGGAACTGATCGTAATCGATGGGCTTTTCAAAGGTGATCTGCAGCGTGTTGTCGTTCAATGCGCAAACGCCAAGGTCGTCGACCGAGCAGTTACCGGCCTTAACGGCACGCGCGTTCTTCAGGTCGAACAAGAGGGGTGCGCAGGCAAACGAGTTCTCGGAGTTGAGAATACGCTTCCAAGCGAAAACGATGTCGTCCGCGGTCAGCTGGATCTTATCCGACCACCAAGCGTCACAGATCGTGATCGTCATGGTATATTCCTTGGTCTTGTCATCCTCGTTGATCTCGTACTCCTCGACCAGCTCGTACTTCAGCTTGCCGTTGGCGTCCAGAGAAAACAGGCGCGCGAACAACAAACTGACGATGCTCTCGGCCTCCTCGTTCATGTATGCCAGTGCGGGGTCGAAGTTGTAGATCTCATCCGTCAGGAACATGGTCATATATGCTCCCTTGACCTCCGAATCCGCTTTGATTCGCTCGGAACAGCCAAGCAGCGCCGTCATACACATCAACAGGCACAGAAGCAGGGCTATAACACGCTTGCTCATCATTTGTAAATCCTCCTCGTGGTTTGAAAATCGAATGGCACATAATGCCGCTTTCTACATTATATCACAAAATGTCTTTCGGTTCAATGAATTTTCACGACCATTCACAACTTTTGGACGAATGCACAATTTCGGGCACTGAAATATGTGCAAAAAGGATATAAAGCAAAGCCAAAAAAGACGATAGATCGCCTTATGTTTATCATACAAAAAAACAGGCAAAAATGCAAGAGGGAAAGCGACGAAAAAAATGTACGAACTGTTAATTTTTTTATGCTTGCGGAGGTGAAGATGAAGCAACGAAACAAAAGCGCGATGGGCGATCGGTACGCGCGAACCGATCTGGCGTACGAATGGGGGCGCGAAGCCGAGGATGAGGAGCAGGGCATAAGGCAGACGAGCGAGCGTCTACCGTTTGGGACACAACACACCTTGCACATCCTGGATGAGAGGGCGGCTCGACACGTGGGGCGTCCGATGGGAGAGTATGTCACGATCTGCTGTGATCCCATGTGGAGGCTTGAGCCCGAGGCACAAGAGGAACTGGAGTCGGCGCTGGCCTTGAGGCTTTGGGGTATGCTGACGGAGCAAACGGGCAAAAAGAATACGGAGGATCTGTCGGTCATGGTGGTGGGACTGGGCAATCGGGCGATCACGGCGGATGCCATCGGCCCTCTGGCCGTGGATGCGTTGCTCGTCACACGGCACCTGAAGGACCACGAGCCCGAGATCTTTCGCGGTATGGCCTGCTGTGCTGTTTCGGCGCTGGCCCCCGGGGTGCTTGGACAGACGGGCATGGAGGTAGCCGAGATCGTGGCTGGCGCGACGCGGCGATGCCGCCCCGACGCGATCATTGCCATCGACGCGCTGGCGGCGCGGAGCTGCGACCGTCTGGCCGCAACGGTGCAGCTGACCGACACGGGAATTTCGCCCGGCTCGGGCGTCGGGAACGATCGATGCGCGTTGACGAGCGATACCATGGGTGTTCCCGTCATTGCGCTGGGGGTGCCTACGGTGGTCGATTCCTCCACCCTCGTGTACGACGCACTTGCGCAGGCGGGAATCGAGCAGGTGGATGAGCGTTTGCGCAAAATACTGGAAAACGGTCGTCGCTTTTACGTGTCGCCCAAGGAAGCGGACGTCATTGCCGAACGGACGGCCGCCATCATTGCCCACGCCATCAACCGTGCGCTGGTCGGCGTGGCGGGCTTTGCCTGATCGCTCGGTATGCCCCGCTCAACTACTGCATATAGATGAGTGAGGGGGGGATGAACGTGCGGCAAAAAAATGGAAGGATCGGCAACTGGCGGCGCAAATGCACGCTGGTTTGGCGCGTGGTATGCTGTGGCGTGACGGTAGCGGTCCTCGTTGTATTTGCCTGGCGATTGGGACAGGGGATCGAGCGCGTGCGGCAGGGGGAGATCACCTCCGCCCAAATGCTTCAGGAGATGGACGAATGGCTCAGGGGAAAAGAAAACAAGACCGAGGGAAACGATTGATTTCCTTCGGTCTTTTCGTTATTTTGTTTTATCTCTCGACGGGCACAGATCTCCAAGCGGACATTCGGCGCATTTGGGCGAACGAGCGGAGCATACCTCACGGCCAAACCAGACGATGCGGTGACAAAAATCGCTCTGCTCCTCGGGCGCGATGATGGGAATTAGCTCGCGTTCGACCTTTTCGGGATCCTTGCAACCCGCGGGCACCAAGCCGAGGCGGCCGCTGATGCGGATGCAATGGGTGTCGGCTACGATGGCAGGGCGATGATAAATATCGCCGAGCAGCAAATTGGCGATCTTTCTGCCCACGCCGGGGAAGGTCAGCAACTCGTCCATGTCGTTGGGGAGAACACCTCCGTAAACGTCGACCAGTCGGGCGCAGGCGTCCTTAATATTGGCGGCCTTGGTGCGGTACAACCCGCAGGGACGGACGACGGCCTCGATCTCTTCCAGCGGCGCATCCGCCATAGCCTTTGGCGTGGGAAAGCGGGCGAACAGATCGCGGCAGACGATATTGACGCGGGCGTCGGTGCACTGGGCGGACAGCCGGCCCATGACGAGAAGACGCCAGGGCTCCCCCTCGTATTGCAGGGCACATTCGGCGTCGGGGTATAAATCCTTTAGCGCCTGCACGATGGCAGCGGCGCGTTGCTTTTTTGCGGTTTTGCTCTCTTTTGCCATGGAAAACCTCCAATGTGGGATGGTTAAAGTATAAAGGAAAAGAGAGCGTTTGTCAAGAGGCGACGGGAGGAGAGGGGAGTTTTGAATTTCAAGCGACTTCTCCTTTTGACGCGCACACTGCTACGCGCGTGCGCTGTTCGGCATGGATGCCCTTTCTTTGTCGTTCCACAAAGAAAGGGCGAAAGAAAAGGAACCCGACCGTTCCCTTCGGGGCCTCCCTGCGATTGCCGCACTACATTGATAATCAAGAGAGATTACATAAAGGCTTTCAATGCAATGCTTCAAGTTTGGCTACCACGTGCGGCAGGCGAGAAAAACAAAATCGATTTTGTTGAAAATCTTGTTGAGCAAAGCTAAGTTGCAGAGAGAAAAACAATATGCTTTCGTTTGTCGAATTCTACTTTCGTGTTTGCAAGTTTCTTTCACTTGCAAACGCAAAGGCTGAAGTTGTATATTCTCGCGCAAACATGAGTGAAGCGACAGCGAAACGGCGTTTGCGCGTTGCGGGTTTCCAAAGGGCATCAGGCCCTTTGGCGTGTTTCTTGGTTACTTCTTGTTCGCGACAAGAAGTGACGACCACCTACGGCGGCGCACCGTGCCGCCGACGAAGGAGAGGAAGCTGAAACTCCTTGAATTTTTTTGTGCTATTTTCTCAAAAACTATTGCATTTCCTCTTGATCTTTGTTATAATTTGTTAAACTCCAACATGGAGCATTATAATGTTATTTTAATCCCAAGCTGCATGCGTGCAGCACGATAAGGAGGAATTTTTATGTCCCTTTACGACAAGCTTTCATCCCTTGCCCCCAAGGCCGGTCAATCCGGTTGGGCAACTCGTATCGTCAGCGAGCTTAACTTTGCCTCTCAGCTTTCCACTGCCAAAAAGGGCGCCTACGACGACGTCGTGGAAAAGGCTGCGGATGCTTTGATCGCTGCCGCTGATGCCGAGGGCGGCGTTATCACCAAGAGTGCTGCCGAGAGCGTCGAGCAGATGCTGATGCCGCTGTCCGTCGTTGCCAAATCCTATCGCGTTCACTGCATTTCCCACGCCCATATCGATATGAACTGGATGTGGGGCTTCCAGGAAACCGCCTCCATTACAGTCGATACCTTCCGCACCGTGCTGGATCTGATGAAGGAATACCCAGGCTTCACCTTTGCCCAGTCGCAGGCCTCGACCTATCAGATCATCGAGCAATTCGCGCCCGACATGATTGATGAGATCAAGGCTCGCGTTGCCGAGGGCGTCTGGGAGGTCAGCGCCTCCACGTGGGTCGAAACGGATAAGAATATGCCGAACGGCGAGTCGCTTGCCCGCCATATTCTTTACACCAAGAGATATCTGTCGAAATTGCTTGACATCAAGCCCGAATCTCTTGAGCTTGATTTTGAGCCCGATACCTTTGGCCATAACGTGAGCGTGCCCGAGATCTGCCGCAAGGGTGGCGTGAAATATTATTATCACTGCCGCGGTAATGACGACCGCACCAACCAGCAGGCCTACGTATGGAAGGCCAGAAGCGGTGCCGAGCTGATCGTCTGGCGCGATCCCAACTGGTACAACGGCACGGTCGATGCCAATTCCTTCCATAAGGTACCCCAGCTGTGCGAGCAGAACGGTATCAACAGCTTCTTGTTCGTCTACGGTGTCGGAGACCACGGCGGCGGACCTACCAGACGCGACCTGGACCGTATCGTTGAGCTGGCCAAGTGGCCCATTATGCCGACGGTTATGTTCAGCACCTATTCCGCTTTCTTCCACGAGCTGGAGACCCAAAAGGCCAATCTGCCCATCCGCGAGGGTGAAATGAACTTCGTCTTTACGGGCTGCTACACCTCCCAGTCGCGCATCAAGATGGCCAACCGCATCGGCGAGGACCGTATCTACGAGTCCGAGTTCCTCGGCGCGGCGGCCAACGTCCTGGGCGGCGGCCCTCGCTATAACAAGTCCTTCGGCAAGGCGTGGGAGCAGATCCTGTTCAATCATTTCCACGACATTCTGCCAGGTTCGGGCGTGATCGATACCCGCGAGTACGCTATGGGACAGTTCCAGCGCGCGATGGCAGCCATTCAGACCAATGCCAACTGCGCAATGCGTACGCTGGCGGAGGCCATTGACACCACCTCGCTCGGTGCAACCTTGGAATGTGACTCCATTTCGCAGGGCGCGGGCGTTGGCTACAAGCTTGGCCAGAAGGCTCATTATGGTATGCCCAGAACCGAACGCGGCTTGGGCAAAAAGCGTATCTTCC
>SVSH01000039.1 GCA_015064395.1 Oscillospiraceae bacterium
GCTGACTACGTTAAGAACATGATCACCGGTGCTGCACAGATGGACGGCGCGATCCTCGTCGTTGCAGGTACCGACGGTCCTCTCCAGCAGACCCGCGAGCACGTTCTGCTCGCTCGTCAGGTTGGCGTTCCCGCAATCGTTGTCTTCATGAACAAGACTGACCTGGTTGACGACCCCGAGCTGCTCGACCTCGTTGAGATGGAGATCCGCGAGCTGCTGTCCAGCTACGAGTTCCCCGGCGACGATCTTCCCATCGTTCGCGGTTCCGCTCGTGACGCTCTGGAGTCTGCTTCCACTGATCTGTCCTCTCCCGAGTACGCTCCTATCCTTGAGCTGATGGCTCAGGTCGATGCTTATATCCCCACCCCCGAGCGTCAGGCTGACCTTGACTTCCTGATGCCCGTCGAGGACGTCTTCTCCATCTCCGGCCGTGGTACTGTTGCTACCGGTCGTGTTGAGCGTGGTACCGTTAAGGTAGGCGACGTCATCGAGATCGTTGGTCTGTCCGACGAGAAGAAGTCCACCACCGTTACCGGTGTTGAGATGTTCCACAAGCTGCTTGACCAGGCTCAGGCCGGTGATAACATCGGTGCACTGCTCCGTGGTATCGGCAAGGAAGAGATCGAAAGAGGTCAGGTTCTGGCTAAGCCCGGTTCCGTTCATCCTCACACCAAGTTCGTTGGCCGTGTATACGTTCTGACTGAGAAGGAAGGCGGCCGTAAGAAGCCCTTCTTCTCTGGCTACCGTCCTCAGTTCTACTTCAGAACCACCGACGTTACCGGTAACATCGAGCTGCCCGCAGACGTTGAGATGTGCCGCCCCGGCGACAACGTTGATATGACTGTTGAGCTGATCACTCCTATCGCTTGCGAGAACGGTCTGCGTTTCGCTATCCGTGAGGGTGGTAGAACCGTTGGTTCCGGCGTCGTTTCTTCCATCATCGAGTAATATCATAACCTGCTTTGCCGGGTAGGTACTACCTACCCGAGCGAAGCTATGCAAGCGGAGAATTTGGGTTACCTTTTCTCCGCTTGTTGAGTATATGCCCTCTTATGCAAGAGGTATATGCCCAAAATTCTAACGATTTGGAGAATATTGGAGCTTATGAAAAAGAATGTACATATGACGCGCCTTCTCGTTTTGGCGCTTGTGCTGTGCCTGATGGTGCCGCTGATCGTCGCATGTCAGGATAATACCCAGACGCCGGTAGGCGGAGACCGACCTGGCGGCAGTAGCGGATCTAGCTTTGACATGTACGATGTAGAGGATAGTCTTCCCGCGTCTGCTGATTACAACGACACCTTTACGATCCTCTATTACAACGCCACCGGCGTTCCGGAGTTCTTTGTAGAGGATGATACGGGTGGAGTGATTGACGGTGCGGTGTTTGACGCGATCGCTAACACCGAGGAGCGCTTCGGCGTTACCATCGAGGCGATCCCTTCGGGTGCCGGTGACGAGATTAAGCATATCAATCAGATCAGAACCGAGATCAGCGGCGGTTCGACCGACTGGGACATCGCCCGCGTACACGACGTGCAGGGCGCAAACCTGTCGCTGGACGGCAGCTTGGCTGACCTGAACACCGTTCCTAACCTGGACTTTTCCAAGCCCTGGTGGCCTGCTAACACGGTAGCTTCGCTGTCCTTTATGGGTCAGCTCTACCTTGCTTCCTCTTCGATGTCTTACCGTGGCATCAACAGTGCCAATGCGATCTTCTTTAACAAGGGTCTGTTGGAGGACCACGGCCTGGAAGCACCGTACGATCTGGTTAAGAATAACGAGTGGTATCTGGGCGATATGCTCGAGATGCTGGAGGATATCCACCTCGAGGGCGAGGAGGGTGTTGACGGCAAGAGTGAGGACGATACCTTTGGTATTGTTGTCCCCTCGCAGCTGTACTCCTGGCAGGAATCGTTCGGCATCGAAATGGTCAAGAAAACAGACGATGAGGACGAACCCCTGAAGCTGAACGGCGACGATCCCCGTATGTATGACGCGATCGACTTGCTGTACGATGCTCTGCTTGAAAACGACGGCGGTTATTTGATCCCCCGTGTAGAGGCAGTTAACATGTTTGGTCAAGGCCAGGCACTGTATATTCCCGTATCCTTGAGCTACGCGATCACCGATTTCCGTAACTACGAGGGCCTGGATTACGGTATCGTTCCGGTTCCTATGCTGGATGAGGAGCAGGGTCAGTACTATTCTGCTTACACCGACCGTTATTTCGTCGTGCCCAGCAGCTGCCCCGATAAGGCGTTTGTCGGTACCATTATGGAGTCCATGAGCGCAGAGGGCTACCGTGTAGTCACGCCCATCTACTTTGAGGTGGCACTGAAGGACCGCTACACCAGAGACGATATTTCCAAGGAGATGGTCGACCTGATCAGAGAGACCATGATCCTGGATTTCTCCTACGTTTACGGTGCAGATAAGTGGTGGAGCCGTTCGCTGTACGCCATGTTCAACCACAACAGCACGGCGCCCAACAAGGACTACACCTCTTATTATAAAACAATGCTTCCTGATGCCGAGACTCGTGTTGAAACGGTTATTGATGCATTCAAGGACCTGAAGGCGAAGCAGGAACAGGCTAACGCAGAGTAATTTGTACAAATAGCTACTCCACCGCTTATGCGGTGGAGTGGCTGATATCTTTGGGGATTGGTGAGATTCCATACCGGCAGTACAGTCTGCGAACCTTGAGAAGGGCCGATCGGGTGAAATTCCCGAACCGACGGTAGAATTCGGTAGGGCCGAATTCACAAGTATGCCAAGGCATACTTGCGCGTGCTCGTGCGGCATATGCTTGCAACCGGCGCGTGTTACAGTCCGGATGGGAAAAGAAAAAGGGGGGCTTTGCGCCTCCCGCATCCCCTGCTGTACGCAGGGGCTTTTCTTTTCGAATCAAACGAAAGGAAAACATAGCATGAACAGAAATCGCAATCGTTATGAAAAATTGATCCGTATGATCGTTATGGCAGTCTTTTGCGCCCTGGCGTACGTCTGCCAATTTGTCTTTCGCATTCACGTTTCGTTTTTGACCTTTGATGCCAAGGATGCCGTGATGGCCATTGCCGCTATGATATTTGGCCCTCTTTGGGGCATTGTCATGGCACTGCTCGTCGCGCTGTTGGAGTTTTTGACCATCAGCGGCACAGGTGTCTACGGCTTGATCATGAATTTTGCGTCCAGCGCGGCCTTTTGTGCCATCAGCGCCGGCGTTTACAAATACAAACGCACCATGATGGGGGCGGTGCTGGGACTTTCGGCGGCCGTGCTTGGCACGACAGCCCTGATGATGCTGCTCAACGTGGTGGTTACCCCGTATTACATGACGGGAGGCTCGGTGGAGGCGGTCGTTGCCCTCATTCCCACCTTGCTCTTGCCCTTCAACCTCACCAAAACCGTGATGAACGCGGCGTTGGTGCTGGTGCTCTACAAGCCGATTTCGGTCTCGCTTAAAAAAGCACGTATCCTCAAGGGCGGGCCGGATAGCTTTGCCTTTGACAGAAAAACACTGGCGGCGCTGATTGCCGGACTTGTATTGATCGTTGTCTGTGTGATCGTCTTTTTGCAGGCGCTGGGCGGCAAAATGTAAACTAATCTAACGTAAAAAGGAGGTGTGACGCTGTGATCGATGCCATCAAAGAGTTTTTTCTGGAAACGGTAGGAAGAGAGCTGTGCGTGTTCTTCTGCTCCATGCTGCCCATCATCGAGCTGCGCGGCGCCATACCCTTGGGTGCGGGACTGGGGCTGCCTTGGTGGCAGACCTTTGGCCTGGGCATTGCCGGAAATTTGCTGCCTGTTCCGTTTTTGTTGCTGTTGTGGCAGGTGATCCTGCGGCTGTTGCGTCGATTCCGTCTGACGGCGGGCGTAGCCAACTGGCTGGAGAGACGAGCCTTGCGATCCCGCGAGCGTGTCGAGAACGGCGCCTTTTGGGGATTGCTCCTCTTCGTCGCCATCCCGCTACCCGGGACGGGGGCCTGGACGGGAAGTCTACTTTCCTCCCTGACGGGCATTCGCCCATGGAAGGCATTACTTTCCATCGTGCTGGGCGTCCTTGGCGCGGGTATCATCATGACGCTTGTGTCTTATGGTACTGTGGCGGTGTTCCAGTCGTGGTTCTGAATTAAAACGAGGAGATCTCATGTGAGATCTCCTCGTTTGTTTATTCTTTTGTTTGATATACAGGGAATTTTACCATGACCTTAAACAGGTCTCCGTCAATCTCGAGTGCCAGCTCGCCGCCCATCAGCTCGGTCAGGCTGTGAGCGATCGAAAGACCAAGACCGCTGCCCTCGGTGTGACGCGAGCGGTCGCCGCGCACAAAACGCTCCAGCAGCTCGTCGGCCGGGACATTGAGCTCGTTTTTGGAAATGTTGCGCACCATCAGGGTGGCAAGGCCGTCCTCCTGCTTGAGGTCCAGATAAACGCGCGTGCCCGGCATGGCGTATTTGACGGCATTGCTGAGCAGGTTGTCAAACACACGCCACAACAGGCGCCCGTCTGCCATGATCACAGGGGAGGGAGAGGCGATGTGCATGACAGGCAAAAGCTCTGCCGCCTTCATGCGCTCCTCGTATTCGCCCAGAGCCTGGGAGAGCATGACCTCCAATTCGCACGGCGCGGGATGAACGGTCAAATTGCCCGTTGTCGCCTTGGAGACCTCCAAAAGGTCTTCCATCAGCTTTTTCAGCCGCGTGGACTGGCGCTCCAGTGTAGCCAAGTATTTTTGAGCCGCCTCGCTGGTGTAGGGCTCCTGCCCCAACAGGTTGACGTAGCTGATAATGGTGGTCAAGGGTGTCTTGATGTCGTGCGAGACGTTGGTGATCAGCTCGGTGCGGAAGTGCTCGCTCTTCATGCGCTCCTCGACCGCCCGGCTTATGCCCTCACTGATGTTGTTCAGATCCTCGGCATGGCGCTTGAAATCGGAAGGAAGACGAGCGGTGTCTACCTTGTGGTGCAGATTACCCTCGGCCAGCGAGCGGCTACCCTCTTGCAGGCGGTGCCAGGCCAGCGCCAAAAACAGCACGATCGAAGTGATCACAACCGTTTCAACGGCCCAAAGAATGATCAGCCAGGTGCGGTCGGTCACGAACATCAGCGTGAAGAATTCTATGAGTGCCAGAGAGGTCAGCGCCAGGGCAGTCTTCCAAACCAACGGAATGCCGGCCACGATCTGATGCACGGTGCGTCCCAAGGGGCACAGCGCGTGGGTCCAAAACCAACGCAAAGCCCGCCACAGGGCAGACAGGATATAGAAGCACAGGGTGTTTTTGATCAGCGTGCCGCACTTGCAGCGTGTGGAAAAGCTCATGAAAAACAGCACGACCAAGGGGGCGCTGAGGAGGATGACCAACAGGCCCGGGACGATCCACGCCGCCTCCCAGTAGGTGGTGATGCGGTTGATCAGCTGTGTAAGAAGGTAGGCGTATCCTCCGTACAGCGCGATCATCAGATCGGCAGGCAGGCGGTCAAACGTATTCGGGCGCGCTTCGCTTTGTCCGAGGTGTCGGCCGGCGGCGCATAGCAGTAAGACGAACAGCGACACGGCCAGGATGCAGGACAGAATGCCCAATGCGATCAGGGAGAATCGGTGCTCGTACACCTGCGACAGCCAAAGGTCCAGGATATAGAAGATGCCGGCGCCTTCCTTTTGTACGGGAATGACAAAACGGACGGTTCTCTCGGCGCTATCGCCTACGCCGTCGTAAAACAGCCAGGTGCTCTCGCCCTCAAACTGGATCTCCTCGCCGTTGTAGTTGGAGATAATGACCTCACCCTCATGGTCGAGGAACGTGACCAGTACGTTTTTTTGCCCGTAGTATTCCAGCAGGCTGTGGGTCAGTCTCGCGTCGTATTCCCGCATTTTCTCGGGAGAGAGCTGATCGCTGTCCATGACGCTGTAATAGGAGTTGTACAGCGTTTGCTCGGCCTGCTCCTTACCGAAATGCAGATAGATCTCCTCTTGCGTCTGGTCGAACGTGCCGGTGTAAAAGCCGAATTCGGCCAAGAGGACCACCGAGATGATGCTGAACAGGGAGGACAGCAGAAACAGGCTGCACAGCGCGACGGCGGCGACCTTGACGGCAGTTCGATGGATAAAGGAGAGACGGGGGGCGGGTTGATTCGTCGTCACGTGGCACTACCTCCCGGCTTGGTTTTGGTGGTGTCGGGCTCCATTTTGTAGCCCTGACCCCAAACGACCTTGAGCCAACGGGGCTCGGAGGGATTGATTTCCAGCTTTTCTCGCAGGTGTCGGATGTGCACCGCGACGGTGTTTTCCGCGCCGAAGGGATCGTCCCCCCACACGCGACGGTACAGCTCCTTGGGAGAGAAGACCTCGCCCGGGTGACGCATCAGAAAATGCAAAATATCATATTCCGTGGGGGTCAGCGAGACCGCGTCCCCATCCAGCGTGACGGACTTTTGCTTGTCATTGAGGCAAATGCCCCCAACGCAAACCACACAAGGATCGGCCTGCTGCGAGGGATCGGGCAGGGAACCGCCCAGTTGGGTGTAGCGGCGAAGCTGAGAACGTACACGCGCCAGTAGCTCCACGGGGCGGAAGGGCTTGGTGACGTAGTCGTCCGCGCCCAGGTTGAGCCCTTGCACCATGTCGGACTCCTCGCTCTTGGCCGTCAAGAGAATGACGGGGGTGTTGCTCGTTTTGCGGAGCTCGGTCATAGCGGAAATACCGTCCATTTCGGGCATCATAATGTCCAAGAGGATCAGATGAATGTCCTCACTTGCCACGATATCCAACGCCTGCCGACCGTTGTAGGCGGCATAGGTGTGGTACCCCTCGGTTCCCAAGTATATTTCCAGCGCAGAGACAATGTCGCGCTCGTCATCACAGATCAGTATGTTCACGAAAAACACCTCACTTTGTCTTGATATATATATCTTATCACAAAAAGGACAAAAAGAAAAGACCTTTTTGCAAGGAATGCAAAAAGAGGAGGGGAAAATTGCAAACTTTTTTTGGAAAAGAGAAAAAAAGGCTTGACAAGAAAGGGGGGATGTGCTATAATATCCCCGTTGTGAAAAGGATGGCCTGGTAGCTCAGTTGGTTAGAGCGCTAGCCTGTCACGCTAGAGGTCGTGGGTTCGAGCCCCATCCGGGTCGCCACTTTTTTACAGCCAATCCCTTGCCTCTGTAGCTCAGTTGGTAGAGCAGGGGACTGAAAATCCCCGTGTCGTTGGTTCGATTCCGACCGGAGGCACCACATATGCGGATTTAGCTCATTTGGTAGAGCGTCGCCTTGCCAAGGCGAAGGTGGCGGGTTCGAGCCCCGTAATCCGCTCCAGAATACAAAAAAGAGAACGGCCTAAGGCCGTTCTCTTTTTTGTATTCTCGTGTGATTTTACGCGAAGAACCCCTCAAATTGCCGCTTGACGGCAATTTGGTAAGCGTGCGCTTATTGAGGCAGGGAAAAGCGTTAACTGACGGCGCACGCAGGGGTTCTGAGCCCCGTAATCCGCTCCAGAAAACAAAAAGACGGCTTTTGCCCAACTTCTCATAAGGAAGTTGGGCAGTTTTATTCGCCTTCGGCGAGTTCTATTGCTGCGCAGTGATATTCGTCTTGCGACGAGTGATATTCGCTACGCGAGTTTGGGAGGCGAATAAAATATCACTAAAGCCGTAGGCTTTAATATCACTGTCGCCGGGGCGGCAATATCACTCCGACGAAGTCGGAATATAACTCTTGTTTTCTCTGCAGATTTATGATATAATATAATCAGCATTGTAGGGGTACGGGCTTTGCCCTGTGCCTTTGTAATACAAAGGCGAAACTGGCGCTAAAACAGATAGATAAATAGGAATTTGACTAATGGAGTCTGATTGTATATGAAAGAAAACAATACGGTATTCGATAAGATTATTTTTGGGTTAGAACTTGCAATATGCTTGGTTATACCTTTTGTTGTTTGGTGGTCTAATACTCC
>SVSH01000040.1 GCA_015064395.1 Oscillospiraceae bacterium
CCATTCCGCAGGACGGCAAGCAGACACAGCCGGGCGAGATCCCGCGCAGACGTATTTACGATATGAACCTGGCCGCGGCCAAGTTCTTCCGCGAGTGTCTGTTCGATCCCGCCATCGGCGGCGAGGGCATGAAATACCTCTCGCAGGACAGAGGGCTCTCAGGCGCGACCATCAAGCATTTCGGTCTTGGCTTTGCCCCGAGCAGCTTCAATATGCTGCACGATCATATGCGCCGACTGGGCTATACCGACGAGGAGCTGATCAAGGGCTTCCTTTGCGGCAAGAGCCAGAAAAACGGGCGGGCGTACGACTATTTCCGTAACCGCGTTATGTTTCCCATCATTGATACCTCGGGAAATATCGTGGCGTTTGGCGGGCGCGTGATGGACGATTCCAAGCCCAAGTACTTGAACTCGTCCGATACGCCGGGATTTAAAAAGAGCCGCCATTTGTTCGCGCTCAATTTTGCCCGCAATCATGCGGCGGAGAATATGATTTTGTGCGAGGGCTATATGGACGTGATCGCCTTGCACGCGGCGGGCTTTGAAAACGCCGTGGCAACGCTGGGAACGGCCATTACCTCCGAGCAGGCGCGAATCTTTGCCAAGTACACCAAAAAGGTCATCATCTCTTACGACAGCGACGAGGCAGGGCAAAGAGCGGCCAATCGCGCCATGCAGCTGCTGGGCGAGGTTGGGCTGGAGGTGCGCGTGTTGCGCGTGCCTGACGCCAAGGACCCCGACGAATACATCCGTCGGTACGGCGCGGACAAGTTCCGCCGCGTGCTGGAGGGCAGCCGATCGGGCTTCCAGTATAAATTGGACGCGATTTTAGCAAAATACGATTTGACACAGCCCGAGGACAAGATCCGCGCGAGCAACGAGTGCTGCGTGCTGATCTCGGGATACCATACGGGCGTGGAGCGTGAGGTCTATATCGGTCAGGTGGCCAAACATCTGGGCCTGCCGAGTGACGTCATTAAAAACCAAGTGGAAAACATACTGCGCAAGCGCGTCCGCGAGAAAAAGGCGGAGGAGCAGCGTCAAGCCCAAGCGAGTATTCGCCACGTGGGCGACCGCGTCAATCCCGACGCCATCAAGGACGTTCAGGCGGCGTCGGCAGAGGAGACCATTCTCGGCCTGATGCTGATCTATCCCGAATATCGCGCCGCTGCGGCAGACGGTAGTGCCGGACTTGTTGCCGATGATTTCTTTACGGCCTTCGGCCGCAAAGCGTTTGAGGCAATCGTCGCGCTTCAGGTGGCGGAAGGCAGCTTCAGTTTGCCCGTGTTGGAGCAGGCGTTTACGCCCGACGAGGTAGGACGGCTGCAACGCATGGAGCAAAAGCGCAGGGAACTGGCTGAAAACGGCCCGACGGTATTCCGCGCGGCCATCGAAACGCTCAAGAGCTCGGCGGCCCGTCGCGCTGACCGCGATAACGAGGACGTCGTTTCGGGCATCGCCTCCATTCTGGCGAGAAAAGGTAAAAAAGAAGAAAATTAAAATTTATCATATAAATATCCACCGCCAAGCGGAGGATACATAAACGAAAGGGAAACGTATGAAAAAGGATAACACCGCAACACCTACGAATGAAAACGAAGAAAAGGTCAATATGGAGGAGCTGATCGAAAAGGGTAAAAAGGGCGCGCTCTCTGCCCACGACCTGGATGCAGCTCTGGAAACTATGGACTATGACATTGACTCGCTGGATAAGCTGTATGAAACGCTGGAGGACAACGGCATTCCGCTTCCCGGTGACATCTCCTCGGCGGAGATGAGCGAGATCGAGCAGGAGGTCGAGCAGTTCGGCGCAGGCGAAAACATGAAGCAGCTGCTGGAGCAGGAGGGCCTGGCCGTTGACGACCCCGTCCGCATGTACCTCAAGGAGATCGGTAAGGTTCCGCTTCTGACCACCGAGCGCGAGCATGAGCTGGCGCAGAGAATGGCCGACGGTGACGAGGACGCCAAGAGTGAACTGGTCGAGGCAAACCTCCGTCTGGTCGTATCCATTGCCAAGAGATACGTCGGCAGAGGTATGTACTTCCTTGACCTGATCCAGGAGGGTAATTTGGGTCTGATGAAGGCCGTAGACAAGTTTGACTACACCAAGGGCTATAAGTTCTCCACTTACGCAACCTGGTGGATCCGTCAGGCCATCACCCGTGCGATCGCCGATCAGGCAAGAACCATCCGCATCCCCGTGCACATGGTCGAAACCATCCACAAGGTCTCCCGTTATTCCCGTCAGATGCTGCAGGAGCTGGGCCGCGAGGCAACGGCTGAGGAGATCGGCGAGAAGATGGGCATGAGCGCGGAAAAGGTTCGCGAGATCATGAAGATCGCGCAGGATCCCGTGTCGCTGGAGACTCCCATCGGTGAAGAGGAGGACAGCCACCTGGGCGATTTCATTCCCGACGAGGATACCCCCGCCCCCGCAGACGCTGCATCCGCAACCATTTTGCGTGAGGTCATCGAGCGTGAGCTGCACACCCTGACTCCTCGTGAGGAGCACGTCATCAAGCTGCGTTTCGGTCTGTACGACGGCCGCACCCGCACACTGGAGGAGGTCGGCAAGGAGTTCGACATCACCCGTGAGCGTATCCGTCAGATCGAGGCAAAGGCGCTGCGTAAGCTGCGTCACCCCAGCCGCGCCCGTCATCTCCGCGGATTTTTGAACTGATCCGTGATTCATCGTAAGCTGATTGGTGTGAGAACCAAAAATAGCCGATAAATTTTGGTCAAATAAACCAAAAAATCAGCGAAGTGCAAAAAATGATCCAACTGCTTTTGTCTAATGCGCTGATAAATTATTAACGTGTCGTGACCAAATCTTGACATAAAACGAAAGGTGAGTCTGCGACGCGAAAAAACGACTTGACAGAATGGCAAAATTGTTGTAAAATATTATAGTATATTATTATATTCGCGCTTTGCGTGAAACGGCGCGGATACGAATCCTTAGGAGGGAAGTTTATGAAGAAGAGAGTACTCAGCTTTTTGCTGTGTCTGGTTATGCTGTTTTCGGCATGTGCTTTGTGCCTGACCGGTTGCGCACCTCAGGAAGAGGAACCGACGGACGAAGAGAAGGAACAGGCCAAGAAGAACCAGGCAGCGACACTCGTTATGTGGTGCGTAACGGAAAACGCAAAGGAGCTCAACGAAAACGGTGAGCTGGCGTTTGACGATGAAACGCAGGCACAGATGAAGGCTGTCGTTAAGCAGATGACTGCCATTACACAGTCCCAGTTGAAGACTAAGCTGATCGTCAAGTACCTGACGATGGAAGAATATTACGAGAAGCTGGAAGCAGCTTTGGCATGGCAGCAGGAGCAGGCCAAGGCCAAGGAAGAAGCCGGCAACAAGAATGATAAAGAAGACGTAGAGGAAGAGCTTCCCGAGGAAGAAGAGGAAGAGGATGAGGAGATCCAGTATGATGAGGATGGCAATCCCATCATCGACACGACCAAGTATCCCGAGTTGACCAAGGAGCAGCTGGAATATCAGGTTGACATTCTCTACATTTCCGGCTACGACAAGTATACCGACTACGTTGCAGGCTATGATAATTCCGAAGAGGACTCGCTGAAATCGTTGCTGAAGAAGATGCTCAGAGACGAGAGAATTACTCAAGCGGAGTTTGACGACGGCAGCAAGAAGAAAAACATATACAAGTTCCTGGATCAGCTGCTTGCAGAAGGTAGAATCACGCAGGAGGAAATTGCTCCTTATACCTTCAAGAAGTGGCTGGCACCGCTGGACACCCCGCTGAAGGAAGACGGCACGAAGATTTCGAATTTCGTATCCAGCGCATTGCTCAAAGCTGCACGTTATAAGAACAACATCTACGCGATCCCCAATAACAACGTGATCGGTGAGTATACCTACATGCTGATCGACAAGCAGCTGTTCGATAAGTACTATTACACCGCATCCGTTCCGAACGTTCACAGTGTCGTTGACCTGGGCTCGTTCCTTGAGGATATCGCAACGTACGAGAAGGATGTTATGCCCATCAACGCTGACGTTAACTACTGCATGAGCATGATCGCTCACTATTGGGATATCGACCCCAAGACCTATAACGTAACGGGCAACTTCTCCATCCTCGGTTATGCTTATGAGAATACCGATCGCGTCAACCGTGGTGATATCGCTTTGAAGTTTGATAGCCTGTTTGCAAATGACACCTACAGGAACGCGTTGAAGAACCTGATGGATTTCGATTACAAGGGTTACTTTGGCACGGCTGCAGAGGGTCAGAAGAGCGCGGTATCCTTCGTTACCGGTGCGGCTTCCGACGCAGCAGCATACAAGGATGATTACTACGTTGTCGTCGTTGACTATCCTCTGGCTTCCGACCAGGATATTTACGATAACATGTTCGCAATCAGCGCATACTCCTCCAACATCAGCAAGAGTATGCAGGTGATCACGCTGCTGAACACCGATGAGGCGTTCCGCAATCTGTTCCTGTACGGTATTGAGGGCACCAACTATACCCGCAACTCCGACGGTACGGTAACCATGACGCGCAACAACAAGTACAAGATGGACATCGCCAAGACGGGTAACGAGTTCCTCGCTTACGTTCCCGAGGGAACTGATCTGGAGCTTTGGGAATACGCAAAGCAGCAGAACCGCGAGGCGTTGGTCAATCCCTTGCTCGGTTTTGATTTCAATTCTGTTCTGGCCGACAAGACGCTGATCACCAATGAGAGCGAAGATATGGCCGACCCGCTGGACAGATCCAAGGAGTACATCGTCGAGACGATCGACACCGATCTGATCAAGTACATTTCCGAGGAGTCCGAGTCTGCTTGGGCAAAGATCAAGGCTTGTAAGAATACCGATGAGCTGGAAGAACTGCTGGATGAGCTTGAGCTGAAGTATTCGCCCGAGATGGATATTAAGATCAGACGTGCCGTTGCTTATCAGGTCGTTTGCAACGAGTTTGACGACCAGGGTAACATCAAGGTGGATGAATCCGGTATGCCTACGGTACCCAATCCTACGATCGATGAAAAGTGTGAAGTCATTCAGCGCGATATTATTGAAATCGTGGATGGCGTGGAGACGGTGACCGGTATCGAGTACTACATGGTATATCGCAGAAAGATCAATCCTTACCAGCTGTACTACAGATGGATGAATACCTACAAGTTCCTCCCCGCAGGATTTGCAGGTTGATCAACAATATAATTTCAAAAAGCAGGAGCGAACCGCTTGGGTTCGCTCCTGCTTTTTGTTAATTCAGATCTAATACTTGTTGGTATATTTCATTTTTGGGCAGGCCGCGATCGTGCGCGGCGGCCTTGATGGCGTCGTTCTTGCGCATGCCCTGCGCGATATAGTGGCTGACGTGCTCGGGAACGGTCATGCTCTGCCAAAAGGCTTCAGCCGCCGTGCTCTCGCCACCTTCGATCACCAGCACGTACTCGCCGCGCGGGTCGTGCGTTTCATAATGCGCAACCGCCTCGGACAGCGTTGTGCGGTGAATATCCTCATTTTTCTTGGTCAATTCGCGGCAAAGCGAGATGCGGCGCTCGGGCCCCAGCGTGTCAAGCAGATCGGCAAGCGTTGCACGGAGCTTGTGAGGGGCCTCGTGCAGCAGCATGGTGCGATCTTCCTTGGCAAGGCGGGAGAGCTGCTCGCGGCGCTCACTTTTGTTGACGGATAAAAAGCCCTCGAAGCAAAATCTGGCGGTGGGAAGCCCCGACAGCGTCAGCGCGTCGATGCCGGCGCAACAACCGGGAACGCCCGTGACGGTCACTCCTTCGGAGGCGCAAAGCGCAACGAGATCCTCGCCGGGGTCGGAGATGGCGGGGGTACCGGCGTCGGTGATCAGGGCGCACGATTCGCCCCCCTTGAGACGCACGACGATCTGCGGACCGCGCTCGCGGCGGTTGTGCTCGTGATAGGAAACCATGGGCTTGGTCAGCCCGAGATAGGCGAGCAGCTTGGCGGAGTTTCGAGTGTCCTCGGCGGCGATGAAGTCCACGCCGGAGAGCACCTTGATGGCGCGGAGCGACAGATCGTCCAAATTGCCGATGGGGGTGGCAACAAGATAGAGCGTGCCGTCCTCAATGCGGTTTTTGTCCTCGCGATGAAGTGAGGTGATCAGCTGCTCGGGGATATCGTCAAAGATCGGTTCGGAATTTATGGTCATAACGTGTGTTCCTTTGCTTTTTTTGACTTGCACTTGCGGTGGTATCGACAGCATATACTGAAAGTAAAGTACGAATAAGGGGAAGGGACATATGGCGATAAAGGTATACATAGATCAGGGGCACAATCCCCAAAATCCCAACGCGGGGGCGGAGGGCAACGGCCTGCGCGAGCAAAACATCGTCTTTCGGATCGGCATTTTGTTGGCCGATCTGCTGCTGGCCAACGGCAATTTCGAGGTGCTCGTTTCCAGATCGACCATCACGACACAGCTCGGTACGTCCACAGCAAGCAGCCTTGCCACTCGCGTCAATCAAGCTAACGCATGGGGCGCGGACTATTTTCTGAGTCTGCACACCAACGCGTCGACAATTACGGGGGCCAGCGGCGTCGAGGCGTATGCCTTTTCGCGTCCCTCGCAGGCGTTTACGTTGGGTGAGATCATTCTGGAGGAATTGAGCGAGAGTACGGGACTTCGCAACCGCGGCATGCAGGTGCGCACCAATCTGTACGTGCTTCGCCGTACGCAGATGCCTGCCGTTCTGATCGAGCTTGGCTTTATTACCAACCCAAGCGACGCCGCGCTCATGCGCGACCGTCCCGATCTGTTTGCGCGGGGCATCTATAACGGTCTGCTCAGATATCTTGGTCTGTCGTGATCGTGGCTTGAGAGGCCTGACCAAGCAGATCAAGCAGGGCGCTCTCGTCGATGACCTTGACGCCAAGCTCCTGTGCTTTGGTCAGCTTGCTGCCTGCGGCCTCGCCTGCGACGACGTAGTCCGTTTTTTTGGAGACCGAGCCCGAAACCTTGCCGCCCTGCGCCTTGATGAGAGCACTTGCCTCGTCGCGGCTCATGGTGGGAAGGGTACCCGTCAGCACGAAGGTCAAGCCAGCCAGCTGCTCGGTGCGGGGGGCTGCGGTCGAGGTCGTTACAAGTCCTGCCGCGACCAGACGCTCGCACAGGGCGACGTTCTGGGGGTGGGAGAAATAATTGACGACGCAATCAGCCGTGACGGCACCGAAATCGTTCAGCGCGCAAAGCTCCTCGGCCGTTGCCTTCATGCAAGCATCGAGTGAGTCGTAGCGAGCGGCCAGCGCTTCGGCGGCAACGGCACCGACGTTGCGGATGCCCAGCGCGTAAATGAGACGCTCCAGCCCTGCGGCCTTGGAGGCGGCGATGGCATCGACCAGCTTTTTGGCCGATTTTTTGCCCATGCGGTCAAGGTTTTCGATCTGCTCGGGAACGAGTGAATACAGATCAGCCGCGTCGTGGATCAGACCGTTGCTCAGCAGCAGCTCGATGATCTGAGGCCCCAGACCGTCGATGTTCATGGCGTCCTTGGAGGCGAAATGCTCGAGCGAACGGGAGAGCTGAGCAGGGCAGGCGGCATTGGTACAGCGGGTGGCCGCGCCATCGTCGGCATCGCGCACGACGGGCTCACCGCAGGAGGGACAATGCGTCGGCATGTTAAACTCGTACTCGCTTCCGTCCCGCTTTTCGGGATGGGCACATACGACCTCTGGGATGATGTCACCCGCCTTCTGAACGGAAACGGTGTCGCCGATGCGGATGCCGCGCTCGCGGATAAAATCAATGTTGTGAAGCGTCGCGCGTGACACGGTCGTGCCCGCCAGACGAACGGGGGAGAGGTTGGCGGTCGGGGTCAGCACGCCCGTGCGGCCGACGGCAATGCTGATGCTTTCCAGCTTGGTTTGCTTACATTCGGGCGGATACTTGTAGGCGACCGCCCACTTAGGCGTGTTGGTGCCTT
>SVSH01000014.1 GCA_015064395.1 Oscillospiraceae bacterium
TTGTTTGAGTAGTATTCTCTTTCAGAATTGCGAGATCTTGTATTTCACACACTCCCATGCTCTCGCATGGAAATTCTTGCTTTGTACTTCTCTCTTTGTTGTTCAATTTTCAAGGACCAAACTCGCTATCCTCGCTCGCGCGGACAGCCTTGATATTATATCACCCCACCCCTGTTTTGTCAAGCACTTTTTTCAAATATTTTTCGTTTTTTTGACTTTTATAAAAATTCCCTCAAAGCGCACAAAAGTTCCCCGCTTTTTTACGGTTTGTTCATGCAATCGGGCAATAAATATATTATAATAACAGTAGAAAAACAAGGAGAGGATGATTGATATGCAAGATTTGACGGAAGTTCTCCGGGGCGAATCGAACGAACGCGACCTTTCCCCGGACATTGCCAAAATTTTTCATACCTACCACGAACTTTTGGAGACACAGCAGCTTTACAATGCTGCGATCAAGGAGATCACCACCAAGCTGGACATTCTCAACGATGAGTTCAAGGTGCGTTTTATGCGCAATCCCATCCACCACGTAGAGAGCCGGCTGAAATCTCCCCGTAGCATTTTCAACAAGCTGGACCGCCGCCACTTGGAGCTGAGCCTGTCGTCGGCCAAGAAAAACCTGAATGACATTGCCGGCATTCGCGTTGTTTGCAGCTATATCGACGACGTATACCGTGTGGCAGACATGCTGTTGCGCCAATCCGATCTGCGATTGGCGGATCGCAACGATTACATCGAGCGTCCCAACGAAAACGGATACCGCTCCCTTCATTTGGACCTGGAGGTGCCTGTCTACTTAGCAGAGCATACCGAGCACGTCACGGTCGAGGTGCAGATCCGCACCGTCGCCATGGACTTTTGGGCAAGCCTTGAGCACGATCTTCGTTACAAGACGGACAAAGAGATCCCGGAGGAATTACACCGTGAGATGCTGCAATGTGCCGACGAGATCTCCCGCATCGACCAAAAAATGCAGGATATATACAAACAGATCCAATCCATGTGACATTTCGCCCGTTTTGTGCTATAATATTATAAAGTAAATTTCCGGAGGTGGCTTATGTCGGATTTTCATCCCGTTCCCCTTGATCAATTTTCCCACCTGTTCGACCGCATCGGGCGCGAGTGGATGCTCATTTCCGCCTCGGACGGTCAGCACACCAATTCCATGACGGCCAGCTGGGGCTGCTTTGGCGTGCTGTGGGGCAAGCAGGTCGCCGTTTGCTTCATTCGCCCACAGCGCTACACCTTTGAGATCACCGAGCGCGCAAAGACGCTCTCGCTCGCCTTTTTCGACAAAAGTCATCGCCAGGCGCTGTCCTATATGGGCTCCCACTCGGGGCGCGACGAGGACAAATATCTCGCAACGGGCCTTCATATGATCGCCGACGAGAACGGAACGCCCTTCCCCGCCGAGGCACGCATGGTACTGCTTTGCCGACAGATGTATGCCGGGCGACTGCAAAAGGACAATTTTCTGGACCCGTCCGTCATTTCCACCCACTACCCCGCCGACGACTATCATCAGATGTACGTCTGCGAGATCGAGCGCGTACTGCTCAAAGAAGATTGAAAGGAAAGAAGGATGTCAAAATGAAACTGATGATCGCCTCCGATCTGCACGGCGACGCCGAATGCACCGTCACTCTGTTGCGCCGCTTTGAGGAGTCGGGTGCCGAGCGTCTTGTACTGCTTGGCGACCTGCTCTATCACGGGCCGCGCAACGACCTGCCCGCAGGCTACGCCCCCAGGCAGGTGATCACCCTGCTCAATGAAGTGCGTGACCGTTTGATCTGCGCGCGGGGCAACTGCGACACCGAGGTCGATCAGATGGTGTTGGATTTTCCCATGCTGTCCGACACTGCTTGCCTGTTTGCCGACGGTCACTCCTATATCGCGACCCATGGCCACCACAGCGTGCCGCCTCTGCGCGAGGGCGATATTCTGTTGGGCGGCCACACCCACATCCCCTCCTTTGAAAAGCGAAGCACCGACACGGGAACAACCTATCTCTATATCAATCCGGGCTCGGTCTCCCTGCCCAAGGAGAACTCGCCGCACAGCTACGTCATCATTGACGGCGACAGTGTCTGCTTTTATGATCTGAACGGCAAGCTCTACCGCCAAGAAACGATCGGAGAGCGAGGTGCGCTATGCTGAATATTAGAAAAATCGAGCCGCGTGACCGCGACGTCTACATGGTTATGGTACAGGATTTTTATCACTCCCCTGCCGTGCTCGCTCCCGTCCCGCTGTCGCACATGGAGGCAGGCTTTGAGGAATTTTGCTCCGATTCTCCCTTTACCGACGCCTTTATGTTTGAATATGAGGGGGAGAGCGTCGGCTTCGGTGCGCTGGCCTATACCTACTCGCAGGAGGCGGGTGGACGCGTGGTATGGATCGAAGAGATCTATCTGCGTCCCGAGCATCGAGGCCGCGGCTTTGGAACCGAATTTATCCATTTCGTCCTTGACACCATCCCCGCCAAGCGCTACCGCTTGGAGACCGAGCCCGACAACCTGCGTGCCGCCGAGCTTTACCGTCGGTGCGGATTTGAACATTTTGAGTACGTCAATTACAGATTGGGGCCGTAAAAAAGAACGTTCTCCCAAGTCGGAGAGCGTTCTTTTTTATTTCCGTTCTGCCGCCATCAGCTCGGCGCGCTTTTGTCGCAGGGCCTCAATTCCCTCCTTGGCGTCGTCTATGTTCAGCACCGTCTGTTCCATCGGGCACATACCGTCGCCCGCGCGGTTGATGATGACGTCCACGCACTCGCAATAGCCGGTCTTGATGCCATGGGCGCGGAGCCAGTCGTAGGCCGCGCGGCTCATAGTTAAGCCATAGCATCCCTTGGCACCGCCCTCGGCCAGGATCATGGCCGCCGCTTTGCCGATGATCTTATCAACCACGTAGGCGTCTTTGAGTATCCCTTCGTCATACAACTTGAGTAGCGGCCCGATACCTCGCCCCTGCTCGGTACGCACGATCACACCATCACGGATGACAACGCAAGCGGCCGCGCCCTGTTCGATGAGGTGGATGGCCGATTGGGTCGCGGCGCATTCGTGTGGGCCTCGGCGCCTACGGACGACCAACACGATAGAGGGAATCAACAGCAGTTGAACAACGATACCGGGCAGTCCCGTCGCGAGGGCCGCCCAAACGGTCAGCGCCTTCAACTCTCCGCTGATGATGAGCAACAGCCGAAACGTCAATCCATACGCCACCCGACCGCACACCATAGCGATCAGCATAGCGGGATAAACGCCCCACCTCAGGCGACGCAGGCGCGTTTTATGATATAAAAGTCCGCTGACGGCACCGTAGGTCAAAAGCTCCACGACCATGATGGGCATCATAGGATACGGCACCGGCATACCGGTCAAAACACAGTTAAGGAGCGGAAGCAGTGCCCCGATCGCCCCGCCGTAAAGGGGACCGCACAAAAGGCCGCACAAAAGTACGGGGATGTGCATGGGAAGCAGTACCGTTCCGGGTAGTCCCAGACCGTGCGAGGTCGAAAACGGCAATAAAATGCCAACGGCCAATAGCATACCGGTCAGCGCCAGCTTCCCTGTTTTTCTTCTTTCCATCGTCTGCTCCTTCCCGTGGATTTTCTATTATGGTAGCACAAGCCATCGGATTTGTCAAGCGACATACAAAAAGGGCGACGCATTCGCGCCGCCCCTGACAGGTCGATCAGAACTGACGTCTGTTTTCGTTGTCCTGATTGTTTCTGTTCTGATTCTGATTGTTCTGGTTGTTTTGGTTCTGATTGTTGTTCTGGTTTTGATTGTTCTGGTTCTGATTATTCTGATTCTGGTTGTTCTGATTCTGATTGTTTTGGTTGTTCTGGTTCTTGTTCTGGTTATTCTGATTGTTCTGCATGTTCATACTCTCCTTTGCCACTGTAAAATGGCAAGCATAGTATGTGAACAATCGGCGGCGAATATGCAATCCGCGCAAAGACGCCGTTATTTTTCAGATACAAGCATCAATTCCACATCGATATCCTCACGCACATCCCACAGCCGCCAAGGCGCGAAGATGGCAAAGGCCAGCGCGATGCCGAAATCGACAAGCCAGATCATTTCGCGATCGGGCAACCAATAAAAATACAGCACGTGCATCACGGTAGCAATCACACCAAAGATCAAGGGCAGGAGCAGGTGCCGCTTGAGCTGGGAGCGACGGATCACACCAAGCTCCTCCTTGGAATACCGATACGTAGCCGCGCCGTGCGAGCCGGTATAGCGGTCGATCAAAACGGAAACGATCAAAGCAAGGCAGGTCAGCGTTGCCAGGGCAAAGACAGCCTCCAGGACGGTCGGCACCAGCACGCGGTCGGTATACGCCACGCGCACGTTCCAGTTGCCGTGGTAAGAGGACAGATAAAATTCCTTAAAAAACCCAATTTGGGAAAGATAGGTATAGGTCGAAACACCGGTATTCACCGCAAAGATCACGGCGCAGAGCCGGGTCAACGCGCGAGGAAGATAATGACGAAGGAAAACGAGAGAGAGCAGCAAGCAAAGCGGCGTGATCATGCCGGGCAACAGATTGACGCCATCCACGTAGAAATTGACGCAAAAGGCACATCCGACCGTGATGCACACAAGGGCGTGACGCAGACGGCGGGCAGGCACACGGGAGGGATGAGCCAGCTCATCCTCGGTGCACTTTGCCTCCAGACGCTCCCAAAAGGGCGTGTCCGTTGCGATATATCGGCAGTAGGAGATCATGCGGCACAGCCACACGATGCCGACGATGATGCCGGCAAAAAAGGTCATCGCACGGAAGCCGTTGATATAGGAATACCACGGAAACTTCACCGCTCCCACGTCATACGCGCCGTGGGCAAGAGCCGCCAGCTCAGGCAAGACGCACAGCACCGTTTTCAACACGGCAAACGTCTGGCAAGCAACGCAGGCGCGATCGGTAATATCCCGTCTCTTTTGTCGACTCCAGGCGCGCACGCGACGCTCCATTCGCTGCCGTTTTTGCGCTGTCAATCCCCCCTTTCGCTCCAGACGCTCCATGCGAGCATTCAGTCGGGCAATGCGGCGGGTCAGCACGGTTTCAAACACGACCGTGCCGTCAAGGCGGGTCGCCAGATAGGACAAGCCGTGGAACAGCTGATGGCAGGCAGGTAAAACAACGATGAGCTCCAGCACGCCGATCACGAAGGTAACCAGTAGCAAAAGGGTCGGTTGCTCGCTGGCGCTGGTGGAGGAAAAGATCCAAACAAATCCCAAGCCTCTTGCCACACTCAGCCAAGCCAGGCGGCGCAAGGCACGGCTGACCTCAAAAAAGCTTTCGTCCAGGGCCGAGACACGGCGCAACGCCGCCAAGAGCAGCAAATATCCGATCACGTCGGGCAAAAGATCCAGCGTATGAAAATTCGGATTGCTCAGCAAGACAAGGGCGGGCAGCCACAAGACGGCACGCCAGTGGATGCGTTGCAATGCAGTTTTTTCTTTTCGCATCGGTGATACCTCTCCTTTTGGGAATGCACCGCTCAATCGCGGTGGCGCTTGTTGCGCAATTCCTCTTTGGCGCGTTGCTTTTGCGACATACGCGCCGTTTGCTTTTCATAGCGGCGGCGGGCATTGTCAGCATGATACTGACGGTCAGCCTCGATCGCCTGCTTCTCTTTTTCGTCAAAGGCCCGTCTCATGCGGTTGATCGCCCCAAAACGGGACGGCGCTCTTGGCGCATCCTCTCCGCCACCTGCCGGCACGATGCGCATATAGCAGGAGTACAAAAGCACGCAGTTGCAAATGGCAAACGCCACCCGGGAAAGAACCAGGGGAGGATATACGACCAGCGCGACTTGTTCAGTAGGGATCAGAGCATGAACGACAAACAAGACGCCGTAAAGCAGAACAAGCACCAGGTTGCGCACCGCCCTCACCGCATTTTTAGAAACGGACAACCGCTGAGCAATTTCCTTCACCGCAAAGGCCAGCGCCACGTGGAAGATGATGCTCCCGGCAAAATCCAGCCAAGATACAACCGTCGTAATTTCCTTTACCACGAAGCCGAAGGTAATGCCCAAGGCTGTTTCCGCCTGGGCAAAGGTGCGCCACACCGAAAGAATTGCCAGTGCGATCGCACACCACTTGGCATAGCGAAAACGCTTGCAATAACGCTGAAGGCCGGAGAGGCCCGCATACATCATCGCATAGGCGATCACGTGAACGAAGGGAGCGAACAGCGAGTTAAGTCCCAAAATATATTCAAGAAAATAGCCGAAAAATAACAGTCCCCAGCCCATGCTGTCCTCCTTTCTCGTGACGGTTCACGTATTTAGTCTTCGCTGTCGGCACCCGATGCGCCGCAGCACTTTTTATATTTCTTTCCGCTGCCGCAGGGGCAAGGATCGTTGCGGCCGACCTTGGTCGAGGTGCGCTGTGTCAGGACGATCTTGCGGGGGGCTTTGTTTGCCCCCTCAAAGCCCTCGGTCAGAGGGTTGGCCACCTGCACGCGCTCCACCTTTTGTCTCGGAACGGCCGACAGAAGGATACGAACGGTATTTTCGCGGATCTCGCCGACCATACCGTCGAACATTTCAAAGCCCTGGATACGGTATTCCGTCACAGGATCACGGTTCGCATACGATTGCAGTCCGATACTGCCCTTGAGGTCGTCCATCGCGTCGATGTGCTCCATCCAGGCGCGGTCGACGTTCTGAAGCAGAACCGCGCGTTCCACCTCGCGGAAGATCTCCTCGCCAAAGATCTCCTCCTTGCTGTGATACAAGTCAAGGGCACGTCCGACCAGCTCGTCCGTAATATCGTCTCGGCGCAGCTTCTTGACGTCCTCGGGCGCATAGGCAAAGTCATCCTCGGTCGTCAGGGTGCCAAGGTAATGCATCTTGAGTCCCTCAAGATCCCACTCTGCGCCGACCTCGTCCGAGGTATAGCGAGCCACCGTTTCCTCCACGGTCGACTCGATCATGCGCTGAATGGTCGCCGTAATATTCTCGCCGTTGAGCACCTCAGCACGCTGACTGTAAATGATGTTTCTCTGCTGATTCATGATATCGTCATAGGACAAGACGTATTTACGGCGCTTGAAGTTCTGATCCTCCAGGCGCTTCTGTGCCGACTCGATCGCACCCGATAAAATGCGGGCGTCGATGGGCATATCGTCCGGAAGTCCCATGTTAGACACCATATTCAGAATGCGCTCACTGCCGAACAGACGCATCAGATCGTCCTCCAGCGACAGATAAAAGCGAGATTCGCCGGGGTCACCCTGACGGCCCGAACGGCCACGCAGCTGGTTGTCGATACGGCGGGATTCGTGCCGCTCCGTACCCAAAATGAACAAGCCGCCCGCCTCGCGCACCTTTTGTGCCTCGGGCGCGATCTCGGCCTTGTACTTTTCGTACAGCTCACGGAAGATGGCGCGGGTGCTCACTACGCGCTCGTCGTCCGTCTCGGCCGTGCCCGTCGAGGATGCGATCAGCTCCTCCTCGATGCCCATCTCGCGCATCTCGGCCTTGGCCATATATTCGGGATTGCCGCCCAGCATAATGTCGGTACCGCGTCCCGCCATGTTGGTGGAAATGGTGACCGCGCCAAGCTTACCTGCCTGCGCGACGATCTCCGCCTCCTTTTCGTGGAACTTGGCGTTGAGCACGGTGTGGGGAATGCCCGTGTGCTTGAGCAGCCGGGAGAGCAGCTCGGATTTTTCAATATCGACCGTACCGACGAGGATGGGCTGACCCTTTTCGTGGCACTCGCGGATCTGAGCGATGATAGCCTCGTACTTGCCCTTGACGTTTTTGTACACCGCGTCGGGGCGGTCGTTTCGGATCATGGGGCGGTTGGTCGGGACCTCGACGACGTCGAGCGCATAGATCTCGCGGAACTCGTTTTCCTCGGTCAGCGCCGTACCCGTCATACCCGACAGCTTGCGGTACATACGGAAGTAGTTCTGGAAGGTGATGGTCGCCAGCGTCTTGTTCTCTCTTTGCACCTTGACGCCTTCCTTGGCCTCGATGGCCTGGTGCAGACCGTTGGAAAAGCGGCGGCCGGGCATCAAGCGGCCCGTGAAGGCATCGACGATGATAACACCCTTTTCGTTGACGATGTAGTCAACGTCGCGCTTTTTACAGCCGTAGGCATGGATGGCCTGGTTGACGTGGTGTGCGATGGTGCTGTTCTCCGCATCGGTGAAGTTTTCAAGGCCGAAGAACTTTTCCGCCTTGGCGGCACCGCGGGGTGTCAGCGTAGCGCGATTGGCCTTTTCGTCGACGATATAGTCAGCGTCAACGTCATCCTGCTCTTCCTTGTCGTCCACTTCCTTGCGCACCAGCTTTTTGAGGTGGCGGACAAATTCATTGGCACGGTCGTAAAGCTCGGTCGATTCCTCGCCCGCGCCCGAAATGATCAAAGGCGTTCTCGCCTCGTCCACGAGAATAGAGTCCACCTCGTCGACGATGGCAAAGTCGTGACCTCTCTGTACCATATTTTCCTTATAGACAACCATGTTGTCACGCAGATAGTCAAAGCCGAACTCATTGTTGGTTCCGTAGGTAATATCAGCGGCATAGGCGCGCTTCTTGTCCGCCTTGCTCTGGCCGTGCACAACAAGACCCGTTTTCAGGCCAAGATAGCCATAAACGCGGCCCATCTCCTCGCTGTCGCGGCGAGCAAGATAGTCGTTGACGGTAACGATGTGAACGCCCTTGCCGGCAAGCGCGTTCAGATACGCCGGCATGGTAGCGACCAGCGTCTTACCCTCACCCGTTTTCATCTCGGCGATGCGTCCTTGGTGCAACAAAATACCGCCGATGACCTGCACGCGGAAGGGACGCTTGCCCAGCACGCGCCAGTCTGCCTCGCGAACGGCCGCAAAGGCATCGGGCAAAATATCGTCCAGTGTTTCGCCCGCATCCAGACGAGCGCGCAGACGGTCAGTCACGCCGCGCAGTTCACTCTCGCTCATAGCGGCGTACTTGTCCGCCAGGGCGTCCACGGCGCGCACAGTGTTCTCCAATTTCTTGAGCTGATGGTCACTGTAGGTTCCGAAAATTTTAGTAATCAAAGACATGGGAATGCTTCATCCTTTCGTGTCTGTATGGTCAAGCGGCGCCAAAAGATCACTTTTACGCCCTGAAATATACAAAGTTATAGTTATTATACTTCGTATATGTGTAGAAGAAGAAAAATAATTGTAAATTTTATGGAACATTTTTATCGTTGCTTGACTCCGCCGCCGCACTGTGATACAATAAGTCCAGGTAACACCGCATCGGAGGACGTCATGAATAAGCTCCACATTGTGCTATATCAGCCCGAGATCCACGCCAACACGGGCAACATCTCCCGCACCTGCGCCATCACGGGCGCTGACCTGCATCTCATCCGCCCCTTGGGCTTTTCCACCGACGACAAACATTTGCGCCGCGCGGGACTTGACTACTGGGACAAGCTGAATATCACCTATTACGATAACGTCGAGGATTTTTACGCCAAAAATCCCGACGCGCACATTTTCTATTTCACCACCAAGGGACGCGCCCGCCACACAGACGCGATCTACGAGGGCGAGGTCTATCTGATGTTTGGCCCCGAATCGCGCGGACTGCCCGAGGAGCTGCTCATGGAGCATCCGGGCGACTGCGTCCGCATTCCCATGCTACCCACGCTGCGCTCGCTGAATTTGTCCAATTCGGTTGCCGTTGCGGCGTATGAGGTGTTCAGGCAGTGGGAGTTTGAGGGCTTTCAGACCGAGGGACAGCTGCATGAGCATCGGTGGGAGGAATGATTTAGTTTAGCTAAATCTTCTATAACTTCTCCTACAGGCTCGCACAGCTTCTATATTTCGCCTTGGCGAAATGGGCGCTCGCGAAAAGCATCATGCCCATTCTTTGCCTTGCCGCAAAGAATGGGCGAAGAAATGGCACCAAGGGGCAAGCCCCTTGGAACCCCGCAGTGCGCCACGAGGAAACACGGTTTCCTCTGATCGTGGCGCAAAAACAAACAGCTTCAACATTTGCGAGCGCAGCTTCAAAAAAGCCGCACTCACTTGAAGGTAAAAGCTTTTGCTTTCTACGCCTGCCGCTCGTGTTGGCTTATGGCGCGAGATACGCTGACAACGTCGATGTCTTTCTCCCCTGTCCACTTTGCAGAGCGGCACGAAAAGGGAGATCCAAGAGGGAACGTCTTGGCACGTTTTCTTGGTTACTTCTTTGACGTGTGTCAAAGAAGTAACATCAAAAATGCTATCCGCGAGCGCGCGTAGCAGTGCGAGCGTCCCAAGGAGCAGTCGCTCAAAATCCCCACCAAATACGAGGTGTATATGAACAATCCTTTCCTCACCGCCATGATCGCCATGAGCGGCGGCGTCGACAGCGCCGTGGCAGCCCTCTTGATAAAGCAGGCAGGCTTCTCAGTCACCGGCGTGACCATGAAGCTGTTTTGCGACGGCGAAGCCATCCCCACCGCCGACGGCACAACCGACGATATGACCCCCGACATCCGCGACGCCCGCGCCGTGGCAGATCGTTTGGGCATTCCCCATCTCGTCTGCCGCCTGGAGAAGACTTTTTGCGAGCGCGTGGTGGATGAGTTTGTCCGTACCTATCTTGACGGCGGCACCCCCAACCCCTGCGTCATTTGCAATAAAACCATCAAGTTCGGGGCTCTGCTCGATTTTGCCAAGGCAAACGGCCTTGACACCATCGCGACGGGTCACTACGCCCGCATCGCAAAGGAGGGCGACCGTTATCTCATCTGCCGCGCCATCGACGAAAAAAAGGACCAGTCCTATATGCTGTGGTCTCTCTCGCAGGACGTCCTCGCCCACGTCAAGTTCCCCTTGGGAGAATTGACCAAGACCGAGGTGCGAGAGATTGCCGCCGCTCACGGCTTTGAGAGCGCCGACCGCAAGGATTCGCAGGACATCTGCTTTCTGCCCGACGGCAACTACGCCGATTTCATCCGCCGCTACGCAGGCCACGTTCCAACGACCGGCAAGTTTGTCGACCTCGAGGGCAACGTGCTCGGCGACCACCCCGGCATGCTGCACTACACCATCGGTCAGCGCAAGGGCCTTGGCATCGCCCTCGGCCGCCCCATGTACGTCTGCGACAAAAACGCCGCGACGGGCGACGTGGTGCTGTGCGACGACGAACAGCTCTACAGCCGCACGCTGACGGCCAAATCGGTCAATTTCATTCCCTTTGACCGCTTGACCGCCCCCATACGCGTCCAGGCCAAGATCCGCTACGCCCATACCGCCGCCCCCGCAACCATCACACCCACAGAGGACGGCGCCGTCCTCGTCGAGTTTGACCAGCCCCAGCGCGCCATCGCCAAAGGACAATCCGTCGTGTTCTACGACGGCGATCTGCTCGTCGGCGGGGGAATCATTGAATAAGAAACGCAAAACGGACACCGAAATTTCGGTGTCCATTATACCTTTATTGCTTTTTACTCAGTAACTCAATGATCTCTTCTTCTCGTGATACATCTAAAACACCTTGACGAGAGGTGAAATAGTAGTACGGCAGATCGTAGTATTTCCCCTTATCGACAACAACAATCCATTCACTTCCCACTTTTAGTACCATATCAGAGAAAGCGATTAAGCGGATTTCGTCTCCCGGCTTCAAGTCCCCCTTATACACATCTGTAACAACAATGCCAGAAGGAAAAGGTCCCACCCGAACCTTCAAAACGTAAGATGTATCAATAATAATATCCTCAAGGGAGATTGATTTGATATAGTCTTTATAAGGAGTTGATATATTGGGCGCATTTTTGGCAAGTTTCTTCACGTATCGAACCAGCTTATTCACGCTTTTCATAGCACCCGGATTATCCATATGTTCAGACAGAGGATCACCGTACATTTTACTGTTATGAATTTGATTCAACGGGATAATCAATGAAGAGGTTATCGGCGCGTAGTATTCATCATCATATGCTGATTTAGCCTCATGGTATAATAAGAGCAAGTACGGCTTCCCTTTCATAAAAGGAACACGAACTTCGGCTCCGTAAGTGCCGGACACTTTCACATTGTAGATGTCCCCGATTGACTGTTTCCAACGAATAATTACTTTTTCTTCATCAACGTCGCCTTTATGGCAGGTCAATACTTCAAATTCCAAAAAGCATTTTCCGTTTTCGATCCATCCGCCAAGATATCTCGCAGATATAACATCATTCGTTAATTCGCACACGTGCTCAAAGCTTAGTTCTATCGTTGTGGCATTGCCTCCCCCATCATCGCTTAACGTTCCGTATATCACATCGTCCACATAGACATCCGTGTCTACGTACCCGCCGCCATTGGCATAGTGTGATACCAACACCAATGCAACAACCACCACGCACACACACGCCGCAAGGCTTGACCATCTTGTCACTTTTCGGCGGATTGAGGCCTTGCGCGTCACGCGACCTGCGTCCTCGACGAGATCAAAATCAATGTCGCCCATGGCGTTCAAAATATCACGGTGTTTCATACGTCAAAGCCCTCCTTCTCGAGTTTTTGGCGCAGCTTGGCACGTGCGCGGGCCAGCGTGGATTTGACTCGGCTCTCGCTCGCGGCAAAGGCCGAGGCAATGTCTGCGATCGAGTCCATGTACCAGTACCGACGGATGAACATACGCCGCGCGTCGGTCGGGAGCGAGCGCAAAAAGGCGTTGATCACATCGCGCAGGGCGATCAGATCCGCCGTGTCGGGCGCGTTGTCCTTATCCGCGACGCACTCCAGAAGCTCATCCAATGCCAATGGATATTGTGCCCCGCCCCGCTTGTCTGCCGTGTTGTATTCCGCGCGATTGAGCGACAGTTGACGGGCAATGCGCCCCAAGAAGGCCTTGAGGGGCTTGGGCCTTTGCGGCGGTATGCTGTTCCACGCCTTGAGGTAGGTATCGTTGGTGATCTCGCCAGCGTCGCTCTCATCCCGCAAGATCGCGTAGGCGATGTAGTGGATATACGTCCCATAGGCCAGCTCGGTCTCTCGGATGGCCCGCTCGTCGCGCTGCCAATATAGCTCTACGATCATTTCGTCTGTCATGGCTGTCCTCCTTGTCGTTCTTCGTTCGGGTCCCCTCACCTACCTATACCGGAACAGGGTGGCGTGCGTCGCACCGTTTTTTCTATTATAGCATATTTTTTGAATTTTTGCAAAAACGGACACCGAAATTTCGGTGTCCGTTTCGTTCAGTTCTGCTTTTGCACGCTTTTATACTCGTCGTAAAAGCGATAATAGGGACAGCCGCGGGTGTTGCGCTCGACAAAGCGAAGCCGCTCGTCCTCGTCGAGGTCCATGCCACACACGTAGGCGTCAACATCCTCGTCGTAGTCGTAATGCACGCAGCTCTCGCAGTTGGTGGGGTGCTCTCGCTTTTGCGGCTTTTGCTTTTTGTATTTGTCAAAATTGACGTCCATGAAATGTTCCATGTCGCACCTCACTCGCCTCTCTCGCGGATATACGCCGCCACGGCCGGCGGCACAAGCTCGTCCAAGCCTTCCCCGGTTGTGATACGCTCTCGCACCAACGTCGAGCTGATGTGATCATAGGAAGGATCGGCCGGCAGATACAGCGTCTCGGCCTTGGGATTGTGCGCGCGATTGTACAGCGCGTGCTGCTGCTCGTAGGCGTAGTCGGCCGCATTGCGAACACCCTTAACGATCACGTCCGCCCCCAGCTCATCAACAAGATCGATCAGTCGGGCAGTGGAAGAGATGACCCGCACGTTGGCGATACCTGCACAGGCAAGACGTGCCATTTCGGTGCGTTCTTCCATCGAAAACATATACTGCTTGACCTTGGCGTCGGCGACGTAGGCCCGCATATCGTTGGTCATCACGGCAACGATGGCGCGATCAAACAGAGCCGCGGCGCGGCGAATCACGTCCATGTGGCCTGTGGTAATGGGATCGTAGCTGCCCGGTAAGAGAGCGACGGTCGCTTTGATATTATTGCTCATTTTGTCCCTCCTTGGCATAGCGCAGTACCGTGACGTAGGCCACGCCGTATTTGGCGCGGCGGCGGATCTCAAATTGAGATGCCAGCATCTCGTCACCCGCAAACACGTCCTCCTCGGCGCTCTCACAAACGACCGTCGCGCCATGATTCAAGAGTCCTCTCTCCAGCATTGTCACAAGCACGGGACGAACCAGCCGCTTGGCATATGGAGGGTCGAGAATGACCAGGTCAAACGTCTCGCGACAGCGCGTCAGATAGTCGGCGTAGTCGGCGCATACCACCCGGCATTCCGCCTCAAAATGCGTCTTCGCGACGTTCTTTTTAATAATATCGACGGCCTTGGGCGATGCATCGACCAACACCGCTGATTTTGCCCCTCGGCTGACCGCCTCCAGCGCCATTTGCCCCGAGCCGGCGAACAGGTCGAGCACCGCTCGCTCCCGGATTTCAAACTGCAGTATGGAGAACACCGCCTCCTTGGCGCGCTCGGAGGTGGGGCGCGTCGCCTCGCCCTCCAGCGTATATAAATGTGTGCCGCGCGCGCGGCCTGTGATAATTCGCATCATAAGTGGTATCGCCTCCGTCAAGTGCCTTCGGCGACCAAGGGGACTTTTTGAAAAAAGTCCCCTTGGAACCCCAAAAACTTTATGGAAATATTGCTTGGCTAAATGGGAAAGTTAGTTCTCTGCTTTATAGTTACTACCGCAAGCTCGTGGGCCCCCTCTCACTCGCTCTGCCGGGCAGTTAGGCTTCCCCTTGAGGGGAAGCTCCCGCGTAGCGGGTGATGAGGTGTTCGTTTTGTAACACATCTCTACGAAACAGGTCAATTTCCCTCACCGTTAAAATACGCATACACTGCCTGCGCGTCGCGCTTGCCAATTCCCTTGACGGCGGCGAGCTGTTCGACACTTGCCTGCTTGATCGCACCAAGACCACCCAAGGCAGTCAGCAGTGCCTTGGCTTTGGCCTCTCCGATGCCGGGAATCTTTTGGAGTGAGGATGTCTTGAGCGTCTTGCGCTTGGCCGCGTCCATACGGGACACGGTATAGCGGTGAACCTCCTCCTGGATGCGGTACAACAGCATAAACACCTGCTGCTCTCGGGCAATGCTGATCTCCTCGGTATCACTGCACAGCGCACGGGTCTTGTGATAGTCATCCTTGACCATGCCAAAGACGGGAATGTCCAGTCCCATCTCATCGAGCAGCTGACGGATGACACCAACGTGTCCGCGTCCGCCGTCGAGCAGGATCAGATCGGGGGCGGTCGCAAACGAGCCGTCCTCGTCACCCAGGTGCGACAAGCGGCGGGAGAGCGCCTCGCGCATACTGGCGTAGTCGTCCGTTCCCGTAACGCCCTTGATGTGGAAGGTCCGATAGTCTGATCGCTTGAACTGCCCCTCGCGGCAGACGATCATGCCCGCCGTCAGGTGCTCCGATCCCAGGTTGGAAATATCATACGCCTCAATGCGCTCGGGATAGACTTCAAGCCCGCACAGCTGTGCCAGACGAAGCAGTGCGCCGTCGTCCTTTTCCAGCGCTTCCTTGTGCTTGCTTGCCCTCTCGCGAGCATTGTCCTCGACCATACGGGCAAGGGTACGCAAATGCCCCCGCTCGGGGGTGCGCACCACGACCTTGTGTCCTGCCAGATCGGTCAGATAGGCGGACAGCGTTTGCAATTCTTCCTCCTCCATGGAAAAAGAGAGCAGGATCTCATGCGGAACATAGGTGCGAACGCGATAGTGCTCGCAAAGAAACGCGCTCATGTCGCTCGCCTCGGTGAGCTGATCGCGACCGAACACGAAATCGCTCTTGTCACTGACAGCACCGCCTCGGATATAAAACACCGAAATGCAGGAGCAAATATCATCGCTGTAAAGTCCGACGATGTCCTGCTCGGCATCGGGGGCGGCGACTACGTTTTGGCGGTCGGACAGCCGTTCGAGCGCGCGCAACGTGTCTCTGTGGGCGGCGGCGGCCTCGTACCGCTCCTCCTCGGCGCAGCGCAGCATCTCCTCCTCGGTGCGCCGTCTGACCTGAGCCGTTTTTCCTCTTAAAATATCGACGGCCATGTCAATGCGCTCGCCGTACTCCTCGGGGCTGACGTTGCCCGTGCAGATGCCACAGCAACGCCCCATCTGATAGTACAGGCAGGGACGAACCCGGCCGATGTCGCGGGGGAAGCGGTGCTTGCAGTCGGCCAGTCCCAGCGTTCTCTGGAGGGTATCAATAATAGAAAAGACCGTGGCCGTTCCCGAATAAGGGCCAAAATATCGACCTCGGTCGGCCTGTCTTGTGCGGGTCATGATGATGCGGGGATATTCCTCCGCCGTCACCTTGATATAGGGGTAGGATTTGGCATCCTTGAGTCGTATATTATATTTGGGGGTATATTGCTTGATCAGCGTGTTCTCCAGTGACAGCGCCTCGATCTCGGTGTCGCAGATAAAATAATCAAAATCGGCCACCAGTGAGACCATACGCGCTGTCTTGACCGCTTTTTCGCCGTTTTGGAAATACTGCGAAACACGGTTTTTCAGCTTGCGAGATTTGCCCACGTAGATCACCTTGCCCGCGCGATCCTTCATCAGATACACGCCGGGGCAAAGCGGCAGGGCGTTTGCCTTTTGCAAAAGTTCCGCCTGTGAAAGACGGGTCGGCAGACCATTCTTTTCTTGGTTTTCCGTCATCCCTTGATTTCCTCCTTCCCGCGATTTTGAAAAAAAGGCGGCGCAAGCAGTTCCGCACTCCGTGTGCCGGGCAACGGTTGCCCTGTTCGCTTACGCCGTCTTTTTGGGGTCAAGACCAAACGATTCAGTTGTTATCGAAGCCGCTGTCGATGAGCTCGGAAAGCCCGTCAAGCGCCGCTTCCTCATCCTGTCCATCGGCGATCAGCGTGATAGACATACCCTTCGCAATGCCCAGGGAAAGTACACCGAGCAGGCTCTTGGCATTGACACGGCGATCGTCCTTTTCTACCCAAATGGTGCTTCTGAACGTATTTGCCTTTTGGATAAAGAAGGTTGCAGGGCGAGCGTGCAAACCGCTGGTATTAACAATAACGACGTCACGAGAAATCATGTTAAGGCGTCACTCCTGTTCTGTATTTTACATATTTCTATCGGGGGTCGGCTTCCAAAGGGTTATCCGACAAGTAGACTCATATACAATAGTATACCAAAAAAGCCGTTTGAAATCAAGACAAAGTTTGTTGTGCTTTTTCATAAAAATTATCAAAGCACGGGCAATTTTATGTCATAAAATCCACATATCCGCAAGGAAAAGGTCGATATTTCCCTCCTTTGTTGATTACTCGCCCTGCGACTCTATCTCCACAACGGAGATCGTCAAGGTCGCGTATTCGGTGTGGATCACCAAAGTCTGCCCTTGCGTGATGGGCGTTTTGCCATTCCACAAAAAGGTGGTTCCATCCATGGATCCTTGGCAACAAAGAACGCCTTCCATGTCCCACAGACCAATATCCGGCAAGGGGGCATCGACAAGATCACCCTGACCGTCACTGACAACGTCGCGTGCGGCAGTCACAGAAAAAGGGGTGTCGCTGGTAGCATGGGGATGGAGAGCGACCTCTCCCAGTGCCTCGTTTGTGCTGTTCAGATACACCGTCTCCCCCAGGGGGATCAGCGCAGGGATCGCGGCCGATATGTCCTCTGCCCGGAAGGTCAGCATGACCGTCTGCATTTGTGCCCCCTTCGCCTCTTCCCTGCCCTTATAGAAGCGGTAGCCAACCGTAATGATGGCCGCCACCAGCAAAAGAACGATGGCAATATCCAGCACGTTGCCGCGCCGCCACAGGCGCTTGGTGCTTTTTTCTTCGTTTCTCATAGGAGACCTCCTCAGGATGCCGCCGACTCACGCAGTGAGTCACAGCTACCAACACCCACGTAATTGGGGAAACGAACATGATATGCCGCGCCCGCCCGAATTGCCTGACCGTTGACGGTATAGCCAACGCCCTGGGTGTAGATGGCATCTGCCACCACCGTGACGGTGATATCTACCTGACCTGGTACCGGTTTCATCACGACAGTCGCCTCTCCGCCCTCCTCGGCAGAGGGAACGAGCGTCGGCACCGTGTGAGGATTGACCTCAACCTCGCCGGTAACGCTGCCTATTGCCACACCGGTGTCGGCTGTCGAGAGCGCATCACCCGACGCGACGGCCGCCGCAAAGCGCTCGTCCACGCCCCGGAAGGTCACCGTGTATTCCAAACGGCAAGCACGCCCCGTTTCCTGTCCACCGAACAGATCCGGCAGGCGAATGCCAAACGCAAGCAACACGACCGCAACCAGGAGAACGAAAATAACGAGCAGATCAAACAAATTCAAAGGATAGCGATTGCCCTTTTTGGCGCGGGGCGCGTTTTTCTTGGCGCGGATGCGTCCCCCGTCGGAGAACGCCATCTCGTCCTTGGGACGGTTGTTATTAGTTTCAGCCATAATTCAAACTTTCCTTTCCATATGATGCCCGCTTCAGTGGAAGCGGAACACGATCTCGCCCTGTGTTCTTTCGTCATCCACGGGATTGTACGCCCGCTCGCTCGTCTCCTCTCCGATACGGAGCTGTGCTACGACAAGGCCCATGACCGTCCAGAACAAGAAGAAAATGCGGTAGTTATAAAAAATATCATCAAACAAGCCCATCACAAGCAGGGCAAGGATGCCGCAAAGGCCGCCCAGCACGACGAGGCGCGGCGTGCGCAATTCACCATAGCGGTAGTATTCCAAGGCGCGTCGGATCCAAAGCAAAAGGGCAACGGCAAACACGACAAGGCCCACAATACCCAGTCCGCAAAGCAGCTGGAGATATACGTTGTGCGAATGCACGGCCGTTTCAATGCCGGGCAGTGCATATCTTTCGTAAACGGTACAGAAGGCATTTTCGCCCACGCCAACACCCGCCAGCCAGTGGTCGTTGAGCATATTCCAAACGCCCTCCCACAGATGCCGACGGTAACGGATGGAGCTGTCCACCCCACTGCCGATGCTGGCAAAACGGCGAACGATGCGCTCGGGCAGCATGGGCACTATGGCCGCGCCGGGCAAGGCACACAGCAAAAGATAGCTGAGTGTGCGGTGGCTGAGCAACAAAAGGAAGGTCAGGACGGCCACGATCGTTCCTACCCAAGCGCCGCGCGACCAGGTGAAGATCAGACAAGCAAGACCGAGCAAAAAGCCACAGGTACTGCCGAATCTCCGCATTGCCTTTCCGGAGGACAGGCTGACCGCCAGGAAAAGCGGCACCAAAAGGGCAAGGTATTCTGCCAGCATATTGGGATTTTCAAAGGTAGCATACACCCGTCCCCCCAGATCGGAGAACAGCGACATATCCACAAATCGGATCTCAAGCGAGCCAAAGAAATACTGCCACAGCCCAAGGGCGGCTACAAGAGCGCCCGAGATCAGCAGAACGCGGAGCAAGCGGCGCACGCCCTCCTGGGAGCGGATCAGATTGGCTACCATAAAGTAGCTCAGCATCAGCGTCGCATAGGTCAGGGCACTATGCAGCGAGGCCGTCCCGCCCCGCGTGACGATACCGCCGAGTACAATCAAAAGGAGCAGTAAAAGAATCGCGCCGTCCATCAGCTGAATGTGAAGCACACGCTTGCCGCACAAAAGCTTAATGGCATAGCTGATGGCCGTCGCTCCCACCATCGCCAGCAAGATCAGCGTCGGATGAGGCAACACGATAAGGAAGGGGCAGAGTCCGACCGACAGCAGCATTCCCACCTCAGGCGAGTAGAGGATGACCAGCGAAAGCACGGCAAGTCCGAGCACCAAAAGGATGGTCTGCGGCGGGATCAAAAAGGTCAAAGAGCCCAGCAGAATGGCAAAAAACAGTGCCGGTGCATAGCGTTCCCGTCCCTTTTCACCATAAGAACCCAAGCGCTCCTCGGCAATTCCGAACAGCGAAACGAGCAACACACGGCAAAACAGGCTCTGCCGCAGAGAAAAGGCCAAAGATTTGGTGCTGGCAAACAGCGGCAATGACGCCAAGATCATCATTCCTCCCGTGATCGCGTAAGACAGCATGGGCGCATCGGGACGGGTATTGGTCGTCACGTAATAGGTCACGATGCAATAGCACCCGAAGAACAACAGAAAAACGCCATAGGAATTGACGCTGGTGCGAAGCAGTGCTCGCTGCATCTCTCCGCCCAATCGGCAAAATGCGCTTTGCTCAATGATAGAGGACAGCCGCTGGCGCAGTCGGAAGGTAACACGGTCCGCCCGCTTGCGCTTGCTGCGCAGCAGACGTTGCAGCCATCCCTCGGAAAACGCCCGACTTGTCTTGGAATAACTCGTCAGATAGCGGCCGATGGCGCTGTTCAGCAAAAGAGCATAGATCCAGGCGGTGGCAATATTCAAATAATGCAGGATCACGCTACCGCGAACACGCGGCGTGGTGCGATCGGATCGATTCACGCCTTCTCCTCCTCTTCTGCCGCGTCAACGCTTTCCGTTTCGATGGGCGGCACTTTCTTTTTTCGTCTCTTTTTCTTTTCCACGGGCGGATGCTCCGCACGCCAGATCTCCAGCAGCTCGGGGCGATTGCGCTCGGTCAGGGCGATCGCCGTTTCCAAGCGATAAGCGTCCACCTTGGCGTGGTCGCCCGACAACAGGATCGGGGGCACCTCACGTCCCCGCCAAACGGCAGGCTTGGTATACTGAGGATATTCCAACAGCCCCGATGCAATGCTCTCTTTTTCGTAGCACTCAACGTCCGATAGCACGCCGGGCACCATGCGCGCCACACAGTCCACCAGAATGCAGGCGGGGATCTCGCCTCCCGTCAGCACGTAGTCGCCGATCGAGATCTCCTCGTCGACGATCTCGTCCACGAGTCGGCGGTCCACGCCCTCGTAATGCCCGCATAAAAGAATGAGCTGATCGTAATCGCGGGCAAGCTCACACGCTCTTGCCTGGGTCAGCACCCGGCCGGTAGGGGTCAGGTAGATGACCCGGCGGCGGATATTTTCGTCCGTGCCGGACTTCTCCAGCACGCCGCAATAGCAATTCCAGATGGGCTGGGCCGCCATCAGCATGCCCTTGCCGCCCCCGTATGGGGTATCGTCAACGCGGCGGTGCTTATCCTCGGAATAGTCTCGGATCTGGTGGGTCGCCACCTCGATCGCGCCGCTCTTTTGCGCCCTGCCGATAATGCTGGACGAGAGCACCGTCTCCACCAGCTCGGGGAACAGCGTCATAATATCAAATCGCAAAGACACAACACTCACCGCCTTTCTTCGTTTATTTTGTCACTTGCTGTATCAATCTTCCAAAAGTCCCGGAATAGGACGGACAAACACGCCCTCCTCCACGTCAACGTGATCCAAAAACGCCGGCACCATGGGAAGGAGCCGCTCGCCCGCCGCCGTGCTGACCACCAGCATCTCGCGGCCGCCCGCAAAGCTGATCTCCTTTACCTTGCCGTATTGCTTGCCGCTGTCGGTATCAATCACCGTAAGGCCGGGCAGGTCGGCCAAAAAGTAGCCCCCCTCCGCCAGCGGAATGTCGGCTCGCTTGGCATACAGCACTTGTCCCTTGAGCCCTTCGGCGACGTTCATGTCGTCAATGCCCTCCAGGTGCATGAGCACCGTCTCCTGCTTGCGCCCCGTCTCCAAAATGCGATAAGGCACGTACGCACCGTCCTCGCGGCGAAACACCTGCTTCAAGCCGGCAAGGACTGCCGGAGAATCGCAATAAGACTCCACCTTGATCCATCCGTGACAGCCATGGGTATTATGAATATAGCCGCACTCCAGATACTCACACTTTGCCATATTGCACTCTCCTTTTTTGTTCTTCATCATCAGCGATCATCAGCGATCATCGGCGATCATCGGCGCTTTTTTGCCCGCCGACACGTATACACAGTCATTATATCACATTATTTTCCTTTTTGCAATAGTGAACTTGACTTTCCCCGCTTCCCCTTTCCACAACTTTTTGGGGCCAGCACAGAATATTTACAAATATGCTATTGCTTTTTTGCCAAAAATAGGGTACAATGATGTGGTAAAATATGAAAACCAAGGAGGTTTCTATGAATTTCTGGAATGTTCTGGCGGATGAGGCTACGCCCATGAGCGGTAGTTGGATCACGCTGGTTATGCTGGCGCTTGTCTTTGTTGCTTTCTATTTCTTCGGCATTCGTCCTCAAAAGAAGCAGGAGCAGGAGGCAAACAATATGCGCAACTCGCTGACCATCGGAGACGAGATCACCACCATCGGCGGCATCATTGGTCGTGTGGTCAAGATCACAGACGAAACGGTCGTCATCGAGACGAGCAAGGAGCGCACCAAGCTGCACATCCTCAAAAATGCCATCCGCAGCGTAGACGTTCACGCCGCAGATACCGTTGAGGCTGCTGCCAAGGCCGAAAAGCAGGCAGAGAAGCAGACAGAAAAGAACGAAAAGCACTAATGCTTACGGGCTGTCCTCACAGCCCGTTCTTTTTTATTGTTCCGGATCTTTGTCCGTCATATTCGCGCCCGTCCGTGCATAGGATGAAACAAAAAGGCCAGCGCTATGGCACGGCAAAACGGAGGTTTATGATGCCCGCAAAAACAAACCGCAAAAAAAGCACGACTTACACAAAGCGCCCCTTGGAAAAAAGCAGCTCGGAGGCCTCCGCAAAAGACCGTTGGCTCTCGCTGGGACGCGCCACCGGATGCGGCCTTGTTGCCTCGCTGATCTCCTTGCTCCTTTTGTGCACGGCGGGCGCTGCTGCCGCCTTTTCCGCGGCAGATCCCGACGCCCTCATCACCCCCATATCGCTCGGCGTGATGCTTCCCAGCGCCTTGATCGGCGGTCTTTTCGCCTTTCGTTCCCGGCGTCGCGCCCCCTTTGTGTGTGGGCTTTTGTGCGGTCTATGTCTTTTGCTCGCCTCGGCCTTCCTCGGGCTCTTTTTGCCCGACGCACTGGGCGGCACATGGCCCACCGCTCTTCGCTGGGGGCTCAGGGGCGGTATGCTTGGCTTTTCTATATTGGGCGCCATGATTGGGTCTTACGCTCCCAAAAGGAAAAAGCGTAAAAAGAGATGATCTATCACAGAGCAACGGCAGGAACGGGATGTATCCCCGGTCCTGCCGTTGTTCGTTTTATTGTTTGCGATAGACCTTGAAGTCAAACTCGATCTCCGTCTTCAGGCGCTCCAGCGTATCCAGCTTGCGCTTGTCCTCGGGCGAGGTGCGCCAGTAATAGGGCGTCATGGAAAACAGATGCGCGATCTGCACTCTGCCCTCCACCTCGATCTCATCCCGAAGCGTCACTTGCTCGCATAGCGTCATATCGGCAGGCAGATCCGCCCGCTCGGCATTGTCATAGGTGTTTTCATACAGCGCCCGCTTAAGCCCCAAGAGATGCTTCTCTCCTGCCCCCACCAAAAGGAGCAGACCGCCCGGCTTCAGCACCCGGCAAAACTCTCCCTCGGCGCAGGGAGCAAAGATATTGACGATCGCATCCACGCTCTCATCCGCCAGCGGCAATTCAAACAAACTCGCCACGGCATAGTGCGCCGGCACGCCCGTCCGACGGGCGGCACGGGATGCGGCATCCACCGCGTCGCGGGACAGGTCGAAGCCCAACAGCTCGTACGCACCTTCTCCACAGGCGGCAAGCGCGCCGGTGTAATACCCTTCCCCACAGCCCGCGTCGACGATCAGCCCTCGCGGAAGATAACGGCGGACAAGCTCGCACAGCCCCTCGGCCGCCACGCGGTAGTAGCCGGCGGACAAAAAGGCCGTCCGCGCCCTCACTGCCTCCTTGGCGTCCCCGCCGCCACTATGGCGGGGAGACAGATGCACGTAGCCACTGCGGGCGCGATCGTAGGTATGCTTTTTCGCGCCCAGGCAGTACAAAACACCCGCGCCGCAATTCACGTCCTCCTGCATGGGCGCACCGCACACCGGGCAGCGCAACGCACGCAGATAAGCTGCATTTTGTTCGTTCATCTTCACAGTCACTCCTCACCCAAGTCTTCTTCCGGTGCCAGGGGCAATTCAAACCAAAATTCCGAGCCCTCGCCCGGCGTGCTGTTCACCCCGTACTGTGCCCCATGCGCCTCGAGCGCACCCTTGACGATGGACAGCCCCAGGCCCGTTCCGATCATGGCGCGTCGGTGCACCCGATCGACCTTATAATAGCGGTCCCAAATATAGGGCAGCTGCTCTGCCTCAATGCCCGCGCCGTGATCCCGCACCAGAATGCGGACAGCGCCGTCTATGACGCGCTGCTCCACCTCGACGACGCGATCCGCGCCGCAATAGTTGACAGCGTTGTTGATCAGATTATACACAGCTTGCAGGATCAGGGTACGATCCGCGATCACCTCCACCGATCTGTCGGCGGTGAATCGAATGGAATACCCCTCGTGACGGATGAGCTTGTCGTATCGCTCCATCGTCTTGCGCACGGTTGCGGTCAGATCAAATCGCTCCGCCTCGGGCGCGCGCACGCCCGATTGCAGACGGGACAGATCCAAGAGGTCGTTGACCAACCCGGACAGGTGCTCGGCCTCGTCGATGATGACCTGCACGTTCTCGGGTGTGTTTTCGCCGGGCAGATCCCGCATGACCTCGCCATATCCCGTGATCAGGGTCAGGGGGGTGCGCAGGTCGTGGGAAATGTTGGCGATCAGCTCCTTTTGCAGTCGGTCCGTCTTGGACAGCTCGTCCGCCGCAAAGTTGAGCGTCTGCGCCAGCTCACGCGTTTCACGGTAGCCCTGGCCGCTGAAGCGGACATCATAATTGCCCTCCGCCAGGATGCGTGCCGATTCGTTCATTCTCACCAAAGGGCGGGAAATGCGGCGGGACATCATCCACGCCAGGATCAGAGCGCTGACCAGCAGGATCAGGGCGATCCAGCTGAACTGGGCATACAAGGTAGACACCATAGCGTTCAGGGGCTCCAGCTCCGAGTCCAGCATAATGACGTATTCCATGCCGTCCGCCCCCGTTTTGATACGGGCAAGCACCGCAGAAACGTCATCGTTTTTGTGGGCGATCACGGGATTTTTGACTTCCTCATCAGGGATCTGAGTGCTCTCGCGCACCGTTCCGTCGTTGTCCATCCAGATCATACCGCCGCGATGGAACTTGACCTTGCCCGAATAAGTGCCGCCCTCCTCTTTCGCGAGGCGATACAGCCTTGCAATGCGGTCGCCGCTGATGTGGTGGATGATACAACCGTCCGAAATGTCGGCCGAGGCCACGATGCGAGCACGATCCCCTTCGACCCGCCACACCTGAATGCAGGTGTTGTAGGTCTCGGCATACTCCCAAACGGCGTCGTCAAACACGGACGAAGGGAGCGTCGCCCCTTCGTTTTCCAAGGCAAGCGCAAGCCCGTCTGCCGTCTGCCCCATCTCGCGACGCTTGATGTTTTCGTAAAAAGGCACCAGCATATGAACCTGAAACACCCAAAGCACGATCAGGGCAAAGGCAATAAATAAGCTCAAATATCCCAGCAGTCTCCACTGGATACCAATGCCCCGACTCTCGGATGGGCGGCAAAACAAGGCGCGGTGTATCCGCGCCTTGATATGTTTCTTTTTATCCAGCGTTGTCATACACGATCTCCTTCCGTCCGTCCTTGCAAAGGGATCAGCGCTCCTCAAAACGATACCCTACCCCACGCAATGTCACAATATATGAGCTATAGCGTCCCAAGCTGCGGCGAAGCAGCTTGATATGGGTGTCCAAGGTTCGGGCATCGCCGTAAAAATCGTAGCCCCACACCTCGCAGATCAGCTTCTCGCGCGACAGGGCAATGTTGCGGTTGGTAAGCAAATAGAAAAACAGGTCGTATTCCTTGGGAGACATCTCCACCCGCTCGCCGTCGATATAGACCAGGCGCGCCGTGATATCCGCCCGAAGTCCTCCACCGTCCAGCTCGATGACCTCGTTGCGGCGGCCTGCCTCCTTCTCTTGTGCGGATTTTTGTACCCGCTTCATGATCGCTCCCACGCGCAGCATCAGCTCCTTGGGGGAAAAGGGCTTCATGACGTAATCGTCAATGCCCACCTCAAAGCCATTGATACGGTCGTATTCCTCGCCGCGTGCGGACAGCATGATAATGGGAGTCTGGCATACCTTACGGATCTCGCGGCAGGCGGAAAATCCGTCCAGCTCGGGCATCATGATATCCATGATGATCAGATCATAGGTATTGGCACGGCACATGAGCACCGCGTCCATGCCATTGCCTGCCTCGCTGACGGTGTGTCCCTCAAATTCGGCATATTTTTTGATAATGGTACGGATGCGTACCTCGTCGTCAACGACTAATATGTGATACATTCGTCCACGCTCCTTTTTTCAGTCTTGATCCATCGGTCATCTTATATCGAAATAAATCCCCTCGGTCAAATATTCGCGCAGTGTAACTTCGACCGTCACCGTCGTCTCAACCATTTGCTGACAACCATCTTGCTCCCTTACCTGCGCCCTGATGACCTCAAATGTAACCGTTTCGCCAACGGAGCAGGCGTCGCATATGCGCTGTGCGTCTGCCGCCGAGGCAACGGGTGTACCGTTGATGCTCAACAGATAATCGCCGTATTGCAATTCGTCGCTGTACTTCGATTCCACCACATAGGCGCCCAGGCGGGCCAATTTGAAATTACACCAGGCAGTCACTCTGTTGGAGACGTCGTACAAGGTCAATCCCGTGTCCACTTGGCCTCGCTCACATTCATCACCGTCGTCCGAGACAACGTCAGAGATCCTTTCTCCGTCTGAAGTCTCAAAGCCAGGCAAATTCTCGTTTCCGTCGAACGGGAGGCTGTCGTTATCCTGAAACAGAAAATCAATCGTCAGGACACCCATCGCGTGGGCAACAAGACAGGCCGACAGGGCTAATACCAGCATCACGGCAATTACCGCGATCTTCTTTGCCCATCTTTGAGAGCGAGACCTTGTTATCGATTCTTGTATGGCGCTGTTATTCGTATGTGAGGATGTATATTCAGTGCAGTCGTTCTGATTCTGATCATTGTTGTCATCCCAATGACTTTGATTCATCACTACTCATCCTTTCTTCATGGGGTGCTCATTTTGCGCAGCCTTGCGCTGTACGGTCTCATTATAACCGACATTTGTGACTATTTTATGAAGACGAGACAAAAAGTGATTGAAATATCGAAAAAATCCAGACGATGTCCTTGTTTTGGGACAGGTTTTGTTGTATAATAGTTTTGGTATACTACATTATTACGAGCCGCGCGCGGCGGAAAGGAGAGAACGATGCCTCTGCGCTCTTATTTATCCGAATATGGCATTGACCTGTGCGGCGTTCTGCCTCTGTGTGAGTGCACCGTCAAGCGACCCTATCTGCTTGAACGAGCCGGCTTTACTGTCGATGGACAAGCGCAAACGTACGCTTGCATCTTTGCCGTTCCCTACCTGACCCCCGCGGCAGACACCCCTCATCGCAATCTGTCCGCCTACGCCGTCAGCGAGGATTATCACGTCTTTTTTGCACAGCTTTACGATGAGCTGCTCCCCCGCCTGCAAAAAGATTTCCCCGGCCATCGCTTTGCCGCCTTTGTCGATCACTCCCCCATTGACGAGATCGACGCGGCTGTTCGCGTGGGCCTTGGCGTGAGGGGACGGCATCACCTGCTCCTGACCGAGCGTCATTCCTCTTACGTCTTTTTGGGTGAGATCATCACCGATCTCCCCTTGACTCCTACCCCGACGGCACTACCCGAGCAGCTTCGCGTCTGCCATCATTGCGGCGCGTGTCTGGCGGCTTGCCCCATGCAGGTCGAGGGCGGCGAGTGCCGCTCGGCGCTCACCCAGAAGAAAGGGGCCTTGAACGAGCAAGAAGCAACATGCTTGACCGCCTTCCCCAGCCTTTGGGGATGCGACATTTGCCAGGAGGTCTGCCCCTACACCGCCCACGCGCGGGCAAGAGGGACACTCTACACTGACATTCCCTTTTTCCATCAAAACACCGTCGCCCATCTTTCCCTTGACGTGCTGGATGGTATGGACGACGCTACCTTCTCCCGCCGCGCCTATGCCTGGCGGGGACGCGACGTGATCCGTCGCAATCTGCTTCTGAAGCAGACCGCATCGCAAAGCACTACGGGAAAGGAGGGCTGAGTCATGCTTCGTTTCATTTTAGGTGGGGCGGGAAGCGGCAAGTCCACCCGACTGACCGAGCGCATCGCACAGGACGTAGCCAATCGTCACCCCGCCTGGCTGATCATCCCGGAGCAGCAGGCCAACTTAAGCGAGCGCACCATGCTGCCCAAGCTTCCCACCGCCGCCGGCCTGACCTTTTCCATCACCGGCTTCTCTCGCCTGTGCGACCAGGTTACCGCCCGCTTTGGCGGCCGCCCCATCACCCCCTTGCAGGGGGGGCTTTGTTTCCTTCTTATGTGGCAAAATTTGCGCGAGATGTCGGGACTTTTGACCGAATATAACACCGTCTCTCCCCGTTCCGACGCCAATCTGACCTCGCTTCTGCTCCAGACCATCGACGAGTTGCGAGCCGACGCCATCACGCCTGCCATGCTGGAGGGAGCGGCCAACCGCTTGCCCGAGACGGCCGCTCTGCGACCCAAATTGTACGATCTGGCCCTTTTGTACGCCGCTTACGACAACAGCATCGCCGAGGCGTTTGACGGCGCTCGGTATGATGCCGTCGCCCATCTGGCCGAGCTGCTCAGTCGGCATGACTATTTTGTGGGCGGCCACGTATACATTGACTCCTTTACCAGCTTTACCGCCGAGGAATACGACGTTTTGCGGCACATTCTTCGTCAAGCGGCAGAGGTGACCGTCACCCTGTGTCTGGACGAGACACTGACCACACAGCCCTCGCATGAAAGTCCTCTTGACACCTACCGTCGTCTGCTTCGCCTGTGCGAGGAGGAGCACGTAAGTGTCGAGTGCGAAACGCTGACTCAAAACCACCGCACGATAGAGCCCGAGCTTCAGATATTGGAGCGCAGTCTTTGGGATCTTTCCAAGATTGCCGAATCGCTGGATCAGCCCGGGGAAGCCGAGCGAGGCGCTATCACGCTCCTGCGTTGCTCCAACGTATACGCCGAGGTCGAGGCGACCGCCCTGCACGTGCTGGATCTGGTGCATCAGGGCTATCGCTTTGGCGACATCGCCGTCGTCGTGCGCGACAGCGAGAGCTATCGCGGCATTTTGGATGCCGCCTTTGAGCGCTACGGCATCCCCTTCTATTTTTCAGAGAAGACCTCTCTTTCTCAAAAGCCGCTCTCCCGCCTGATCCTCAGCGCTCTGCGCGCCGTTGCCCGCGCTTGGCAGGCGCAGGATATTCTGACGTTGCTCAAAACAGGCCTTTGCCCCGTAAGCGGGCGGGATCTTGACCTGTTTGAGCAGTACGTTTCCACCTGGAACATTACAGGAGCCGCCTTTGCCGCTCCCACCTGGACCCGCAACCCCGACGGCTATACGGACCGTATTTCTCCGCGCGGAAAGGAGATCCTGGAGGCGGCCAATCGGGTGCGGGAGACCATCATGACGCCTCTGCTCCGTCTGCATAGCGCAATGCGGGGGGAGGATACGTTGCCCGCCCGTTGTGCCGCGCTGTACGACTTTATGCAGGATCTGTCCATCGCCGAGCGCTCCGCCGCGCTGGCCGAGCAGGAGCTCGCCGCCGGATACCTCAAGCAGGCGGGCGAAACCGTGCGTGTCTACGACACTATTCTCTCCACGCTGACCCAGATCAGCGCCCATATGCCGAGTGCACGCCTTGACACCGAGGAATTTGCCACGGCCCTGTCCATGGTATTTGATGCGACCGAGATCGCTTCCGTTCCCTCTCTCCACGACAGCGTCACCATTGGCTCTGCCGCCACGCTCCGCGTGGAAAACGTGGCCGTTTCCTTTGTGTTGGGTCTGAATGAGGGCGAATTCCCCAAGGCAGTTGCCACTGCGGGCCTTTTGTGCGACGCCGAGCGTCGACAGCTGGCCGAGGTGGGCATCCGACTCAGCGGCGGCAACGACATGCGCGCCTCGGAGGAGCTGCTGTACCTCCATCGCGCCATGACCAAGCCCTCGGACAAGCTGTTTGTCTCTCGCCAGCTTTGCTCACCCGACGGCAATGAAAAATCCCCCTCCGTCGCCTACAACCGTCTCCTCTTTTTGTTCCCCTATCTCAAGGACAGCATGAGAGAATTTGATCTTTCCATGATCGCACCGCAAAAAAAGAAGGCGGACGAGCCCTCTTGGGCGTCAGAGGAAACAGACGACGGGCTGTATCAGTCCCAACCCCCCAGCGAGCAGGATCTGCCGCCTCAAGTCCTCGCCAACATCTTTAGGGGAGACTCGCTGTGGCTCTCGCAATCCCGTATTCAGACCTTTGTTCAATGCCCTTACAGCTATTTTTGTCAATACTATCTTGCGCCCCGCGAGCGCGAGGTGGCACGCATCGACGCCGCCGACAGCGGAACCTTTCTCCATTTTGTCCTGGAGCATTTCCTGCGCCGTTGCCTGGACGAGGATGGGACCTTCCGCCAGCCGGCCAAGGAGGATATCGAGCCTCTCTCTGACCGTATCGTCAGTGAATATCTGCGCAATTTTGCCGGTTTGATCACAACGGACCTTCGCACCCTCCATATCTTCCGCCGCCTGCGCGCCCTGACGCTGACACTTTTGCGGGACATCCTGGAGGAGCTGTCGCACAGCCGCTTTACCCCCTGCGCATTTGAGTTGAGCATCGGTGGCAACGCACCCGACTCCCCCGCTCCATACGAGATCCCGCTGGACGACGGCAGACGCATTTGCCTGGGCGGCACTATCGACCGCGTGGACGTCTACCGCAAGGATGACACCATCTACTTCCGCGTCATTGACTACAAGAGCAGTGCCAAGGAGTTTTCTTTGAACGACGTGCGCCACGGGATCAATCTGCAAATGCTGATCTATCTGTTCACCCTCTGCCGTCCGCAAGATACCCATCCGGCCGGTGTGCTGTACGTAGCTACCGTCGAGGAAAAGGGCAAGCCCGTGCCCAGTCGCACAGGACTCCTTTTGGATGATACTGACATTCTCCTGGCCATGAACGACGAGCTTGACCCCGCGTATCTAGCAGGAATTTCACAGAAAAAGGACGGCACCCTGACAGGCGCCGCCCGCACGGATGCCCATGAACTGCAACAGCTCGAGGAGGACATCCGTAAGACCCTTCGCCGCATCGGCGAGGATATGCTGGCCGGTCGCGCCCGCCGCACCCCCAGCGAGGATGCCTGCCGCTTCTGCGCCATCCGCACCGGCTGCCCCGACGCTATTTTGGAATAAGGAGGAATCACTATGCCGCAATGGACACCTGCCCAAGAGTGCGCCATGGGCGTGCAGGGCTGTGACATTCTTGTCTCTGCCGCCGCCGGATCGGGCAAAACGGCCACGCTGACCGAGCGCATCATACGCTCCTTGACCGAGCTAACACCCGACGGACAGCACAGGGGCGACATTTCCCGTATGCTCATCGTGACCTTCACGCGCGCCGCCGCGGCTGAATTGCGTGCTCGTATCTCCACTGCCCTCTCGGAGGCCATCGCCGCCAATCCCAATGATAAATATCTCTACCGCCAGCTCATCGCGCTGGGTAGCGCCCGTATTTGCACCATCGACGCCTTTTATCTTGAGCCGGTGCGTGCCAATTTCGAGCGTCTGGGGCTTCCCTCTACCTTTCGTCTGGCTGACGACGCCGAGCTCACCCCCCTGAAGGAACAGCTCCTGGGGCGCCTGATCGACGACCGCTATGCGTCCTCCGCTCAAGCCGAGCCCAATCCCGACGCCCCCTTGGATGTCCTGGAGGGCAACGCCTTTGCGCTGGCGATGGACGACCTGCTTCCTAACCGCGATAAGGGAGACACACAGGAGATCCTGCTCAAGCTCTACGAAAAGCTCATCGCCTTTCCCGAAGGACTGGGTCTGCTTGCCTCCTCGGCCGATCGCATGGCGCGAGAGGCAGAGCTTCCTTTTGCCCGGACCGAAGAAGGTAAGACCATTATCGCGTGCCTGTGCGAGGAGCTGGAGCATCATCGAACCCAAATGCAGGAATGCTGTCGCATCGCGGCGTGTGAACCCAAGATCAGCGCCAAATTCTCCCCCATGTATGAAGACGAGCTCAATCTCGTCGAGCAAACGCTCCTTGATCTTGGGGCCGGTCGCTGGACCGACGCCAAGGAGCGCTTGAACGCCTACAAGTATATGCGTTCTCCCACCGTCAAGGGGGCTTCCGAACTGCTCCCCGAGATCGAAACCGCTAAGGAGACGCGCAAGCGGGTCAAAGAAGCAATGACCAAGATGCGCGACTTATATTTTACCTGGAGCGAGGAGGAAATGCAGGAGCAGATGCGCCGAACCGCCCGCACCCAGCGTATGCTCTATTCTCTGCTCTCGGACTACGAAGCCCTTGCCCGCGAGGAGAAAAACCGCCGCGGCGTCTTGGATTTTTCGGACGTCCGCCGTTACCTCTTGCAGTTGCTCATCGACGAGGACGGCAATCCTACCGATACCGCGCGGGCGCTGGCCGACCAGTACGATGACGTGTACATCGACGAATACCAGGATATCGACACCGTCCAGGACTGCATTTTCTCCACGTTGGGAGAAGGCGGTAAACGCTTCATGGTCGGCGATATCAAGCAAAGCATTTATTCCTTCCGCGGCGCCGAGCCTTCCATTTTCGCAGGCTACCGCCACAAATTCACCCCCATCAAAAAGCCGGAGGAGGCCACGGATGAGGGCGGCTGTTGCGTCTTTATGTCCGAAAACTTCCGCTGTGACCGGGATATCATTCACTTTACCAACACCGTCTGCGGCTACGCCTTTGAGGTTTGCACCGACTCGCTGGGCTATCAGCGCGAGGACGATCTGATCTACAGCAAGGGGCAAGAACGCCCCGCCTTCCCTGTCCGTCTTGTCTTATTGGAAACGCCTGCCGGCAGTGCAAAGCGCACCGCTGAGGAGGACGAGGATGAAGATAAGAGCGGCAATCAAAAGGATCTCAATCCCGAAACGGCCTACATCGCCGATGAGATCGCCCGCCTTATGCGAGAGGAAACTCACATCGACGGCTCGCCCATCCGTCCCCGCGACGTAGCCATTCTGATGCGTTCTACCAAGCCGGCGGGAGACATGGTCAAGGCCCTGCGCGCACACGGTATCGCTACCTCGTATGCCGCCGCAGATTCGCTCGCCCATCATCCCGACATGACGCTGATGGTCAATCTTCTGTCCGTGATCGACAATCCCCGTGACGACGTTCCCTTGATCGGGCTGTTATCCTCGGAGGAGTCTCCCTTTACCCTGGCCGATCTGATGGCACTGCGACGAGGCAACAAGGACGCCGCTACGTCCCTTTACGACGACCTGTGCGCCGTGTTTGAGGAGGATGCCGTCGAGTGTCCGCTGGCACCGCAAAAAAAGGAGCAGCTGCACGCCTTCCTGACCCGCCTGACACAGTGGCGGACGCTGGCCGCGACGCTCCCCATCGACCGTCTCATTCGCAAGCTGATGGCCGAGCCACACCTGGCCCTCAAGGCCTCCTCGCCCGCTCTGCTGGCGCTCTACGACAAGGCTCGTGCGTATCAAAACGCTTCCTTCTGCGGCCTGTACCAATTCATGCCCTACTTCCGCCGCCTGCTCGCGGACGAGGACGCCCTGGCCGCCGCGGGACTGGAGCAGAGCGAGGACGCGGTGACCATTCTGTCCATTCACAAATCCAAGGGGCTTCAGTTTCCCATTGTCTTTGTTCTCGGCTGTGCGGCAGACTTCAGTAGTAAGGACGCCCGCGCTCCCATCATGTTCGACCGTGCGCTGGGCGCAGCCGCCAAACGATATATACCCGAAACGGCCGAGATGAGCGAGACCATCGTGCGCCGCGCGCTGGCTTGCCGCTTGGACGTCAAGCAGTCCGAGGAGGAGATGCGCCTCCTATACGTAGCAATGACGCGCGCCAAGGAGCGCCTGTACCTGACGGCCAAGCTGCGCTCTACCGCCGCCGGTGCCATCAGTCGCGCCGACCGTCCCACCCGTGGTAACCGCTTCGAGGTGCTCTCGGCAGGGCGTTATCTGGACTGGATCCTGTCCTCCATCGCCCCCGTCAATCGCCGCGATGATATCAAGTCCTGGGAGACCATCGTGCTCGATCGCGAGGACTATCGCCGGGCACACCCCGCCAAGGCTCCCTCCAAGGACACGGAATCCTCGACGGCCGAGCCTACGACGGATCCCAACGCCGCCTTCTATCGCACCATTCTGGAGCGCCATAAGACGTTCGAGGATCCCCGTGCTCTCTTACGCACCCTGCCCACCAAGGCGGCCGCATCCAAGCTTCGCGTCGCCATGCTGGACGGTGCCTGGCTGCCCGAGGAATTCGGGGGCGAGGAGGGCGGGATCAAATCGGGCGCCGCAATGCAGAACGTACCCGACGGCTCTTACGATGCCGCTACCCTTTTGCGTCACCGCATTGAGCTGATGCAAAGGGCCGCGCCTCCCTTTGCCGAGCTGTTGCAAAGCAACAAGCAAGCATCCCCTGCCGAGCGGGGCACGGCCACCCACCTGTTCATGCAACACTGCGATTTTGCCCGTCTGAAAAAGGACGGGGTGGATGGCGAGATCGAACGGCTGGTTAAGGAGCAATTTCTCCCCCGCCGCGCCGCCGATATTCTCGACCGAGGACAGCTCGAGGCCTTTGCAAAGAGCGACCTTTTCTCTCTGCTTTTGAATGCCCAGTCGGTGTATCGAGAACAGCACTTTGACCGTTTCATTCCCTACGCGCGCCTGACCCGCAACGAGGCTCTGGCCGCTCGCCTGGAGGACTATACGCTGTACGTGCAGGGCTCGATCGACCTCATCGTCGAGGATAAGGCAGGTCAGCTTTGGCTGTTTGACTACAAAACGGACCGCCTGAACAGCCGCGACGAGGGTGAGATCCGCGCCAAGCTGTTGCGCGATCACGCCGATCAGCTTGCCATCTACGCCGATGCGGCGGAGGATCTGCTCGGCCGCCGCCCCGATCACGTCTGCATCTATTCTCTCCCGCTTGGCCGCTTGATCGAGCTGACCGGGGACTTATAACCGCTTTTCGGAGGTATTTATGTCATTTCTTTATTTTTTGGAGTCCATTCGCAATCCTATTCTGGATGCCATCATGTCCGTCGTTACCATGCTAGGCGAGGAGACCATCTTCTTAGGCATCGCCCTGCTCATCTTCTGGTGCCTGAATAAAAAACGGGGCTACATTTTCCTGCTCATCGGCTTTGTGGGCATCACCATCAATCAGATCCTCAAGCTGACCTTCCGCATTCCCCGCCCGTGGGTCAAGGATCCCAATTTTACGGTGGTGGAGAGCGCCGTCGAGGAGGCAACCGGCTATTCCTTCCCCAGCGGGCATACCCAAAACGTGGCCGACACCTTTGGCTGTGTTGCTTACAGTGCCAAGCGGACTTGGGTGCGTATTGCCTCGGTCATTCTCATCCTGCTCGTCGGATTTTCCCGTATGTATCTGGGCGTGCACACCCCCTTGGACGTTGTTGTATCCCTTATCGTGGGTGCTGTCCTCGTCCTTAGCTTGTATCCGCTCCTTGAACGCCTGTTTGCCAAGGATCGCAACGTCCTGATTACCCTTTGCATCACGGTGCTTATCTCGGTCGGCTTTGTGCTGTATACCGAGCTGTTCCCCTTCCCGGCGGACATTGACCCCCACAACCTTGCCTCGGGTCAGAAGAACGCCTACACCATGCTGGGCTGCTCGCTGGGCCTGCTGTCCGCCTGCATTGCCGATCAGAAATGGTTGCATTTCAAAAACGAAGCGCCCCTGTGGGGACAGGTTGGCAAGCTGGCCGTCGGTGCGGGATTGGCTCTTGCCATCAAGGCCGTACTCAAAGCGCCCCTGCTCTCGCTGTTTGGCGGTCACGCCTCGGCCACGGCCCTGCGCTATTTCCTCGTCGTCGTCTTCGCCGGCATCGTCTGGCCCCTCTCCTTCCCCCTGTGGGCAAAGCTGGGCAGAAAGAAGACCGCCGACACAGAAAACGCCTAAATTGCTTGACAAGCGCATATATTTTTGTTACAATGGTGCCGTCTGCTCACCATCACCTCAGCAGATATAGAAAGGCTCATTCATGGGATTTATTGAAATATTGTTAACCGGCGTCGGGCTGTCGATGGACGCCTTTGCCGTGTCGGTCTGCCGCGGCCTGCAAATGCGCCGCCGCGTCAACCTCAAGCACCTCTTCATCATCGCCGCCTTCTTTGGGGGCTTTCAGGCTCTCATGCCCGCGATCGGCTACTTGCTTGGCAGTCAGTTTAAGGACTATATCGTCGCCATCGACCACTGGATCGCCTTTGGGCTTCTTGCCTTCATCGGCGGCAAAATAATCTACGACGTCATTTGTGACATGCGCGAAGAAAAAGGCGGCTGTGACTGTTGCGGCACGCAGGTCGAGGAGGAGCGTCTGGACGTTCGCCGGATCGCCCTGATGGCCGTCGCTACCAGCATTGACGCGCTGGCTGTCGGCATCACCTTCGCTTTCCTGGAGGTCAATCTCCTGCTGGCCATCACCGTCATCGGCGTCACCACCTTCGCACTGTGCGCACTGGGTGTGGTCGTCGGTCACAAGTTCGGCTCTCGCTTCAAAAACAAGGCGTCCTTGGCAGGCGGCATCGTGCTCATTCTCATCGGCACGAAAATTCTGCTGGAGCACCTTGGCATTCTCGTGCTCTGATGCACATAGAAAGGAAACTCCTCATGCTTCATATTCTTGCGCTGGGCGACATTGTCGGCACCAAGACGATTGATGTTTTGCGCCAAAAGCTGTGGCAAAAGAGAACGGAATGGAAGGTCGACTTCGTCGTGGCCAACGGCGAGAACGCCACCGATATTCACGGCGTGAACGCCCGCGACGCGAGGGCCATCCTTGACTGCGGCGTGGATCTCATCACGCTGGGCAATCACACCTACACCATGCGCGACCTGTACCCCTTTCTTGACAATAACCCCGACGTCATCATCCGCCCCGCCAACTACCCTCCATCTGCCCCCGGCTGCGGCTACACCGTCCGCGACGTGTGCGGCTGGCGCGCCCTATGCATCAACGTAAACGGCACCACCTTTATGGAGCCGCTCGACAGTCCTTTTGAGGCGGTGGAAAAGATACTCTGCCGCGAAGCGGGCAAGTACGACTTTGCTCTTTTGGACGTTCACGCCGAGGCCACCTCGGAAAAGCTGGCTATCGCCCATGCCTTTGACGGTCGCATCAGCATCATGTTCGGCACCCACACTCACGTCCCGACGGCCGACGAGCGCGTGCTCCCCGGCGGCTCGGGTTACGTCACCGACCTTGGTATGTCGGGGCCCGTTCACAGCATTCTCGGTGCCAAAGCAGAGGCCGTGCTGACCAAAATGCGCTATCATATGCCCGCCCATTTCACCGTGGCCGAGGGCGAGATCGCCATCTGCGGCGCCTTGTTTTGTGTCGATCCCTCGACGGGCAAGTGCGTCAAAGTTGAGAGAGTAAAATTTTAATTCAAAAAGAAGAGAAGCACCATAGACCGGGAAAGGTCTATGGTGCTTCTTTGATTGGTAGCTATCTCGGATCGACGCGAAGGCTCGCGCGAGTATTGCCAGCAGTAATCACAACGTCGTAAATCGTATCGTTAAAGCCGCCGAATGAAAGGTCCACTTTGGTCGGCTCTCCCGCGACAAGCTCAACCGTCTGATTGTCGCCTCCGGACAAATTATCGGAACTGTGTTGACAGGTTACCTTGATCGTAACCGTTTGGTCGACCGTGGAGATCAACTCCACCGTCATAGAGTTTTCGGGATGGTGATCGTTGATGACGTTCATACTGACGATACTGACCGTCACCGTCGTTTCGGCCGCATATTTATGCTCCATCGTCAATTTCCCGCCCTGATACGTACCGTTCCAGCAGTCCCAGGGCCAATACGACCAGGCGTTGTTGATCTCGGTCAGGCATTCCTCGACGTTGCCAAGCACCGTTCCCTTCCCCAAATGCTTTTTCACCAAAACGATTTCTTTGGTATTCGCCGCCAGACGGTATATCTTGCCATTGGCCTCCACCCACATCGTACCTCTCTCTGCGGGAAGATCGCAAGCGGTGCCGGGTTTGGGGAAATCCTTTGTCAGAGAAAGTGCCTTCTGCGTTTCATTCGTTTCGGGCAGGGCGGCAAGCAACGAGCTGATCTTTTCGGCCGTCGCCCCCTTGATGTCTTTATAGGACGTGCCCCAGCCATCCCAGGTATACTGTATGATTTTCACGGTAGCATCAGAGTCGCCATCCCCGACCGGTTTATTGGTACTGTCGGGCAAATATTCGACGTCCAAATTGGGTTCCGGCTCACACCCAACAAAACAGAAACAGGAAAAGGCCAACAGAAGTGCTAACATCATAAGAGTAAATTTTTTCATACCGTTCTTCCTTTCTTTGTTTGAATACTTGCCGAAAGCTCTGATAGGCTTCCCCTTGAGGGGAAGCTCCCGCGACAGCGGGTGATGAGGTGTTGATGTAATGCAGACCACCTCATCCGTCGCGGCAAGCCGCGCCACCTGTCTCGCTTCGGCTCGGTCACGTTCGGGCTCTGACACCACGTCGTGGTATCATTCACTCCCCTCGCGCCGCTCCGCTACCTCAAGGGGAAGGCTTTGGGTGAATCACTCCAGCCGATACCCGCGACCGCGCACGGTGGTGATCAGGCGCAGGCCCAACGGGTGCTCGATCTTGCGGCGCAGAAAACAGAGATACACCTCGGTTTTGTTGCTATCCGCGCTCTCACGTCCTGTGCTCTGCAAGGCCTCGGACAGCGCCTTTCGGCTGACGATCTCGCCGCGATGCTCGATCAACAGGCGCATCAAGGCGGCCTCCTTGATCGTCAGGCGGATCCGCATATCGCCGCAGAGCAACGTGGTCGCATCCGCCATGGTCAGCGAAACACCATCCGCCATGGTCGTATCGACACGCGACGCCGATTTTGCCTCCGTGTCCTGCGTCAAAAAGATGGTATGCCCGCTCCTCTCGCTCAAGATCTCGCGCAGCTTGGCCGTGGAAAAGGGGCGCTCGATGAGCACAGACAGCCGCCCCGTAAGGTCATCCGAAAGGGCTGCCGCGTCTCGGCAAATACCGATCATGTCCCACGCACCGTCGGCCGTAGCCAAGGCGTCACGCACCGCCTGGTCATCCAGATCCAACAGCAAGGTCTTGGCGTGCTGCTGCATTGCCTCGGGCCAGCTCCGCACGACCGTCAAGGGCAGTGCCAGCTCATGCGCCTCGGTCGAGATCAGGTGGGCAAGCGAGCCGTCGTTCGTCAAAAGACACAGCGGAGCTGTCAGGGCAGTTTTGTCAGCCATAGCTCATCCCCCTCTATCAACACCTCAAATTTTATTCCCGTGCCGTCATCGAACACAAGAAACAGCACGTTATCATATACGAAAAACGTTCCATAGCGCTCCACGCCATCCTCCATGATAAGACCAAAGGTCATAGACAAGGTGCTCAGATACAGCTTCATTTCCTTGTTCTCCCACTCGCCGTGAAGCCGTGACAAGAGAGCTTCAGACGGCCCCTCGGGCACGCCATCCATCACATCGCCATAGCCGTCATCGGACGAGTCACCTTCGCCGCCGTAAGAGGGGCTATCCCCGCCGGGGGCATCGGGCTTGGGCTCCCAGTCCGGGCGGAACAGATGATACACAATCGGATCGCCTTTGTCGGGCCCCTCGGGCATCATCTCGTTGTCATCGGGCGCATCCCCCGGTGCATTCGTCCCCGGCGACTCCATGCCGTCCCAGTTGCCGCCATCTAGCCCTCCGACAGGGGGGGCGGCATCATGCGACGGCGCATTGGCCAGAGGGTTCAAGGGACCGCCCGGCATGAGAAGCACGCCGCACATCAAAACAAGGGCAGCAAGCGCACCGCCAAGACGCCAACCCATCCTGCGGGCGTGTCTCGTCTGCGACGTGGCGCGGGGCGACTGAGCCACCGACTGCATCACCGACGCGTGCAAGTCTTTGGAGACCTCGGGCATGTGCTCTCCGGCCGTCCGGGCAACGAGGCGCGACAGCTCCTCCATCTCTCTTGCCTGGGCCGCACACGCAGGACAGATGTCCAAATGCTTGCGTACAGCCTCGGCACGGCGCGTATTCAATTCACCATCCACATACATGGGAATCAGCGGTTCTATGCGCGCGCAGGCGTCAAGACGCTGTCTTTGTCCTTTCATTCGTTCTCTTCCTTTACTCAACATCATTTCTCTCGCTTATATAGACGTAAAAAATCAAAAAATGTTCCCATTTTCGATCAAAATTTCTGCTAATTTTTTTCGTGCTCGGGCAAGGCGGCTCTTAACCGTTCCCATTTCCAGATCAAGAAGATGACAAATGTACTCGTAGGAGTAGCCTTGTATCTCCTTAAGCATAAGGATTTCCCTGTGCTCCTCCGACAACTGACCCATCGCCACTCGCACCGCGCGGACTCTCTCGTCCCGCTCGTAGCTCTTGACGGGATCGTTTCCGGGGTCGGGATCGGCCACGTCCATCGTCACCCGTTCGCCGTCCTCGTCCTCCGCCGTCAGAGAGATCTCGCTTTTCCTTGCCTGCTCGGTTCGCCGCAGTATATCCAGCACCGTTGTGCGCGTCATGCGCAGCACGTAAGGAAGGATGGGGCACTCAAACCGATAGGACGGGAGCGTCCGCCACAATTTGATCATGGTCTCCTGGAGGGCGTCCTCGGCGTCCTCACGCCGACGCAGCATCGAAAAGGCAAGACGAAAGACGGGCGTTTCCACCAGCGTCAGTATCTGTTCAAATGCGCTCTCGTCGCCCGCCTGTGCCGCGCGAATGACCGCGCATAGCTCACGGCTGTCCTTGGACGATGCCATATTTTCCCCTCCTTTCCTCATGCTTTTCTACTTTCCTTTTTCAATTTCCTTACGGCAGCTTTTTGCCGCAATGATTGCAGAAGTCAAAATCATCCTTGACAGGACTCCCGCAATATGGGCAGAATTTATTATCCACGTCACTTTTTGCTTGTGTGGTCTCTTGAAGCTCTCCAAAGTGCTCGTTCAGCGGATCCGGCTCCTCGCCGGCATCGGTAATATCGAAAGAGGAATACCTGTTCTTGCCGGTAGCATTCTTAAAATTATATACGGTGATTGCGATGGCAACGCCCGTCCATAAAACACCAAACAAAGCAAAAATTCCACTGGCCTGAGCAGCCAATATCGTCCAAAAAAGGCCAAAGCCTATCATAAATATTCCGACAACGCCGCTTATCATAGATGGGCCACGCCCGGGTTTTATGCTTTTCATACCGTACCACTCCTTATCTTCAAATACAAAACACCTGTCAATGCTTCTTCAGTGAATCAGCCCTCGCATCACGCACGCGACCTCGTCCGGCGACATCGCCGTCATGAGTCGTCCACGAGCTTCAGCCGCGCCGCCTATGCCGTGGATGTACCAGGCCATTTGCTTTTTGGATTCGGCAAAGCCAACCCGCTCACCCTTCTCCTCTATCATTCGCGCCATCTGCGACAGCGCCGTTTCCATTCTCTCCTGCAGGGTGGGTGGGACGAACGTCTCCCCCTCCAGCGCCGCGCGGATCTCGGCAAACAGCCAAGGATTGCCCATCGCGCCGCGGGCGATCATCAGCCCGTCGCACCCCGTTTGCCGCTTCATATGCAGCGCGTTCGCCACGTTCATGATGTCTCCGTTTCCGATCACGGGAACGGACACCGCCGCCTTGACTGCGGCGATCGCCTCAAGGTCAACACCCGGGCGGTACATCTGCTCTCTGGTGCGGCCGTGGACGCAAATCGCATCCGCGCCGCTCGCCTCCAGCTCCTGTGCCATCTCCACGGCACAGATATGCTCGGCATCAAAGCCGATGCGGATCTTGACCGTCACAGGCAGATCGACCGCCGCCTTGACCGCCCGCACGATGCGCCCCGCCAAGGGAATGTCGCGAAGAAGCGCGCTTCCCTCTCCGTTGGACACGATCTTGTGGACGGGACAGCCCATATTGATGTCGATGGCCGCGGGGCGAGCCTCGCTCGTGCATCCCGCATAGGAGCCCTCGGCCACCATCGCGGCGGCTTCGGCCATGAATCCGGGTTCACTGCCAAACAACTGAACGGCCATAGGCACGTCATCCGCCCAGACCTTGGCCAGCGGGGCGCTCTTGGAGTTCTCCCCCACCGACGCCCGACGGCTCTTTTTTTCATAGCACAGCGACTTGGCTGACACCATCTCGCTGACGGTAAACTCGGCACCGAGCCTGCGGCAAATGCTTCGGAAGGGATGATCGCTCACCCCTGCCAAGGGGGCCAGCATCAGCCCGTGCCGCAGCGTCACCGCTCCAATGGTCAATGCCGCTTGGTTGGTTGTCTCACTCATTCGCCGTATCCTCCACACAAGGGGCCACGCCCAACTCCTCTAACTTTTGACGGATCGCCCACATATCGCGCAGCATATCCTCCCTCTTGGAAAGATCGCGTAGTAGCGCCGACGGGTGGTACACCGCCGTCATCCAAACGCCCCCTTTTTGCACCCACTGCCCGTGCTCACGGGTGATGCGATAGTCGGGACGGATGAGCCGCATCGCGGCAATGCGCCCAAGGCACACCACGACACGGGGCCGGATCAAACGGAACTGCTCCCGCAAATATCCGATACAGGCATCCTGCTCGCCCTCCTCGGGGTCGCGGTTGTGAGGCGGACGGCACTTGAGAATGTTGGCAATGTATACCTTGTCACGCGGCAAGTCGACCGCGTACAGGTAGCGGTCCAGCAGCTTGCCCGCCGCACCGACAAAGGGGATACCCGTTTTGTCCTCCTGCTCGCCGGGCGCTTCACCCACGAACATCAAAGAGGCACCCGTGTCCCCCGTGCCAAAGACGTTATTCGTGCGCGTTTGTCCCAAAGGACACGCGCGACAGTCGCGGCAACGCGCCTCCAACTCTTGCCACTCGGCATTCCTATTCTCCATGCCAACACCTCCTTTTTATGTCAGTAACGGGGGTAAATATCTCTACCCCCGTTTGTATATGCGCAATATTCGATCAGCGCTCAACAGGATACAGGATCTTGAGCTGATTGATCTTAGAGCGGTAAGCCGCCTGCTGCTTTTCCATGGTCAACTGGCGAAGGAGTGCCTCGCGCACGTCGCCAAAATGCATAGGCTCTGCCGCCTTTTTGCCGTCCAGACGGATCAGGTGATAGCCAAACTGGGTCTGTACGGGACCACGAACCTCACCGACCTCCATCTCAAAGCAAGCCGCATCGAACTCGGGCACCATCTGGCCGCGACCAAACTCGCCCAGGCTTCCGCCCATTTGGGAAGAGGGGCAAGAGCTGTTCTCGCGCGCGGCGTCCTCGAAGCTGATCTCACCTGCGTTGATCTTGGCAAGCAACTCATTCGCCTTATCCTCACTGTCCACGAGAATGTGGCTGGCGCTGACCTGCTCCTGGCCCATAAACTGCTCGGCGTGCTCCTCAAAATACTGCTTGGCCTCGTCGTCCGTGACGCGAACGCCCGACACGACCTTATGGGCGGCATAGTTGATAAGCAGATCATCCTTCAGACGCGCCAGCTGCTCCTTGAACGCGGGCTCGCGCTCGTACAGATTGCGGGTAGCATCCAGAAGAAGCAGTCTCTGTGCGATCAGCTCCTCCAGAATCATAGCCTTGCCCTGGGGGTTCATATAGGCCTGACCCTGCTGACCCATCGACGCGATCATGGTATCAACGTCGGCATTGGTGATCTGCTTGCCGCCAACCACGGCAAGTACCTGATTATTTTCCATTTTGATCATTTCCTTTCGTTGTAAGCCTTTTTTATCCCATATAGTATAGCACAGTTTTGGCAACGTGTCAATGATTTTATTCACGCAAGCAAAGAAGGCTGAGCGTATAGCTCAGCCTTCCGTTTTCGTTATTGCTTTCCGTAGTTTAAGATGCCGATCAGCGTCTCGTACTCCTCCTTTGTCAGATCCAACAGGAGCGGAACGGGTGGCATATTGGCCTTGTATAGGTAAAAACCGTCGGGCGAGGTGACATCGTAGCAGGCCTCCATCCACAGAACCACACAGCCGTCGGCCCGCTTCTCGTCAAGGGGCTCGTCGAGGTGCTCGGCAAGGAAGTCAAGAACCTGCTCCCCACGACCTCCGACGACATCAAAATACCGGCTCTCCGGCTGCATTATATTTTTCTGCAGTCCAATGGTGAGTCTTCCCTCGTGACCTTCGCCAAAGGTGCCTTCGGCCTCCTCAATCACGGCGGCAACCACCGCTTTGGCCTCGGCCTGCTTTCTCATGTACAATTCACATATGACAGACGCCGTCTGCGGCATTGCCTCCGTCAGATAATAGTTGCAGAAGAAGGTCTGCTCCTCGGTCCTGATGCGCAGAATAAATTGAGCTCGCTCTTTTCCGTAGGACATCATCTCGCTCTTTTGCTCTTCCGTCATATCGGCGTGGTCCAGGCGCATCGCGTCAAGCACGCGCTCGATCCATCCTTTTTCCAGCGTTTGAACGCAGGAATGTCCGAATTGAGCCAGCTGGCAGTAGTCTACCTCGTCGGCATTGGGAAGCGAATTGAGATTGAGATCCGTTTTCAGCGCCTCCAAAAAAGTAAAATACTCCTCTTCCGGCATTCTGATGTTGCGACCCATCTCGCGTCCGCTCTTTAGCTTGATGCAAACGGAAATGCGGACAAATCCCTTGTGGTTTTTCGTGCCTCCGGGGGTCTCCTCGGTGTATATGATCGAGTCGTTATAGAAGTTGTCATTCCGCTCCGCCATCTGCGACTCGCGCAGAGCCTTGGCAACAAGGTGGATCACAGTTTTGTCGTCCGACATATTCTCCGCCATCAAGAAACGCTCATAGTCGCTGATGAATACCTGATCCGAGCCGCGGATCGTGGCGCTGGAAAGTCCGATTTCCTCGATGCGATCCGCGCTGATATTCTCGGTGCAAATGACGTATTTGCTCAGATAGAGCGCACCGGTAAAGATCAAGCAGGCCGCAAGCACCGCGCCAAGCCAAGGTGTAGCCTTGAGCATACTGCGCGCGCTCTTGGAGGTCAAGAGCTCGTACAGATAGAACACCAGCAGCATCACCACAAACAAAATGAGCAGGGATGTGATCTCCGTTTCGCCAATGATCAAATAGGTCAAAACCAGCGCTACCGGCAGTGTGACGAGGCAACGGAAGATGATCTGAAGCGCGCGACCCGGCACCGAACGTCCGGCCGTCTCGCTCCGGCGCAGGTGGTAGAGAAGACCGCCCGCGACAAGCATCAAAAGAGTCACGATCACGGCATACAGGATGGATGCCGTGGTCTCCGTTTGCGTTGCCAGTCCCACGGGCAACAGCCACTGGGGTGTCAGGTATCCGCCCCATATCCGATCGACCTCGACGATCCTCATCATATCCTCAAGGGTGACGTAGGCAATGCCCACCACCACGCGCCAGGAGCATAGGGCAAGCATCGACGCGATGATGGCCGTTGATTCCGTACCCGCAAGGGAGACGCCCACCGTTGTAAAGGCAGAGAGGAAGGCGGCGTTCAAGCAACACAAAAGAATCTCACAGATCAATCCGCCAAAGGAATAGGTGGTGTACGGGCAGAGCGTCCAAAGCAGGCCCGCCGAAAGTCCTCCGGCGATCAGGATGGAAAACGCCCAGGTCAGCGAAGCCGCAACAAAGCTCGAATACACGCACACCCGCGTGTAGGGGATGGCGTGATAAAAGTCCGATTCGCTGCGCTTGTTCAAATAGGCGAACATAATCAGAACAAAAACGGGAGCAAGATAAGAAGTAACCAGCACAGGAACGATAAGGGAACGGTCCTTGATCTCTTGCTTGATCTCGTCCTCCGACATCGAGGGCGACGAGGAAAAGCTGTCCTCCACGCCATACACCGAGTCGTAATTTATATTCACATCTTCCAACATATTGGCTGTCTTGATCCAGGTGGTCAGAGGAATAAGCACCGAAATGCTAATACACAAAATCGCTAGTGCCAGGCCAATGACGCGAAGGCGCTTGAGTCCTTGCAGGTACAGTCGACCGTCAAACCATGCTTTTTTCATATCCGTTCCCTCCTTACATCAGAATATCCTTGAAGGAATAGCCCAGCGTCTCCATTTCGTAGACGAAGACCTCCTCCAGGTTCAGGGGCAGCACGTCAAACAACAGGGGCGACATGGCGCGGATGCGGGCCTCGGTCTCTTGCTTGTCGCCGCGCAAAATAAAGGTACACACGCTTCCCATTTGGGTATAGGACAGAATGTTGAGCCCCTCGAATTTCTCGCGGGTAAAGGGCTCGGCAAAGGCCGTCTGCACCTTGAACAGCGAGGTCTTCAGATCCTGCACGTCCGACTGGAACACGATGCCACCGCGATGCAACAGCGCCAGCTGGTCGCAGGTGTCCTCCAACTCGTGCAGTGAGTGGGAGGTGATGATGGTGGTCGTGTTGCGCTCGATGACGTCCTGATAGATCACCTGCTTGACAAGGCCGCGCATGACAGGGTCGAGGCCGTCAAACGTCTCGTCAAAGAACAGATAGTCGGGCATCGCGGAAAGCCCCAGGATGGCCGCGGCCTGGCGGCGCATACCCTTGGAAAAGGTATGAATGTTGGCCGCGGGGTCCAGCTTGAAGGTTTCCGTCAGCTTGCGATAGCGCTCGTTATCAAAACGGGGGTAAAGGGCGCGATACATCTGCGCCATGCCGTTCATGGACGATTGCGGGAGAAAATACAGGTCGTCTGGGATATAGACGATGCGGGATTTTGCCTCGGGATTTTCCCAGACGGGCATATCGTCCACCGTGATCGTGCCGCCGGCGGGACGGTACACGCCCGAGAGCAGACGCAAAAAGGTCGACTTACCCGAGCCGTTGGAGCCGATCATGCCGTAGATACAGCCACGGGGGATGCGGCAGGACAGCCGATCCAGAGCCACGTGCGGAGCCTTGCCCGGCACAAAGAATTTCATGGTAACCTCATTGGCAACGATCATTTGGTGTTTCCTCCTTACTTGTCATTTCATTCTGAAAACCGGCGCCATCCTTAGCGGCGGCGATGATATCCTCCGCTCCCACGCCGGCCAGTGTCAGCTGACGAGCCAGCTGGCGTATTTCCTCCAGGCGTCCCGCCGCCTCGCGCCGCAAAAGCTCGCGGGCGTTGGGGGAGACGTAACAGCCGCTTCCGTGGGCGGGGAGAATGATGCCGCGGCGGGTCAATTCGGCATAGCTTTTCTGTATGGTGTTGGGATTGATGGACAGCATCGCGGACATCTCGCGCAACGAGGGGAGCTGGGCCCCTTCGGCAAAGGCGCCGACGAGAATGTCCCGCTCAATGCCTTCGATGAGCTGCTCGTATACCGGCTTGGTCGAAAACTTATCGATCAATAGCATAACATCCCTTCCTTTCTCAAAGTGCACCAAGTGTACTATATCATGTAGTGCACTTTTAGTATAGCATAGTGAATTCGACTTGTCAATAGGATTGGGGGGATTTTTATCTGATTTTTTAGACGACTTCTTCTACGGACGATCATACTGCGCGGCTTCACCGCGCGCTGATCTGTATCGGCATGGGTGTTCATTCTTTGCCGCGCGGCAAAGAACGAACCAAGAAAACGCGCCAAGGGGTCTGATACCCCTTGGAACCCCGCAGCGCGTCTTTGTGGGCGCTTCGCTCTCGCTCCGCGCAACACGACGCGAAGTCTTACATTTTCAGCTTTTGTGAGGGCAAGTTAAAAAAACTTGCCCTCACCTCAAGGCAAAAGCTCCAGCTTTCTATATCTGCCGCTCGTGCTGGCAAAATTGGAAGCACCATACGAAAAAAACAGATGTTTTTCTCGTCGTTCTCTTTGAAGAGCGGCATAGACAGGGGGAACGCCTGGGCGCACTTCTTGGTGCGCACCAAGAAGTAACACAAACGCATTGCGCGCCGCGTTGTGGCGCGCCCATCCGTAGAAGAAGTTGCTAAAGATTTCAACTGTCCCCCTCCACAAAAAAAGAGAAGAGCCTTGATACAAAGCTCTTCTCAAATAATCCAATTATTTTACCTCAATGATCGACTCATTCCACATATCCGGCGCCTCATATCCCATGAGATTGACCATGGTGGCCGCTACGTTGGCAAGGCCGAACTGACCCTCGTCTGCCTTAACGGTGTAAGCATCGGGGCAAACGTTGTTATACAGAATGCAGGGCACGCGGTTGAGCGTGTGCGAGGTCTTGGGAACCATATTGCCCTTCTTGTCCAGCTTGGGCACACCCGTCTTTTTATCCACCTCGAACATCTCATCGGCGTTGCCGTGGTCTGCCGTGATCAGCGCCACGCCGCCCAGTCGGTCAATGACAGTCAACAGACGAGCCAGCTGCAGATCCAGTGCCTCCATCGAGCAACGAGTCGCCAGGAGCGAGCCGGTATGGCCGACCATGTCACCGTTGGGGAAGTTCACGCGCAGGTATTTGTACTTGCCGCTCTCCAGGCAATCGATAAGGGTGTCGGTGATCTCGGCACACTTCATCCAAGGTCTCTGTTCAAAGGGCACGACGTCCGAAGGAACCTCAATATAGGTCTCCAGCTCCTCGGAGAACTTGCCCGAACGGTTGCCGTTCCAGAAATAGGTCACGTGGCCGTACTTCTGCGTCTCGGAGATTGCAAGCTGTGCGACCCCGGTGTTGGCCAGATACTCCGACATCGTGTTGGTGATTTCGGGGGGATTGACGAGGAAGCGATGCGGAATGTGCAAGTCGCCGTCGTACTCCAGCATACCGGCGTACAGGACGTCAGGCACACGAACGCGATCAAAGGCATCAAAGCTCTCGTCGCCGTCGAACGCCTTGGAGATCTCGATGGAGCGGTCGCCACGGAAGTTATAAAAGATAACGCTGTCGCCGTCCTCAATCGTGCCGACGGGCTTACCGTCAGCGGCGATGACGAAAGCGGGCAGATCTTGATCGAGGATGCCGGGGATCTCGGCGCGATAGGTGGTGATGGCCTCCTCAGCGGATGCAAAGGTGCGGCCCTCGCCCAGCACGTGGGTCTTCCAGCCGGCTTCGACCATACCCCAGTTTGCTTCGTATCGGTCCATGGTGATCTTCATACGGCCACCGCCCGATGCAATGCAAATGTCAAAATTATCGTCGCGCAGTTCTGCCATAAATGCCTCAAAGGGCACAACGTAATCCAGTGCCGAGGTGGGGTCGACGTCACGGCCGTCGAGCAGAATGTGCACGCGAACCGTCTTGACACCCTCGGCTTTAGCCTGCTTCAGCATAGCCTTGAGGTGGTCGATGTGCGAGTGAACGTTACCATCCGAGAACAGACCGATAAAATGCAGCGCACTGCCCTTCTCCTTGACGTTGCCGATCAGCGTCTTCCAGGTATCGGATGCGTACATCTTACCCGACTCAATGGAGTTGGAAACCAGCTTTGCGCCCTGTGCAAACACCTGGCCTGCGCCAAGAGCGTTGTGGCCGACCTCCGAGTTACCCATATCGTCGTCCGAGGGCAGACCGACAGCCGTACCATGCGCCTTGAGCGTCACCATGGGGTAGCTGCTCATCAGCATATCCAGCGTGGGCGTGTATGCGCCCTTTACTGCATTGGCGATCGAATCGGGAGCAATGCCAACACCGTCCATAACGATGGTGACGACCGGGCCCTGAACGCCCTTGAAATTCTTTAATTTATTCAGCTTTTTCATAGTCCTTCTCCTTTATCACTTGTTCTGGGTGCGGTTGATGAGCACCTGCGTTGCCGTGTCGAGATAATCGTTCTGCATCATTTCGATCCAGCCCTTATCGACCAGCGCCGCCAGCTTGTGATCCAACGGGATGCGAGCCAGCACGTCAAAGCCGAACTTCTCTGCTACCTCGTCGATGTGGCTCTCGCCAAAGATGTGGATCTCCTTGCCGCAATCAGGGCACTTGACGTAGCTGTGGTTCTCAACCAGACCCAGGACGGGTACGTTCATCATCTTTGCCATGTTAGCAGCCTTGGCCACGATCATGGAGACCAGCTCCTGAGGGCTGGTGACGATGACGATGCCATCCAGCGGTATGGACTGGAAAACGGTCAGCGGGACGTCGCCCGTTCCGGGAGGGCAGTCCACGAACAGATAATCAATATCGTTCCAGATGGTGTCCGTCCAGAACTGCTTGACCGTGCCTGCGATCAGCGAGCCGCGCCAGATGACCGGCTTCTCTTCGTCGTCGAGCAAAAGGTTTGCCGACATAATATCAATGCCCGTGGTCGTGGAGGGCGGGATCATATACTGACCGTCGCCTTCGACCGGCTTTTTCAGGCCAAACGCCTTGGGAATGGAGGGACCGGTGATATCGGCATCGAGAATACCGACCTTATAGCCCTCGCGTTGCATATTGACGGCCAGCATGGAGGTGACCAGCGACTTACCAACGCCGCCCTTTCCGCTGACGACACCAATGACGTGCTTCACTTGGCTCAGCTCACACAAGGGAGCGATCAGCGACTGAGGCTCCTGTCTGGAGGAGCAGTTGCTCGAGCAGGTCGAGCAATCATGAGTACATTCTGACATAATATAACCTTTCTTATTTCTTCTTGCTGATGCAATGATTTTTTACCACTCTTTAGTATACACCGTTTCATCCTTTTTTTCAAGTCCTTTTGCCATTTTTATAACAAAGTTTATGTGTCTTTTTTTGTTTCGGTTATGAGCGGACACACCCTCAACCCCGCAAGGCTTTTTCGTCCATTTTCCGCACCATCTCGTCGCGCAGGTGCTTGGCGACCGTGCCCATAAGATGCGTTGCCTCTGCAATCGCTCCTTCGGGAAGACGGGGCAGAAAGCCGTCTGCCTCGCTTTTTCCAAAACTTGCCGACGTTCCAAAGACATGGGCAGCCGCGCTTCGCGTCATACTACTGACACGGAGGTACTGACCATGAATGATACGATAAACATGATGTCTAATCCCAGCGATACGCCCCTGCCCACCGGGCTGATGATGGCGCTGGCGCAAAACATGCGCGCGATGGAGGACTATGCCAAGCTGTCCGATGCGGGGCGCCGCCGCCTGATCGAGCAAGCCGCCGCGACCCACTCCCGTGAGGAGATGAACGATCTTGTCCGAAATATCGCTCAATTCCTTTGATAACAAAAAAAGAACAGCCGCAACTTTGTTGCAGCTGTTCTTTTTTCAGACCAAGATTAGTCTTCGATCAGCTTAATGATGGCCATTTCGGCAGCATCACCGCGACGGGGACCCATCTTGAAGATCTGGGTGTAACCACCCTGACGCTCTGCATACTTGGGAGCGATCTCGTCAAACAGCTTGACGACAACAGCTCTCTTGGTAATGAATGCCAAAGCAGCACGGCGGGAAGCAAGCGTATTCTTCTTGCCAAGTGTAATCATTTTCTCTGCGAGAGAACGAACTTCCTTTGCTCTGGTGAGAGTCGTCTCTACCTGACCGTTCTCAAGCAGCAGGGTGACCAGACCGCGCAGCATTGCCATTCTATGGGCAGTCGGTCTGCCAAGTTTTCTGGTTCCGGGCATTGTAAAACCCCTCCTTCTCTGCTATCCTAATGTTTATGCGCTTCGCTTATTCTTCTTCTCTCTTGAGATCAAGACCCAGCGAATGCAGCTTCTGAATCACTTCTTCCAGCGATTTCTTACCGAGGTTACGAACCTTAATCATGTCCTCCTCAGTACGGTTGGTCAAATCCTCTACCGTATCGATGCCTGCGCGCTTCAGACAGTTGAAGCTACGAACAGACATGTCAAGCTCCTCAATGGTCATCTCAAGGACCTTTTCCTTTTTGGTTTCCTTACTCTCCACCATGATCTCTGCCTTCTTTGCCTCGTCAGACAACTCGACAAACAAGTTGAGATGCTCGTTGAGAATCTTGGCGCCAAGCGAAATCGCTTCTCTTGCGGAGATCGTACCGTTGGTCTCGA
>SVSH01000041.1 GCA_015064395.1 Oscillospiraceae bacterium
AGGAGACGGTGGAATGACCCAGCAGCATTTGGATGAGCGAGTAAACGAAGCCCGTCAAAAGTCCCCAGCGCGTGCCGTAAAGGTAGGCGATGAGGATAATGGGAAGCATACCCGCAATGGTGATGCCTCCACCAAACGGAAAGTTAAAGGGCGGTACGGGGATGAGCGAGCAGACGAAGGAAATGGCGGTTGCCAGAGCGATCATCATGCCCGACTCGGTCAGACGTCTGACTTTGAGTGTGAGTTTCATAATTCTACCTCCAAAAAATTAAACCGCACGAAAACTCCGTGCGGTAAATTCCTTGGTTGTTGCTCATCCTTTGGATGGGTACACTTAAAAAATCTCCCTACGCCGGCATTATCCGTATCAGGTTAAGGGTTCAAGGCCTGCGCCTTATCTCAGCCGAATGTTCAGCACCCCTGTTTTTATGCGGTTTTTGATGTGCTTGTATTATACTCCTTCCCTGCGCATTTGTCAATAGCAAATGAATTTATTTTTTGAAATGATTATTTACAAAATGACCCTACCATCACGGCAGGGTCATCTCTGCATATTCGCCACCAAGCAGTTTCTCTGCTCGCTTCAACACGACGCTCACTTCTTTGGAAGCCTCGATCGCCGCTGCCGTATTACCGTCAGCAAATAATACGATATCAGGAATATTTGCCCAATCAATCAAAGAATACGAAGTTTTAATCACAGGGCCGTGCTTGGAAAAGATAATTGCGTCGCTTGCCGTTGCCGTTAACAAGGCTTCGTCCGCAAGCTCGCCTTCCCATGCGGATGAACCCAGCCAAGTCAAACGCTTTCCTTCATTGTTTGGGTTGGAACGATATTCAAAGGTAAAGGATACCGTCGGGTGCGTGGAACGCTTTAGCATTGAAAAATATAGTTGATTCATCACAAGCGTCTCGCTGATCGCGGCGCCTTCTTCGGGGATGTAGTAGCAAACTTCAACACGGCGTTGCTTGGCCAGCGCAACGATTGCACGCAGATTGCCTTCATCCTTGATGGCTTTGTCTTGGTCGATACCTGGTGCCGTCATCGTCAGCGGCAACCAGATTGTGCGCACGCGAATATCGCCTAATAACTTATATACGGTCGAAACGTGGCGGTTATGAAAATGCGTCAGAACAAGCGCATCGATCTCCGTGGTCCCGTCAGGCTTGCCTTCAGCGAAAAAATCACGATACGCTGTATAGCTGCCGTCCGTTACGTCGCACAGCACCGTCATTTCGTTATTGGATAGACATAGCAGCTCGTTCTTTTTATTAGAGACGTAACTCGCCTGCCACTGCCCTGCCGTCATACCATTTGTTACCGTCAGGCAAACGAAGAAAACGGCAACCCACGCTGCCATCACGTATAGAAACCGATGCGGCTTTTTCCATTTTGAGAGAAGGAACCAAAGCATGGCACATACGAGAATGACGAGCAGGACGCCTACAAATTCATACCGCAGCGACACGAGTGCCCCCGGTATATCGCTCATTTTTTGCGTTAGTATGATCATGCCATTGGCTATGCTGTAAAGAATACGTGCGGTCCATCCTGCAAGAAAATTCAGGAAAGGGATATATGCACCGATATACGATAATGGAAAATAGGCAAGTCCCAGGATCAAAGAAAGCGCGGTTAGCGGTGTCAGGACCAAGTTGGCGAGCGGTGACATAATGGATACCTCGCCGAAGATCAGTGCCATTGGAACAATTAAAACAAGTAGAATGACAAGTGAGGAGAGGATGGGAACAAGCAGCTTATGCCATATCCATTGAACAGGCAAAAGCATGCGCGACGACGATGCTTTCTTTTCATTGCGAAACAGCGCAGGAATCACGGCAACCAAAGCAAACGTGGCAAGAACCGTCAGCCAGAGCCCCGCATCGTAAACGGTCGTTGGCTGTATGGTCAGCGTCACGCCGAGAAAGACGGAAAGAGGCGTCAGGGGATCGTGAGGTGTGCCGCGCAAACGCGATAAATACAGACACAATAGCATGAACGTAGCGCGTAGCATGGACACGCTGAAGCCCGTCAATGCAAGAAAAGCAACGGCGGTTAATGAAAGAAGGGTTATGCGTAAATAAAAAGGACAGCGAACGGCGCCAAGGAGAGCGGTCAGGGCCAACATGATCAGCGATAGATGCAATCCACTAAGTGCCAGCAGATGCGACGCCCCAGCGCGTCGAAAATCTAACATTGTGGCGTCAGACAAGCGATCTTTTGTGCCAAGCAACAAGGCGGATGAAAGCCTTCCCTGCTCACCGCCAACAGCGCTTGTCAAGCGATCGGACAAACGGTACTGCAAGCGGCTCAGCCATTGCCGAAAAACAAAAATATCGCGCTCGATCGTTTCGCAGTCTTCGGTACCATCGACGTATCCAACCAAAATGTAGCCGTCTGCTTGAAGCTGACGTAGTGTTCGCTCCTCTTCCGGGGCTTCCAACGTAGGAAACAAGACAGCGCGAGCGATAAAACGATCTCCTATCCGCATATCGTGCTCACCCGTAAGATTGAGATACAGCTTTGTTGTATCACCATCAGGCAGGTCGAGCCTGACGCCGACGCAGGTCAAATATGAGCTGTAAAACTCCTCGGACACAACCATTCCCGAAATTTCGGTAGTGCCGCTTTCCAATTGCGTCGCGTATTGTTCTGCGGGCAAAATATCACACTTTTCTCGGATAAGTACGCTTGAAAAACCAAGAACGAGCGCAAGCGAAAGAAATGCGAGATATTTAAGCACGTACTTGCCTCGAGCGGTTTTGAGGCTAAAAAGAAAAAGAGATAGGAGGGCTACAGCAGATAACAATAAAGCAATCACAAGAGTATTGACCGAAAGATCAAGGCAAATATAAAGCGCTGCAACAATGGAAAGGATCCAACAAAATACAGCCAACGGTCTGCCTTTGGCAATCTGCATATTTTTCCCCGCCTTTCTATCAATTTTTACTTTATTTGATATCATATCATAGATTTGGACAAAAATCAAGTAAGGCGTGACATTCCAAAGAATATCTAAAAAATTTTCTACGGGTATTGACATTTTTGCATATTCTTTGTATAATATTAAAGCGTTGTTAAATAAAACCGCATTTCGGGCCATTAGCTCAGTTGGTTAGAGCCACCGGCTCATAACCGGTCGGTCCGGGGTTCGAGCCCCTGATGGCCCACCATTCAAGCATTATCCGAAAAAACCACCCTTTTGGGTGGTTTTTGACTATTCATAGTTTTTCAGAAAGGAAAGCGATATATGAAAATCATCACCATAAGCCGTGAATTTGGCAGCGGAGGCCGCGAGCTTGGTAAGCGTTTGGCCGACGCGCTTGGGTTTGATTATTACGATCGCGAGATCATCACCGCAATTGCTGAAAAACAGCAGTTGGATGAAACCTACGTGGAAAAGGCGCTGGAGCAGCAAGTATGGCAAATGATCCCCCTGACCTTTCATCATTCTTTTTCGGGGGCCAACATGCTGCGAACGGCACAGACGACACTGCTGTTGGAAGAAAGACGCGTATTGGAAAGCATTGCTCGTCTTGGCAAGGATTGTGTGATTGTCGGACGCAACGCGGATATTCTGCTGCGCGACGAGCATCCGCTCAATATTTTCGTTTGCGCGGACATGGATGCCAAGATCCGTCGCTGTCAGGAGCGAGCAGAGAGCGGAGAGAACCTTTCTTATAAGGAAATTGAACGCAATGCACGCAGTATTGACCGTGCGCGCGCCAAAACGCGTGACATGATTTCGGACAGTCGTTGGGGCGCTCGAGAAAACTATCATCTCATTGTGAATACAACGGATTGGAATATCAAGGAGCTTACGCCCGTGATTGCGGATTTTGCTACGCGGTATTTCAATAGGGGGAACTGATATGCCCATTCGGCTTTCTAATTGGGGAGATTGAACAAACACCTGTCATTCAAAAAAATGACAGGTGTTTTTGCTATTTTTTTGCATTAAATTTCAGCATACCTCTTCCAAATTTTTAAATTATATGATATAATATAACTAACTATATTTAGGAAAGGATGTAACCTTTATGGAATTATCCACAAAACTCAAGGCTCTGGAGGGCTGCAGCCGTGCCAATCGCTACGCTGACCGCATTTTCTCTGAGCTGATGTATCTGTACCATCTCAACCGCGCTCGTAATCTTGGCTGGGAGAATAAGCTCGACCGCGCTATGACCTATCTTCTGGATTGTGTCCGTGATAACGGTGCCATCATTCGTGAGGATTGCGAAAACGTGGAGACGGCACTTGCCGATCTGTCTGATGAGGCAAAGTCCATTACCGTTCACTGCGTTGCGCACGCGCACATTGACATGAACTATCAGTGGGGATATCAGGAAACCGTTTCGATCACCACCGAAACCTTCCGCACCATGCTGGATCTGATGAAGGAGTATCCCGATTTTACATATTCGCAATCCCAAGCATCCGTCTACGAAATAGTTGAGAAATACGATCCCGCACAGCTTGCCGAGATCAAAGAGAGAGTCAAGGAAGGCCGCTGGGAGTTGGCTGCCACCTCTTGGGTCGAGTGCGACAAGAATATGCCCAACGGCGAGTCGCTCTGCCGTCATATCTCTTACACCAAAAAGTATCTGTCCGAGCTGTTTGATATTGATCCCGACACGCTTTGCCTGGACTATGAGCCGGATACGTTTGGTCATGCCGCTACCGTTCCCGAGATTTTGCAGGATGGCGGAGTCGATTACTACTACCATTGCCGCGGCTGTAATCCTCGCGGTCCGTACCGTTGGCAATCCCCCTCGGGCAAGGAAGTCATCGCGTACAGCGATCCCAGTTGGTATCAGTGCGGCATTGATTACCGTGCCTTTGCCTACTATCCGCAGATCGGCGCAACGTTTGGTGACGGTACGATGGATCAATTCCTTAAGGTCTACGGTGTCGGTGACCATGGTGGCGGACCTACCCGCATCGATCTTGAAAAGATCACCGATATGATGACCTGGCCGCTGTATCCCACGCTTAAGTTCAGCCGCTACGACACCTACTTCAAGTATCTCGAGTCGTTCCGCGATACCCTTCCCGTTCACGTCGGCGAGATCAATTTTGTCTTTGCGGGCTGCTACACCTCGCAAGGCCGAATCAAGATGGCAAACCGCAAGGCCGAGACGCGTCTTTACGACGCGGAAATGCTGGCCGCGCAAACAGCCGCATTGACAGGCAAGATGCCTCAGATCAACTTCACCAAGGCCTGGACCAATACGCTGTTCAACCAGTTCCATGATATTCTTCCGGGCTCCTGTATCGTTGACACACGCGAGGACGCCATGGGCCGTTTCCAGGAGACCATCGGCTACACCAACTCTGCCTCCATCGAGGCTCTGCGCGGCTTGTCCGATGCCATCGATACCGAGGGCATTCCTTACGATGATAACGCTATGGTTCGTTCCGAGGGCTCGGGTGCGGGCTTCTTGAACAATAAGGATCACTCCTTTGCTATCGCCGTAGCCGAGCGCGGACACGGCAGCGTTCGTATTCTGCATCTGGTCAACACCACCGCATATGAGCGCGATGAAACCGCAACGGTTCTGCTTTGGGACTACCCTGCTGACGTTGGCAACATCGAGGCACACACGCACGACGGCACGCCCGTCCCCGTACAGATCCTTGATAACGGAAAGCGCCATTTCCATAATGCCTACGCAACGCTTCTGATGCGCGTCAAGGTTCCCGCCTTCGGCTATCAGACCGTTATTCTCAAGCAGAAGGACGTGGTCAATCCCAACGCCTTCAATCTGCCTCCCATCAACGGTCGCCGTCAGGATACCTTTGGCGACCAGAACATGGTACTGGAAAATGAATACATCCGTGCCGAATTTGACGCTCAGACCTGTACGCTGGTTTCCTTGATCGATAAGGAAAGCAACACCGAAATGCTTCCTGCCGGCGATCGCAGTGGCGGTCAGTTCCGTCTGGTTCACGAGAATCCTCGCTTTGGACACAGCGCTTGGACGCGTGGCCCCGCGCAAAAGACGGAGATTCTCAACGAGGACAATCGCGTTCACGTTTCCAACTATGCCCGCGGCGGTCTTTCTCATTGGTTCACGTATGAAATGCCCTTCGGCACTCGCTCGAATATGTCCGTAACCGTTCGTTTGAACGCCGGTAGCCGTTTGATCGATTACGATATGCGCATCAACTGGCTTGAAACGGGCAACAACGACGACCAGGTTCTGCTGACCTTCAGCACGCCTGCCGCATACAACATCGGCGCGTATCGCTACGAGATTGCCAACGGTGTCATCGTCCGCGAGGAATTTGCCAACGACGTTCCCTCCATCGGCCGTATGGAGCTGCTCCCTGCCGAGGGCGGCCATCCTGCTTATTTGCAGATCATGGCTGACACCAAGTACGGCTTCCAGGGCTGGAATCAGCGCGGTGAGCTCTCGTTGCTGCACGCCTCCTTCTATCCCGATCTCTACCCCGAGATGACGACGCATCATATTCACGCCGCCATTGCCGTAGTCAGAAACGGCGAGGAAGCGCAAAAGCTGGGAGACTGCTACGATCACGAGCTCATTCCCGTATCGGGCAAGCCTCATAAGGGAACGCTCCCGATGACGGGCTCGATGTTCACCGTCAGCGATATCAAGGGCATCAGCCCCTCGAGCATCTCCTTGGCCGAGGATGGCTCGCTCATCCTGCGCTTCTATAACCGAACCGACGAGATGAAGGTGACCAACATCACGTTGCCTGTGGACATCGCCGCTGCGTGCTACGTTGATCTGAATGAAAACGAGCAAGCTCCCGTTATGATGGAAGGCAACCGTACCATGATCTTCAGCATTGACGCCAACGCAACCCAGACCATCAAGGTTACGCTCAACAGAGCATAATTTGATTCAAACGTTTCTCACCCGCCGCTAAGAATACAGCCTTTGCGGCGGGTGTTTTGAAAAGCTAAAGCAAAGGAGAAACTACTATGGAGTTTTACACTAACCACCCGATACTGTTCGTGCTGGCAGGCATTATCATCGCCGCAGTACTGGCGCAGTCGATCTTCTTTTTGATCAAAGCATGGAAACGCGGCATCGCGCTTGGCATGGACAAGAAAAAGCTGCGCAAGATCTCGACCACGGCGGCAATCTTCACCATTGCACCTGCCGTTGCCATCGTCATCAGCATTCTGGCTCTATCCAAAAAGCTGGGCCTTGCACTTCCATGGCTGCGTTTGAGCGTTGTTGGCTCTCTTTCTTATGAAGCCATCGCGGCTGAAAACACCTCGAATGCCATGGGCCTGCTGGGAAGTGCAGCTCCCAACGCGTCACAATACGTGACCATTGCACTGGTCATGACCATCTC
>SVSH01000042.1 GCA_015064395.1 Oscillospiraceae bacterium
ACCGCAGTTCACCCCGGCAAGAATGTCGGTATCGGTTCTGACGATACTCTGTTCGCTCTGATCGACGGTAAGGTCAAGTTTGAGCAAAAGGCAAAGGGCAAGAAGCAGGTCAGCGTTTACGCTGAATAATCAGCCCGAACAGAATGAGGATGCACACTGTGGCATCCTCTTTTGTTTTTTACCCGTCGCCGTTGACAGGGGGACGCCGGGATGGTATAATAAATCAAAGTATTGCGAGAGGAGGCACACGGCGATGAAGAAGACGATGGGACTGACGCTTTTGCTGTGTCTGCTTGCTCTTTTTTTGTTTTCCTGCGGGGACAGGACCTTGGATATTCCGACGGATTCCGGCGTGAGCACGATCGACCTGCGGGTGGCCGTGGACAGCGATACGCCGACAGCCCGTGATTTTTTGACCGACGAATTGCGCGAGTGGTGTCTTGAGAGAGAGGTGCACGTCTATTTTGAGGAGACTCCTGATTTTACGGTGACGGGCGAGCGTGAGGTGGTCCTCGTGCTGAACCAAAACGGACGCACGCACCGTTTGCGTGCCCATATGACCGTGGTGCAGGACACGACTCCGCCCACGCTGATCGGTGTCAAGGAGTTGTCCGTGCGCGTTGGCGAGGGGCTGATCCTTCGCGAGGGCGTGAGTGCCGCGGACGATTGCTTCGGCACGGTCGAATGGACGGTGGATGCGTCCTCGGTGGATACGAGCTGCGAGGGCATTTATTCGGCCACCTATCGGGCGGTCGATGCCAGCGGAAACGCGACCGAGCAGACGGTGTACGTACACGTGTATGCCGAGGAGATCACCGAGGCGATGCTGTGGGAAAAATTGGACCCGGTCATCCAGGGGCTGTACGCACAAGAAGCCTCGACCGAGCAAAAGTGCCGCGCCATTCACGCGTACGTGCAGGGGGCGATCGACTATTTTCCCATTTCGGACAAGACTGACCCCGTACGCGCGGCCTATCGAGCTCTGTTCGTCAAGGGGAGGGGAGATTGCTATTCCTACTTTGCCTCGGCCATGATGATGCTTCGCCGGGCGGGCATTGAATATTTGGAGATCGAGCGCACCCATGCGGCGGGAGAGGAGACTCATTTTTGGCTGATGGTCAACCTGGCCCCCCGGGGCGAGACGCCGCGGTGGTATCATTTTGACCCGACGGTCATCGAGGGCGGCGGCGCGGCAGGCCAAGGGTGCCTGTTTACCGACGCGCAGCTGGATGCCTACAACCGGATCGATCCCGGCTTTTATGATTATGACCGCGGGGCGTATCCACCCACGGCAACCGAAACCATTACCGAGTAAGGAGGACGCTATGCGTATCAAAAACGTACTGCAATATTTGGAGCGGACCGCACAGCGTCTGCCCGATCAGATCGCCTTCTCGGACGGTGTGGGCGGCGCGGCGCTGACCTTCTCTGCACTGCTCGATCACGCCCGGCGGACGGGAACGGCGCTTTGCCGCCAAGGCTTGACGGGGCAACGGGTGGCGATTTTGATGGATCGCCATCCTTCCATGATCGCCGCCATGCTGGGAGCGGTGTATGCCGGGGCGGTCTACGTCCCCTTGGACGCCGCCATGCCCGACGCCCGGATGCGGGATATTCTTGGGCGAAGCCGCGCCGCGGCCATTGTGTGTGACGAGGCAAACTGCCACGTGGCGGATCGATTTGACCTGCCTGTGCTGAATGCCGAGTCTTTGCTGACCGAGCCCGCGGATGAAGCGGCGCTCGCACGCGTCCGTGCCCGTCAGATCGACACCGACCCGATGTATATTATCTTCACGTCCGGATCGACGGGCGAGCCCAAGGGCGTGGTGGGCTGCCATCGCGCCGTCATTGATTACGGCGAGGCGCTGACAAGCGCGCTCGAATTGGACGAGATGGCGGTGTTTGGTTGCCAGGCGCCCCTGTATTTGGACGCCCCATTAAAGGAAATACTGACCACCCTGACGAAGGGATCGACGACGTATCTGATCCCCAAAAAATTGTTTTCCTTCCCGGTGTTGCTGTTGGATTATCTGAACGAGAACCGCATCAACACCGTCTGTTGGGTATCCTCGGCGCTCTCTGCCGTGGCCGCGCTTGGGGGCTTGGAGGCTCGACCTCCCTTGACGCTGCGCCGGGTGGTGTTCGGCTCGGAGAGGCTGCCGATTTGTCATTATCAGGCTTGGAGACAAGCCTTGCCCGAAGCGACCTTTTACCAGCTCTACGGGCCGACGGAGGCGACGGGTATGTCCTGCGTTTGGCGGGCGGATCGGGAGCTTTTGGAGGATGAATATATTCCCATTGGAGCACCGCTCGACAATACCGGCCTTTTGCTGATCGATGAAGAAGGGCAGGAGATCCGACCCGTGATGGGAGAGCCGAGCAAGACGGGTGAGATGTGCCTGCGAGGCTCCTGCCTGACGCTGGGCTACGACCACAGCCCCGAGCAGACAGCGACGGCCTTCGTACAAAATCCCTTACAAGATGCCTACCCCGAAACGCTCTATCGGACGGGCGACCTGGCCTATTATAATCCCCATGGGGAGCTGGTGTTCGTTGGTCGCCGTGACGGGCAAATCAAGCGCATGGGGCATCGGATCGAAACGGGCGAGATCGAGACTTGTGCCCTTCGAGTGGAGGGTGTTAACCTCGCGGCCTGCGTTGCCTCGGATGGGGCAGGGGAGCTGCGCCTGTTTTACACGGGAGATGCCGATGAAAAGGATGTGACAGCGGTCCTTGCGGCCTATCTGCCGCGCTATTATTTGCCCTCGCGGGTGATCAAGCTGGATACACTACCCACGACACCGGGCGGTAAGATCGACCGACGGGCGCTGGCAAAGGAATGAAAATATGGAACAAAAAGTGATTGAAATATTGAAAAAAATGCACCCCGACGCGGACGTGGCCGGGAACGTGCGGCTGGTGGACGACGGGATTTTGGATTCCTTGGATATCGTCACGCTGGTAACTGAATTGAACGCGGCGTTTGACGTTCGCATCCCTGCTCTTGAGATCCTGCCGGACAATTTTAATTCGGTCGAGGCGATGGTCGCCATGATCGAGCGGTTGGATGATGTGTGAGATGAGGTGAAGGGACCGCCGCACAATGCGCGGCGGGTGAGGAATGCCCTTTCTTTGTCGCTGAACAAAGAAAGGGCGAAAGAAAGGCAGCCAAAGGGCTTGGTGCCCTTTGGAAACCCGCAGTGCGAAAAGGTCGCGGCGCTATCGCTCTGCTCATCTTTTCGCAAAAGCAGGCAGTTTCAACGCTTGCGTTTGCAAGTTAAAAAACTTGCAAACACGGAAGTGGCACGCGACAAGAAATAGCTAAAGCCCTTGCCATCGTTTTACGCAGTTTATGACTGCATGAAATTTACACCAAACGGAAAGCAAAACCTTTTACCCTCTTTGCCTGCCGCTCGTGTTGGCTAAACTTGAGGCACAGTACTAAAAGTGTTTATGTAATCTCTCGTCTTTCTCTATGCAGAGCGGCAAAGTAAGGGAGGTCCCGGAGGGAACGTCCGGGCGCGTTTCTTGGCTACTTCTTGCCGCGCAGCAAGAAGTAGCATCCCAAACCGGCACAGCGCAGCGCGAAGCAGTATGCGCGTCCGTAGATAGTAGTTGCTTGAAATTTAACTATTCCCAAAAACCCAAGGAAAGGAGCGCAGTATGTCCCTATCATCATCTTTCATTCTCTTCCTCGCAGTCCTGCTGCCGCTCTATTTCCTCCTTCCCCACCGCTATCGGTGGTTTGTCCTGCTTGCCGCAAGCCTTGCCTTTTACAGCTTCGCCGGTCTTCAAAATTTCTTGGTTTTATTGACTTTAGCTGCCTTGACTTATACCGTCGGACGTCTGCTGGGCCACTCCCTTGACAAGCAAAATACGACGCTTGATGCCCACCGCGCCGACGGCTCTTGGGATAAGCCCGCCCGCCGCGCCTACCGTGACCGTTGCACCGCACGCCGTAGGTGGCTTCTTGCCGTCGGTATTGCGGGCGACCTTGCCCTGCTTGCCGCTTTCAAATACAGCGGCCTTGTGCTACATACGTGGCAAGTCCTGACCGGGACGGAGGTGCACCTGCCGTCGTTGCTTCTTCCTCTGGGGCTGTCCTACGTTACCTTGAGCGCCATCGGATATCTGGTCGACGTTTTTCGGGGGCAGATCGAATGCGAGAAGGACCCGCTTCGTTTTGCGCTGTTTACCTTCTATTTCCCTCAAATGTGGCAAGGCCCCATCAACCGCTACTCGGAGCTTGCCCCACAGCTTACCACGCCCCATCCCTTTGATGCGGAGAGAGTGTTGCGGGGGGCGTTGCGGGCGCTTTGGGGAACGACCAAAAAAATCGTGATCGCCAACACCGTCGGCGTGGCTGTCGGAGCGATCATGCAAAAGCCAACGGCTTTTGGGGGCACGGGCGTGCTCCTGCTTATCGTCCTGTACAGCATTCAAATCTACGGCGACTTTACGGGGGGCATGGATATTTGCCTTGGCATCTCGTCGGCTTTGGGGATCGACCTGTATGAGAACTTCGATCATCCCTTCGGCGCGTGCTCCGTGGCGGATTATTGGCGGCGCTGGCATCGCTCCATGGGCCGTTTTTTCACGGATTACGTTTTCTACCCCCTGTCTACCTGCCGTCTGTCGCAAAAGCTATCTCGGCTGTCGCGCCGACTGCCCTTGTGGATGGCGACTCTTGTTACCTGGACGTTGACCGGCCTTTGGCACGGTGCGGGCTGGAATTTTGTCGTTTGGGGACTTTGTAACGGTCTGTTTATGCTACTCTCACAAACGCTTCGCCCGGTGCGACGACGCCTGAGTGAGCGCTTCCCCTGTGTGGCAAACGGACGCGCGCTTGCCGTGCTGTGTTGCGGAGGCACGCTGTTCACGGTTGGTCTTTTCCGCACCTTGGATGTCTACCAAAACGTGGGAATGACGTTCTCTCTGTGGGCGAGGATGCTTGTCCCTGACACCTGGAGAGGCCTGCTTGACCGTTCCCTTTGGACGTCGCTGGGCTTGAACCTGCCGCAGTGGATATTGATCTTCCTCGGCGTCCTTGCCATGTGGGCAGTCGGGCGCGCAACGCCGCGCGTCGATGACAAAACGGTCAACCCGATCAGCCGATACCTGCTTCGTCACCCGTTGCTGTATGCGACTGTGTGGGCGCTTTTGGTCGTTGTCATCGCTGTATTGGGTCATTACGGGCTTGGTTACGACGCGATGGACTTTATTTATGGACAATTCTGAAAACGCTGAAATGAAAGGAGAACGAGCTATGAAACCAATAAAATGGGTAGGGGCCGCCGTCGTGTTTGCCCTGTTGAGTGCGCTGCTTTTTGGCGCGGCGCAGGCGCTGCTCGTTCCCCACGACAAACAAGCCAACCCCGAGGCCTTTTTGCTGTCCGATTATTTTGATGCCGACCATACCTCGGCCGACGAGGTCGTCTTTCTTGGCGACTGCGAGGTGTATGAAGCCTTCTCGCCTGTGATCCTATGGCAGGAGCAGGGGATTTCCGCCCGTGTGTGCGGAACGCCCCAACAGCTGATGTGGCATAGCTACGCCGTGCTGGAGGAGGTGTTTGAGCGGTCTGATCCCAAGGTGGTCGTGCTTGGCGTGTACGGGCTTGTCTACAGTGAGCCCCAAAGCGAGGCGTATAACCGCATGGTGTTTGATCGTCTGCCGGCGTCTCCTGCCAAATGGAAGGTGTTGGGCGACGCCATGACCGAGGGAGAGAGCAGGGCATCCTACCTGTTTCCGTTGCTGCGCTATCACGACCGTTGGTCGGAATTGTCCCGGCGGGACGTGACGATGCTGTTTGAGGCTCAGCCGCCCGTCTCGGTGCGCGGGTATTTCATGCAGACCGGTGTCGTACCGGGGGACGCTCCGGGACACGAGGGGGCGTTGCCGCCGAGCGAGTCCGCCTTTGGACCGATGACACTGGAGTATTTTGACCGCATTGTGTCGCTGTGCCGCGATCATGGTGCTGACCTTGTGCTGATCAAAGCGCCGACTGACTCTTGGCGCTATCCTTGGCACGAGGAATACGAGACGCAGGTCGTATCTCTTGCCGAGCAGTACGGCTTGCCCTACTATAATTTTTTGAACGAGATCGAAACGATCGGATTGGATTTTACGACCGATACTTACGACCAAGGGCTTCATTTGAACGTGTACGGCGCGGAAAAGCTGACGTCCCATTTTGGAAAGATATTGGCGCAAGCTTATGATCTAACCGACGGGCGGCAGAATGGGACGCTGGCCGCCGCCTGGAACGAGGATATTACCCGTTATGAGGCGCAAAAGAGAGAGGGGAGGGAACAGAAATGAAACGAATCATGATTGCCATGGTGCTACTTCTTTCGCTTCTCTGCGCCTGTGCCCCCATTCCGTCGGGCGATGAGCCTGCCGTGCTGTCGCTTCGCTATCGCGATGTTGATTTGACGGTCGGTATGGCGGCGGAGACAGTCATCGCGCAGTTGGGCGACGATTACACCATGACCGAGGCCGAGAGCTGTGCGGGGCAGGGGCAGGACAGAATGTACACCTATCCTTCCGTGAGATTATATGTGTTCGTGCCCGTAGACGGTGAAGCCGTTGTATCCTCGGTGTCCTATACGGACGACGGGGTGCAGACGGCTGACGGCTTGCACGTCGGTTCGTCCTCCTCGGACGTCGTCTCCGCTCTTGGCAAGGCGGATGAAACAAGTGACGCTCGTCTTATCTATCGAGGAAAGGGAGCAGTTCTTACGTTTGGACTGCGGGATGGCGTAGTTGTGAGCATGGTGCTGGCGGGGGAGTGAGGGGGGATTTAGCTTTCTCTCCTTTGTCCGCCGCACAACGCGCGGCGGGTGGCTTATGCTACTTCTTGGCATTCCCCAAGAAGTAGCCAAGAAGGGAACCAAGGGGACACCCCTTGGGACCCCACTACCCGACGGCTT
>SVSH01000015.1 GCA_015064395.1 Oscillospiraceae bacterium
ACGGCAAGGAGATGTAATGGCAGAGAATACGCAGGCAACCATTGCCGTATACGGCGCGGGGCTGGCCGGCTGTGAAGCGGCCTGGCAGGCGGCGAATATGGGTGTGGCGGTCAAGCTGTATGAGATGAAGCCGCACAAATACACCCCCGCCCACCATGCGCCCGGTTTTGCCGAGCTGGTCTGCTCGAACTCCTTGCGCTCGGACAGCGTTACCAACGCAGTGGGATTACTCAAGGAGGAGATGAGCCGTTGCGGCTCGCTCATTATGGAGGCGGCGCGGGCGACCCGCGTGCCTGCCGGATCGGCGCTTGCCGTGGATCGCACCGCGTTTTCCGACTATATTACAGACAAGATCCGCAACCATCCCCTTATCGAGGTCATCGATAAGGAGATGTGCGAGGTCGAGGAGGGCAGGATCACCGTCATTGCGACGGGACCTTTGACCTCAGATGCCATGGCCGGCTACATTGCCGACGAGCTGGGTTGTCACGGCTTGCATTTCTTTGATGCCGCCGCCCCCATCGTCGATGCCGACACCATCAATATGGACGTGGCTTATTTCGCGTCTCGCTATAACAAGGGCGATGCGGATTACATCAACTGCCCTATGACGAAGGAGCAGTACGAGGAATTTTACAACGCCTTGATCTCAGCCCAAGAGGCAGAGCTTAAGGAATTTGACCGTAAGGAGCAAAAGGATCTGACGGTGTTTGAGGGCTGTATGCCGGTGGAGGTCATGGCCCGTCGCGGACATGATACCCTCTTGTATGGACCGCTGAAGCCGGTAGGTCTTGTGGATCCCCGTGTGGGTGAGGAGGCTTATGCCGTCGTTCAGCTGCGCCGCGAAAACCTGGAGGGGACGATGTATAACCTCGTCGGCTTCCAGACCCACCTGACGTTCCCCGAGCAAAAGAGAGTCTTCCGTCTCATTCCGGGACTGGAAAACGCCGAGTTTATGCGCTACGGTGTCATGCACCGCAATACCTACCTCAACTCGCCCGGATTGCTTGATGCGACCTATGCACTCAAAACTCGAAGTGGTGTCTTTTTCGCCGGACAGATGACGGGTGTTGAGGGCTATATCGAGTCGGCCGGCTCGGGCCTTGTGGCAGGACGCAACGCAGCACTGCTGGCGCTCGGACGGGAAGGACAAGTCTTCCCCCGCGAGACCATGCTGGGCGCGATGGCGGCCTACGTCAGTGAGGGAAGCGTGCAGGGCAAGGGACATTTCGTCCCCATGAATGCTAACTTTGGCATTATCCCGTCGCTTGGCGAGCGCGTCAAGGGCGGCAAGATCGCCAAGTACGAGCGCTATGCCGCACGGGCTCTGGAGGCGCTTGAGCCTTATCGAACGATTTGAGATCACGAAAAGGAGAAACACAGATGAGAATTATCGTTGACGTTATGGGCGGCGACAACGCACCGCGCGAGATGGTGCTGGGCGTTTTGGACGCTGCCGCAGAATATGATGAAAGCGTGGAATACACGCTCGTCGGTGACGAGGCGGCCATCCGCGCGATCGCCGAGGATGTAGAGGCGGACCTTTCCAATTTTACCATCGTTCCCACCGAGCAGGTCATTACCATGGAGGACGATCCCGTTTGCGTCATGCGCGCCAAAAAGGATTCCTCGATGTCTACCGCCCTGCGTATGCTGGCCGACGGCCAGGGCGACGCGGTGGTCAGCACGGGCAATACGGGCGCTTTGTTCACGGGCGCTATGCTTATTGTCCGCAAGATCAAGCATATCCAAAGAGCAGGTATCGCTACCATCCTGCCCTTGCAGAATCCCGTTCTCCTGATGGATACGGGGGCTAACGTTGAGGTGACCGAGGAGAATCTCGAGCAATTTGCTCGCCTTGGCTCTGCCTATATGAAGACGCTGTACGGACTGGAGTCGCCCCGCGTGGGACTGCTCAACAACGGCACCGAGGACTGCAAGGGAACCGCACTTCAGGTGTCGGCACACGCGCGCCTTGCCGCGATGCAGGACATCAACTTCGTTGGCAACGTCGAGGGAAGCGCACTGCCGTTTGACGTGTGCGACGTGCTGGTGACCGACGGCTTCACCGGTAACATTCTGGTCAAGACCATCGAGGGTATGGGCAAGCTGCTCATGTCCGAGATCAAGAACATTTTCTATGGCACCGGTTGGAAGGGCAAGGTGGCAGGCGCACTGGTTAAAAAGCCCATGTACGCCATGAAAAAACGCTTCGATGCCAACGAGATCGGCGGCGCTCCTATCCTTGGCGTGTCCAAGCCTGTCATCAAGGCACACGGTTCATCCAATGCCAAGGCGTTTAAGAATGCCATCGGTCAGGCGATTGCCTATGCGTCGTCTACCACCATCGACGACATCACCGCTACGATGGCGGCGGTCGCCGAGCAAAAGAAGGCCGAGCAAAGAAGAGCGGCCAAGGAGGAAGAAGAGGAGCTGACGCCCTCGCCTTATCCCCGTTTGAAATGAAAGGAGTGATACGTATGGCTAATTATCCGCTGCCCATGGAGGAGCTGGAGCGCGCCATCGGCTATCATTATCAAAATCGCGAGCTGCTTGAGAGAGCGCTGACGCACTCCTCCTGTTCCAACGAGATGGGCGTGCCCAATCACCATCTTCTCTGCAACGAGAGACTTGAATTTTTGGGAGACTCGGTGCTGTCCATCATTACCAGTGAATACTTATTTTCCCATTTCAGAGATTGCCCCGAGGGGGATCTGACCCGTATGCGGGCAGACCTTGTCTGTGAGCGGGCCTTGGCCAAATATGCTGAGAAGATCGGTCTTGGCAACTATCTGCGCCTTGGCAAGGGCGAGGAGAAAAACCACGGCCGCGAGTGCCGTTCCATTGTGGCAGATGCGTTTGAGGCACTGCTGGCTTCTCTCTACCTTGACGCGGGACGCGCGCGGGTGGAGGAATTTCTGATGCCGTTTATCAAGGCTGAATTGGAAACGCTCAAGCCGGGCGGCTTCCAGGGCGATAGCAAGACAAGGCTTCAGCAGTTCGTTCAGCAAAACGAGGGCGATTTTCTTGAGTACGTTACCGTGGGCGAGTCGGGACCCGATCACCGCAAGGTGTTCTCGGTCGAGGCAAGACTGAACGGCAACGTGATCGGCCGCGGCGAGGGCCGCTCCAAGCGCGGCGCGGAGCAGGCGGCTGCGGCGGATGCTCTTGTGCTGTTCGGCATTACCGAGGAATGATGTCCATGCAAGGACGAGGACACAAGAACGTTCCCATCTTCATCCCACACATGGGGTGTCCGCACTGCTGTGTGTTTTGCGACCAGCGCACCATTTCGGGTCATACTACCTTCGAGGTGGAGGCGGTAGAAGCACAGATCGAGGCGGCGCTTCGCACCATTCCGCAAGGATATAAGAACGAGATCGCCTATTTCGGTGGCTCGTTTACGGCCATTGGCCGATCCCTGATGATCCGTCTGCTTGACGTGGCCGAGCGCTTTGTCCGAGAGGGAAGAGTCAGCGGTATCCGCTTTTCCACCCGTCCCGATGCGGTCGGGGAGGACGTGTTGGATCTTCTTTCAAGCTACACGGTCTCGGCGATTGAACTGGGACTGCAGAGTATGGACGACGAGGTGCTCTTGCGTTGCAAGCGAGGGCATACCGCAAAGCAGGCCGAGGACGCCTGCCGCCGCATCGTGGCAAGGGGATATCCTTTGGTCGGACAGATGATGCTGGGATTACCCGGATCGACGAGCGAGAGCGAGAGAAATACGGCAGAGCGCATTTGCGCGCTGGGTGCAAGTGCGGCGCGTGTCTACCCGACGGTGGTGTTCGAGGCAACGGCGCTGGCCGTTATGATGAGAAACGGACAGTATGTCCCCCTCTCACTGGAAGAGGCCGTCGAGCGTGCGGCAGACGTCTCGGAGATCTTTCTGAACCATGGCGTGGAGATATTGCGCGTAGGGCTGTGCGCGTCGGAGGGATTGTCCTCGGAGGCGGCCATTGGCGGTGCGTATCACCCGGCCATGGGCGAGCTTGCGTATGGTGCGCTGTTTTACCGACGCATGAGCGCTTTGCTTGAGACGAGCGGGCAGGAATGGGCAGGTAAGACACCTGCGTTCCTTGTGCCGCGCGGTAAGATCTCGCAGGCCATCGGACAGCACCGTGCGAACGTTGAGAGGCTGAAGGATACCTTTGGACTTTCTTGCGTAAAAGTATATGAGAGCGATAGCCTTGAGGGCACGCAGGTGCTTCTCAAGGATGAACAATAAAACCAGATATACCATGGGAGGTATACGACATTGTACTTAAAATCATTGGAAATGCAGGGCTTTAAGTCCTTTCCCGATAAAACCAAGCTGATCTTCGACGCGGAGGGTGCACTGGTCAATCCCGGTAGCAAGAATACGTCGGAGGGCGGCCATGCCGCAGGTGTGACGGTGATCGTCGGCCCGAACGGAAGCGGTAAGTCCAATATTTCGGACGCCATGCGTTGGGTCTTGGGCGAGATCTCGTCCAAGTCGTTGCGCGGCTCCAAAATGGAGGACGTTATCTTTGGCGGCGCGGATAGCCGCAAGCCGATGGGATATGCCGAGGTTTCGGTTACCTTCGATAACAGCAACGAGCAGCAGCGCCTGGATTGTCCCTTTGACGAGGTGACGGTCACCCGCCGCTACTACCGTGCGGGCGAGAGTGAGTATTTCATCAACCGCCGTGCCTGCCGCTTGCGCGACATCTATGAGCTGTTTATGAATACCGGTATCGGTCGTGACGGTTACTCCATCATCGGTCAGGGCCGTATTGCCGAAATGGTCTCGCGTAAGAGCGAGGAGCGCCGCGCTATTTTCGAGGACGCATCGGGTATCGCCAAGTACCGCCACAAGAAAAACGAGGCGGAGAGAAAGCTGGCGCAGACCGAGGACAACATGACCCGTATCCGGGATATTTTCAGCGTGATCGAGGCGCAGGTAGAGCCCTTGGCCAAGGAATCGGCCAGAGCCATTCGCGCCATTGAGCTGCTGGAAAACAAAAAGCGGGCGGACGTCAGCCTTTGGTTGTACGACACCGAGAGATTGCGCCGCGAGCTGGACGTTGCCGAGGAGAACCTCAACCACTCCACCTTCGACCTGGAAAGAGCCGAAGAGGCAGTGGCTTCCATGGAGGAGCAGAACAACCACCTGTTTGAGCAGTCCCAGAGCAACAAGCAGGCAAGTGAGGAGCTGCTCACCCAGATCCGCCGCTTGACCGAGGAAAACCACGCCCTTGACAGCGACTATCGCGTCAAGGAGAGCCGTGTGGGACATACCAAAGAGCTGATCGCGGCGGCAGAAGGCAGCATCCAGAGCACCGATCGCTCCATGCAGATCGAGATCGACGGCTGCACCGAGCACCACCGTAACATTGCCAAGCTGCGCGACGCGGCACAGCTTCTGACTGAGGAGCAGTCTGCCCTTGTGGCCGAACAAAAGGAGCTGGGCGAGAGGATCGAGGTACTGGAGACCAACCTGGCGACCGCGCAGGAGGATATTCTCGCGCTGGATGCCCAGGCGACCGACGTCAAGGTTCGTCTGTCCGTCATTGAAAACGCACGCGAGAGCGACGACGGCAAGAATGACAGCATGCGCTCGGAGCTGGACAACTATGTGGGTATTTCCGCTAAATTGGATCAGCAGTGCGCCGAGTTGCGCTCTACTATCGCGGATTACGACGCAAGTCTTGCGTCCTTGGAGGAGCAAACGGATGCCCTGCAAGCAACCCTGAATGAGGTGCGCGAGCAGGCGGCGGACGAGACGGCTAAGCTCAACGCGGCTAATCTGCGCGCGGAGTCTCTGTCCCAACGTATCACCACCTACCGCACCATGGAGGAGCATTTCGAGGGATACGCCAACAGCGTCCGCTTCGTCATGAAGCAATACGCAGAGGGCAAGATCACCGATGCGCACGGTGCGCCCTGCGGTACCATCTACGGTCCGCTTTCGCAGCTCATTTCGGTTGACGACCGCTATATCACGGCCATCGAGACAGCACTGGGCGCCAATTTGCAGAACATTGTCGTGGACAATGAGAGCACGGCCAAGGCGGCCATGTATGCGCTCAAGCGAGGCGAGGCGGGAAGGGCGACCTTCTTCCCCTTGACCTCCATGCGTCCGTCGAGCGAGACGAGTGAAATGAAAACGGCGGCGGGCTATGCCGGCTATATTGACGTCGCAGACAAGCTCATTCACGCTGACACTAAATTTGCAAGCGTCCTGTCCTCTCTCTTGGGACGCACGGTTATTTTTGATAATATCGATCATGCAACTGTCATGGCCAAGGCTACGGGCTACCGCGTCCGCGTCGTAACGCTGGACGGTCAGCAGATCAACGTGGGCGGTTCGTTCACGGGTGGTTCGGTCAAGCAAAAGGGCGGCGTGCTGAGCCGTGCCGGCGAGATCAAGCGCATGGAAGGCGAGCTGGCAGAGGTCAAAAAAGAGATCACGGTTTATGATGCCTCGGTGCGTAAGCTGGAAAAGCAGATCGAGGAGTGCGAGATCAATATTGATGAATTGGATAATCAGAAGGGACTGACAGCCGTTCTTCGTGCAAGCGAGGCGGCACAGCTTGAGCAGGTGCTGGCCAAGAGAGACGCTAACAACACCCTGATGGATAAGCTGCGCGCTGAGTACGAGCAGATCGCACAGGCGCACGCCCGTTACGAGGAGGAGCTGGCGACGCTGTATGCCGAGGAAACCGAATTGCGCACCAGAATGGACGAAATCCGGTCGGCGAGAGCCTCGATGGACGAGCAAAGAAACGATCTCGAGGACCGTGTGGACGAGATCGACAAGAGACTGACCGAGCTGTACGTCCGTATCAGCGCCAACGAAAAGGACGCCGAGACGGAGCATATGCTCATTCGTTCCTCTGAGGAGCGCATCGACGCCTTCAGCGCTCAGCTGGAAGCGCTGCGTCAGCGCATGACCGATTATCAGCAGCAGATCAATGAGCTGACCGAGTCGATGGCGGCCAACCGCGAAACCTACACGGTGGGACAGACCAAGCTGGACGGACTGAACGCCCGCCGTAAGCTGGTGGAGGAGGACGGCTTTGCCTTTGAGAAAAAGCTCAATGACCTCAATCGCAAAATGCGCGAGAAAATGGACGAAAAGGCCCGGATCTATGCCGCACACGTGAAAAACGAGAACAAGCTGGCACAGCTTCGTGCCGAGCAGGATAAATTGTCGGGCAAATTGTGGGAAGACTATGAATTGACCCGTGCAGACGCACTGGCACTGGGCTATCCTGCGGTTACTCCCGAGACGAGATTGAGTGTCGTGGCCACCCAGACCGAATGCCGCAATCGCTTGCGCGGTATGGGTAACGTCGACCTGGATGCCGTCGAAAAGTACAAGGAAGTCAAAGAAAAATACGATACCATGAGCGAGCAGATCGCGGATCTGGAAAAGAGCCGCCGAGAACTGACGGGCATTATCGAGACGCTGGAGCGGGATATGAAGACCTCCTTTGTTGAGTGCTTCAATCAGATCAACGAAAACTTCGGTCGCGTCTTCTCCGAGCTGTTCGGCGGCGGAAGTGCCGAGCTGTCTCTGACCGATCCCGACAACATTTTGGAGAGCGGTATTGAGATCAAGGCCGCACCTCCCGGAAAGATCATCAAGAACCTGATGCAGCTCTCGGGCGGTGAGCAGTCCTTTATCGGCGTTGCCCTGTTTTTCGCCATTCTGCAGGCCAACCCCACCCCCTTCTGTATTCTCGATGAGATCGAAGCGGCGCTGGACGAGGTCAACGTAGAGCGACTGGCACAATACATCAAGAGATATTCTGCCGGTACGCAGTTTATTATGATCACCCACCGTCGCGGTACCATGGCGGCGGCCACCCGACTCTACGGTGTCACCATGCCCGAGCACGGTATCTCCAAGGTACTGGCGCTTGACGTGGAAAGCATCAGCAAAAAGAAAGGAGACGATTGGGATGGCATTTTTGGATAAGCTCAAGGCGGGCCTTTTGAAAACGAAGAACGCCCTGTTCGGCGGCGTGGAAAGCATCCTTCGGAGCTTTGTCCGTGTGGACGAGGATCTTCTGGAGGAGCTGGAGGAGGTGCTCATTTGTGCCGACGTCGGCGTGGGCGCAACCGAGGATATCATCGACGAGCTGCGTGAGCGCATCAAGGACGGTCGACTCAAGGAAAAGGAACAGATCATGGGCACCTTGCGCGAGATCCTGACCGATATGATCGGCGAAGGTCAGCCACTCAAGCTCGACACGACCCCCTCGGTCGTGCTGGTCATCGGTGTCAACGGCGCGGGTAAGACGACCTCCATCGGTAAGATCGCAAACAGCCTGGGGAGAAGCGGCAAGCGCGTTGTCGTGGCGGCGGCGGATACCTTCCGCGCGGCGGCTATCGATCAGCTGGGTGTTTGGTGCGAGCGAGCCGGGGTGGATATGATCCGCCAGAGCGAGGGCTCTGACCCGGCGGCAGTTGTGTATGACGCCGTCAACTATGCCAAGAACAAGCAGGCGGACGTGCTGCTGGTCGATACGGCAGGACGCTTGCACAACAAGAAGAATCTGATGAACGAGCTGGCCAAGATCAACCGCGTCATTGAGCGCGAGCTGCCCGGCGCATCGAGAGAAAATCTGCTTGTGCTGGACGCCACGACAGGGCAGAACGCCGTGCTCCAGGCCAAGGAGTTCCGCCAGGCGGCAGAGCTTTCGGGACTGATTTTGACCAAGCTGGACGGTACGGCCAAGGGCGGTATCGTGCTGTCCATCAAAAAGGAGCTCAACGTCCCCGTCAAGTTCATCGGCGTGGGCGAGAAGATCGACGATATGGAGCCCTTCGATGCTGACGAATTTGTCGATGCACTGTTTTCACTTTGAGGTGTCGCATGAAGATCGTTTTGGCATCGCATAATCAAAAGAAAATCGCGGAGCTGCGCACGCTGCTTGGCGAATATATCCCCGACGTTGAGGTCCTTTCGCTGGCAGACGCCGGCGTTGAGGGAGAGATCGTGGAGGATGGAGATACGTTTGAAGCCAATGCACTGATCAAGGCAAGAGCGGCCGCCGCGTCGGGTTACATCGGCGTGGGCGACGATTCGGGCCTTTGCGTCGAGGCTCTGGACGGCGCGCCGGGTGTCTATTCGGCTCGCTATGCCGGCGAGCAAGGCGACGACGAGGCCAATTTGGACCTCGTACTTGAAAACATGAAGGGCAAGAGCGACCGCCGCGCGGCCTTCGTCTGTTGCATTGCTTGCGCATTCCCCGACGGCTCAGATCCTATTGTATGCCACGGTCGCGTGGACGGCGAGCTGCTCGAGGCGCGAGAGGGGAAGGGCGGATTTGGGTACGATCCCATTTTCTACTATCCTCCCTTCGGTACGACCTTCGGCGTGGCAAGCGCCGAGCAAAAAAATACAGTCAGCCATCGCGCACGTGCGCTGGCGGCCTTCGCCAAGGCACTTGGGGAGCGGCTGACGCAGGAGAAATGAGGATACTATGATCAATATAACCACAAAACAGCGAGCTTATCTTCGCTCGTTGGCCACGCACATCGATACCATCATGCAGATCGGTAAGGGTGGCGTTGGCGATGCTATGGTAAAAACGGTTTGCGACGCACTCGAAGCGCGCGAGCTGATCAAAATGAAGGTGCTGGAAAACAGCGGGGAGGCAGTGCGCGACGTGGCTGAGGAATTGGCTAACGCCTGTGGTGCTGTGCTCGTAACGGTTATCGGCAATAAGCTGGTGCTGTACCGTCCTGCGAGCGATTCCAAGCGCCGCAAGATCGAGCTGCCATGAGGATCGGTATTTACGGCGGCAGCTTTTCGCCCGTTCACAACGGGCACGTGGCGGCGGCCCGGGCCTTTATGGAGCAAATGTGGCTGGACGTGCTCTACATCATGCCGGCGGGCATTCCGCCCCACAAGCAGATGGAGGGCGACGCCAACCCCTGGCAACGCTTGAAAATGTGCGAGCTGGCCTTCGAGGGGATAGATGGCGTGCTGATCAGTGATCTGGAGATCCGCCGCGAGGGAAAAAGCTACACGGTGGACACCCTGCGGGCCATGGCCTCCGAGGAGCACAGGCTTTTCCTCTTGATGGGAACGGATATGCTCCTGACGCTCGATACCTGGCGCGAGCCCGAGGAGATCTTCCGCTTGTGTTACCCCGTCTACATGAGAAGGGAAGCGGCAGATCCGATTTTGGATGCCCGCATCGTTGCCAAAATTTCGGAATATCAGCAAAAATACGGTAAGGTCGTCCGCCGCATTGTGGGAGACCCGATTGCGGTGTCTAGCACGGCGGTGCGAAAAGCCGTGGCGGCAGGTAAGGATATTTCAGGTATGGTGCCGTCTGCGGTGGAAAAATATATCCGTGAGAACGGATTGTATAAAAAAGAGGGAGGCGTGGCACAATGATGTTGAATGCATCCATCAGTGAAGCAATGCTCGATGAGTTGCGACAGTCGCTTGCCTCTAAAATGTCTCCCAAACGATATGTCCACACCTGTGCGGTGGAGGAAATGGTCGGGCGATTGTGCGCGCTGTATTGCCCCGAGGCCAAAGTGGAACTGCGCGCGGCGGCACTGCTACACGACCTGACCAAGGAAGAAAGTTTGCAAAACCAGTTGCAAATGTGCCGTGAGTTTGGTATAATGGTACGATCGGAGGATATACTCGCTCCCAAGACGTTTCACGCCAAAACGGCGGCGGAGCTGATCCGGCGCGACTATCCTGCGTTTGCAACGGAAACGGTCCTGTCGGCTGTCCGTTGGCACACCACAGGGCACGCGGACATGACACTGACGGAACAGCTTCTGTACCTGGCCGACTATATCGACGACAGCAGAAAATTCCCCGATTGTGTCCGCCTGCGCGACTATTTCTGGGGGGCGCAGCCCGAGCGTATGGACGAGGCTTCTCGTCTTTCGCATCTGCGGGACACACTGATCTTGTCTTACGATATGACCATGCGAAATCTGCTTGCCGAGAGCGTGCCGATCAGCCCGGACACGGTGCTGTCGCGCAACGATCTGATCGCTTTGAGAGAAGGAGCGCGTGACGTTACATAATTCTGTATACAGAGGAGTGTAACGTATGAAACGCAAGCTGACCGCCAAAGCCTTGATCTTACCCCTGCTCATCGCCTTTCTCGTGCTTCTGCCCCTGTTGGGCGCGGCCGTGATCGGTGAGCATCGCTACGCCCGCACACACCCCAAATATCTGCACCATTTTTGGCAACGGTTGCTCGGCGAGGAGGACGCGCAGACGTCCCTTATGGACGATGGGGGGATCCCTGCGGCGACAAGCACCGGGCGCATGAATATTTTGGTCATGGGCAAGGATCGGGCGGCAGGGCTGACGGACGTGATGATGATCGCCTCGCTGGATACCGAGCGGTATGAAGTGCAGTTGCTTCAGATTCCGCGTGACACGTATGCCGCCTATACGGGTGCCGATTACAAAAAGATCAACGGCGCTTACGCCAAGCTTGGCGGGGAGGGCACAAGAAGCTTTTTGGCTCAAAACATGGGCATTGATCTGGATCATTACGTCGTCGTCGATCTGGACGTGCTGGGCGAGATGGTCGATATGATGGGCGGCGTGCGTATGAACGTGCCCGCAGACATGGATTACGACGATCCGGACCAGAATCTGCATATACACCTCAAGGCAGGTGAGCAGGTGCTGGACGGGGAAATGGCGCAGATGTTCGTCCGTTTCCGGTCGGGCTATGCCTTGGCCGACGTGGGGCGCATGGATGCCCAAAAGCTGTTTTTGTCCTCCTTGGCAAAGGGGGCAAAGCAAAATCTGAACGTGGCACAGACGGTCAATCTGGTCTGCCGTTGCTTTGGAAAAATCAAGACGGATATGGGACTGGACGACTGCATCAGCTGTGCCAAGGCACTGCGACGGGTCGAGCTGTCCGATATGCATATGACAACGCTTCCCGGCGCATCGGCACGCACGGGAGGGAAGAGCGGAGCCTGGTATTATATTCTCAACCGCGATGCGACAGCGACACTGCTGGAGCAGAGCATGGGGGGAAAACGCGCGGCGTTTGACCCAAAAGAGGTGTTTACCAACCGCCAAAAAGCTGCTTTTGACGAGATCTATCGCGCATCTGCGGAGACCTGCAAGAGCCGCGACTATACTGCCGAGGGGACGCTGGACGGAGAGCTTGACATCCGCCGCGTCTCGTGACCCGGACGATACATAAAATCTACATACATAAAAAGGATAAGGAAAGCCATGGAAGAAAATTTGATGATGAACAAGGCAGAGACCACCGACACCGAGTTTTGGTCAGAGGAGGAATACCGTAAGCTGCCTACCTTGAAGGGGGCCGATCCCCTGGAGCTGGCGCGCGAGATCGCTCGCATCCTGGACAACAAAAGAGGCCGCGACATCAAGGTGCTGCACGTAGAGGATAAGACCGAGATCGCAGATTACTTTGTTCTGTGTACGGCAAACTCGAATACCCACATCAAGTCGCTCGTGGGCGAGGTGGAGTACAGACTGGACCTGCGTGGCGTGGATAGCCACCACGTCGAGGGCCGCGACAACGGCACCTGGGTCATCGCGGACTACTATCACGTCATCGTTCACGTGTTCAGCCGCGAGGCAAGAGAATTTTACAATTTGGACAAGCTGTACGGCGATGCGCCCGAGGCTGCCACGGAAATCTGATCTGACATCAATGAAAGAGGAGAATATATATGAAATACGATGTTTCTGCAGTAGAACAAAAATGGCAGAAGAAATGGGAAGAGGCCGGCATTTTTAATGCCGAGGATTATTCCGAGAAGCCGAAGTTCTACGGACTTGTTGAGTTCCCGTACCCTTCGGGCTCGGGTATGCACGTGGGACATATCAAGGCCTATTCCGGTCTTGAGGTCATCTCTCGAAAGAGAAGAATGCAGGGCTATAACGTGCTGTTTCCCATCGGCTTTGACGCCTTCGGTCTGCCTACTGAAAACTCGGCCATCAAGACGGGCGTTCACCCCAGAGAGCTGACCGACCGCAACATCGCCAAGTTTTCGAGCCAGCTTCGCCGCGTCGGTTTTTCCTTTGACTGGAACCGCGTGGTCGATACCACCGAGGAGGATTACTATAAGTGGACGCAATACATATTCCTCAAGCTGTTTGAGAAGGGTCTTGCGTTCCGTGATACCGCCCTTGTCAACTACTGCCCCCACTGTAAGGTCGTTCTCTCCAACGAGGACTCGCAGGGCGGTAAGTGCGATATCTGTAAATCGGATATCATTCAGAAGTCCAAGGACGTTTGGTATCTGCGCATCACCGAGTATGCCGATAAGCTGCTCCAGGGCCTGGACGAGGTCGACTACCTGCCCAACATCAAGCAGCAGCAGGTCAACTGGATCGGTAAATCTCGCGGTGCGTTCGTCAACTTCGGTGTCACCGGCACAGACGAAACGCTTCGCATCTACACGACCCGCCCCGACACGCTGTTCGGCGTGACCTTTATGGTCATCGCGCCCGAGCATCCCATGATCAAGGCGATGGCCGATCGCATCACCAACATGGATGCCGTCAAGGCTTACCAGGAGGAGTGCGCCAAGAAGACCGAGTTTGAGCGTACTCAGCTGGTCAAGGATAAGACGGGCGTTTGTCTGGAGGGCATTCGCGGCATCAACCCCGTCAACGGCAAGGAAATTCCCATCTATATCGCCGACTACGTCATGATGGGCTACGGTACGGGCGCTATTATGGCCGTTCCCGCTCACGACGAGCGTGACTATGCCTTTGCCAAGAAGTTTGGCATCGACATCATCGAGGTGATCCAGGGCGGTAACATCGAGGAGGCCGCTTACACAGGCGACGGTCCCATGGTCAACTCCGATTTCCTCAACGCTTACGATAACAAGGCTGACTCGATCGCCGCTATGATCGATTGGCTGCAGGAGAAGGGCATCGGCGAGGGCGGTGTGCAGTTTAAGATGAAGGACTGGGCCTTCAACCGTCAGAGATACTGGGGTGAGCCCATCCCGATCATCCACTGTCCTACCTGCGGCATGGTTCCCGTTCCTTACGAGGAGCTGCCGTTGCGCCTGCCTCCCGTGACCGAGTTTGAGCCCGGTCAGGGCGGTGAATCCCCTTTGGCAAGACTGGACTACTACGTCAATTGCACCTGCCCCAAGTGCGGCGGTGCGGCTAAGCGCGAGACCGACACCATGCCTCAGTGGGCTGGCTCGTCCTGGTACTTCCTGCGCTATATCGATCCCAAGAACGACAAGGCGATCGCCGATCCGGACAAACTGAAGTATTGGATGTCCGTTGACTGGTACAACGGCGGTATGGAGCACGTCACCCGTCACATGATCTATTCTCGTTTCTGGCATCACTTCCTGTACGATATCGGCGAGGTTCCTTGCGCCGAGCCTTACGCCAAGAGAACGGCACAGGGCCTGATTTTGGGTCCTGACGGCGAGAAGATGTCCAAGTCGCGCGGTAACACGGTCGATCCCAACGAGGTCGTTGATGCTTACGGTGCCGACGTTCTGCGTACCTACATCCTGTTTATGGGTGACTACGGCAGTGCCGCTCCCTGGTCGGAAAACGGAGTCAAGGGTTGCAAGAGATTCCTTGACCGATTTGCTGACGTGGCAGATCTGGTTAAGCCCGAGGGTACGTCTGCGGCGCTGGAGACTGCCATCCACAAGACCATCAAGAAGGTCAATGCGGATATCGAGGACATGAAGTTCAATACGGCCATCGCCGCTATGATGGGCCTGCTCAACGAGATCTACGAGGCCGGCTCGATTGCAAAAGACGATTACAGTATGCTGGTCCGTCTGCTTTGCCCCATCGCGCCTCACCTGTGCGAGGAGCTCTGGGAGAGCATGGGCGGTAAGGGCTTCTGCTCCATGGCCGCATGGCCCGAGTATGACGAAGCAAAGACGGTCGATCAGGTGATCGAGCTGCCTGTTCAGGTCAACGGTAAGGTCAGAGGTAAGATCACCGTTGCGGCTGATGCTACCAAGGATGACGTTCTCGCCGCTGCTAAGGCACAGGTCACCACTCAACTCGAGGGCAAGACCGTGATCAAGGAGATCGTCGTTCCCGGCAAGCTCGTTAGCTTGGTCGTAAAATAAAATTTAGCAAATATACTAAAAACTATTGACAAACGATGAAAAATCGGTTATAATAATCGAGTGAGTTTTCAGAATGAAGCCATGGTGGCTTATTGCTGAACCAGCGGAGGGAGGGATAAGAAATGGCAGAAGTAAGAGTCAAGGAAGGCGAGTCTTTGGACAGCGCACTCCGTCGCTTTAAGCGTCAGGTCGCTCGCTCTGGGACCTTGGCAGAGCTCCGCAAGAGAGAATGCTACGAAAAGCCCAGCGTAAAGCGCAAGAAGAAGTCTGAGGCTGCAAGAAAGCGCAAGTATAAATAATGCTTTGCAAGAGAGCAGGTAGGTCGTGTACCTACCTGCTTTTTTTGTTGAATTTGTGTATAAAGGTTGACAAAATCTAAAAACGATGATATAATGATAGCAACAAAGGCAACTTTGTACAAATTATTTTATAAGGGGTACATATCATGGCAAAAAGTGGCTCTATCACCGCTTCCTACGAAGCACTCCCTAAGTTGTTGAAGGTTATTCTGCAGCTGTTCTTTGGTGGTCTTATTGGCGGTATTTATCGTATTATTCGTTTCTTCGAGACCAAAAATGTTGTTACCTTGATTGCCGGCATCCTTTGTCTGTTTACCGGTATCGGAAACGGCATTGCGTGGATCGTCGACCTGATCACCGAGATCTTCGGCAATCGCATCTCGGTTCTGGCTGCCTAATTTAAGCATAAAAAAAGAGGCTGATACAGCCTCTTTTTTTATTTTGTCTTTTATTGCTTTACAAACACGGGAATGCGATCGGTGGTGACTTCGATCCAGCCCTGCTCGTACAGCGCCTCGGAATAGTAATCCTTCCATTTGCCGGCAGGGAGATAGACACGTCTCGTCTGCTCGCCGCACACCATAGGGGCGACCAGCATATCGTCACAGAAGAGATACTCGTCGTCGATGCGATAGGTCTCGGGGTCACTCGTGTAATCGCTGACCAGCGCACGTACGGGAGGAAGACCCGTGTCGTGATAGACCTTGAAGGCCTGCACCAGCTTGGGGATCAGACGCTCACGCTCCTTCATCAGGTCGCGGATTTCCTCCTCGCAGTCGTGATCCAGCCAAGGTAGCTTCTCACAGTACCAGCCGTTGATGAGGCACTGGGGCGAGAACACGATGGTCTGCATACGGCGAATGAGCTCCTCGCGGCTCTTGGCATCGCGTAATTCGGGCGTCCATAGAATACCCGAAAATCCGGCTGTGGCAAGACCGCGAATGAAGTCCTTGTGATCATACAGATCGCTGTACAGGACGAAGGGATAGGACGAGCACAAGGCACCTGCAGAGCGTACCGAGGACAAGGTCGGCTTGCCGTCCAGTGCTTCAAGCATGGTCTTCATGTAAAGCGTGCCCAGCATGGAGTGGTACTGCTGACCGTCCATACCGCCGGGGAATTCGGAGCAGAGCGGGAAGGACCAGCTACTGCTGATGTAATCGCTGCCGTCACACTCATCGAGCTTGAAGCCGTCGATGGTATCGAACATGACGTTCTGCTTGTGATGGTCCGCAAACGTCTTTCTGACCTCGGGAAGGGAGAGGTCGGGTACGACACCGCCCCATACCTCAAAATCGCCGTGAAGGCCCGCAATCCGCGGGTAGATGGGTGAGGTCGGATGGGTGAAGCAGTGCTCCCACAGGTTGATGTGGTAGCCCATGTCGGTCAGTTCCTTCACCATGCCGCGGGGATCGGAATACAGATTGTCATTCCACACAAAGGAACAGGAGTAGGCTCTGGTCTGCCAGCCCGGCTCAAGCCCCAGAATGCCGACGGGCATATCATGCTCGCGCAGATATTTGGCGGTCTCCAGGATCTGCTCCTGGGAATAGCGGGAGCAGCAACGATAGAAGGGGGTAAGACCCCATTCGGGCACGGAGCAACCACCGCCAGAAAGCATATTGTACTGGCTGACGATATCCGTGATGGTGTCGCCCTCGATGATGTAAATATCCACACCGTCGGCGGCAGGGATGTTAGCCGCGATGGTGACCTCGCCCGCCAGCTCTCTTTGTGCGTAGAGAGTCTCGGTCGATACCGCGATCTCACGCTCGCCCTCATACTGGCTGGGTCTGCCGGCACGGGGACGGCCAAAGTCAAATTCAACGTAACGGGCCGTGTCGAAGTAAATACCGTAACCGGCCGTGCTGACGAAGAAGGGAACGGGAGCGTGCGAGTCGCCCGTGGCCGAGATGGGGTCCGAGTTGACACGGGTGACCATTTGACGGTTGGTCAGATTAAAGATCTTGAGCTGGAGTCCCAAGCCATAGATCTGCTCGCCCGGCTGCATGGGAAATTCCAAGCGGCAACCGCGGGCGGTAGTCTTGAAACGAATGCGGTCCACGGCATAGTGGATGGGTCGTTCTATATACTGAAATCCGTCGCAGAAGACGGAGGGCACCAGTGCTTCCGGAGTGCCGAAGGTAAGCTTTTTCATGACAGACTCCTTTGGAGAGGGGAAATTATGGTTCGATGGGCAGGCTGTAAACGTGGCGACCGCGAATGAAATTACCGAAGATGTACTTTTTGCAAGCGGATTCGGTCAGATAGTAGACGCGACCGTCGCGAACGACCATTTCCTCGCTCATAGGCGGTGCCTCAAGATCGCGGATGAGATGATTGGCATCCAGATACCAAACAGGAACGTTGACGCCGTCGATCTCCAGGGCGTTGTCGGCAGATTCCTGGTTGGCGAGCACGTTCTTATAGAAAATCAAATGCGACTTGGAAAGACCGTAGGAGGTAGAAAGAATGAAGCCACCGTCCTCGGTGCGGACCATGCCCTGAACCTGTCCCGTGACGGACAAAAGAAGGGCAGGGACGCCGGCCTTAATGCCTGTTGCGGAAGCGTCTTCAAGGGGATACGCGCAGATGAGCGCATGGTGCTCGACATCACCGGATACGGAGAAGGTGTGAGACTCCTTGGTGGGATAGTCGCCCTCGCGGTAAAATTCACCCACCCACAGGTATTCGCCGTCAACGTAGCAGTAGGCCGCGCGGCTCTCGGGCTGGAAGGAGGTGGTCAGCTTGATGCCGTCGCCCGCCTTGGCCGCGAGCAACTCGTCAAAGGAGAAGACCCACACGCAGTTGTCCTCGCCCTCGCCGTCATTGGCAAGCCACACCAGCTTACCGTCGGTGGTGATGCCGCCCGTGTGTCCCGTGTAGGGGGCGCCGTCCTTGGTGAGCAGCTCGACGTGGTGGGCGTCCTTTTCGTTGCCCTCGGGAATGAGATATACGCGGCTGGCGCTCTCACCGTCCGTCATATAGCCACACTGAATGTACAGCTTTTGCTCAGGCAGATAGGTAAAGCCCTGGGGAACGACACCGTCCGAAAGACCGGGAATGCGGAATTCCTTTTGTGCGTCCCGGAAGAAGTCAGAGAACACCGCAGGGGTGAACAGGTGTGCGCCGGGCAGCAGCACGATGACGAGCGCTAACAGGGAGCACAGCACGATCAAGGCGATCTTGCCGATCTTTTTGAGAAGGCAGGGTTTGTTTTTCATGATAAAAATCCTTTCTTTTTATGGTCACTCACCGAACTTCTCGGCGCTTTCTTTTAACATCTGACGGATGGGAAGATGATACGGACAGCGACTCTCGCACGCGCCGCACCCGACGCAGGCAGACGCCTTGACCCCGAGCGTTGCGTAGCGCTCGCGCGCCCAATCCTCCAGCCCGTAGCGGGACAGATAGCCCTCAAACAGGAACACGCTGGGAATGGAGATGCCAACGGTGCAGGGGGCACAGTAATTACAGCGGCGGCAAAAATGCTCACCAAGATGCGCCAGTATAGCGTCTGCCCGCGCCAATTCCTCACTGTTTAACGGCTCGGTGTTTTGGGCGGCCGCGACGTTTTGCGCGACCTCCTCCTTGCAATACATACCGGGGATGACAACGGTCACGTCCGGATTGGATACAATGTATCGCATCGCAAGGTCAGCGTCCTCAATGGCGCCGCCTGCCATGGGCTTCATGGCGATAAAGCCAACGTTCTTGTCTTTGCAACGGGCGATCAGATCTTCCCCCTGGCGTTCGACCACGTTGTAGGGGAACATGACCGTCTCGATCTCCTCCATCTCCAGCGCACGCTCAAACACGCTCTTGGCGTGTGCCGTCAGTCCGATGTGCCCGATCTTGCCCGCCGCCTTTGCCTCGCGCAAGGCTTCCATAGCACCGCCGGGAGCGAGTACTGCGTCCAGTTGGGTATCGTTGGGGTTGTGGATCTGGTAGAGATCAATGTAATCGGTCTGAAGATTTCGCAAGCTCGTTTCAATATCCTTGGCCATCGCCTCGCGGGTACGCGCCATGCTTTTGGTGGCGAGAATAAACTGATCTCGTCTTCCGCGCAGGGCCTCGCCGAGATAGGCTTCACTGACGGTATAGGCGCGGGCGGTGTCAATGTAGTTGATGCCCGCTTCTATGACGGAATCAAACAAGGCAGAGCACTCCTCGCGCGTGATCCTTTGAATGGGAATGCCGCCAAAGCCAACGCGGGAGACGCGCAGTCCTGTCTTTCCTAAGGTTACGTATTCCATGCTCTCTCCTTACACACGAACCGCGCCGGCCAGCCAGGGCATGATGTCCGTCTTCTCATAGGTCTCGGTCCAGCAGTTGTGGCCGCAGTTGGGATAGACGGTCAGCGTAGCGTTGCCGCCGTGGGCGTTGACCGCGTCCACCATGAGCTGGGAGTAGACAAGCGGAACGGAGGTGTCAGCATCGCCGTGAAAGGCGCGGATGGGCGTCTTGGTGTCAATGTACCAGGAGACACCGCCGCCGCAGATGGGGGCGGCCGCGCTGAAAAAGCCGGGGTAGCGGGCAAGCATGCTCCAGGTGCCAAAGCCGCCCATGCTGATTCCGGTGATGGATATACGACTCATATCGACGTTTTGCTCCTTTGCAACCGCCAAAATCAGCTCCATGATGGCCGCTGGGAAATTGCTCCAGATCTCGCCCTCGGGGCACTGGGGGGAAAGGGTGACGACGGGCAGATCCATGTGACGGTCATTTTGTCCGAAATACAGGGGGATGCCGTGCACACTCAGACGGGCCTCACCGTCTCCTCGCTCACCGGCACCGTGTAAAAAAACGATCATGGGAAGCGACTCGGTGTCGTGTCCCTCGGGACGGGTGATGAGATAGGGGAGGGAAAAGTCAGTTGTTGTGGGTTGAAAATGGCAAAAACGTTTCATGCAAAGGGTCTCCCTTCCAAACTATATAAAATGAATGTAGGGTTGCCGCATACGTCTGCGACAACCCTATTATACACGCCGGTGGCGCGTTTGTCAATCGGCTTCAACGATCCTTAATATATTATTCAACGATGAAAATGTAGGGGTACACATCCTGGTCGCCCTCAATGAAATAGGCCTCCATATCGGGGTAGGTCTCCTCTACGTACTCCTGCAGTCTTTCGCTCTCCTCATCCGTGGTTTCCTTGCCGCAGAAGACGGTCAAAAGGTAACTTTCGTCTGTGACCATATGGGAGAGAAGTCCTGCGGCAGCCGCATTTTTCTCGGACTCGGAGACGTACATATGCTTGCCGACAAAGCCGATGAAATCGCCGTTTTTGATGTGAACGCCATCCAGCTCCGCATCGCGGATGGAGGGAGAGATCACGCCCGTCTTGGCGTGCTGCATGGCCTCTGCGGCCTGCTCCAGAATGGCATCGACGTCCTGCTCGTTGAGGTCCATCGAGGACACGGCAACGTATCCGGCACCCAGGTCCTTGCTCTCCAAGACGTGAATGGTTGCCTCGGTGTAGATCTCAGCAGCTTGACGGGCTGCTAAGAGAATGTTACCGTTGTTGGGGAACACAAAGATATGCTCGGCATTGATCTGGGCAAAGGCATCCAAAAAATCGTTGGTCGAGGGGTTCTGGGTCTGTCCGCCGCTGACGACAACGTCAACACCCAGCTCCGAAAATACCGTCTCAATGCCGGCACCGCTGGCAACCGCTACAACGCCGTAGCGCTTTTTCTCAGCAGGGATAGCAATTTCCTTCTTGGGAGCATCCTCATTCAGCGTCTCATTGTGCTGCAGAGACATATTCTCAATCTTCACCTTCAAGAACTCACCAAACTGGCGGCAGAAGGTCAAAACGGCATCCGGCGTCTTGGTATGAACGTGGATCTTGACGATGCTGTCGACACGGAAGGTCACGATGCTGTCGCCGATCTCCATGAGGAAGTTGCGAATGACCGATTCATCAAAGGTCGCAAGATCGACCTTTTTGGTCTGCAGACGGAGCAACAGCTCGGTGCAGTAGCCGTAGACCATCTCACTGTCAGGACCAAAGGCATCCAGGTCGATGTCCTCGGCAGGAGCGGAGGTGGCCGCCTGTGTGTTCAGCTCTCCAACGTGCAGCTCCTCACCGTTGAGAACGCGGTTAAAACCATCCATGATGTAAAACAGTCCCGCACCGCCGCTGTCGATGACGCCCGCCTGCTTAAGCACTGCCAAAATCTCGGGGGTGCGCTGCAGCGATGCGTGCATCTCGCTGATCAGATCGCTGAACATGGAGCGAATGGTGGTCTCGGGGGTGATCTTGGCAACCGTGTACTCCGTCGCCTCACGTGCGACGGTCAGAATGGTGCCCTCGGTGGGGGTCATGACCGAATTGTATGCCTGCTTGACGCCGATGAGCATCGCCTGACCGATGGTAGCGGCATCTGCCTTTTCACAGTTAGCAAGACCCTTGGCCATGCCGGCAAACAGCTGGGACAGAATGACGCCCGAGTTGCCGCGCGCGCCCAACAGCATGCCGCGAGAGAGGGTGTTGAGCACCTCAGCCAGATTATTGTGGGATTCCAGCGATTCCAGTGCGGCGATACCGCTTTCGATGGTCATACGCATATTGTCGCCCGTGTCGCCGTCGGGAACGGGGAAGACGTTGAGCTTGTTGACCTCGTCGGCATTGGAACGAAGCTGTGCCGCGCCGCCCTGTGCCATCTTGGCAAACAGAGGGCCGTCCAGATACAGCTCTTCCGTGCTCTTGCTTTCAGTCAGGTCCAGGGTGTTGTTGTTCATAGGAAAACTCCTTTCGGGATTGCGTGCGGGACAAAACGTGTCTCGCTTTTGCGTTATCTTATGTGCAAGCGTCTCCGTGGGAGACGAGAATCAGCGATGCTTGCCGAGGAAGAACAGCGCGAGCGTTCCGGGACCGGAATGGGCACCGATGACGGTTCCCACCGGGGTGATCAGCGTTACGTTGGCACCGTAATCTTTTTCCAGGATGCTCTTGAGCAGCTCGGCATCCTGCAGGCAGTCGCCGTGCGAGATGAACGCGACGTTCTGCGCCGAGTCGGCCAACAGCTCACCATATTTCTGAGCCAGCGCGTGGATAGCGGCCCGTCTGCCTCTTACCTTGGTCATGCTGATCAGGTGTCCCTCATCGTCCACATGGAGCACCGGCTTGATTCCCAGCAGGTTGCCGACAAAGGCAACGGTCGGGCTGATGCGTCCGCCGCGCTTGAGATAAACCAGATCGTCCACGGTGAACCAGTGGCAGATGCTGGGGATCGTGGCCTTCAGGTAGTCAGCCAATTCATCCAACGTCGCGCCCTCGTCACGCTTCCCGACGGCCAGGAAAACCAGCAGTCCAAAGCCGGCTGAGGCGCAAAGGGAATCGATGGTGATCACGCGTCGCTCGGGGTAGTCCTGCTCCAACCCCTGCGCCGCGATGCGAGCAGAATTGAAGGTGGCGCTCAGTCCTGACGAAAAACCGAGGTACAGCACGTCACGTCCCTGCTTCAGTTCGGCCTCAAAGGCAGCACGGAAGGTCTCGGTGTTGATGGCGGCGGTCTTGGCGACAGCTCCCGCTCTCATTTTGTCATAGAACTCGGAGGAAGGAATGTCATGCTCGGTGTATTCGGTCTCACCGCCGTCAATGCGGAAGGTGAGGCTGACGGAGGAAACGCCCCAGGACGACAGCGTCTCGGGAACGATGTCACAAGCGGAATCGGTGTAGATCACGTAAGGGTTCATAAATACTCTCCTTGAAATTGATGACTGGCCACAGGGCATAGGTAGCCCATTTCAACCATCAACCTATATTATATTACCATGTTTTTGTCGCCAAGTCAATCGAAGATGTGATTTGATGTCTATACTGTTCGTTCTTGGGCGGTAGAGAGCGAAAAAACGAGTTCCACTGCGAGTAGAGAGAAATTCCACTGGCGGTAGAGTAGATCAAAAAACTTTGTTATGCATGGAAAAAATTCAAAGAACCCCTTGCCATAATCAAAAAAAGGTGATATAATGGTAAAAATGATTTTTTACTTGTGTTTTGACACGATTTGCAATATTACGGCATGGCAGAGGAGGTGACTGACAGATGGAGGATCTGAAATCCATCGTCGCCCGTAATATCATAGCCTTGCGTCGCAAGCATGATATGACTCAACTGGAATTGGCAGAAAAATTGAATTATACGGACAAAGCAGTCTCGAAATGGGAGCGCGGCGAATCGCTTCCCGATATCGTGATCCTTAAGACCATTGCGGATCTGTTTGGCGTCACACTGGATTATCTGGTCACGCTGGAGCATGATGACCGTGAGCCCGACCATATCTGGATGGAGACAGAGGAGGAGGTCTCGGAGCGGGAAAAGAAAAAGCGTCGCAAGCTGTTAACGCACGCCTATATTGCTTGTGTCAGTGTGCTTCTCGTTTGGCTGGTCGCAACGCTCGTGTTCGTTATTATCAGACTGGCAAACCCCGATGCGGTAGCACTTTGGCTTACCTTTTTGTACGCGGTTCCGGCCTCTTGCGTCGTGGCCCTGATATTCAATTCCATTTGGTTCAAGGCGTCCAGAAATTTCTTTATCATTTCCTGCCTGATGTGGTCAACCCTGGCTGCCATCCATATTTCGTTTATGGTGTTTGGCATTCCCGAGGTTTGGCTGCTCTATATCCTCGGCGCACCGGGGCAGGCGATCATTCTCGTTTGGTCTCGTTTGTTCAAGCGTGAAAAACAATGAAATATGGTGAATGCGGAAGCGACGGTCGTCGTTTCCGCATTCGTTATTTTATGGAGCGTCGTATACAAATTTAACGTTTTGCCAAGGACCGCAGATAAATGCGGTACAAGGGGCGGCTGTTGAAGCGCAGGACAGCAACAGGCAAAAGGCTCAATATCATGTTGACCAGCGCGATGGGGATGGCGATAGCAGGGGCGGAGCACCAGGGCAGAAGGATAATGAGAAAGCCCAGGAGTGCGTTGGCCAGATGGATGGCAACGCCGTAGTTGGACTCCATGAGAAATCTCGCCAAATAGGCGGTGTCGCGGGGAGAGGCAAACTCGCTCTTGGAAAAGCCCGTAAAGCAGCCAAGCTCCGGGACGCGATCCTTCCACGCGTTGATGCCGATGGCGCGGTAAAACAGATGCTCTCTTTGTCCCACGATAAATGCGCGGCTTTCGGGGGCAAACCAGCGCCGGGGCATAGGAAACCTCCGAATGAGAAGGGCGACGATGCCGTCCCAGGCGATCACGGAGATCGTTCCCAGCAGCGTGGACAGGGCGATCCAGCCAAGCTGTGGCAGATTGGGGTCGGCGAGCAGCATGCCGTTGGTCAGTGTGATCAACAGCATAGAACCAAGGATAATTATGATATAGAGCATGAGGATTCCTCCGATGGATCGGTCGTGTACTGCAGAGGGATGCCGTAAAATTCCTCGTACGTGTTCTTCCACGCTTCGTAGTTGAGCGCACACATACGCTCGGCATTTTCGCGCGCCGTCAAGGCGGGATCGGGCTCGATGGCGGGTAAAATATGAACGGTGTAGGCTTGAATGGGGAAGCCGTCACCACCGATGCGGTCCGTGTCCTCCATGGTCAGAAAGAAGGGAAGAACGGGAGCGTTTTCTTTGGCGGCGAAGTGGAAGGCGCCCGACTTTAAGGGACGGGGCTTGCGGTAGTTCCACCACATGCCCTGCTCGGGATAGATCAGGATCTTCTCACCGCGGGCAAGCAAGACGCCGATGGCGTCGCGCAGCTCACGAAAGGCGCGATGGTCGGCCGACAGAGGCAAGGTGTTGCAGTGGCGGAAGAAATAGCCGTAAAGACCGGGGAAGGAGGTGAAATTGCCCTCGCGAATGATCTTATAAAGACGCTTTCTGCCAAGCTCCTTTTGAATGGCCTTGAAGACGGCGTAGTTGTCAAAGGCATTGAAATGATTGGCCGTAATGATGACGCCGCGATGCTTGACGGCAAGATAGTTCTCAAGCCCGCGCACCTCTTTAATGACCAGCTCGCCTCGTTTGATACACTTGTCAAAATGGCGGCGGGCGACCTCATTGGCAAACTCGCTGGCAATGCGCGAGGATAGCTTTTTGAGGGTATAGTCAACCTCACCCGGGCGCAAGGGGCGCGTGGGCGGGTCGTTTTCTACGTCGCGGTCAAAGTAGCCCAGGCGCTCGTATTCTTCGATGCGCTTCAGTACTTCAACGCGATCAGGTGCCAATTCCATGCTTTTCTCCTCCGTTTTCAAATCAAACTAAAATGCCTTCTTTGGCTTTTGCGGTGTCGGACAGCGCAAGGGCAACGAGATTTTCGTATTGCTGCCGATCGTTTGCGATCTGGGCGGCGCTGTAGCCGTCTCTCATGGCATAAAGCATACCGGCGTAGGGGGTTTCTTGTGCGTAGTGCCAGAAGTCCTCCTCAAAGCGAACGCCGCGGTAGTGCCAGGGCTTCCAGTTGATCTTGTAGTGAATGATGTTGATGGGCGTGTCGATGGAAACGTCGTAGCAGGCCGTTTTGTTCCAGCCCGTGTCAAGCATGAGAAAATCTCCGCGGCAGAGCACGTTGAGATAGTCCTGATCCTGCGTGACGCGGAAGGTGCGACGGCCGAGAATGTCAACGAACTGCTCCTCCAGGGCGACACGGCGCATCTTTTCCAGGTTCATCACCAAAATGCCCGCGCTGAAATATTCGTTGCGAGGAACCTCCAGCACGGCCTCCACGTAGGTGCCGAATACGTCCACCATACGCATGACCTCCTCGGGAGCGGCGGCCAGGATATTATCCTCCAGCGGGACATTGTACAGCTGAGCGATATCGCCCGTTACTACAATGTCGCAATCCAAATACAGCCCGCGGTCATATTGGGGAAACAGGGCAGGGATAAAAAAGCGATAGTAGGTGGTTTTCGTGTAGTAGTCACGCAGATGGAGCATATCGCCCAGCATGTCGAGCTTGTTTGTCACGTTGACGGTCTCGATGTGCACGTGGTCGTTTGCCATACCGCACAGGTTCGCTGTGTTTTGTTCGTTGAGCTTGTCGATGAGAATATGAATGTTATACTGATGGTCGGGCGATGCGTTGTCGATGAGCGACCGCAGGGCAACGGCCAGATAAGGAGCGTAATTATCGTCTACTGCGAAAAAGATGGGGATGATCGGCTTTGTGTTGTACATCTGGAGGGGATTCCTTTCCTCTTGCGGGCGCACAGTCGCGCTTTTGATAACAATATTGTACACCTTGATCCGTATGCGGTCAAGAAACTGATGCGCCGGCAGGCTCTACGCTTGCCGACGCACGGGTCTACTGCAAGGCTCTGCCAACTCTACTCACAGTGGAGCGGAAAAATGCGCGAAAAAAGCGGACAAAAACGAAAAAAGGACTGCAAAAAATGCAGTCCCTTTTCTTCGCGGTATGGAAGAATTACTTCTTTTCCTTAACCTTGGAATCCTTACCGATCTTGTCACGCAGGTAGTACAGCTTAGCGCGTCTTACCTTACCGTAACGGATGATGTCGACCTTAACAACGTTAGGGGAGTGGATGGGGAATACCTTCTCCACGCCGCAGCCGTAAGAAATACGTCTGACGGTAAAGGTCTCGGAGATGCCGCCGCCGTTCTTGGCGATAACGGTACCTTCGAACATCTGGATTCTCTCACGGGTACCCTCAACGATCTTGTTGTGGATACGAACGGTGTCACCGATGTTAATTTCGGGCACCTCAGTCTTCAGTTGCTCGTTTGTAAAAGCTTTGATCAGATCCATTGTAAAGCCCTCCTCGTATTATCCGGATGTTCATGCGAGCATGCAGCGGACCATCCTTTCCCTGTGTCGCAGATGCATCTGCACACAAAGTGCAATCATTATATCACACATCTTTTGAAATTGCAATACTTTTTTGACAATTTTTTTCGCTTTTTCAAGATTTTTTAGCTCTGCGATCGAACAGATGGATGACACTGCGGATCAAGTAGGGGGCGTCAATGACGCCAAGGAGCAGGCAAAGCCCTGCGGCATACCAGACCCAGCCGCGAACGGACAGCGTTACGACGGTGCAGAGCGCACCGAGCAGGATGGTGTTCAGGCACAGCCAAACAAGGGGCAGACGGAAGCGAATGAAACGGCGGGCGTGAATGATGCGCACGACGAATACAATCAGGTACGAGACAAGGGTAGCGATCGCTGCCCCCATGGGTCCCATGAGAGGGATGAGCCACAGATTCAGCCCGATATTGCACAAAGCACCGATCAGGGCGGTGACCATGGTAGCTACGCCGCGCCGCTCGACCATGTACACCGACCCCGCGAAATTGGATAGCGCCGACAGAGCAGTGGCCAACAGAAGGACGGGAATGTACTGCCATGCCTCAAAGAAGGAAGGATCGAACAGGATGGTCGCAATGGGACGAGCGAGTAGGATCAGTCCCCCTGCGGCCAGGCAAAGGAACGCACTGTAGCCGCGGAAGATGCGTGAGAAGAAGGCGCGGAGCGAGCGACGGCGCTCCCGGGCTTCGTCGGGTGTCTCCGTGTCGCCTGCCTTGCGACTTGCGACTACGGCTGAGAACTGCCAGGCGTCCATGAAAATGCCGCAGGCGATGGTCAGAATGTTGGGGATCTTGTAGGCGGCGGCATACAGACCGTTCTGTGCCTCACCGCAAAAGTGGGTGACCATGTAGCGGTCGGAGACGTTCGTGATCCACCAGCAGAGCGCGGCGGGAATGAGGGGAAGAGAATAGGAGAGGATCGCCTTGACCGTTGCGCGGTCAACGTCCTTGGCGCTGACGTAACGCCACAGCTTGGCGTAAACGATCAAAAAGACCGAGGTAACAAGGTCAGCGGCAATGATGCTTAAAATATATCCATCGAGCCCCATGGACAAGGGCAGCAGGAACAACAGATTGAAGCTGATGTTCAGCGCCGTGTTGAGTAGCCCCTGGATAGCAAACAGACGGTAATCGCCCTGGGCGCGTATGAAGTCGGACACAAGATAGTGCACGTTGGCGCATAGGACGTACAGAAGGATCAGCCAGACGTGCTCGGAAAAATACGGAATGACGAACAGGATGGGCGAGAGTAGCGCAAACGCCATGGAAGAAAGGGCGAGAATGGACACGCCCGCGCTGAATACGCTCGACTGCTCACGGTGGCCTTTGGCCTCAGCGGCAAAGCGGAAAAAGCCGCTCGATAACCCCGCGCAAGCCACGGGAATGAGGAAATTGCACAGGCTTGTGATGAGGTCCGCCGTGCCGAACTCCTCTTTGGTGAGAACGGCGGTGTAAAAGCGGACGAGCAAAAAAACGAGGACCTTGGAGCCCAGGCGTCCGATAGTCAAGGCCGTGGTGTTGCGAGCCAACTGACGCCCTTGCGTATTTGCTTCCGTTGCCATATTCCAACCTCCCGTATCGTTTCTCCGTTTAGTATAGCACAGTTTTCCCTAAATTGCAACGAAAGTGCAAAAGAAGTTTTGCACCAAGCAAAAAAATATGATATAATGGAAAAAAATGTGACCACGAGCCTATTTTGTCGAGTAGAGAGGTGAGAGCCCCTTGATACGACATGAAAGGAGATCACCATGGATGACAAAACGATTGTAGAGCTGTACTGGCAGAGGGACGAGCAGGCCATTGGCGAGACGCGCAACAAATACGGCCGCTACCTGTATGCCATTGCCCTTGGCATCCTGCACTCAGCACCCGACGCCGAGGAGTGCGAAAACGATACTTATCTTGACGCATGGAACGCCATGCCGCCCCACAAGCCAAGCCTTCTGAAAACCTTTCTCGGTAAGATCACCCGCCGTATTTCTCTCGACCGCCTCAAGCGGCAGACGGCCGATAAGCGGGGTGGGGGTGAGGTGCCGCTGACGCTGGAGGAGCTGCACGAGTGTATCCCTGATCACGTGACGATCGACGAGAAACTGCGCGAGGAGGAGCTGACCGCCGCCATCGATGCCTTCTTGCGCACGCTGGACGACGACCCCCGCCGCGTCTTTTTGCGCCGCTATTGGTATTTTGACTCGGTGGAGGCCATTGCCCGCCGCTACGGTTACGGGCAAAGCAAGGTCAAAATGATGCTGCACCGCACCCGCGAGAACTTGCGCGAGTATCTGAAAAAGGAGGGCATTTTCGTATGAAGCACGAGGAATTGTTGCAAAACGCCATCGGCATGATCGGTGATGATCTCATTGATGACGCCGACCGCAAGCCCCGCCGCCCCATCATCATCCGCTGGAGCGCCGTCGCGTGCGCCTGCTTGGCGGTGATCATTGGATTGACCGCCATTTTGCGAGGCCCTAAAACCCCCATCGAACCGTGGATCCCGACGGGTGAGCCTTGGCGGCCGGTGTTGGGTAGCAACGTAAGTGAAATGTCGTTGAGTGCAACGCAAATTCATAAGCTGTTTGGGGTAAACGACGGAGGAAGTAATCAGTATATCACGGTATATGCCCCCAGTATAGAGTATTTGGGAATTCTCCCCATTCCCACAGCAGAATTTTTACCTATTTACCAAAATCAGTATTTGGATGCAAGTAAGCAAGCATTGAAAAGTTTTATTCGAAAATATCTGGGAAAGGGCAAGGAACTGTCTGGAGTCAAATCTTCACATTATGAAATTGATGAATCCAAGCATTCGTGGAATAAATACGCCACTGAATATAAGGCGGGTGTGAAGGGCGAAAGTGGTTACAAGGAATTGGACTTTATAGCCAGTAATAATTTGCTGTATATGACGTATTTTCCGCAAGATCCTGAGACTGGCCAGCGTAAACGTATACAAATTGGGGGAGAGTACGTTTCTATTCTCAGCACGGACACGGATGAACAGATTCTCGAAAAATTATTGGCTAACTTTGCATATTGGAACTCATTTTTTGGAAAGAATTATTCACAGGTGAAAATTGTCCGCTCGTATTCTCACGATGGATTGGGATCGCTGTATATTTATCTCTATGACGAAGAGCATTCGGCATTTCCTAAGAACTTTGACGAGCATTTTATGCAGCCACCCATGAGCTCGGAATATTTGTGTATGACATTTCGGGTAAGTATGGGGAACAATGGCGCGTATGCTTGGGGGACAGCTAAGGATGAGGCATTTTTAGTTCAGGTTTCTCCCTATGAGACAATAAGGGATTGGCAAAACTATTACTCCATTGACGGCAAAGCTCGTATGCTCTCTCTTGACGAAGCGGAGGAGCTTTTGGCCAAAGGCTACGTCTTCGGCAGTCACTCCTGCAAGCTATGTATGGCCGAGCAGAAAAAGGTGGACTTTACAAAATACGACGCCGTTTCCTTTGAGTACGTCCACGGGGAAAATGGCATGGTCGTTCCTTTCTATACCTTTTACAAGCACCTTGGTGCGAGTGAATACGATGAATCGGGTATTATTCAAGAATACGCCAAGACCTACGTCCCCGCCGTCGAAATCGAGGGCTTGGAGGAGTATTTTGATATGCAAACGGAGAAGCACAAATAAATTGAAAATCCCTCTTGCATCCTTCGCCATTTTGTGATATACTTTTCTTCCAACACAAAAAAGGAGATCACAATGGACGCTATTTCGCGCATTTTGAAGGATAAAAAGGTCGTATTATTTGATTTTGACGGAACGCTGGTTGACTCGATGGGCATGTGGGGCGAGGTAGATCAGGCCATTTTGCGCCTGCATGGGCTACCCATTCCCGACAACTTTACCGAGGAATTTATGTTCCCCCTCATCCCCTTGACCGAGGAGGAAACGGCGCAGTTCTTTTTGGACTACGGCTGTAAGGGTACGGTCCAGACCATTCTTGGCGAGATCGAACAGCTCTCGCAGGAGCAGTACGAGCAGCACATTGAGGCAAAGCCCGGCGCGGTTGATCTTGTACGGGCACTGCGCGATAAGGGCGTCAAGGTCGGTCTTGTCACCGCCGCGACCATCGGGCGAATCTTACCCTGCCTTGCCCGCAACGGCATGACGGGCTGGTTCCATTATATCATCAACTGCGACCACGTAGGGCTCCCCAAAACCGACCCTGCCATCTACCGCATGGCGCTGGAGCATTTCGGCGTCAAGGCAGAGGAGGCTGTCTTCTTTGACGACAACCTGACCGCCATTCGCACCGCCAAGTCGGTGGGGCTTGCTACCGTCGGCGTGTACGACGCCCACGCGGACAACACCTGGGACGCGATGCAGGCCGAGGCCGACGCGACGGTCAAGGATTTTGTGGGTCTTTGCGACAAGGTATAAATGGATCACAATAACCAAATGGCCACTGCCCGAGGCAGTGGCCATTTGCTTTTGATGATTGGTGTTATTCGATCGAGATCGCACCAATGCGGATATCGATGTCAGGCTTTACGTCGGGAATGATGACGTAGTCAAAGTTGGGCATCCAGTCGGTGTCGCCCTTGCCCTCGGCTATACCATAACCAAAGATGGACAGGGTATTCTCGCCCGCTTTGAGCTCAAGCTCGACCTCATAGGCCTGGAACTTGTGGAAGTGACCGGTCTGAATGGAATGTAGCTGATCAAGCTCCACGCCGTTGACCATGAAGCGGAAGGTACGTCTGTCGCCCGAAGCGGCATAGATGATGACCTTGTATTTGCCGTCCTTGGGAACGGTCAATCCGCGCATCGTCATCATGGAACTGCCGGATCTCATGTTGCCAACCGCGAGTCCGCCCGATTGCGTGTAGCCTTCCGGAGGGGCCAGCTTGTTGGTACAGCTCTTGTACTCGCCGCCTACCTCACATTCGTAAACGGTTGGGCCGCCGTCGCTACCCAGCGAGATGATGTTTTCTCCCTGCTTTAAGTAGATGGTCATATTGAGGGTCGAGAAGAGGTGCGTGCTGTTGGTCGTGGGCAGGGAGATCTGTGTCGTTGAGCCGTTGACCGTCAGGTTGATCTTCTGCGCTCTGAGCGAGGGGCTGGCGTAGTTGATGTTGAGCTGGTAAGGTCCTTCGCGGTCGGAGGTCACCTTGTAGGTCAGCGCCGCGTCTGCGGAGGAGCCGAAGCCATTGACGGCACTGCCGCCCACAGCATTGCTCATTTGTTCGATGCTCAAGCCGCCGCTGATTTGTGCATCGCTGGGATACAGGACGTTGCCGCTCATCGAAATGGTGGTGGTATCATCGTCATAGACGATGATACAGTCAAGGTCAGGAGCCCAGCCCTTGCCTTCGGCCGTGCCGAAGGTGATGGTGTTCTCACCCTCATTCAGTCGCATCGGAATGGTCAGCGACTTGGAATCGTTCCAGTTGCCGGCGCTGTAGCAGTAAACGGGAATGGGCTCTTCGCCGTTGACGCTGATGTACAGCATACGGGCATCCTCTCCGCCGTTGTAATAGGAAATCTCAACGTCGTACAGACCGCTCTTGGCTACCTTGACGTTGTTGATGGTCAGCGTGTTGTGACCGTTGTTTCCAACGTCCGAAACGATCGCCTTGCCCGACGCGCCATCCTTGTGAGTGACCTTGGCACCGACGAGGGTATTGCTCTTGGACTCGCACTCGTAGAGTGAGCCTTCCATCACGATCTCGGGTATTTGTTGCTCGGATTCTTTGCCGACCTTGACGTGTACGGTGTGTTCTGCACCGTTGTCCGTCAGACGAACGTAGATGATCTTGTCAATGTCGTATTCGGCGTTGGCATTATAGTAATAGCAGGGCTCGGTTGAATTGTTGAATGCCTCCAGGGAAGCGGCTGCGGAGATCTCCTTGCCGTCGACAAGGACGGCGGTGGGCTGCGAACGGTAATGGAACTGCATGACGCAAGCGCGGGTGTCAACCGCGTACTTGCCGGAACGAGCACCCAGAACGGCGACGAGATCGTTGCCCGTCAGCTGCGAGGTGATCAGCGTTTCTGCATATTCGCCCTTTTCATAGTTGAAGCTCTTGCCGTCGTCCTCGTACAGCAAAAAGCTCGTCTTTTCCGTCGAGGGATAGATGTCCAGCGTCAGCGTGGTGCCGACGACGTCGGCGGTGTTGTTGCCATAGTGGCCCAAAGGCACGATCGCGCCCATACGGACGAACAGGGGAAGGGTATCAGCGGCACAGGTGTATTCGATGGTCTGACCGCCCTCGTAGATGTAACCGGTGTTGTAATCCATCCAGCGCTCGCCCTGAGGCAGATAAATGTCAACCGTTGCGACACGCGAGGTGCTGCTGACAGGGCAGACCATGAAGGACTCTCCCAGCATAAACTGGTCGTTGATCTTATACACGTTGGGATCATCCTGGAATTCAAGCAGCAGTGAGCGGGTCACGCCGATACCGGTGTTGTGCTGATTCCAGAACAGGCTATACATATAGGGGATGAGCTTGTAGTGCAGCTGATTGTACTTGGTGTAGCAATCGATGATGGCCTGGCTTCTTCCCAGCACGGTTGCTTCGGTTGCGTACTCGTTGGACATAGCAAAGGGCGTCAGGAACATCAGCTGGGCACGACGCATATAGGAGATGTCATTCTTTGTGCTGGTGTCGCGGATCTCAGGCGTGTAGTAAGTACCCGAATAGGACTGGGCAATGACGGACATGACGAACTGGTCAAAGCCGTAATAGTCGGTGTAAGCCGAGGTGGCATAGCGTTGCATACCGAAGTAGTTACCGCGGCTGTACATGAAGGAACGCAGATTGTATTCCTCGCGATACTTTTCGTGCAGCAGGTTGACTGTCAGCGTACCCAAGAGATTGTGGTAAGCATTGTTGGAAAGTCCGCCGGGGAAGAGCAGCTCGAGGCTGGCACTCGCACCCCAGGAGTCGGTCTCGTCAACCTTGAAGCCGTCAACGCCGATGGAGACCAGGTTCTTGTCGTGAATGTCCCAATACAGGTCGCGCGCGTCCTCCATCGTCAGGTCGGGAACGATGCCGCCAAAGGCGTAGTTGCCGCTGCGGTCTTCCCAATCGCGAGTGCCGATCACGCTACCGGGCAGTGAGTATTCCAAAATGTCGTCATAGATCTCTGCCGAGGGAGAAACGTAAGGGTGTTCCCACAAATTGACGTGCAGACCAAGCTCGTGCATACGCTTGACAAAGGCTGTCGCGTCTGTCGTGAACTTGGTGTTCCAGGCATACGTACAGGGATAGGTCTTTGTCTGCCAGCCGGGCTCAACACCGGCGATGTCGATGGCAATGCCCGCGTCAAACTGGGAGGTGATGGCGTCAGTGAGCTGATCCTCCGTCCAGTTGCTATGGCCACGATAGGTCAGACCCAGCGCGTAGAGCGGAGGCATGGCCATACGTCCCGCCAGCTCGGACCAGTTGGTCAGAATGGTCTTGAAGGAGGGGCCGTAGAGGAAGTAGAAGTTCATCTCGCCGCCGTCCAGGGAGAGCGAGTAGTCCTTTTTGAAGGAAACGCTTCCGCGGTTGGAGTTGTTGACGTAAATGCCGTAGCCGGCGGTGCTGTACCACAGAGGAACGATGGCGTGCACGTTGTCGTCGTGCATCCAAAGATCATATACGGTGTTTCTGTGATCGGTGGTAGTAAAGGCATCACCCTTGGCGTTGCCAAGACCGAAGAAATGCTCTGTGGTCGCTACGTCGCGGACAAAGCTTGCAGTTTTGCCCTGTCCGTCCACCGAGAAAGCCTCGGCGGCACTCTTGAAGATTTCATTGCCTTGGAGGTCTGTGATGGTAATGCCCAGCGTTGCCTTATCTACGATTACCGTCAAGCCCTCGGTGCGAATGGTGGTTGCCTCGTCGGTCTCCACGATCTCGCCGCAAACGTCCTCGTAGTCAGCATCGGGGGTGGAGATAGCCTCGGGAACTGCATTCCAGCGGACAAACTCCTCACCGTCCGGTGCAAAGCGGAAGTGCACCAGATCCTCGCGGCAGAAATTGACGGCCAGACGGTTATCGCCCGACGTTACGATCACCTCGGAAATAGGGGTGGTGTAAAGAGGCGGATCGGAGGGCTCATTTCCTTCTTCACCATCGGGGGGAGTCTTTCTGCAGCCTGCAAAGGCGGCACAGCTGGATACTGCCAAAAGGCAACACAGCATACGCTTCCAAAAATAGGTTGGCTTCATAAACGCTCCTTTCGGCGTTGGGAATAACACCTAAAAAATGATACCTTATTGTATCATAAACACCTTGAAAACGCAACACCTTTCGGTGATTTCCGGGCGTTTTGTAAGGGGTGCTGAAATTTTCGACGATTAATTGTAAATATCGACGAAGATCGTTTATTTCGAAAAATATCGATCGGAGAAATGACGGTCGGTGAGCCCCAGTGCAAGAAAAATTTCATTTTATTTTGGATCGGTGTGGACAAGTCCGGTTATTTTTGGTATAATCTTTATGAAATTGCACGGAAGAGAAGGAAAGGAAGAGTTTTTATGTCTATCAGATTTATCAAGAATAAGCAGCGGTTCATCCTTCATACCAAGCACACGACCTATGCCTTTGACGTCGTGTTCGGTCGCTATCTGTACCATACGTATTATGGAAAACGAACCAATGCAATCCCCGACCCGATCGATCGGATCGTCTCCTTTGCCCCCTATCTTTCCACTCTCGACGCCGGCAAATCTCCGGATTTCTTCCCGCAGGAATGCTCCTTCTACGGCGCGGGAGATTTCAGACCCAACGCGCTTCGCCTGAGTGCGGATGGTACGGGAGTTTGTGATTTTGTCTATCACTCTTATCGCATCTTCAAAGGAAGAGTGGCGCTTGACGGGTTGCCTGCGGCGCGGGCAGACGAGCATACGCACACCTTGGAGATCACGCTTCTTGACGAGGTGAGCGGCTGCCGGCTGAAGCTGTATTACACCGTCTTTGCCGACGTTGACGTCATCAGCAGATATATGATGGTGGAAAACGTGGGGGAGAGACCGGTAACGATCCATAAATGTATGCCGCTGATGCTCGATCTTGATCGCTCGGACCTGGATATGATCTCGCTCTACGGCTCGCATTGCTGTGAGGTCAATTTTCAACGCACACCGCTTCACCACGGACTGCAGTCGGTGTATTCCAACCGTGGCGCCTCCTCCCACCATTACAATCCCTTCGTTGCCCTGTGCGACCACAACGCCACCGACGAGCGGGGCGAGGTGTACGGCTTCAATTTTGTCTATTCCGGATCGTTCCTTGACGAGGTGGACGTCGATCAATTCGGAAGAACGAGAGTCTTGATAGGACTGGGCAGTGAGTGCTTTTCGTACAGCCTGAACGAGGGAGAGGTCTTCTGTTCTCCCGAGGCGATCATGACCTATTCCTCCTCGGGCATCGGAAAGATGACGAGAAATCTGCACCGCTTTGTTCGCAATCATATCCTGCCCGCCCCCTCACTGGATCCGCACCCTGTGGTTCTCAACACCTGGGAGGCCTGCTTCTTTGACATCAACGAGGATAAGCTCATCCGCTTTGCCAAAGAGGCAAAGAAAACGGGCTTTGATATGCTGGTCATGGACGACGGCTGGTTTGGCGCACGTAACAACGACCAGGCAGGGCTGGGAGACTGGTATGAAAACAGAAACAAGTTTCCGGATGGTCTTGCGAGCTTCGTAAAAAAGATCAAGGCAGAGGGCATCCAATTCGGTATTTGGGTCGAGCCCGAGATGGTCAACCCGGATTCCGAGCTCTACCGGGCGCATCCCGATTGGGCACTACGAGTGGAGGGAAGAGAGCCCTTGCGCTCCCGCCACCAGCTGGTGCTGGATATGTCCAATCCTGCGGTGGTTGACTATTTGATCGACCGCTTTGATCGCACCTTTGGGGACATTCCCATTGATTACTTCAAATGGGACATGAACCGACATTTGAGTCACGTCGGATCATCGGTGCTGCCGGCGGATCAGCAGGGAGAGGTCTTCTTCCGCTATATGAAGGGCGTTTACCGCCTGTTCGATTGGTTTGCTTCTCGCTTTCCGAATGCCGTGATTGAGACCTGCTCGGGGGGCGGCGGACGCTACGATCTTGGCATGATGCCCTACGGCTTCCAGATCTGGACGAGCGATAATACCAACCCATACGCCCGCACCATGATCCAGGCCTCCGCCATGCTTGCTTATCCCGCGGCTACCATGTCCTGCCACGTCTCCAACCCGCACGGCAATCTCCGCTCCTTGGATTATCGCTATAAGGTGGCAGTCGGCGGTATGCTGGGATATGAATTGAACATTCTTGACATGAGCGACGAGATCAAGCGTGACATTTCGGCCCAGATCGCGCAATATAAGAGCTTTGAGCACGTCATCCGCCTGGGCGATTATTATAACCTCGCGTTCCCGACTAAATACAGCTACTCCGCCTACTATTATGCGACCGCCGATGCCTCGGAGCTGCTTCTTACGCTGATCGAAAAAGCGGATTGCCAAAAGGGAACGACCAAGCTGCTCAAGCTAAAGGCGGCGCGTGCCGATGCGGTCTATACCGATGTCCTCACCGGCAAGACCTACCGCGGTGAGGAACTGCGCCATGGCTTGAGAGTTGACCTTCTCGGCGACGGCGACCGCGCGCAGCTCTTCTATTTCAGGGTGAGTGATATTTGTAATAAGATATGAAAATTATCAGTATAAAAAAACAAGACTATCCGTAAGATGGTCTTGCGTAGCCTCGTATATCATTCGCAACTTGTTGCAATATTTTTTAGTGAAATATTCGGCGTTGCCGAATGTGAAATAATTCACTGCATGAATTGTGAAATATTGCTCCTTCGTCGCAATGTGAAATGAAATTCGCCTCTTCACATTTGCGGAGCAAATATTTCACAGCGTAGCTATTTCACATGGCGAAGCCATATTTCACTCGCCAAAGGCGAATTTCGTTGAAAAAAGCACACATTGTCTTAGTAGACAAATGTGTGCTTTTTTCTGGCGGAGATGGAGAGATTTGAACTCTCGCGCCGGGTTTGCCGGCCTACACCCTTAGCAGGGGCGCCTCTTCGGCCTCTTGAGTACATCTCCGTGTACGCGTGAGCGGCCGCTGCATCGACTCACGCGTGATATTATAACACAGGCGCTTGGGTTTGTCAAGTGCTTTTTTTATTTTTACGCAAGATATTTGAAGCGCACGATCAGGTCTCGCTCTGGCCAAACAGCGCCATCTGATCGGCGGGGGAGGGCTTTTGATGGTAGGGAATACCCAGGTGCTCGTAGGCCAGTCTTGTCACACAGCGACCGCGCGGGGTGCGGGACAGAAAGCCGATCTGCATCAGATACGGCTCGTAGACGTCCTCCAGCGTAATGGCCTCCTCGCCGACGGTCGCCGCCAGCGTTTCCAGTCCCACAGGACCGCCGTCGTAGAACTTGATGATGGTGGACAGCATTCTGCGGTCGAGATCGTCAAGTCCCAGCGCGTCGATCTCCAGGCGGGACAGGGCAAAATTGGCGATCGCGGCATCGACGGTGTCAGTGCCCTTGACCTGAGCAAAGTCGCGGACGCGCTTGAGCAGGCGGTTGGCGATACGGGGCGTGCCGCGAGAGCGAGAGGCGATCTCGTAAGCGCCGTCCTCGGTGATGACGATACCCAAAATGCCGGCACTGCGCTGAACGATGTTGGCCAGTTGCTCGGGGGAGTACAGGTCGAGCTTGAGCAACACGCCAAAGCGGTCGCGAAGGGGCGTGGTCAGCTGACCTGCGCGGGTGGTCGCGCCGATCAGGGTAAAGCGGGGAAGGTCGATGCGGATGCTACGGGCGGCAGGACCCTTGCCGATGATGATGTCCAGCGCGTAGTCCTCCATCGCCGGGTAGAGGATCTCCTCGACCGAGCGGGACAGGCGGTGGATCTCGTCAATGAACAGCACGTCGCCCTCATTGAGGTTGGTCAGAAGTGCGGCCAGGTCTCCCTGCTTTTCAATGGCAGGGCCGGACGTGACGCGGATATTGACCCCCATCTCGGCGGCAATGATGTTGGACAGCGTGGTCTTACCAAGGCCGGGAGGGCCGTAGAGCAGTACGTGGTCGAGCGAGTCGCCGCGCAGACGCGCCGCGTCAATGTAGACCTTCAGGTTTTCCTTGACCTTGTCCTGTCCGATATAATCCTCCAAACGCTTGGGGCGCAGGGAGTTTTCCTCATTTTCGTCACCGCGCTGGTATTCAGCCCCCAGCATTCGGTTTTCAAAATCAAATTCGTCAGCGTTCATATGTTACCTCCTTGTGGTAGGATGGTGCGTTACTTCATCAGTTTTTTCAAAGCCGCGCGGATGATGTCCTCGATCTCCATGGCGGAGACGTCGAGGCCCTGCAGGGCGCTGAGTGCCTCGCTGCGGCTGTAGCCGAGAACGCCCAGGGCGTCCTGCGCCTCGCTCAATTTGCCCTTGGAGGTGCCGGAGGAGGTCATGGCTGTCGAGATGGTTGCCTGCGTCTGTTCGGGCGGGGCTTGCTTGAGCAGCTTGTCCTGCAATTCGAGAATGATACGGGCGGCCGTTTTGGGGCCGATGCCGCTGGCCTTGGCGATGGTCTTTTTGTCGTCCGTGCAAACGGCCAGCGCAAACTTTTCGGGGGTCAGGAGCGACAGAATGGAGATGGCCGCCTTGGGACCGACGCCCGAAACGCCCAGCAGCATTTTGAAGGAGGACAGCTCGGCCTCACTCGCAAAGCCGTACAGCTCCACGCCGTCCTCACGCACCGACATATAAGTGTACAGCTTGGTGACGGACAACAAATCGCCCGTGGCGCGGGGCAGGGTTTCAAAGGTGTTTTGGCTGATGGTCATTTTGTAGCCGACACCTCCTGCGTCAACAACGGCGGTGGTGGGGGTCAGATGGGCAAGCTTGCCAGCGATATAATAAAACATAGACGGTCTGCCTTTCGTGTAAGATCAGAGATTGGGTTGGGCGTCCGAGGGCGGGGCAGGGGTGATGTGCTTGACTGCCTTTTCCAGCTTGATGCGGTCCATGACCATGTCGTGCCCACAGCCAAGACAGCGAATGCGCATTTCCCCGCCGACCCGCAAAACGGTAAAGCGGCGGCCTCCGCAGGGATGCGGCTTTTTCAGTTCCAGCGTGTCGCCTAAGGTAAAACGCAAAATGGTTGCCATACAAAGCCCTCCTTGCCCGCATTCGTGTGCTTCTCCTTATATCATAACATAATTTTGATGGATTGTAAATGATAAAATGAAATTTTTTTGCCGGACAACAACAGATAGTGTCAATAAAAAATATTGTAGGAATATTTTGTGAATTGCTTGACAAACAGACCGGGATGAAGTATAATTGAATTATAATCGGGGAATATGGTTTTTCATGCGATAATTCGTGAAAAATGACACATTCCCACGTAAGATATGGAGGTTATTATGGACAACAAGACAACCGTCGGAAGCGATGCCATCCGTTCGCTTTTCGATGCCGGTACGTTTGTGGAGATCGGCGCTTACGTTCGTCAAGCGGCGACCGATGCGTACACCGGACTCGTCTGCGGCTACGGTGCCATCGACGGAAAATTGACCTTTGCTTTTGCACAGGACATGGACAGAATGAAGGGCGCTTTGGATGAGGCGGGCGCCAAGAAGCTGCGTGCCATTTACGATATGGCAGTGAAGAACGGTGCTCCCGTCGTGGGACTGTTCAACAGTGCCGGTGTCGTTGTATATGACGGTAGCGCGGCCCTGGATGCTTACGGCACTTGGATGCGCTGTGTATCGGACGCTTCGGGCGTCGTACCCCAGATCGCTGTGATCTGCGGCGTTTGTGCCGGCAGTGCAGCTGTGACGGCGTCTATGTTTGATCTCATCGTAACCGTGAAGGACAAAACGAAGCTGTATATGACTACCCCCTTCGTGCTGGGTGCAGAGACGGCAAGCGCCGAGGCGGCTGCCAAGAGCGGCCTGTCTGCGCTGACCTGCGAGAGCGAAGCAGAGGCGATGGGCGCCGTTCGTGCCCTCGTCGGCCTGTTGCCTTCCAACAACTGCGATCATGCAATGGCTGATGCCGAGGATCCCAACCGCGCGTTGGCTGTCGGCGCACCCCTTCCTGCGGCTATGCTGGACGGTGGTGTGATGACCGAGCTTTACGCTGAATTCGCTCCCGAAATGACGACCGCGTTGGGTCGCATGGGCGGCGAGGTCGTCGGTGTTGTTGCGGCCAAGGGTGCCTTGACCGTCGACGCGGCTCGCAAGGCTGCCCGTATGGTCTCCTTGTGCGATGCCTTCCACATTCCCGTACTGACTCTGGTGGATTCCGAGGGCGTCGACGTGGATGCCGAGGCTCAGGCACAGCCTGCTTCCTCCGTATACGCTCGTCTGGCTACCGCTTACGCTTCTTCCACCTGCGCTAAGGTCACCGTTGTGACGGGCAAGGCTTACGGCGCGGCATACACGCTGTTGGGCTCCCGCGCACTGGGCGCCGACCTGGTATTTGCTCTGCCCGAGGCCGTCATCAGTACCATGGCTCCCGACAAGGCCGTCGCCTTTGTATGGAACGACAAGGTCACCGAGGAGAACACCCGTGAGATGGTCGAAAAGGAATGGATCGACACTTACGCCAAGCCCGAGATCGCGGCTATGCGCGGTGACATCGACGACGTGATCCCCGCCGAGGAGCTTCGCATGAGAGTTTGCTCGGCACTGTATATGCTGTCCTCCAAGGCAGACGAAAAGCCCGTCCGCCGTCATCCCACCCTGGCACTCTGATGCCGGTGGCCGAAAGGATGGTCCTTATATGAATATGTTAGTAACCTTGCTCTTTACCTGGCCCAACGTAACGGGAATGCCCATTGGCGAGCGTGTGGCTTACGCCCTGCGCATGCTGATCGTCGGCCTTGGTGCCGTGTTCGCCATTTTGGCGCTTCTCTGGGGCATCTTGGTACTGGCACGCATTCTTCTTCACGATATGCCTGCTCGTCGCAGAGAGCCAAGCAACAGTGTCGGTGTTGTGGTCAAGCCCGCAGCTCCCGCGCCTGCCCCGGCGCCTGCGCCTGCTCCTGTGGCACCACAGCCTGTCGCACAGGACAACGGTGCGCTCATCGCCGTCATCACTGCCGCCGTCAGTGCCGCTATGGCAGAGGAGGGAACGCTTCCCCCCGGTGGCTTCCGCGTTGTTTCCTTCCGTCGCGCTTCGAATACGGGCGCATGGAACCGTAAGTAATTCAGATTGATGATTTTAAGAAAGGTTGGAACATTACAATGAGAAAATATAACGTAACCGTCAACGGTGTCACTTATGAAGTTATGGTCGAGGAGGTCGGCGCTACCGCCGGCTACACCGCATCCGTAGCCGCTCCCGTAGCCGCTCCCGTAGCAGCCCCCGTAGCTGCTCCCGTAGCTGCTCCTGCCGCTGCTCCTGCCGCCGCACCCGCTCCCGCAGCAGCACCTGCTCCTGCACCTGCCGCAGGCGGTGAGGCCGTTAAGGCTCCCATGCCCGGCACCATCATGAAGATCAACGTCGCCGTTGGCGATAGGGTCAAGAAGGGCGATGTTATCTGCATCCTCGAGGCAATGAAGATGGAGAATGAGATCTTCGCTCCTGTCGACGGTGCCATTACCTCTTTGCCCGTATCCAAGGGCGCATCTGTTCAGACCGACGAGGTTCTGGCTACCATCGCGTAAGCCGCATCTTGCCAATCTGAAGAAAGGTGACTGTTTATTATGGCTGAAATTATGCAAAGCCTGGATACCTTCCTGCATGGAACCGGTATCTATCAGCTATTCCAGCAAACCGATTGGTGGAAGACGGTGCTCATGTTTGTGATTGCCGGCGTGCTGGTTTATCTGGCAATCGTCAAGGGCTTCGAGCCGCTCTTGCTTCTTCCCATCGCGATCGGTATGCTCTTGACCAATATCCCCGGTGCGGAAATTTTCCACGCAGAATGGTTTGTCCAGACCGACATTGACTTTGGACAGGTCCTCCACGACGGTGGTTTCCTCGACTTGCTCTATTTAGGTGTTAAATTGGGCATCTACCCCTGCCTGATCTTTATCGGCATCGGCGCGATGACTGATTTTACTCCTCTGATTGCCAACCCCAAGAGCCTGCTGATCGGCGCAGGCGCACAGACGGGCGTATTCGTTGCTTTTGCCGCGGCGCTGATCTCCGGTTGGTTTACGCCCCAGGAGGCGGCCGCTATCGGTATCATCGGTGGCGCGGACGGCCCTACGGCGATCCTCGTGACCAAGATCCTGGCTTCGGGTCTTCTGCCTGCGATCGCCATCGCGGCGTACAGCTACATGGCCTTGATCCCTATGATCCAGCCCCCCTTTATGAAGCTGTTGACCACAAAGAAAGAGCGCGCCATTAAAATGACGGCGCTTCGTGAGGTCTCCAAGGTGGAGAAGATCGTTTTCCCCGTGCTCGTTACGGCTGTGGTCGGTCTGATCGTCCCCAGCGCATTGACACTGATCGGGTGCTTGATGTTTGGTAACCTGCTCAACGTCTGCGGCGTGACGGATCGTCTCTCCAAGACGGCACAGAACGAGCTGATCAATATCGTTACCATCTTCTTGGGCATTTCGGTTGGCGCTACGGCAACGGCAGACAACTTCCTGAGCGGTCAAACGGTACTGATCGTTATTCTCGGTCTGGCGGCGTTCTGCGTCTCCACCTGCGGCGGCTTGCTTACCGCCAAGATCATGAACGTCCTCACGGGCGGCAAGATCAATCCCCTCATCGGCTCTGCAGGCGTTTCCGCCGTTCCTATGGCGGCTCGTGTTGCCCAAAAGGTCGGTCAAAAGGAGGATCCTACCAACTTCCTTCTGATGCACGCCATGGGCCCCAACGTAGCAGGTGTTATCGGCTCCGCCGTGGCGGCCGGTGTCTTCCTGTCCTGGGCATTCTGATGCCGCGTTATACATAATTGAGAAAGGAAACATTGTCAAATGGCTAAAATAAAGATTACAGAAACAGTCCTTCGCGACTCGCATCAGTCTCTGATCGCGACCCGTATGACGACCGAGGATATGCTTCCTATCCTGGAAACGATGGATAAGGTAGGCTACTATTCCCTCGAAGCATGGGGCGGCGCGACCTTCGACGCCTGCATGCGCTTCCTCAACGAGGATCCCTGGGAGAGACTGCGCGCCATCCGTGCTCGCGTCAAGAACACCAAGCTGCAGATGCTGTTCCGCGGCCAGAACATTCTGGGCTACCGCCACTATTCGGATGACGTCGTCGAGTATTTCGTGCAGAAGTCGATTGCCAACGGTATCGACATCCTGCGTATTTTCGACGCTCTCAACGATGCTCGCAACCTTGAAACTGCTATTAAGGCAACTCGCAAGGAAGGCGGTCACGTGCAGGCGGCGATCAGCTACACCACCGGTCCCGTTTACGACATCAACTACTATACCACCTATGCCAAGCAGCTGGAGGAGATGGGCGCTGACTCCATCTGTATCAAGGATATGGCAGGCTTGCTTCTGCCTTACACCACCTACGACCTGGTCAAGGCACTCAAGGAGACCGTCAAGGTTCCGATCCAGCTTCACACCCACTACACCGCAGGCGTGGCCAGCATGTCGACCATGAAGGCCATTGAAGCCGGCGTTGACGTGGTCGACACCGCGATCTCGCCCATGGCACAGGGCACGTCGCACATGCCCACCGAGTCGCTCGTCGCCGCCCTGGCAGGAACCGAGTACGACACGGGCATCGACCTGACCGAGCTCAACGAGATCACCAAGTATTTCACCCCTCTGCGCGAGAAGTATCTGCAGAGTGGTTTGATGGATCCCAAGGTTATGAAGGTCAACGTCAATGCGCTGATCAACCAGGTTCCCGGCGGTATGCTGTCCAACCTTGTGTCCCAGCTCAAGCAGGCCGGCAAGTCTGATCTGCTCGACGCTGTTCTTGAGGAAGTGCCGCGCGTTCGTGCGGATGCAGGCTATCCCCCTCTGGTAACCCCCTCGTCTCAGATCGTCGGTACGCAGGCCGTGTTCAACGTGCTGTACGGCGAGAGATACAAGACGGTCACCAAGGAGTTCCGCGGACTTGTTCGCGGTGACTACGGTCAGACGCCTGTTGCAATGGATCCTGAGTTTGTCAAAAAGGTCATTGGCGACGCCGAGCAGATCACCTGCCGTCCCGCCGATCTTCTCAAGCCCGAGCTGGAAGAGCTGCGCGCCAAGATCCCCCAGTATATGGAGCAGGATGAGGACGTGCTGTCCTACGCGCTGTTCGAGCAGGTAGCACTCAAGTTCTTTGAGTACCGCAAGCAAAAGAAGTACGGCATCGACGCAACGGCGGCCGATGCGGCAAGCGGCGTTCACAGCATCTAAAACAAAATCAGTCAGTGCCTGCGGGATGCTCCGCAGGCACTGTTTGCAAGTTGGAAGGGAGGCACTATGGCAAAACGCATCACCCGCTGTGCACTGTTGAGCGCACTTTTGTGTCTGATCTCTCCCATCTGTATCCCCATAGGCCCCGTTCCGGTCAGCCTTTCCTTGCTTGCCGTGATGCTCATGGCACTGCTATTGCCGCTTGGTGAGGCATTGACCTGCGTGGGGGTCTATTTGGCCCTCGGCTCGCTGGGACTGCCGGTGTTTGCCGGCTTTGGGGGAGGCGTAGGGATGCTTTTCGGGGCTACAGGCGGTTTTATTTTCAGCTACCTTTTTGTGGTGCTCTGTATTGTAGCCTTGCATAAAACGGGCAAGTACGGGTCACATATGGGTTGCTTTTTGGGACTACTTGTCAGCTACGCTTGCGGCTTGCTTTGGTATTGCTACGTAGCAACTCCCGTCTCATTTTTGACTGCCTTGATGGTTTGTGTCGTACCCTTTATCCCGTTCGATATTCTGAAAATTATGCTTGCCGTATGGCTATCCAAACTCATCAAGGCTAAAATACAATAAAAAAGACCGACGTGTGTCGGTCTTTTTTATTGCCTTACAGCGCTTTTTTAATGGCGGCAAGCAGATCGTTGTACGCTTCAAAGGCGGGCAGATCGGGATAATCCTTTTTGATCTGCTCGGTACTGCGGAACAGAAATCCCGCTTTGCTGTTGAGTATCATGCCCAGATCGTTGTAGCTGTCGCCCGAGGCGATCGTCTCAAAGCCCACGGACTGAAGCGCCTTGACGGTGGTCAGCTTGGACTTTTCGCATCTCATGCGATAACCCGTGATCTCACCGCTCTCGGCCACCTCCAGCGTGTTGCAGAAGATGGTGGGCATCCCCAGCTTTTTCATCAAAGGAGCGGCAAACTGCGTAAACGTGTCGCTGAGAATGATCACTTGGGTCAGCGAGCGAAGCTCATCCAAAAATTCCTTGGCGCCCGGCATTGGATCGATCTGCTCAATGGTCGCCTGAATTTCCTTGAGTCCCAGACCGTGCTCCTTGAGGATGCCCAGTCGGTACTGCATCAGCTTATCGTAATCGGGCTCGTCACGGGTGGTGCGCTTCAGCGCGGGAATGCCCGAGGCCTCGGCAAAGGCGATCCAGATCTCGGGGACGAGCACGCCCTCAAGATCCAGGCATACAATGTTCATATTACTCATGGTAGATTCTCCTTGGGGCGTGAATTACTGCTGATCGACAACGATATCCCCGTCAGTGCAGTGAATGACGTACTGCCCGACGCTTGGTGCCCAATCGTCTTCTTTGGCAATGGTCTCCCATTGCGCCTTGGTCCCTCTGAAGTGTATGTTGGTCAGATTTTTGCAAGCGGCAAATGCCTCCATACCGATTGAGGTGAGGGTGGAGGGGAGATAGATGTCCGTCATGCCGGTGCAGCCGATGAACGCTTGGGCATAGATGCGCGTGATACCCTCGGCAATGGTCACATCCGTGATTCCAGTACAGCCGGCAAAAGCACCCATCCAGACGGAGATGACAGGGTACTGATCCTTATATGTGGCCGAGATGGAAACACTGCCGGACAGCGTTTTATTACTCGCACCCATACAGGTAAAGATCATATCGTCGGGGGATTCGGCAAGACGAAGATCCTGCTCGTATTCAATGGTGGCAGGGCCTGTGGGTGTTTCGGGGTTGGCAGGGGGTGTTGTGTTGCCGCCATCGTTCGGCCTTTCGTTTGTGGAATCATCGGGAATACGGTCGTTTTCGTCAACCACGCCGTCGCCATTGATGTCCGTGCCGCTATTGGTACCGCCGGACGTATTGCCGCCTGCAGAACCGTTGTTTTCGGATTCGGTCTTGTCCGAGGTGTTGTCGTTATCCCCCGTTGCGTCGCCTTCTTCGGAAGGAGGGTCGTTGGTTGTACCGGGGGCAAAGAATTCATCGCAGCCAATCAAGAGACCGGAGACCAGGGAGAGCACAAGGGCGAGAAGTACGATCTTCTTCATATCAGCACATCCTTTCGTTAAAAGGTGGCGAGAACGGCGAAGAGATAATACAGGCTACCGCCGACCATGAATAGAGAGAGAACGAGAGCGAAGATACGAATGAGCAGCTTACGTCTGCTTTCTTTTTTGTTCATTTTGTTTTCAGTGTTGAGGTTTTTCATGATGGGATCCTTTCCTAAAAAATATCATATGATCAAGCAAGCTCGTCCGGGATGTCCCCGGGCTTGAGCTCGACTGATGCGGAGGGGATTTTGATCTTGCGGCAGGAGGCGCCGGCAAATTTGCTGTCAGCGGCAGGGGCGGCGAGCACTCGCTCAAGGACTGCGCCCGGCTTCATGGTGATGAGCTGAACGCCCTGCGAGGTACGTGTCGTCTTTTCTGGAATCATGGCAGACTTAATGAGAATGCCGCGATTGTCGTTGCCAACGAGCAACAGATCCAAGGGCTTGTTGTTCTTCTCATAATAAATCGCCACAACGGGGGAGACGTCGGAATAAGCACCCGTCAGCTTGCGGCGGAAGCCCTTGGTCTCATACGCGCTCATGGGAACGCGGACGCCCTTGCCGTTTTGGAAGATCAGAACGACGTGATCCTTGGGAGAAAGCGAGGTGTGCAGCAGGTGCATCAGCAACGGACGCTCACCATCACCCATGCCCAGCTTGCTGGGGATAAACTCACCCATCTGCGAGGATTTGAGCATATCAAACTCGGCGATACGGGCACGGAAGAGCTGTGCCTTGTCGGTGAAGAACAGCACGTCGTCGTTGGGAGCGGCGTCCACCATGTCAACGACGCGGTCGCCCTCCTTGAGACGCTGATCCTCCAGGTTGGTGTTGGGACGAATGGCCAGCTTTTTGATATATCCCTCACGTGTGAAGACCAGCTTGGTGGGCACCGCGGCCTCCTCAGCCTCGCTCTTGGCAGGGTCGAAGACCTCAAAGGGAGGCTCTACGATGATGGTCTTGCGGGGCTTGCCGTATTTCTGCTTGATGGCCGTGAGCTGCTTGGTGATCAGCGCCTTGAGCTTGAGCTCGTCGGCGAGGATGCCCTCCAACTCCTCGATCTCCTTTTGCAGAGCCTCGATCTCGCTGATGCGGTCGAGAATATAGCGGCGGTTGAGGTTACGCAGCTTGATGTCGGCGATATAATTGGCCTGGATCTCGTCGACATCAAGCTGCGTAACCTCAACCGCCGCTATATTCTCGA
>SVSH01000043.1 GCA_015064395.1 Oscillospiraceae bacterium
CGTAACCGACAAGAGAACGGGCCGCGTATACGCAGGTCAGAACCTGTTCGAGGATACGCAGGATCGCGGTAACCTGTACAACTACGTTCAGGCAGAGGGCGACGTTGCCGTCACCACCAAGGATTCGGTTGCTGACGTTTCGCTCTACGAGGTCACTCCCTACTCCGTTACCTTCAAGGCCGTCGTTCCCATGGCGATCGACGCCGATATCACCACCTACGTCACGCTGTCCGACGGCATTGCCCGCGTGGACTTCAAGACGACCATCACCAACCGCGCCGAGGATCACAGAATCCGCGCGCTGTTTGAGTCCAACATCGACACCAAGACGGTTCTGGCCGAGGGTCAGTTCGATCTGGTTCGCCGCGACATTCAGCCCGCCTTCACCTGGAAGAACCCCTGCAACGCACAGCGCGATCAGGCGTTCGTCACGCTGGAGTCCGAAAACGGTGTTGACGCACTGATGGTTGCCAACCGCGGTCTTTGCGAGTACGAGGTTTTGCGCGACGGTCGCAACACGCTGGCCATCACGCTGCTCCGCTGCATCGGTCAGATCGGTGACTGGGGCGTATTCCCCACGCCTCTGGGTCAGAAGAAGGGTACCTGGACGCTCGAATACTCCATGATCCCCTATCAGACCACCGACAAGGCCACAGCTTACGGTCTGGGCTACGTCTACGCAGGCCCTGCCGCTCTGGCGATCGGCACCGAAAAGCACGAGGGTAAGCTGCCCGCGGCTGCTGATTACGTCCGCTTTGACAACGAATTCATTCGTATGTCCGCCTTCAAGAAGGCCGAGTACAGCGACTGTGTCATCCTTCGTCTGTTCAACACGAGCGACGAGGCCGTTGCCCTGACGATGGACGTTCCTGCTTTCACCGGCGCCGCACTGACCAACCTCGGTGAGGAAAAGATCTCCGATCTTGAGATCAAGGACGGCAAGATCACTCTTGACTTTCCCGCCAAGAAGATCGTGACCATCGAACTTGCATAATAGCATTTCTTTGAAGGGGGAGGCTCTTTTGAAAAAGAGCCTCCCCCTCCCCCTCCAGAAAACTTTACAAAGAAAAAGACTATTGCCAAATCAGAGGCAGTAGCCATTTTTCCTTTACGGTTTTCGAAGAGGGGGCGCGGGGGAGAAACCTTTTGCAAAAGGTTTCTCCCCCGCTCTTTTATTGGCAATTATTCGTCCTTCTTTGCCAGCTCTGCTGCGCTGGTGACCAGACCTGCGAGGCTCTGGATCTCGGAAGGAATGATGATCTTGGTTGCCTTACCGTCGGCAGCCTTGGCGAATGCCTCCAGGCTCTTGATGGCGATAACGCCCTCACCGGGAGCGGCCTCGTTGATCATGCGGATACCGGCAGCGGTTGCTTCCTGCACCTGACGGATGGCCTCGGCCTGACCCTCTGCCTCACGGATAGCGGCCTCCTTGAGTGCCTCTGCCTTCAAAATGGCGGCCTGCTTTTCTGCTTCTGCCTTGAGGATGGCAGCTTCCTTCTGACCTTCGGCCACAAGGATTGCAGACTTCTTTTCACCCTCAGCCTTCAGGATGGACTCACGGCGCTCACGCTCAGCCTTCATCTGCTTTTCCATGGCGTCCTGAATTTCCTTGGGAGGAATGATGTTCTTCAGCTCAACGCGGGTAACCTTGATACCCCAGGGGTCGGTTGCCTCGTCCAGAACGGCGCGCATTTGGGTATTGATGACGTCGCGGCTGGTCAGCGTGTTATCCAGCTCCATCTCACCGATGATGTTACGCAGCGTGGTGGAGGTCAGATTTTCGATAGCAGCCATAGGGGTGGTATGACCGTAGGCAAACAGCTTACAGTCGGTGATCTGATAGAACACGACGGTGTCGATCTGCATACGGACGTTATCCTTGGTGATCACGGGCTGGGGCGGGAAATCGGCCACCTGCTCCATCAGGTTGACGCGCTTGGCGATGCGATCAAAGAAAGGCAGCTTGACGTGAAGACCAGTCGACCAGGTCGCATTGTATGCGCCCAGACGCTCAATGACAAACGCCTGTCCCTGAGGCACGATGTGGATGTTGGTGATAACGAGAAGAAAGAGTACGGCGATGATAATTCCTACGACAATAAAGGGTCCCATAATTTTCCTCCTAAAATGTAATTAAATGTTTTTTACTTTTTGCGGCAGATCAGCTTGACACCCTCGATGGCGACAACGATTGCCAAGTCTCCCGGCACGAGTGCTTCCGCCGGATTTTTTGCGCGGACCGTCCAGACCTGTCCGTTCAGCTTACCCGTTCCTTTGGCCTCGATATTGTTCACCTCTTCGGTGATCAACACCGTTTTACCGATCAACGAGTCAACGTTCGTTTTGGTCTTTCTGCGGCGGATCTTAAGCCCCAGGAACAGCGTTATCACGCTGATGACTCCAAACGCAAGGATCTGCCACGGCAACGGCACGGAGAACAGCGACATGATCAACGCCACCAGTGCACCGGGCACGAACCAGATGGCCACCAAGCCAAACGTCACACCCTCCAAGAGTAGCGCTGCTACGATAACAGCCGCCCATACATACGTCATCATTTCATCCAAACCTCCTTTTTGTCCATGAATTTTGACCTACATGGGTTATCGTGATTGTATTATACCACGCAATCACGTGATTGTCAATAGCTTTCCGAAGAAAATTTCAAATAATTTCAATTCGTGGTCGAGCGACCGTATATTGATCAATAATGGGTAAACGGAACGATCTGCTTGATGCGATACTCGCTTCCCTCTTCCTCCAAAACGAACAACAGCGCAAGGGAGACGTCACTGCCCATATCATTGCGGAATGTACCGTTGTTTTTATGGATTTTGTATTCTACGCGATAGGCGTTTTTGCTCATTTCCTCACTGTAATACGGTTCTACGTGAATATCGTAGACCATCTGCATGGTGAAGCTTTCGGGCAAGGGCTTGTCGTAATCCGAAACGAAGCATTCGGCGTATGCCTCCTCGTCTCCAAGAATGACGATGTTGAAATAGTCGTAGAAAAAGCGAACCTGTGCATCCAGCGTAGGCAGATTCTCCTCCTCGATCGAGTAGGTTGCACCGTTGTCCACGTCATAATAGAATACGCGATGATCGTATTCCAGATACTCGGCATCGGTCAAAATATTCAGATCCTCATCTACAGGATAAAACTCAATATCCAGCGGGGGCCGCTGTTCGTCGCCGCGGAACCAGCGATCCACCAGCTCTTCGGGGTTCAGCGACAGCGTCGCCAGGTACAGAACGACGATCACGGCACAGCAGATCAGTGCGATGATGACGATCTTTTTCTTTCGTTTGTTTTGCTGATAGCGCGCCTCGTTTTCCTCCGGTGTGTAGGGCGTTTTCTGTTTTTGATCCACGCTCAGATCCTCCTTCAAGCATTCTTTTTTCTATTTTATCATATTGTACCAATTTTTGCAATGCCCCACGCCCGCTATTTTGTGTCTTTTTTGAAAATAAACTTGCGAAAATTCTTGTAACTTCGCGCTAAATATGATATAATATATGCTGAATATATTTATCTTGTTTTATTCAATTTTCGTTTTCACATACAGGAGGCCTTCATGACCGATCAGAATACCCCCAATACCCTGCCGGATGTGCCCGTCAATCAGGAGCTTTGCGTCGAGCCGGATACGCCCGTCGAGGCGGACGCTCCCGCTTTGCCCGAGGAAGACGTTGACGCTGACGTCGACGACATCGAGCCTGTTGGAGACGGCGACACCGTTCAGCCGACCGAGCCGCAGCAGGAAAAGCAGAAAAAGAGCAAGGCGCGCTCCCCTATTTTCGCCCTTCTTTTGGAGTACGTCGAGCTGTTCGTTACTTGTCTTTGCGCCATTTTGATCATATTCTCCTTCTTCTTCCGCGTTTGCACCGTATCGGGCACGTCCATGCTCCCCACCTTCAAGCACGGTGAGCTGCTGCTGGTTTCCGATTTGTTCTACACGCCCGCACAAGGAGACGTTATCATTTTCCACCAGACCAGCGAGGAGCTTCCCCGCTTCAACGAGCCCATCATCAAGCGCGTCATCGCCACCGAAGGGCAGCACGTCCGCATTAATTTCACACTGGGCACCGTCACCGTTGACGGCGTGCTGATCGAGGAGGATTACATTCAGCTGACCAACTCCATGGGGATCCCGACGGGCGAATACGATCTGTTCGCCGAGCACAACTTTTACATGGAGCCCATGCCCGACGGCACGACTCACCGCATCTTTGACGCGACCGTGCCCGAGGATCATCTGTTCGTCATGGGTGACAATCGCAACAATTCCTCCGACAGCCGCACCAAGGTCATCGGCTTCGTCGACGAGCGCCGCATTCTCGGCCACGTTCTGTGCCGCCTGAGCGGCCAAAACGGCTTTGCGCCGGTCGATTAAATTTTCAGAAAAGGAACGTCACATTATGCCTTCGACACAAATTCAATGGTTCCCGGGACACATGGCGAAAACCCGCCGTCTGATCACCGAAAACCTGAAAAACGTAGATCTGATCATCGAAATACTGGACGCGCGCATTCCCTACAGCTCGCGCAATCCCGAGCTGCCCCGTCTGACGGGCAACAAGCCCACGCTGGTTCTTTTGAACAAGTCAGCACTGGCCGATCCCGAGAAAACCAAGCGCTGGGCGGAGCATTACCGTTCGGATACCGTGCGCTGTCTTGCCATCGACTGCCTGACCGGCGAGGGCATCAACCGCATTTTGCCCACCGTGCAGGACATTCTCAAAGAAAAAACTGAAAAATACGAAAGCCGCGGCATGGCTGGCAGACGTCTGCGCGCTATGATCCTCGGCATTCCCAACGTCGGAAAGTCAACGCTGATCAACAAGCTGGTCGGCAACAAAAAGGCCAAGGTCGAAAACCGTCCCGGCGTGACCGTCGATAAGGCCTGGTATTCCACCTCCATCGGCATTGATCTGATGGACATGCCCGGTCTGCTCTGGCCCAAATTTGAGGACCAGATCGTCGGTGAAAATCTGGCCATCACGGGCGCCATCAAGGACGCCGTCTTGGATATTGAAACCATCGCCATGAAGCTGTGCGGCAGATTGCGCGAGCAATACCCTGCCCTTATGCTCAGCCGTTATCCCATCGCCAAGGAGGCGCAGGAGCTGGACGGACTGAGCGATTGGGATCTGGTCGAGGCCATCGGTCGCCGTCGCGGCATGCTGATTTCGGGCGGCGAGGTCAACACAGAACGCACCGCCATTATGCTCATTGACGAATTCCGCTCGGCCAAGATCGGGCGCATCACGCTGGACGTATTGCCAAAAAGCAAGCAAAAGGCAAAGGAGAGTGAAACCAATGACCAATGACGTCACCGAGCTCGCCTATTTTGAAGGCTTGGGCTATACACTGATCTGCGGTGCAGACGAGGCAGGACGCGGTCCGCTTTGCGGCCCCGTGGTCGCCGCCGCATGCATTCTGCCCGAAGGAACGGTCATTGAAGGGCTCAACGATTCCAAAAAGCTGACGCCCAAGAAGCGGGACAAGCTGTTTAACGAGATTAAGGAAAAAGCGCTGACCTATTGCATCGCGCAATCGAGCGTCGAGGAGATCGACCGCTACAATATTCTGGAGGCGTCGCTGCTGGCCATGCGCCGCGCCATTGACGGGCTGTATCCCACCCCCGAGGCAGCGCTCATCGACGGCAACGTCGACCGTGATTTTGCACTTCCCGCCCGCGCCGTCATTCACGGCGACGCACTCGTTCCCGCCATCGCCGCCGCGTCCATTCTTGCCAAGGTCAGCCGTGACCGCGGCTGTATTGAGCTGGACGCGCAATATCCCCAATACGGCATCGCAGGACACAAGGGCTACGGCACCAAGGTCCATATGAACGCGCTGCGTGAGCACGGCCCCTCGCCCATTCACCGCGCAAGATTCATTCGCTTTTTAAACCCCGACGCATCGAACGACACCGAAGCGCGCCCCGAGGATATTGAGATCGCAAAGCAGCGCCCCTCTTGGGAATTTCCAAGCGACTGCAAGTGCTGTGACTACGAGACGGTACGGGATCGCCTGCCCGCTTGGATCTTGGATTTCAAGCACTCAGAGGGCGTATGAGCAACCAAAAAGCCACCGTCGGACAGACGGGCGAGGACGTTGCCGTCAAGTTTCTGGAGCAAA
>SVSH01000016.1 GCA_015064395.1 Oscillospiraceae bacterium
GACAGAGTTATATGGACAAGCTCAAGGCACGGAATATTCCTCCGGCACTGCAAGAAGCGATGGAAGAAACGGCACCGGAGCAGATGGTGGAACAGGAGATTCCGATGGTTCAGATCAGCGCAGAGGAATGGATGAAGCTCAACGAAGCGGTGCGCAGAATGGAGGCTCTGTCAGCGGAGTTGTCGGCACAGAAAGCGGTTCTGTCGAGCGAGGCGAGCAGATACACCGAGAGGATGATGAAGGCTGCAGAGGCGCAGAAAGAGGCAACGGAGACGGCTCTGCGCAAGGTGACGAAGGAAGCTTCCGAACAGGTTGGGAAAGCGAGCGAGAAAGCTTCAGAAGTTATCGACAGAAGAATTCGTCGGGACGAGGCACTGTGGTGGCTCCGTCTCGCACTCACAGCTCTCCCGACAATATTGGTGTTGCTCTTATGGGCGCGCGTGGGCTTGGGAATCTGACGAGTCTATTTGAGGACGGCGAGGAATCCGAGGAAGAAAAACGACAGAGAGAAGCGAGAAATGCAGGCTCTGCACTCGGAGCTATCTCAGGTCTTGCCGCAGGCGCAGTGATTGGTTTGGCACAACAGCAGTCCACGACTATCGATGACATTGACGATGGCAAGGACGAAGGATTTGAAATTTCGATGTAAGAAAGGATGATGATATGACTTGGAAAAAGTTTTGGAAACGAGTCAACGCTCTGCTTCACGATAATCGTACCGTTCTTCTTGACGGAGAGGATATCGAGGATTGGGAAGAAGTACAGCGCAAGCAGCGTGAAGAAGAAGCGGAACGGCAAAGGAAAGAACAAGAGATTCTTGCCACATGGTTCTTGCGCGAGGAATATCTCAACGCAGGTTGGTTCAAACGGCTCCTTCTGCGGATTGAATTCGTCTTCCGTGATACGCGTGGAGAGAGTCACATTCCTCAGATACCAGAACACGTTCGCAAGGAAATCGCTCGCTGCCTCCTGCCTGATATCGTTGCTTACTTTGAATCAGAGCAAGGGCAGAGAGAGTTTTCCGAATGGAAAGCACAGCAAGAAGCCGATAAAAAGGAAAAGAGCGAGGTCGCGTGACCTCGCTCCGAAATAGCATCAATTTGTAAGTTTAATAGTAAAAAACAAATCCGAACCAATTTCGATTTACGAAATAGTTCGGATTTGTTACGTTTGGTGACCCGTACGGGAATCGAACCCATGTTTTCGCCGTGAGAGGGCGATGTCTTAGCCGCTTGACCAACGGGCCAGGTTTGCGGCCGCTCTTGCGACCTTGGCTATTATATCATACGGCTTTTTGTTTGTCAAGTGTTTTTTGAAAAAATTTTATCTTTTTGTTTTTGCTCGTCCGCTCGTTCCAGCTTATTCTTGTTCTCTTCCCACAAGTGCCAAATACTCTTCATAGGTACACAAGAGTCGCAGGGCGGCCAGGAGTGCGTTGGATGTCATGCCAACGGGCAGGCCGATGGACCGGCACAGCGCGTCGCGGCGGGCGGCACTGTTGTCCTTGCCCGTCAGGCCGTCGATATAAAAGTCCGTCTTGGAGAGGGGATTTTCCATAGAACGCGCGACAGCATCGCCGTTTTCATAGGGACGAAGCAGGTCGTAGAGCAGCTGCTGCTCCATGCCCTCAACGCCAAGTGTTCCTTCGGCCGAGGGGGCGGCCTTGCGCTTTTCTTTTCCCTTGATCTGGGGGATGTAGAGCTGAATGAGGCGATCGGTCGGCACGGCGCTGGTGATATGAGAGCGGATGAGCTTGCCCGCACCGTCGCTGTCAGTCAGGACGATGATGGGGCTCTTTTTTGCCAATGCGCGGATGAGGGTTAATGTCTCCTTATGGTTAAACAGGCCAAAGCCGTCGGTGGTGATGATCTGACCGTTCATGACGCACTGCAGCCTCTGCTTGTCGTAGCGGCCCTCCACGATGACAGGGTATGGGATATTTAATTTTGTCGTCATGGCGGTGACCTCCTATGGGCAGATTAAGAAAGCTGAAGTTGTTAAGTTCTACGTAGCCGGACACTCACACTGTGCTTCGCACGCGTTCGTGGTTCGGTTTTTGATGTTCATTCTTTGCCACGCGGCAAAGAACGAACCAAGAAAACGCGCCAAAGGCTACCGCCTTTGGAAACGGCACCTCCCGCCGTTTTACGACAAACGGCGGGGCTGTTTGTTTAGCGAAAGCCCGCCATCTGCGGGGCATATATCCCACCCCGCAGATGGGTCAGCAAAATTGTATTTTCTTACAAAGCAATTCTAACGTTGTGGAGCGAAAGGGCCAGGGTTCCCTGAGCTCGCGGCAGCTATTGCTTGGAATAGCGCACTTCCTTTCCCACACAGAGATAGGAGAAGTTGCCCTGGCTACACACCTGTTTCTTCCTTAAAAGTTCTTGGGGGGTGTGGGGGACTTCTTTCAAGAAGTCCCCCACATCGTTCCTCTCGTTCCTCTCGTTCCTCTCGTTCCTCTCGTTCCTCTCGTCCCCCTTACCTCACCGCCGCCCAGATCAGCACCAGTGCACCCAGTGCGATACGGTAGACACCGAAGGCGGAGAAGGTATGGCGTTTGACAAAATCGGTCAAGAAGCGGATGGCCGCAAGAGACACGACAAAGGAAACAAGGCACCCGAGAGCGAGCGTCAGATAGGCCATCGCGGGCACGGACGTGCCGGTTTCCAGGACGTATTTGACAAAGCCCAGCGCCTTGATGGCACTCGCGCCGGCCATGGCGGGAATGGCCATAAAGAAGGAGAATTCGGCGGCGGTCGCGCGGGACAGACCCAGCATCATAGAGCCCAGGATGGTCGAGCCGGAGCGTGAGGTTCCGGGAATGAGGGACAGCGCCTGGAACGCACCGATGCACAGGGCGGTCGGCAGGGTGATGTCCTCCACCCGCTCGACGCGAGGGGCGGTATTCTTGCGGAGCTTTTCGATCAGTATGAAGGCTACGCCATAGACGATCAGAGCGATGGCCACGACGACCGAATTGTACAGCCAGCCGTCCATATCCTTGCCCGTTTGGGCTTCCAAAATTTTATCAAGGCCTAAGCCGACGATAGCCGCGGGAACGCTCGCCACGAGCACCCTGCCCCACAGCCGCCAGGTTGCCTTGCGTTCGTCTGTGCTCGCACGACGGGAGAAGGGCCAGAGCGTATGCCAGAACAGCACCACGACGGCAAGGATGGCGCCCAGTTGGATGACCACCTGGAACATTTCGTAAAACTCGGCCATAAAGGTGGGATCCTCGGTAAATCGGAAGGACAAAAGATCCTCCAAGAGGATCAGGTGCCCCGTCGAGCTGACGGGCAGCCACTCGGTGATACCCTCGACGATGCCGTAGACGATGGCCTTGAGAAGTTCAATAAAGGTTGACATATTGGCACTCCTTGCAAAAGTGTGTTGACAGCAATACGGGAAGAAACAGCGTCACCGTTGCCCACTTTTTCTTTTGGCACAAGAGGCGCAAAAGAAAAAGTTATCAAAAAGAAAACGCCGATAGAGATTTCGCCCTCTACGGAGGGCGACAAGGGCTCTGCCCTTGACCCGCAAGTTTTTTGAAAAAAACTTGACTAAAAACTTTAGAAGATTACTCCCCTGCCCGCAAGATATCGCCCTCTTTGACGTCGTAGGGCACCCGGATATAGAAGGGCTGGGAGGGGTGAGGGGCGGCGGGAATGGGCTGTCCCTCGGCGTCGTACAGTTCACGCACGACAAAGGACTTTCCGATCTGACCGGGAGTGAGCAGCTCGGCTGTGTCGCCCACGCAAATTTTATTCTTCAGCTTGAAGAAGGCAAGTGTTCCCTCTTCCGTTGTCATGGGCGGAAGCGCCTCGGGCGGCGTCACCTCATTATACGGTCTTGCAATCGCGAAATATGCTTTCTCGCGGATGTAGCCGACGGTCGATGCCAAATTGCTCTCCTTGCGGCAGTCGTCCAGATAATAGCCCGTGCAGTATTCGCGGTGGGACACGCTCTCCAGCTCGCGCATCCACTCGGCGCGGTAGGTATAGCCCTCGGGATGGGCGGCGTAGGCATCCATAGCCATGCGGTAGGCGTTGGTAACGACGGCGGTATAATAGGCGCTCTTCATGCGGCCCTCGATCTTAAAGGAGTTGATGCCGCTTTCCATCAGCTCGGGGATATGGTCGATCATGCACATATCCTTGGAGGACAGAATGAAGGTGCCAAGATCGGTCGTTTCAATGGGCAGGGGCTGATTGGGGCGCTTTTCCTCGACCAGGGTGTAGTTCCAACGGCAGGGCTGGGCACAGGCACCGCGGTTACCGTCGCGGCCCGTGAGCTCGTTGGACAGCATGCACCGTCCGCTGTAGGACACGCACATAGAGCCGTGCACAAAGGCCTCCAGCTCGATATCATCAGGGATAGCCGCGCGAATGGCACGGATCTCGTCCAGATTCAGCTCTCTTGCCAGCACCAGGCGTTTCGCACCCAAGCGCACAAAGGATTGCGCCGTTGCGGGACTGCAGATGCCCGCTTGGGTGGAAATGTGAATTTCCATCTCTGGCCACAGCTCGCGCACGGTATCCATCACGCCAAGATCGGCGACGATGACGGCATCGACCCGGATCGCACGGTCGCGCAGGTCGCAAAGGAAGGCGCGCAGATCGGCATACTCATGGGCACGGGGCATGGTATTGAGGGTCAGGTAGACCTTTTTGCCCCGCTCGTGGGCGTAGGCCACAGCCATGTCCAACTCATCAAGGGTAAAATTATCCGCGGCCGAGCGCATACCGAAGCGCTGACCCGCCAGATAGACGGCATCCGCTCCGTAGCGCAGGGCAGCTTGCATCTTTTCGAAATTCCCCGCAGGGGACAGAAGCTCGGGCATTTTCATATCAAAGCCTTTCCGTTCATAAAAATCTGTTCTTATTTCGGCACGTCCGACGTACCATCTCGGCAGACGATCTGTGTCGCCGCCAGGCGGAAGTACCAATAGCCGCCCTTCTCTGCCTTGTTCCAAGCATCGACCGTTCCTCGGAAGGTGATGCTCTGCAGAGAACGGCAGAGATAAAACGCATAGCTTCCGATGGACCTGAGTGTCTGCGGCAATACGATGGCGGTCAGCGACCGGCATTCGCCAAAGGCAAAGGCACCGATGACGTCCGGCTTTTTGGGCAGGGTAAGCTCAACCAGGCTGCGACAGCCATAAAACATATAATCGGCGATCGCATCCAGCCCCGACGGCAGGATGACGCGAGTCAGCGACGTACAATCAAAGAAGGCATACGAGCCAACACCCGTGATCGTATCGGGAAGGATCAGCTCAGTCAGCTCCTTTCGATAGGCAAAGGCCCATTGATGCACCGCATAGCTCTCTCCCAAATAATACTCGGGCAGGGTCAAGGTCGTTTTGTCGCCACCGTAAGAGATCAAGTAGTGACTGCCTTTATGAGTGAGGAAATAGTAATCCTCCCACAGGGCAAGCTTGCTCTCTCCCTTGTGGACGGTCAGCGCGTAGTATGCCACGCAACCGTTGTCCTCCTCGCCCACGGAGATCCCCATGGCGCTGTGATTGATGACCTCCACCAAACGGAAGCAATCGCGGAAGGCATTGTCTGCAATCACGGTCAGCGTCGAGGGCAGCGTTACACTCATCAGCGAGGTGCAGGAGTGGAAAGCGCCGGGGGCTACCGTGGCCACGCCCTCGGGGAGCACAAGAACGGTCAGCGAGCTGCAGCGGGCAAAGGCCGCCTCTCCGATACCGGTAAGACCTCTTTGCAGTACCAGTGTCTCCAGTGCAGAGCAACCGTCAAACACGAAGGAGGACAGCTTGGAGATCCCTGCGGGCAGGGTAAGGGCGCGCAAGGAGGAGCAATTGTAAAAGGCGTATTCACCCAACGCCGTAAGGCCATCGGGTAGCGCCACGTCTGTCAGGGAGGTGCATCCAAAGAAGGCAGACGCACCGATCTCGGCTACTCCTGCGGGAAGGATGACCTTCTCCAAGGACGTACAGGCTTCAAAGGCCCGCTCGCTGATCTTGGTCAAGCCGGCGGGGAGCGTAACGCTCACAAGGTCGCCACAACGGTAAAAGGCCGCCGGGCGCACCGTATAGGTTTGGTCAAAGCAATGATCGGGCAAGATCAGATCCGTCTGTTCTCCCGCATATCCAAGCAGCTCGTACCCGCCGTCTCCCAAAAGGAACAGGTAGCCGTCCGACAGGGTGACACGGCTCTCGCCCCTATGGATCTCAGAGGCGTAATAGCCAACGTGGCCATAAATCGCAAAGCCCTTCATCAGGCCAAGAGGAGATCGGTTGATCACCTCGCACAGCTTAAGGCAGTCAATAAAAGCATGGTCGCCGATGGATACCAGGCTCCTACCCAGCGTCACCCGCAAGAGCGAGGTGCACTGTGCAAAGGCAGATTTTCCAATGGACTGCACGCTGTCGGGGAACGCCAAGGACACCAGCAGATCGCACTCCGAAAAGGCGTATTCGTTGATGCTCAACAGCCCCTCGCCAAACCTCACCCATTCCATGCGGGAGCAGGAATAGAACGCTCTTGCGCCGATGGTCGTCACACCCTTCGGGATGCTCACCCCGCGAACGGCACTAAAGGCAAAGGCGCCCTCGCCGATACCGACGACAGGCTCGCCCAGGGGCGAATGGGTGGGGAGGATCAGCTCGTCATCCGTACAGCTTCCCATCCCCGCGATATAACAAGTCCCGTTTTCGAGAGAAACGAAGATCAAGCCTTGGCTTTCTCTGGCCTGACAACGGGTGCACTGCCCGTTTTCAAGCTCGTGACCTTGGGCATCCAGCAAAACGGGATAGGACAGCACGTATCCGCAAAGAGAGCAATAGCAATACTCCCCTACCCCCGCTTGATTACAGGTCGGAGCACTTCCCTTGACCGTGACCGCGGTGTGTTGGGCAGGCAACGCTTGATACGTCGTATGATTGCAACGGCTACAGGTCACGTAGGCCTCCCAGCCGCCGTCCAGGCAGGTGGGGGCTTGGCCCGCATGGCTCACTTCATCATGGCCCAGGGCAGACAGTGCCTTGTATGTGGTATGATCGCAACGATTGCAGGTCACGTATGCCTCCCAGCCGCCGTCCAGGCAGGTGGGGGCTTGGCCCGCATGGCTCACTTCATCATGGCCCAGGGCAGACAGTGCCTTGTATGTGGTATGATCGCAACGATTGCAGGTCACGTAGGCCTCCCAGCCGCCGTCCAGGCAGGTGGGGGCTTGCCCCTCATGGCTCACCTCGTCGTGACCCAGGGCAGACAGTGCCTTGTATGTGGTGTGATCGCAACGGCTGCAGGCCACGTATGCTTCCCAGCCGTCATCCAGGCAAGTGGGGGCTTGAGCCTTATGGCTCACCTCGTCGTGACCGAGGGCAGACAGTGCCTTGTATGTGGTATGATCGCAACGATTGCAGGTCACGTAGGCCTCCCAGCCACCATCCAGGCAGGTGGGGGCTTGACCCTTGTGGCTCACTTCATCGTGTCCGAGCGCGGAAAGTGCCTTGTACGTGGTATGATCGCAACGATTGCAGGTCACGTATGCCTCCCAACCGCCGTCCAGGCAGGTGGGGGCTTGGCCCGCATGGCTCACTTCATCATGGCCCAGGGCAGACAGTGCTTTGTACGTCGTGTGGTCGCAACGGTTGCAGGTCACGTAGGCCTCCCAACCGCCGTCCAGGCAGGTGGGGGCTTGGCCCTTATGGCTCACTTCATCATGGCCCAGGGCAGACAGTGCCTTGTATGTGGTATGGTCGCAACGGCTGCAGGTCACGTAGGCCTCCCAACCGCCGTCCAGACAGGTGGGGGCTTGGCCCTCGTGATCAACTTCATCATGGCCAAGGGCGGGGATCGTCTCGCTTTGCCGCTCGCCGCAATCACAAGCACGCACGCGCGTACCGTTTTCGGTGCAGGTAGCATCGGCCACCGTCTCCCACGTGCCAAAGGCGTGCTCGTGGGGGTGCTGTTGAGAGGGCGTGGTGCACGAGATCAGCACGGTCATCATCACCGCGCCAACGATCATAAGCACATATCGAGCCGTCCGCTTCATCTCATACCCCTTTCCCGCCGTAGCGATGTTTATCTTTATTCACTATACCACAAAATCGCGCCGTCGTCAATGGGAATTTAGGCAGTGCGAGAAAAACAACGCCCCCGGTCTCTTTGGGAGACAGGAGCGTTGTATATGACGTATTTTTTACGGAGTCAGGCGGTTGGGACCGCGGAACAAGAATTCTGCTTCCTTGATGGACAAGCCGAGGAACAGCATGGTCAGACGGTCGATACCCAGGCCGAAGCCGCCGTGAGGAGGACAGCCGTAACGGAAGAACTGCAGATAGAACTCCACGTCCTTGTCCAGTCCCTTCTCTGCGGCCTGTGCCTTGAGCACGTCGTAGCGGTGCTCGCGCTGGGCGCCCGTGGTGATCTCGCAGCCGCGCCAGATCAGGTCGTAGCCCTTGGGAACGCCGTTTTCATCGCGCATATGATAAAAGGCTCTTTCCTTGGCGTCGTAGTCGGTGACGAACAGGAACTCACTGCCGTATTTTTCCATGGAATACTTGGCGCAAAGGTGCTCTGCCTCGGTGGTCAGGTCTCCCTTGACCGAGTCGTCCACCTTGTAGCCGTACATAGCCTCGAGATCCGCGTACAGATCGGCAAGCTTAATGCGGGGGAACGGAACGGTGGGAACGATCACGGGCTTGCCGAACAGGCGCTCGATGTCCGCGCCGTAGGTAGCGGCTACCTTTTCAAAGGCATAAGCCAGCAGCTCCTCTTCCATGTGCATCACGTCCTCACAGGAGGTCACGTAGCTGAATTCCAGGTCGAAGCCGGTAAACTCGGTGGCGTGCTTGTTGGTGTAGGACTTCTCGGCACGGAACACAGGGCCCGTCTCAAAAATGCGATCAAGACCCGCGGCCATCGCCATCTGCTTGTAGAACTGGGGCGACTGTGCCAGGTAGGCCTTGGTGTCAAAGTACTTGACCTCAAACACCTCGGAGCCGGATTCACTGGCCGCGCCAATGAGCTTGGGGGTGTGGATCTCGACAAAGCCGCGCTGCAGGAGGAACTCACGGAAGGAGCCGGTCAGAAGGGTCTGCATCTTGAGCATGAGCTGATTCTGCTCGCGGCGCAGATCGATCCAGCGGAAGTCCATCTTGGAGTCGATCTCACTGTCGTCCTTGATGGGCAGTGCATCGGCGATCGATTCAATGGTGATGGTATCGGGCAGCATTTCGATGCCACCCATCTTGACGTACTCGTTGGCAACGACCTCGCCCTCGATGGTCACGACCGAGTGAATGGTCAGCTGATCGACCAGCTCGGCCAATTCGGGGTGCTCCTCCTTGACGAGCGTTACCTGCAGCTTCCCCGTGATGTCCTTGATGACAAGGAAGGCCATGGTGCGCTTGTTACGCAGATTTTCGACAAAGCCGGCGATGCGTGCTCTTGTGCCCGGCTTGATATCGGCAATATAGGTTCTTTCCATATTCGGTGTCTCCTTTATTTTACACGTCCGTTTCGCGGACGCGTTGTTTATACACAGCATTACACCATATATTATACACCAAACCTGCCGCTTGTCAAGAAGGGGAGAAAAAGTCAGGTCAAAAAAGATCACTTTTTGCCACACAAAATTCATGTTTGCCCGGCGCGGCCGCCTTGACAGCGGGCAGAAAAACAGATATAATATAAGTTAACGTATTATCTCTACTTTGCAGGAAGGAGGACACGCTATGTCAACCAGACGACTGACGCCCTATCAGCGCCGGCGCGCCAGGAAGGCCAAACAGATCTGCATCATCGGTGCCGCTCTGCTGCTCATTTTGGCACTCGCATGGCTCGTATACCGTCTTGTGTCCTCCCCGGATCGCCCCCCGGCCGATCTGCATGGCAAGGACGACCCCGGCTATATCCCCGTGTCGGGTGAGCTTTTGGATCTCGACCTTGACGCCCGGCAGGCCTTTGTCTATGACTGCAACCGGGGCGAGATCGTGTATCTCAAGGGTGAGGCGGAGGTAGTCTACCCCGCCAGCACGACCAAGCTATTGACCGTTTTGTGTGCGCTTGAGGTGCTCTCCCCCGAGGAGATCATCACCCCGGGCGAGGAATTATCGCTGGTTGAGCCCGGCTCCTCTTTGGCGTACGTCAAGGACAACCACCGTCTGTCGGTGCAAATGCTCGTCGAGGGCATGCTTCTTCCCTCGGGCAACGATGCCGCCTACGTGCTTGCCGCCGCGGCGGGTAACCGTATGAGCGACGGAGAGGCGACCGGCCGTGAGGCCGTTGCCGTCTTTATGGACCATATGAACGAATACGCCAAGACGCTGGGACTAAAGGGCTCGCATTTCACCGTGCCCGACGGCCTGGCAGGCAACGAGCATTACTCTACCCTGGAGGACATGCTACTGGTTGCCCGCGCCGCCGCCCAGCATCCCCTTATCAGCCGCTACGCCGCGATGGCCAAAGACAGCGTTACTTACGAAAGCGGCCACACCAACACCTGGGTCAACACCAACGCCATGCTCGATCCGACCAGTCCCTATTACCGTCCGTCGGTCACGGGACTCAAGACCGGGTCGCTGGATCGCAACTTCTGTGTCATCGTCACCGCCGAAGCGGGCGGTGAGCGTTACATCATCGGTATCTTTGGGGCGCGCGACAAAAACGCCCGCTTTGCCGACGCGGCCCGCGCCGTGGACGCCCTATTCTCCAATGGGGAGGTGGCGCCGTGAGTGAACAAAACAAGACCCGCATCGTAGCGGTCGTCGGTCCGACGGCGGGCGGCAAGACTTCACTGTCTATCGCCCTGGCAGAGCGTCTTGGCGGTGAGATCGTCTCGTGCGATTCGATGCAGCTCTACCGCGGCATGGACGTCGGCACGGCCAAGCCGACCGCAGAGGAAATGGCGGGCATTCCCCACCATATGATCGACGTTCTCGATCCCGAACAAAGCTACTCCTGCGCCGAATATGCCACCGACGCGCGGGCAACAATTCAAGATATCACCAGTCGCGGCAAGCTGCCCATTTTGTGTGGCGGCACAGGCCTTTATTTGGACGGCGTGCTGTTTGGCGGCTCGTTTGACGACACTCCGACCGATCCCGCGATCAGAGCCCGTCTGGACGCTCTCGGCAACGAGCCGGGCGGCGCTGATGCTCTGTATGCGCGGCTGTGCGAGGTCGATCCCGACAGTGCCGCCGCCATTCATAAAAACAACGTCAAGCGCGTCAAGCGGGCGCTCGAGATCTACGAGTGCTGCGGCACACCCAAAAGCGTGCTGGATCGTGCGTCCCGTGAGCGCGGCATGCTGTACGACGCGACCGTCATCGGTCTTCGGTATCACAGCCGCGAGCTGCTATACTCACGTATCGGTCAGCGCGTCGATCTGATGATGCAGGACGGACTGTATGAGGAGGTCGTGCATCTGCAGGAGCGCGGTGTGTTTGAACGCAGTGCCACGGCGGCGCAGGCCATTGGATATAAGGAGCTGCTGGGTGCCCTTCGCGGCGAAATGACCATCGAGCAGGCACTCGAGGACCTCAAGATGGCCACCCGACGTTATGCCAAGCGCCAGTTGACCTGGTTCTCTGCCAAGCCCTACGTCCGCTGGATCTGGGCTGACACCGAGGACGGCTCCCTTCGCCCCTTCTCCGACATCGTAGACGAGGCTCTTGCTATCGTGCAAGCCGGAGGGGAGGGCATCCTATGAGCACAAGAGAAGATAGAATCGCACAGCGCCGCGAGATCCTGCGCCGCCTGGGGGCATCCTTTGCCTTTCGCTTACTCATCATCGTCCTCATCCTGTATGCCCTTTACCACTGCGTCGCCGCCTTTTCGGACCGCGTGGTCACCGACGTCATCACACAAGGGACGGATCGCACCACGCTGACGGGCGAGGCCATTCTCTTCCGGGACGAGATGGTGCTGACCGAGATCGGCGGCAATCACCTTTGCTCCTATCCCAACGAAAACGGCGCCAAGGTCAATACCTCGACCACGCTGGCAGAGCTGTACCTCACGGCAGGCGACGAGGCCACTCGCGCGCAGATCCAAGCAACACTTCAGGCCTTGGATCGCCAGATCGCGCTGGCCGAGCGCTTGCCCATCAAGGATAACCTTGCGTCCCTTCCCCAGCTGCGTCGGGACGCATACGAGCAGTTGCTATTCAACAATCGCCTTGCCACGACGGGCGGGACCATGCAAAGCATTCATGCCGGTGGGTATGAGCTGCTGTTGTCGATGAACCGCATCGCCGCGCTGACGGGCGAGGGGGGCGGCAGTGCCGCACTGGTCTCTTCTCTCAAGGCCGAGCGTCAACGATTGCTTCTTTCCTCCGGCTACATGGCCAAGACGCTGACCGTCTCCGACCTTGGGAGCGAGAGCACGGGAGGCTATTTCTACCACGCCAATTCGGTGGACGGATACGAGGAGATCTTCTCCCGTGCCGCGCTGGCCGACATGACGGCGGCAGATTACGATCGCCTCTTGCAGCTGCCCCGCCGCACCTATGGGGACGGCGTCACCGTCGTGGGCAAGCTGGTCTCGAGCTTTTATTGGAGCATCGTCTTGCCTGTTGACTACGACAAAAAGGACAGCGTCAAGGAGGGGGAGACCTACGACGTCATCTTCAACGACGAGGAAGGTCTTACCCTTTCCATGACGTTGGAGCGTGTCATTCCCTCCGTTGCTGACGGTCGGGTATTGCTGGTGCTCACCACCTCCACCATGCCCCGGCAGTTCTCCTACACACGCTTCTCCGGCGTTTCGCTGGTCCTTACGGAGTCGGAGGGCTACCGCGTGCCTCAAACCGCCCTTGTGCAAAAGGACGGACAGGACGGTGTGTATATCCTCAGCGGCGGCCGCGTCAGCTTCCGCGCCATCGACATCATCAGCCGTGGCGAGGGCTACGTGCTGGCCTACGTTCCCACCAGGGAGCAGCGCGAGGACGAGGGGGATCAGACCTATCACTACGACCGTTATCTGGATATCCGCGACGTCGTCATCACCGACGGCAGAGACTTATATGACGGCAAGTATATCGATTAAATCACACGCAAAGGAGCACACTCACCCATGGATCACACGACATTGCGCACACGGGTCGAACAGATCCGCGCCCGCATGAGAGAGGCGGGAGACCGAGGACAGGTGACCCTTCTGGCCGCCGTCAAATACGCCGACGTCGACCAGATCAACGCCCTTCACCGCGAGTGCGGTGTGCATGACATTGGGGAAAATCGGGTACAGCAGCTTCTTGCCCACTACGAGGGGCTGGAGGATAAGCAAGATCTGCGCATTCATTTTATCGGATCTCTCCAAAAAAATAAAGTCAAATACATCGTCGACAAGGTGTGCATGATCCACTCGCTGGATTCTCTCCCCTTGGCCGAGGAGATCGAAAAGCGCTGTGCCGCCATCGACCGTGTGATGGACGTGCTGGTCGAGATCAACAGCGGGCGGGAGGCGTCCAAGGGGGGACTTGCCCCCGACGAGGTCGAGGATTTTTGTCAAAAATTGGCGGCATTTCCTCATCTGAGACTGCGCGGATTTATGACAATGGCCCCAAAATGTGAAAATTTGGCCGAATATCGCAAATATTTTGGAGAAACTTATCGCCAGTGTCTTGACATTTGGCAAAAAAAATTAGATAATATAGGTAGTATGAAAAATAACGTCGCAAAGGAGCCTCCCGTCATCTCTATGGGAATGTCGGGGAGCTTTGAGGCGGCCATCGCTGAAGGGGCGACCGTTGTGCGGATCGGCGGGGCACTATTCCTGTGACCCATACGGCAACGTAGACACCCAAAAAATGAAATCAAAGAGAAAGTGAGATAATTACAATGGCACTGAACGATCTGTGGAAGAAATTTATCAGAGACGAGGACGCGGACGTGGAGGACGAGGCAAACTACTACCGTCCCCGCAAAAAGGCAGCCGCTCCTTCCCTCATTGACGAGCCGGACGACGACGCATTCCGCGCACCCAAGACCAGAACCGGCGCATCCCGCATGGCAAGAGCCAACGATTTTGACGATATCCTGGACGATGATTCCTACACGGCCACAAGCGCACCCCGCTTCAAGAGAGTCATGGCAACCGGCATCAATTCCGCCAAGCATGCCATCGACCTGGTCTGCCAGAAGTACATCGTTCTGATCAACACCGAGGGCGTGGCCGACGACGCACTGGTTCCCTTCCGTTGCTACGTCGCAGGCGCAGTACAGGCACTGAACGCTCACATCAATCCGTTGGACGACGAGAACGTGTTCGTTTCCATCGAGCCGTTTGATATCACCCCTTATCTGCCCGCACAGGACGACCTGGCCGAGCAGGAGGACGATCTGATCTGATCCGACCATAAAAACAACTCCGGGGCGGCTTCATCACCGTATGAGCCGCCCGGCTTTTTTCGACAAAACATGACAAGGAGGCTTTGCTGTTATGGGCGGCACCTATTTCATTTATTTGATCGTCAGCCTGGTGCGTATTCTCTTGTTCATCGTAGAGACGGCCATGCTGCTACGAGCCATTCTGTCCTGGTTCTTTATGGATGAAGACAATCGCGTCATGGCAATTCTCTACGCCATCACCGAGCCCTTTATCATTCCCGTCCGCGCCCTGTTTGACAAGCTGGGATGGTTTCGCAACCTTCCCATCGACATTTCCTTTTTTGTGACTTATCTTTTGCTCTCCATCATCAGTATGCTATTATAACGACTCTGCCCCGCGGTCGGCGGGGCTTGCTTTTTAGGAGGTGACGATCTTGCTGCGACCCGACGATGACCAACTCATGCGCCTGCTTGCCCACACGGACGAGCTGTGCGACCGCGCGATGGGCGGTGTCTTTACCCATACCGCTTTTCTGACGCCGCGAGAAGCCAAGTACGTGCGCGATAGCCTCGTGCGTCGCGGTCAGTGGCAGCGCGCACGACTCTGGGGCGGCTACGATGCGGCCGAGCGACAGTGCCTGTTGCTGTTTCCCGACTACGTGTGCGATCTGATCGACCGCGCCGCTTGGGACTCTACCCCTATCTCCGAACTACTCTGCCTTGCGGGAGAAGAAGACCCCGTCGTGGCCCTTTCGATCCAAGCAAGCGGCTATCGGACCCTCTCCCACCGCGACTATCTCGGCTCGCTCCTGTCTCTTGGCATTGAGCGCCAGGTGCTGGGAGATATTGCCATCCAAGGAAACACAGCGACCGTGTTTGCCATGGCGCGCATGCAATCATTCCTGCTTACTACCGTCGAGCGCATCGCGGGCGATGCCGTGCGCCTCTCCCCCGCTGACGTCGCGCCCGATTTTGACGGCGGACGCCGCTATCTTGCCCTGCGCGAGACCATCGCATCCCCTCGTCTTGACTGTGTCGTGGCGGCGCTTTGCAATCTTTCGCGTGAGGCCGCACAGCAAGCGGTCAAGTCAGGCCTTGTCGAATTGGACTACGATACCGAGGAGCGTCCCGACCATATCGTCCCCATCCCCGCGGTTCTCTCGGTGCGCGGTGTGGGAAAATTCGCCCTGCGCTCGCTGGGCGCGCCCAATAAAAAGGGGCGGTTTCCCTTGTTTGCGGATCAATACGTATAAAAAAGTCACACCCTTCTCATGAAGCCCCCCCTTTTTTGCCAATATACGATTTTCGAGGGAACCGGAGGCAAAAAACGGTGACAGAGCAGCATGACAAGTAAGATTTCAACGATATGTAAAGTCTTGTTGCGAAATTGTAAGGTTCATGCGGTGGTGTTTTGAGGGTTACTTTGCTACAATAAATTCACCGAAAATTCACCAAATCAAGGAGATGTGATGATGAAATTGTCAGACAAATTAATCGAACTTAGAAAACAAAACAATTGGTCGCAAGAAGAATTTGCAGAGAAGCTGGATGTATCTCGACAAGCGGTCAGTCGCTGGGAAAACGAAACGGCTCTGCCCGATGCACAAAATATATTGCGGATCAGCAAACTATTTAACGTGACTGCGGATTATCTGCTGAATGATGATCATGAAAATGAGGGAGACATTCCTACAGCGACAACAACAGAAGGAGCCGCGCCGTTGGTTCAAAAGAAAAAGCCTCGGCTTCTGATATATGCTATTGGCTCTGCCATATTATTATCAGCGGTGTGTGCCGTCATAGGGGCTGTGATTGGCAAAAACGCCGCGGCGGTGCACGTTCACGACGGATTGAGCAGTGTGAAAGAAAATGTAATCGCGCCCACTTGCACATCCGAGGGTTCATACGACGAGGTCATTTATTGTGCGGAGTGTGACGAGGAGGTCTTGCGGACACACAGAAGCACGGAAATGCTTGCCCATACCCCGTCAAAAAGCGTCAAAAAGGACGAAATTGCCCCCACCTGTACAGCAAAAGGATCATACTATGAGGTCATTGATTGTTCTGTTTGTCGCGAGGAGATTTTGCGAACGCACAGAACTACAGAAACGCTTGCTCACCAATTCCAAAACAAAAAGTGCATCACTTGCGGCGAAGCTCAACCAAGTGAGGGTCTGCTTTTCATGTCCAATGGCGATGGAACGTGCGCCGTAGGTATTGGAAACTGCACAGACGAACATATCGTTATTCCCTCTTATTCTCCCCAAGGAGAAAAGGTGGTTCAGATAAAAGCCTACGCTTTTATGGTGTGCAGGGGAGTGAAAAGCATTCAAATTCCCGAAACGGTAACTGTAATCGGGGAAGGAGCTTTTCAGGGTTGCGAGAATCTTGAAAACGTAAATCTGCCCAGCGGAATCACAACGATTGACTCTTTTACGTTCGACGGATGCAAAAATTTGAAGGAAATTACCATCCCCGACGGTGTAACGCATATAGGCATGGAGGCCTTTGCGGACTGTCGAGCGTGTGAGAGCATTGTGATTCCCGCAAGCGTTTATAGAATCGAACTGTCTGCCTTCCGCAGTTTTTCGGGTTGCGACGGAACGATATTATTTGAAGTTTACGGCACATGGGAAGTATACGACTCCTCGGGCAAGTGGGTCAACGTGGTTGATTTCAGAGATCAACGCTTTGATGCAGTTTCGTACCTCACGTTTATATATAGCGATTGCGTATGGGTACGTAAATAATACGCAAGGATCAGTATCTATGACAAAAAGGAAGGATGACCTCATCCTTCCTTTTTTGATTTATTTTTGTCCCAGCTGCTTATTCTTCTGATACGAGGCATCCACGGCCGCCGCGACGACCTTGCCAAAGTCGGAGGCATCCAAAAGCTTCACACCCTCAATGGTCGAGCCGCCGGGGCTGCATACCGCCTCGATCAGCTCGCGCACCGGCTTGTCCGTATCCAACACCATGCGCGAAGCACCCGCCAGCATCTGTGCCGCGTACAGGCGCGCCTGCTCCTCGGAAAGGCCGCAGGCAACGCCGCCCGCCATCAGAGCCTCAACGAACTGATAGGCAAACGCAGGGCCACAGCCCATCACGGCCGTTGCCGCGTCGATCTTGTCCTCTTCGATGGCATCGATACGCCCGGCACGGGACATCGCAAGCTTCAATTCCGCCACGTCTCCCTCGTCGGCCGCGGGAGAGCAAGCGTAGACCATCATGCCCTCGCCCAGCGCCACAGGGGTGTTCTGCATCATGCGAATGACGGGGATATTCTCCCCCACCACCTCGCTCATGTCCCGGATCTTCACGCCTGCCGCAATGCTGACGACAGCCACGTCGTCCTCTCTTTGCTCCAGCATGGGGCGCAACTGTGAGAGCACCTGCGACACAAGGTGAGGCTTGACGCCGATGAAGATCAAGCGGCACTCGCACGCGATCTGCTCGTAGCTCGACGGCACAGCACCAATGCGAGCGGACAGTCTTTGGGTCGTCTCCTCGTCGCGGTCAACCAACAGCACCCGCTCCGCGCCCACCGCCAAAATGGCCGCGCCCGCCATGGCGCCACCCATGTTGCCGCCACCGATAAATCCGTATTTGTTCATGGTCCGATCCTTTCATAAAGAAAATTTCATCACTCCATTTAAGGGAAAACCCCACTTGTGGTTTTCCCCTCTTTTGAATCGCTCAGCGATTCAAAATTCACCCCTTTCGGGCGCTTTGAAAGCATCAAGATTTCGCTCTCTGCGGAGAGCGAGCAGAGGCGCCGCCTCTGCACTCTGCAAGCCTTTTGAAAAAGGCTTGACCGAAAACCTTTCCAAGGGCTGCAACTGATTCTTCTTCAAATGGGGGAGGGGCCCCATGGATACGTTGCGATACAGCCGCGGCTATTGCGATGGCTTTAACTTTTGCCTTGCCTTTGTCACGGATAGCCGCTGAAGTACAACACTTGATGTCCTTCCAACAAACCCTTTCCATAAAGTTCTTTGGAATCCAAAACCTTTCTTTCAAGAAAGGTTTTGGCCGCCGGAGGCCGTTCTCTCTTATCTAATATGCCCCTCGCCGCGAATGACGTACTTGTAGGTCGTCAGCTCGCAAAGGCCCATGGGTCCTCTGGCGTGCAGCTTTTGGGTAGAGATGCCCATCTCACAGCCAAGGCCAAACTCGCCGCCGTCGGTAAATCGCGTCGAGGCATTGACGTAGACCGCCGCGCTGTCCACCGCCCCGACAAAGCGGGCAATGGCCTGCTCATCGCGGCTGATGATGGCCTCGCTGTGCCCCGTCGAATGGGCGGCGATGTGCGACACCGCCTCGTCCACGCTGTCCACCACGCGAAGTGCCAATATATAATCCAAAAATTCAGTGTCAAAATCCTCGGCGCCTGCCGGCGTACCGTGGGGCATCAAAGACAGCGCCGTTTCGTCACAGCGGAAGACCACGGGGATCTTACCCTCTGCCGCCCGCGCGCTCGCCAGACGCTCATCCAAACGAGGCAAGAACGCATCGGCAATATCCCGATGCACCAAGCAAACCTCGCAAGCGTTGCACACCGAAGGACGGCTCGTCTTGGCGTTTTCTATGATGGACAGCGCCATATCCAAGTCCGCACTCGCGTCCACGTATACGTGGCAGATGCCCGTTCCCGTTTGAATCACGGGCACGCGCGCCCGCTCCACGCAGGTGCGGATGAGCCCTGCCCCGCCGCGCGGAATGAGCAGATCCACGTAGCCAACCGCCTCCATCAGCGCCGTCGCGCTCTCGCGGGTGGTGTCCTCCACCAGCTGGATCAGATTTTCATTCAGGCCGACACGTACGAGCCCCTCTTTCATGGCGGTCACGATCGCAGACGCCGACCGATAGGCCTCCTTACCTCCCCGCAGCACGCACACGTTGCCGCTCTTGAGCGCCAGGGCCGCCGCATCCGAGGTCACGTTGGGGCGGCTCTCATAAATAATGGCCACCACGCCCATGGGGACACCGATCTTCTCGATCAGCAGCCCGTCCTCCCGACGGTGGGAGTCGATCACCCGTCCCACGGGATCGGGCAGATCGATCAAAGCGCGGATCCCTTCGGCCATGCCCTCAATACGGGCGTCCGTCAGGGTCAGGCGGTCGATCATGACCTCGCCCAAGCTAGCGCGGGCGGCCTCCACGTCCTGCCGGTTGGCCGCAAGGATGCGCTCTCTTGATGCACACAGCGCATCGGCCATCGCCGCCAAGGCCTGGTTTTTCTTTTCTGTTGTCAAAAGGCTCAAGGAGGCCGTCGCCTCTTTGGCCGCCTTCAAAATATCTTGCGTTTGTCTCATGCTTGCCTCACTCTTTCTTTGCCACAAATCTTGTGCCGATCGCCTCGCCGTCCAAAATGCCATAGAGCAGTGTCGGGTCGCCGCCGTTGGCAATGACCATGTCACATCCGGCCTCCCCACACATCGAAGCGGCGCGCATCTTGGTCCTCATGCCGCCCGTGCCCTGCGAGGATGCCGTATCGCCCGCCAAGGCAAGGATGTCAGGAGTAATCTCATTGACCGTCCGGATCAGTTCGGCCGTAGGATCGGTATGAGGATCGGCCGTATACAGCCCGTCGATATCCGAGAGCAGGATCAAGAGATCCGCCTGTACACTGGCGGCCACGATCGCGCCCAGCGTGTCGTTGTCGCCCACCGCGATCTCGGTCGTGGCGATGGTATCGTTTTCGTTGATGATGGGCAGCACCCCAAGTTCCAGCAGTCTTGTCATGGTGTTGCGGAAGTTTTCGTGGCGGTCGGGGTGCGACAGATCGTCCCCCGTCAGCAAAATCTGAGCCACCGTGTGATGGTACTCGGAAAACAGCTTGTCATAGACGTACATCAATTCGCACTGACCGACGGCGGCCGCCGCCTGCTTGCCCGGCATATCCGAGGGACGCTCGCGTAGCCCCAGCTTGCCCACGCCCATGCCGATCGCGCCCGAGGAGACCAGGATCACCTCGTGCCCTGCATTTTTGATGTCAGCCAGCACACGGCACAGCTGCTCCACCAGACGGATATTCATATGTCCCGTCGCGTGTGTCAGCGTCGACGTTCCGATCTTCACAACCAATCTCATCGCAAAAACCTCCCTTGAAGAATGCTTTATTATAGCACATTCTCCCCCGGAATGCAAGAAAAAAATATTTTTCCGTTCTCCTACATAAAAAATGTCAAAATCTGTCGTTTTGGCATTGACACGACCCCCTCCCGTCCGTTATAATCAACTCCCACGCGCAAACGTGCCCTTTGCGTCCTCTGTCACCATCAAACAAAGGAGGAAAAAACGTGAATCAAGAAGAAATCATCATCCACCTGACTGCCAACGAGCACGAGATCGGCTCTCTTCGCCACCGTGTCGGCAAAATGGAAAGTCAGGTCGATGCCATCAACAAGCTGACCGTTTCGGTCAACACGCTGGCGGGCAGTGTGCGGGATCTTTTGGAGGTTCAGAAGTCCCAGAACGACCGCCTGTGCCGCCTGGAGCTTCGCCCGGCCAAGGAGGCACGCGACGCCCGCCGCGAGATCGTCCGTGCCATTGCCGGCACGCTGACGGGTGCTCTGATCGGCGCTGTCATCACCGCCCTTTCGCACGGCGTACTGTAAAGGAGGGACTCGGATGAAGCAATATCTGAAAAAATTTACGTCCCGTAAATTTTTGCTTTCCGTCATCAGCATGGCCGCCGGTCTTGCCGCTCTGTGCGGTGCGGATGAGACCGTCGTATCGATCGTCGCAGGCGCGGCCATGACGGCACTGCCCGCCATCGTTTACTGCATCACCGAGGGGCGCATCGACGCCGCCTCTGCCAAGACGATCGGAGGAGCCGTGGTCAACGCCTCGGCCGCCCTGGGGGCAGATCGGCACGTGCAGGACGTGCTCCATGCGGCGGGGGAAATGCTCTCCGCCATGGGAGAGCAGGACGACGCAGAGCAAGACCCATAACACACAAAAAGGGGAAGCCGCCAGGCGGCTTCCCCTTCCCTTTATTTCTTCTCTTCCGTCTCGGACAATTTTTGTTGTCTTTGCTCCTCGGCGTGCTTCTTTTCGATGCGGATCTCCCACTGGATCAGGAAGGTCATGGCCGCGCGCAACAGCACGATCGCGCCCAAAATGAGCAGTTCCTCCCATTCGCGGACGATGACGGTACGGAGCAGCTCACCACCCAGCTTGAATTCCAGCGACAGGGCGATGCCCTCGGCCAGATCCAGGCGGACGCGGTCGTGCCGACGCATCAGACCGATCAGTGCCTTGATCACGGTATACACCAAAACGCCGATGCCGACCAGCTCGATCAGCAGGATAATGTAGAAGACGCCAATATCAAAAAACTCTAAAATTTTCTGGTACGTTTCCATAAAACCTCCCTCTTGCGCGGTCAGAATACGACGCGCAACGTTATGATCTCCTTGGGCTGGGCGCTACACGAAACCGTGCTGCGCACAGACTTCAAGGCGTTAATCGGTTCTTCGGCCAAATTGACCTGTTCAACCGAGCGGACCCGTCTGCCAAAGGCCAGCTTGAAATCCACCGGCTTTGCGGTGCTGTTATAAAGGCGAAGAATGTGCGAGCCGTCCTGGGCCTCTGCTCCCTTGCAGGCCGACAGGGTCATAGCACTCGGGATGCTTTCCTCGGTCACGCGGAACAGCTCAAAGTCAAGCGGCAGTACGATCTCTGCCCGCTCCAAGGGGCGGTAGAACAGATCCGGCATGCCGGGACCCTGCACGAAGGGTCTGCCACCGATGAATTTATTGCGATCCACACACTGCACGGCCGTATAAGGCATACCCATAAACTGCTGTGCATAGGCGGCGACCAGAGCCGCTTCGTGGTCGCCCTCGTAAGGATAGAGCGCCAGGTGGTAGTTGTATTCACCCAGGCACACACCTTCGGTCGTGACCCATTCCTGAGCCATAGTAGCCTCGGTCGCATAGTCGCCCGTGATACAGCGCACCGAACGCAACAGCGTCATAGCCAGCGTCCCCTCGTCCTTGTCCGTCATATGCTCGTATTCGTACAAGCCGCAGTTCAACACGGCAAAGCCATGACCCGCATCGGGGGCGTCGATGCCGACGAAATCGGTGTTGGGGTGAGTCTTGTCGTTGTCGTACTTGCTGATCTTGGTACGGGTAATAACGTCGTAGGGTTGACCCGCATAGTTGACGTCCGCCTCAATACCGGTGGGCAGGTGGACTCTCAGACGGTGATGGGTGCACTGATTATTCAGACGAATATCAACGCCCAGCATCTTGTCTCCCTTGCCCAGCGTCAACGCGACGTCGAAGTCCATCGTACCCCGGCTGATCTCTCGGTCGATCTTCATGCGGTAGGTAATACCCCGCTTTTGCACCAAGGGGGTGTCCTCGATCACTCTCGCCTTGGCGCGGACGCCACGGCTTGTGACCATCTCACTGCCGTCGTTTTCAATATAGAAGTAGGCAGATCCGCGGTCAGCGTTATCCTCCATCAGGAGCAGGTCACGGTATACCTTGCCCGTTTTCTTATGCAACAGATCGATGGTACCGTTGTTGTGAATGGTAACCTTGAGATGCTCGTTTTCCATATGGTAGGCCGACTTGCGACGGATCGGTGCCGCCTCGAGCGCGCCCTCTGCGGGGGTGACGATCAGCGTGTGGTAGGACATTCCGTCCAGGCGCTGACAGTAGCGTACCGTGTAGCGGTTGATCAGCTTGCCGCCGGGCAGGTTGATGGGACTGAGAATACGCTTGTCCACGTTTTTCTGAATCGAAACGACCTCATAGGGCACGTTCTTGCCCTTGCCGTCGGTCAGTGTAAAGGCGCCCGTGTCCTCGTCCACGGGAATGTCGATGACGGCCTGCATAACACCCTTGTAGGACAGCGGGGTGGTGTTGATGTTGGCGATCAGATATTGACGCTCACCAAGGCCGGTGCGGTCAATGTGCGAAAGCAACAGCTCACTGCCGCGGCTGATCAGATCGGTCGCGTTTTCCTCGACGCGAATGAAGCGGTCCATCATATGATTGTGGACGGCATCCACAGAACAGCCGCAGATGGAATCGTGCGGGTGGTTCTGAATGAGTGTTTTCCACATATAGTTGCCGTATTCCTGGGGATAATCGCCAAGACCCAGCGCACTCGTCATGGCGTACAGCGGCTCAAACGTCTTCTCCAGCATGGCCTGGCAGCGGGCGTTGTACTGCTTGAGATGGATGCGGGCGGCAAGCGTGCCCGTGAGCACGTTGTTCGCACCCAGGTCGCGGAACTCGCCCGTGTAGGTGGTCAGCTCTGCCCCGTTTTCGGCAATCTCCTCCTTGACACGCGCGACGTATTCGGGCATGGTGTCCTGGAAGAAGGCCTCGTCCTCCTTCAAGTGAGGCTGTACCCGTGCGATGACCTCGGACAGATCCTCCTGCGCTTCCAGGTGGTCAACGCCGTTCATCAAAAGATAGTTGTTGGTCTTGCCGCGGGCGGCGCAGGCCTCGCCTCGCATGCGTGCCAGTGCCAGTGCTCCCTCGGGCTCGGCAGGAAAACGCTGGGCGTTGTTGTACCAGGCGAACATATGCTCGCACAGCACGCGCGAGCCGTCCTCGCTCTGCCAGTAGAACTGGGAGTCGCCACGGGCAAAGCCGCGACCGAAAATACAGCTGTCAAGGCCGTAGCGCGCAAGGATCTGCGGAAGCTGTGAGCAAAGACCGAACTGGTCGGCGGCATAGCCAACCATCATGCACTTGCCGAAGTCCTTGGCGATCTTGGTACCGATGATCAGATTGCGCACCGTGGCCTCACCTGAGGTCAGGTGGAAATCGTTTTGTACGTACCAAGGGCCGACGAGCAGTCTTCCCTCCTTGATATAGCCCTCCAGCTTTGCGCGGCGGGTGGGACGGATCTCCAGGTAGTCCTCGAGAACGATGGTCTGGGCATCCAGATGGAAGCGGTAACCGGGATCGGTGTCCAGAATGTCAAGCAGGTGATCCATCAGATCGACCAGTCGCATACGGAAGTTCTCCAGGGGCAAATACCACTCTCTGTCCCAGTGGGTGTGCGAGATAATACAATACTTTTTGGTGTCCTTGTTCATGATACGTAATATCCTTTCCTTGATTGGATCATCAGAGTAATGCGGGTAAAAAATAGGCATCGTATAGCCACAAAAACAACACGGCAACGATCAGCACCTCGCGCAAAACCGCGCGGACGATGCTCCCCGGCTTGTGAAAGCCCCAGCGCAGACGGCGCTCCATCGTGGCCGCAGGCTGTGTGAACAGCGAAAAGACACAGATCACGCCCACCGCAACCGTCAGCGCCAGCCGGTCGACACTCACGGCCAGGGCAACGCCCTGAATGCACAAGGCGAGCAGAGACAGATGAAGCAGGGTTGTCGCCGCCAGCAGCAAAAACGCGAGCAGATGCGAAAGATACACGCCCCCCTCGTCCAGACGCGCCTTTTTGCGAAGCGACGTGTAAAACAGCCTCTGCCACACACCAAGCGGCTGCTCCTCGCCGCGTTTTCGACGGCGGCTTACCGCCATCGCAAGGGGAAAGCGGACGTTGAAAACGTAGCATAGCCAGCAAAAGGCAAGGCAAAACGAGCCGAACACGTGCGAGGCCGTCAAAGCAGAGGGCAAGGCCAAAAACAGGTCAGCCATCCATTGATTCACACGCATCCCTCCCACGCGGGGCCATACACCCGCCTTTTTGATAAGTATAACAGATTTTTTGTCGTTTGAACAGTACCCCGGACGATTTTTTTATTTTTGTCGAAAACGATCAAAAAACTTTTTTTGCAAAATTCCAAAAACCACTTGAAAAACGCACCGCGATGGTGTATAATATCCCCTGCCCCGGAGGCATAGCTCAGTTGGTCAGAGCGTTCGGTTCACATCCGAGAGGTCATAGGTTCGAGCCCTATTGTCTCCACCAAAACAAAAAGGACACCGCATGGTGTCCTTTTTGTTTTGGTGCGACCCACCGGGCGAGAACCTATGTGAAAGAATGCGCCAACGGCGCATTCTTTTTGCGCTCGCGGAGCTTGCGACGCGAGGGCGAGGTTCGAGCCCGATCGCTCGGAGAGCGATCCGCTTAAAACTTTTGGTCGCTTATTCCCACACGGTGTCCTTTTTGTTTTGGTGCGACCCACCGGGCGAGAACCTATGTGAAAGAATGCGCCACTGGCGCATTCTTTTTGCGCTCGCGCGACCGCGCGAGGGCGAGGTTCGAGCCCCTGCGGCGTATATCATTCAGCAAAACTCTATAGCCCCATTCCGCCGCTCTCAATATTCCGTTTCGTTCCGAAACGGAATATTGCCATAGAAAAAGGCGCCTTATACCCGTAACGCGACCTGCTTAAACCTTTTGATTGTCCACCTCATCCACCGCTAACGCGGTCCCCCTTCCCCTCAAGGGGAAGGCTTATCGATACTCATCATCCTCTTTTTTGTCACATATGCTTATTCTTGTCTCCTTGTTTTGGGTAGCATTTACAAATTTCATGAATTTCAAAGATTTTTATTGACAATCAGATGACCGCATATTATAATAAAATTACAGAACAACTAGTAGGAGGCCGCTATGAACGAATCACCCGTCGCCCGCTTGCCAAAGAAGGATATAAAACCGCGCTGACACGGCAAATTAAGCACGAGCTACTCATTTACACCTTGAGTTCACTTCCCTACTCTCTCATTTTTTGTCTGCTCGCTCTCTGCCTCTATTTTCTTTTGAGTCCGTTTTCACCCACATGGGCTATAATCACTCTCGTTTTTTTCTTGCTCCCGCCGGTTGCAATCTATTGTCATGAGATCGGACGAGCGATATATCGCGCTGCTTTGGTCAAGCAGGATAAGCTAATTATCATTCAAGATACAATGATAAACACCGCCTCAGAGGATTGCATCCGGCATCCTTTAGAAGGCCTGAGAAGAGGAAGAATATTGACAGGCCTTTGGTCGGGACATATTGATATATTGCATTTTTCTCAAAACAAAAAATATATCCCCGGATTACCCGGGCAGTATGACGCATCCTTCTGTGGCGACACCTTCTACGTTGTCATGTACAACGGCATCAAGCAACGCCCCGCATTAATATATAATACAAAAAATTATGAATTGAAAGAATGAGCAAAGCAACAGCCGCCGGAACTCCCGGCGGCTTTCGTTATTCGATGATTCACCAAAAGTTGTCAAAAAGAAAACGCCGAGGAATATTTCGCTCTCTGCGGAGAGCGGCAAGGGCTCCGCGCCCTTGCACATCTCGGCGCCGGCCGAGATAGGACGCCTTTTGAAAAAGGCGGGCGAAAACTTGATGTTTTTTTCTAAAAACAACTTTTGTGGAGAAGAAGGGGGAGGGGCCCCGCTTCTTGCGGCAGCTATGGTTGGGAGTAGCGAAGGTGTTTATCTGACAAGGATAGAAAAAGTCGCTTGAACCAGCGTTCTTTTTCCTCTTCCTTAAAGTTCTTTGGAATCCAAAACCTTTCTTTCAAGAAAGGTTTTGGTCGCCGAAGGCATTACTCCACCCTCGCAAAGATCAAGGGTCTTTCCTCGGGCTTCTCGTCCCCAATGGTCGTCGCTTCCAGCAACCTCCGCTCAGCGGCGGCAAAGCGGCTCTCGTCGCAGGTGTACAGCGTGGCGATGGGGTCACCCGCCCGGACAAAGTCGCCCGTCTTGGCGCGCAGAATGATACCGGCGGTGTAGTCGATTTCTTCCTCCATGGTGTTGCGTCCGGCACCAAGCACAAGGCTTGTAATGCCGTAGCCCTCGGTATCAACGGCCACAATATAGCCGTCGCGCGGCGCTTTGACGGTGCACTCGTGCGTCGCCTTGGCAAATGTCTCGGGGTGGTAGATGACGGTATCGTCGCCGCCCTGTGCCTTGACCATGCGAGCCAGCGTGTCAAGCGCCTTGCCGCTTGCGATCGCATCGCGCACCTTGGCCTCGCACGCGTCCCTGTCACCGTGCTCGCCTGTCAGGGTCAGCATGTCGGTCGCAAGGGCGATGCAAATGTCGGTCAGATCCTCGGGGCCGCGACCGCACAGCACGTCAATGGCTTCCATAACCTCCAGCGTATTGCCGATGGCCTGCCCTAACGGGCGATCCATGTCGGTGATGAGGGCCAGCATCTTTTTGCCTGCCCGCTTGCCGATATCCACCATAAGCTGTGCTAGCTTTTTACTGTCCTCCAGCGTTTTCATGAACGAGCCGCTGCCCGTCTTGACGTCCAGCACGATACAGTCGTCGTCCGCCGCCAGCTTTTTGCCCATGATGCTGGATGCAATCAAGGGCATGCTGTCAACCGTCGCCGTCACGTCGCGCAGGGCGTACAGCTTTTTGTCAGCAGGCGCGAGATTTTTGCTCTGTCCGACGATAGCGATGCCGACCTCGTTGACGATGCGTTCAAATTCCTCGGTAGACAGCGAGGTGCAAAAGCCGGGGATGGCCTCGAGCTTATCGATGGTGCCGCCTGTGTGTCCCAGGCCTCGGCCGCTCATTTTGGCGACCTTGACACCCAAGGATGCCACGATGGGGGTGACGACAAGACTGGTCTTGTCTCCCACGCCGCCCGTCGAGTGCTTGTCGACACGAATGCCGTGAATGCGCGAAAAATCCAGCCGATCGCCCGAATCGCGGACGGCCAGCGTTAGGGCAGTCGTCTCTCTGACGTCCATGCCTTGGAAATAGATAGCCATGCAAAAGGCGGCGGCCTGGTAGTCGGCTACTTCACCTTTGACGTAGCCCTCGACAAAGCCGCGGATCTCCTCGTCGGAAAGAGGGAGTCCGTCGCGTTTTTTCTTGATGATATCGTATGCTCTCACGTCGCACCTCACAAGTTTTCTTTGGTAAAGGAAAGGGGCAATATTTCGTCAAGGGAATACACCTTAACGCCCTCGTTTGAACCGAGGATGACCTCGAAATCCTTATCGCAAAACTCGGCCATCACCTGGCGGCAAATGCCGCAGGGGGCGCACACGTCGCCCGCCTCGCCCTCACGACCGCCCGCGATGGCAATGGCGGCAAAGTCGCGCTCACCCTCGCAGATCGCGGTGAAAAAGGCGGTGCGCTCGGCGCACATGACCGCACCGTAGGCGGCGTTTTCGACGTTGCAGCCAAGATACACCTTGCCTGATTTGGTCAGGAGTGCCGCGCCGACGGTAAAATGGGAATAGGGGGCGTAGGATCGACGCCGAGCAGAATTGGCCAATTCGTATAATTCTTGATGGTTCATATATTCCTCCTTGTGGTGGGGGATTTAGGGATAGGCGAATGTCGTTACAACTTTTCCTACGGACGCGCATACAGCTTCGCGCTGCGCTGTGCCGGTTTTTGATGTACTTTCTTTGTCACTGAACAAAGAAAGTACGAAAGAAAATCAGCCCAGGCGTTCCCCCTGGGAACCCCCTTGGCATTGCCGCTCTGCAAGGTGCAACAGGAGAGGTCACAAATATGTTTTGATGCCGTGCTCCAATGCAGACACCACGAGCGGCAGGCGGAGAAAGCAAAATCGTTTTGGCTTGAAATTTTGTTGTCACAAGGTGCGGCGCAGCTGGCACAAAGGCTTGCTTTCGTTTGTAGCGTGCACCTCCGTGTTTGCAAGTTTCTTTAACTTGCAAACGCAAAAGCTGAAGAGGTAAAACGTCGCAAAAAAATGAGCAAAGCGACAGCGACGCGCCTTTTTTGCGTTGAGGGATTCCAAAGGGCATTAGGCCCTTTGGCGCGTTTTCTTGGTTCGTTCTTTGCCGCGCGGCAAAGAATGAACATCCATGCGGTACACCGAGCGCGCAGCTGTGCGAGGCTGTAGGAAAAGAAGTTGAAAATATAGTATTACTCTCTTGCATCCTTCCAAAAGCTCTCGCCGGCAACATTTTCTTGCGGCAAGCCAAGAGCCTCCAGCACCGTCGCGGCAATATCACAAAATCCCACTCTCGTTCCAAGATCAACTCCTGCTCTCACGCCGCCGCCAACAAGCAGCATGGGCGTGTGCTCACGCGAGTGGTCGGTCGAGGGGGTGGAGGGGTCACAGCCGTGGTCAGCCGTGATGATCAGCGCATCCTCTTTGCCAAGGCGAGCAAGGAAACCCGGCAACCACGCGTCAAAGCGGGTCAGTGCGGCCGCATAGCCGTCGACGTCGTTGCGGTGACCGTAGGTCATATCAAAATCAACCAGATTGACAAAGCAAAGTCCGTGGAAGTCACGCTCGGTCATAGCAAGCGCCGTTGCCATGCCCTCGTCGTTGTTGCCCGTGCGATGACCTTCCGTGACACCCTGCCCTGCGAAAATATCGGCGATCTTGCCCACTGAAATGACGTCCATGCCGGCCTTCTTGATCACGTCCAGCATCGTGGGCGCGGGGGGCAGAAGCGAATAGTCGTGGCGGCGAGGCGTGCGCTTGAAGGGATGCTCGCCCTCAAACGGACGGGCGATCACGCGTCCGACGCCGTGGCGACCCTTGAGCAAGTCTCGTGCGATTTCACAATAACGATACAACTCGTCGATGGGCACAAGAGCCTCATGCGCCGCGATCTGGAACACGCTGTCGGCAGAGGTATAGACGATCAGTGCGCCGGTTGCGAGATGCTCCTCGCCGTAGTCGCGAATGACGTCGGTACCCGAATAGGGCTTGTTGCAAATTACCTTTCTGCCCGTCGCCGCTTCAAAGGCGGTAATGACCTCATCGGGAAAGCCGTCCGGATAGGTGGGAAGGGGCTGCTCGGAAACAAGACCTGCGATCTCCCAGTGCCCGATGGTCGTGTCCTTGCCGGCCGACAGCTCGCGCATACGGGCATAGGCAGATAGCGGTGCGTCCACACCGCCGCCGACGCCCTCGATGTTGAAAAGGCCCAGCTTTGCCAAGTTGGGGCAATCAAAAGCGGCGCTTTTGCGAATGGCGCCCAGCGTGTTGCTACCCGCGTCGCCAAAAGCGGCAGAGTCAGGCATCTCACCGATGCCGACGCTGTCCAGCACGATGATAAAAAAGCGTTTGATCATAAACGTGTCCTCACGCGATCTCAAGAGCGATCTCGATCATGTTGGTGAAGGCCGTTTCTCTCGCCTGGGCGGTCATATTGACGCCCTCCTTGACGAAGGAGTCGCTGACGGTGCAGATGCACAGCGCCTTTTTGCCGGCGCGAGCCGCGTTGCAGTAGAGTGCCGCCGATTCCATCTCGACGCCGAGCACGCCCATCTTGGCCCATTCCATGTCGCTGTGAGCATCGTCATAGAAAATATCGGACGAGAAGATGTTGCCTACCTTATAATTGACGCCTTTAGCGGCACAAGCATCGGCGGCAGCGCGAAGCAGACCGAAATCAGCGATGGGAGCGAACGTGCCGGGCAGGCGGTATTGGGTCGCATACGTGCCATTGGTGCAAGCGCCCATAGCCAGCACAATGTCCAGAATATTCAATTCGGGATCAAACGAGCCACAAGAGCCGACACGGATGATGTTCTCCACGCCGAAGGAGTTGTAAAGCTCGTAAGAATAGATGCCAATAGAGGGCTGACCCATGCCCGACGCCATGACGGACACGCGCTTGCCGTTATAATAGCCGGTATAGCCCTGCACACCGCGGATATTGTTGACCAGCTTTGCGTCCGTCAGGAAATTCTCTGCGATGAATTTGGAGCGGAGCGGGTCACCCGGCATCAGAACTGTTTTGGCGAAATCGCCTTCGTTTGCAAGAATATGAGGGGTTGCCATAATAAATTCTCCTTTTTCGATATTTGGTATATACTCGTAGGGGCGACCTGCGGTCGCCCGCGGGCGCACACAGTGCGCCCCTACGAAAGAATTTGGAATCTTGCGCGGCGGGTACACACAGTGCGCCCTTGCGAAAGAATTTGGAATTTTGCGCGGCGGGTACACACAGTGCGCCCTTACGAAAGAATTTGGAATTTTGCGCAGCGGGTACACACAGTACGCCCCTACAGTGTCCCATCAATACTTTGCATCTCCGGCATTGCCGTCCTTGACGATACGGACGACGCGGCTGGTGCCCAGGCGATCCGCGCCCAGCTTGATCATATCCTCGGCGTCAACCAGGCTGGAAATGCCGCCCGCCGCTTTGACCTTGACCTCGGCGCCGACATTCTCACGCATGAGTTTAACGTCCTCGCGCGTCGCGCCCGCGGTGGAAAAGCCGGTCGAGGTCTTGATATAATCCGCGCCCGCCTCGGTGACGATGCGGCACATTTTGATCTTTTCCTCTTCCGTCAGCTGGCAGGTCTCGATGATGACCTTGAGAATATGCTCGCCGCAGACTTGCTTGATGGCCTTGATCTCGGCGAGCAGCTCGGCGTCGCGGCCGTCCTTGAAATCACCCAGGTTGATGACCATATCGATCTCGTCCGCGCCCTCGGCGATGGCCTGCTCCGCCTCAAAGCACTTTACTGCAGTCGTATTATATCCGTTAGGGAAACCGATGACGGTGCAGATGCACAGGCGGTCACCGACGTACTCCTTGGCGCGCTTCACATAGGACGGAGGAATGCAGACAGACGCGGTGCTATATGCCATGCCGTCGTCGCAGATCTTGCGGATGTCCTCCCAGGTGGCCGTGGTGGCCAGCAATGTATGATCACAGCGAGAAAGAATTTGTTTGATTTCCATAATTTTGGGGCTCCTTTGCCTTGTTCTTTTCTATATTATATTGAATTTTCCCGGTTTTTGCAATAGTTTTGGGCAAAAATCCTTGACAGAGGCGGAAAACTATGCTAAAATATCGCCAATAGCATCGATGGGAACGAGTAGTTTGCGGCAAGCCGAACAGAGAGCGACCGGTGGCTGAGAGGGGCACGGACTCCGCATACGAATACATCCCGGAGCTTCGCACCGAGCCGCGACACGGGGTAGGCTGCGACGGGTGCGCCCGTTACGGCGCATGGGTATGATAAGTACCCGCAGAGCGAGGCGTGCGCGAGCCGCTTCGAAAAAAAGGTGGTATCACGGGCTCCCCGTCCTTTTCGGACGCGGGATTTTTTTATTTTCACAACACAGATTCTTATTTTGGAGGTAACTACCATGCAAATTTACGAAGAGCTGGTCGCAAGAGGTCTGATCGCTCAGGTGACCAACGAGGAAGAAATCAAAAACCTCATCAACAACGGAAAAGCAACCTTTTATATCGGCTTTGACCCCACGGCGGACTCTCTGCACGTCGGTCACTTCATGGCACTGTGCCTGATGAAGCGACTGCAGATGGCAGGCAACCGCCCCATCGCCCTCATCGGCGGCGGCACGGCTATGGTCGGCGACCCCTCGGGCAGAACCGATATGCGCTCCATGATGACCAAGGAGACCATCGCCCACAACTGCGAGTGCTTCCGGAAGCAAATGGAGAGATTTATCGAGTTCGGCGAGGGCAAGGCCGAGATGGTCAACAACGCCGACTGGCTGCTCGATCTGAATTACGTCGAGGTACTGCGCGAGGTCGGCGCTTGCTTCTCGGTCAACAATATGCTCCGGGCTGAGTGCTACAAGCAGCGCATGGAGAAGGGGCTTTCCTTCCTGGAATTTAACTACATGATCATGCAGAGCTACGACTTCTACCGTCTGTTCCAGACGCACGGCTGTAATCTGCAGTTCGGCGGCAACGACCAGTGGTCCAACATGCTGGGCGGCACCGAGCTCATCCGCCGCAAGCTGGGCAAGGACGCGCACGCCATGACCATCACCCTGCTGCTCAACTCCGAGGGCAAAAAGATGGGTAAGACGGCCAAGGGTGCCGTGTGGCTCGATCCCAACAAGACCACACCCTACGAGTTCTACCAGTACTGGAGAAACGTCGAGGATGCGGACGTGCTCAAGTGCATTCGTATGCTGACCTTCCTGCCCCTGGAGGAGATCGACAAGATGAACGATTGGGAGGGCGCACAGCTCAACGAGGCCAAGGCCATTCTGGCATTCGAGCTGACCAAGCTAGTCCACGGCGAGGAGGAAGCCACCAAGGCACAGGCCGCCGCCCGGGCATTGTTTGGTGCCGGAACGGACGGCGCTAACATTCCTACGATCGAGCTGTCCGCCGCTGACTTTGCAGACGGTGTGGCAGATCTTCTGACGCTGCTGGTCAAGGCCGAGCTGGTTCCTTCCAAGTCGGAGGCTCGCCGCGCCGTCGAGCAGGGCGGTGTCACCGTAGCCGACGCCAAGGTCACCGATATCAAGGCCACCTTCCCCGTCGCCGATTTCGCAGACGGTATCATCATCCGCCGCGGCAAAAAGGCGTTTAAGAAGGTTGTTATTCAGTAAGAATAGGACGAAAAGTGAGGGGGACTTCTTGAAAGAAGTCCCCCTTAAGTTCTGCTTATTTTTATACAACTTCTTCTTTCGACGCTCACACTGTGCTTCGCACGCGTTCGCTGTGCTGAAGGGGTGTTCATTCTTTCTCATCCGAGAAAGAACGAACCAAGAAAGCGGACTTAAGGGCCTAATGCCCTTAAGAAACCCGCAGTGCGAAAAGGTCGTTTCGCTCTCGCTTCACTCATCTTTTCGCAAAAATAAACATCTTCAGCACTCGCAAGCGCGAGTTAAAAAACTCGCGCTTACTGAAGGGCAAAAACCCTTTAATTTCCTTGCCTGCCGCGCGTGTTGTCTGCCTTGTAGCACAGCATTAAAAAATTTTATGTCTATCTCTTGATTATCCGTGTAGCGCGGCACGGAAGCGGTTTCCAAAGGCGGCAGCCTTTGGTTCCTTTTCTTTCGCCATTTCTTTGTGGAACGACAAAGAAATGGCATCCATACCGGCACACCGAGCGCGCGAAGCTGTGCGAGGCCGTAGAAGAAGTAGTAAAAATTTTAGTTAATCCCTCAAAAAAGAAAAACAAAAACCCCCGCCTTCAACCGGAGCTCGAAGGCGAGGATCTTATTATCTTTTAATTAGTCGCAAACGTAAGGCAGAAGTGCTACCTGACGTGCACGCTTGATCGCGGTGTTAACCTCGCGCTGATGCTTAGCGCAAGCACCGGAAATGCGTCTGGGCATGATCTTGCCGCGCTCGCTGATGAACTTTCTCAGCTTTGCGGTGTCCTTGTAGTCGATGAACTCGACCTTGTCAGCACAGAATACGCAGACTTTCTTTCTTCTTCTCGTAACGGGACGAGGAGCGCGGGCTACGGGAGCCGCTGCATTTTCAACTTTATTATCCATGATCAACATCAATCCTCCTTGTAAATTTTAAGCAACGATCTGATCAGAAGGGCAGATCGTCATCCGACTTGAGCTCCTCGAAGCGGGGCGTGTCCGCACCCATGGGAGAGGAGAAAGACGGAGTGGCATAAGCGTCGGGGGTATAGGTCTGTCCGGCACCGCTCTCGTTCTTGCTGTCAACGAACATTGCTTCGTCAACGACAACCTCGGTTGCATAGCGCTTCTGGCCCTGGGCATCCTGCCAGGTGCGGGTCTGGATAGAACCGGTCAGGCAGATAGCAGAACCCTTACGGAAGTAACGCGCGATGAACTCGGCGGTCTGGCGCCATGCGACAACGCTGATGAAGTCCGCCTGGGGACCCGACTGCGTGTCTCTGGACTGATAGCGGCGATTGACGGCCAGCGTGAAGGAAACGACAGAAACGTTGTTCTGGGTCTGCTTCAGCTCGGGGTCGGCACAAAGGCGGCCGCACAGGATGACTTTATTCAGATTCAGACTTGACATACTCGATAACGCCTCCTTTTACGGATTATAATCGGGAATCGCTTATTCTGCGTCGGCAGCGGGCTCTTCAGCCACGACCTCAGCAGCTTCTGCAGCAGCAGCCTCAGCGGCAGCCTTTGCAGCGGCCTCAGCGGCAAGAGCAGCAGCCTCAGCAGCAGCTGCCTTCTTGGCAGCAGCTTCAGCGGCGTCGTACTCCAGTCTGATAACCATGCAGCGCATAACGGTCTCGTCGATGTTGGCAAGACGCTGCAGCTCTGCGGGGAATGCGCCCTCAGACTTGAACGTGAACACAATGTAGTAGCCCTCGTTCATGTCATCGATGGGGTATGCCAGACGGCGACGGCCCCACTCTGCGACTTCCACGATCTCTGCGTTTGCGGTAATGGTAGAGGTAAACTTCTCTACGGTTGCCTTTGCGGCATCATCGCCACTTGCGCAATTGATGATGAACATACACTCGTAAGAACTAATGATTTTTTCCATACTGTTTTACACCTCCCTATGGACTTTCGACCGTGCCCTCAAATTTGCACGGTAAGGAGACGGGCGCTCCGGCACCCGTATCAAATCGGTATTATAGCAGATTTCTCTTTGTTTGTCAAGACTTTTTTCATTTTTTGATGGAAAAATGCGCTCTTTTTACGCTTTGACACAAGAATTTTCCCCTTTTTGGTGTTTCCTCTTGCAATTCAACCAAAATTTCGATATAATGGAAGTAGAAAAACACGCGACAGATCGGGAGGTAACCTATGGGAAGAACGTCAAAACGAATCAAACAGCAACAAAGAAAAGCCAAAAAGATCATCAGTATCTTTATTGTACTGATCGCGCTGGTCCTCTCGCTCGTCGCTTATCTCAACCCCGAATTGTTCGGGCAGGAGCCGGACGACAACCCCTCGACCGATGCAGGCCTTGGCGAGGACGCAGGAGAGGTGCGTGTCCACGTCATTGACGTTGGGCAAGGAGACTCCATCCTCTTGACCGCGCCGGGTGGCAACGTGCTGTTCGATGCCGGCGACCTGGCAAGCCGTCACGAGCAGGCCATCAAGAATTATCTGACTGACCTGGGCATCACCACGCTGGACTATTTCATCATCACGCACCCGGACGCTGACCATATCGGCGGCGCCGATATGATCCTGACGGACTTCACCGTCAAGAACGTCATCATGCCCGACATCACGTCCAACTCCCAGGCGTTCGCCGCTATGCTGGATGCGCTGGAGAAGAGTCAGGCCAATGTCATTGAGGCCGTGGCAGGTGAGACGTACACCCTGGGGGATCTGAATCTCAAGATCTTAGCTCCCCTGAAGAAATATTCGGATACCAACGATATGAGCGTCGTCATTCGCGCCACCTACGGCCAAGTGTCGATGATGTTCACGGGCGATGCCGAGGGCAACCTGGAGGGCAAGTCCGAGAAGGATATGTTAGCCACCTATAAGGCCTCTGAATTGGACTGCGACTTCCTCAAGGTGGGTCACCACGGGTCAGACACCTCCTCTTCCCCCGCTTTTGTCCAGGCGGTCTCTCCCAAGATCGCAGCCATCTCTTGCGGCGCAGGCAACAAATACGGCCATCCGCTTCAAAGCGTACTGGATACGCTGAATGCGGCAGGCGTTGTGACCTACCGCACCGACCTGTCGGGCACGCTGGTGTTCGTTTGTGACGGCAAGACGATTGAGTATAAGAAATAAGACAAAAAGAAGCACCCACGGCGGGTGCTTCTTTTTATATCCTCTCCCACGTCCCTGCTCTGCCGCGCGGGGCGGCGGGGGCAAGGTAGCGCAGCTCGGTCAGCATGCGAAGGGCGGTGTAGGTCGCCATGCCCCGAATACCGGTGGCCTTGGCGTATTCCGCCGCCGTAAAGGGAGCGGGGAGTGCCTCGGGGGGCGGCAAAAAGAGGGTGGCATAGTCAGAAGGCGAGGACAGCACGACCTCGTCGCACAGCGACATGGCAAAGCGGTCGTACCGCTCCGAGCCCCGCTTGCCCTCCCTGCCCCAGCCATTTTGCAGACGGATCTCCTCCACCTCGATCAAGGGGAGAACGAGACGAAAGCGGGGCTCGGCCAGATAGGGGAGCAGCCAGTACAGCTCGCGCGCTACGTCCCTGGCTTTTCCCCGCTTGGGTGAGCGTCGAAGGGGAGACAGCTCGCCCGTTTCGGGGTCCATCCAGCGCATATGCTTGATGGCGCAGATGGGGTGAACCACCGTCACCCGAAGCTTGGTGGCGCACAGATAAAAGTGCAGTTTTTTGGTCAACGGATAAAGCCCGCCCGTCTGTATCTCGATGATCTCGCCCTCGTCGGTCAGAATATCCGCCACGTAGCGATCCCGCGCCCGACGGGTGGCGGCATCGGTCAGGTCGGCATAGGCCGAGTTTAACATATCCTCCTCGAGGCGCACCTCCTGCCTCGCACGCTCGGGCGTGTAAAAATCCTTGAGCAGGGCGTGAAGGCGCTTTTCCTTATAGGTGCCGATGCCCGTCCCTTCCGCGGGACGGTCGGAGTGGCGCTCGGCCTCGCACATCGCGGCAAAGCGCTCTTGCCTTGCGGCGAAGGCAGTATCCTGCACCTCTTTTTGAGGTGCTTTCTTTTTTTGCTTTTCTGCCATCAGGTCGCCACCCCCGCAAACTGATTGCTGTACAGCTTGGCGTACTCGCCCCCTGCCGCCAGCAACGTGTCATGGTTGCCCGCCTCGGCGATCACGCCGTCGCGCAGGACGACGATGACGTCGGCGTCGCGGATGGTAGACAGGCGGTGGGCGATGATAAGCGAGGTGCGGTTTTGCATGAGGTTGATCATGGCCTGCTGGATTCGCATCTCGGTACGGGTATCGACCGAGGAGGTCGCCTCGTCCAAAATGAGGATCTTGGGGTCAGCCAGCACGGCGCGGGCGATGGAGAGTAGCTGTCTTTGTCCCTGTGACAAATTCGAGCCCGCCTCGGACAGTTGGGTATCGTAGCTCTCGGGGAGACGCTCGATAAATCGGTCGGCGTTAGCCATAGCCGCGGCGGCTCTCACCTCCCTCTCGTCCGCATCCAGGCGGCCGTAGAGGATGTTTTGTCGAATGCTGTCGCAGAACAGAACGGTGTCCTGCAGGACGATGGCGATAGAACGGCGCAGCTGCTCCTTGGGGATATCGGCGATGGAGATGCCGTCGACCGTGATGCTTCCGCTATCCGGCTCGTAAAAGCGGGTGAGCAGATTGACGACGGTGGTCTTGCCGCTGCCCGTCGCACCGACAATGGCGATCTTTTGTCCCGGCTTGACCGAAAGATCAAAGCCCCGAAGCACGGGTTCACCCGGCACGTAGGAAAAGTGAACGTCGGAGAACTCGATCGCTCCCCGCATATCCTCGCGGCAAAGCGAGCATGTGCCGGCGTCGATCTCGTCGTCGCTGTCCATGATCTCGAAGATACGTTCAGCCCCCGCAAGCGCGGTGAGAATGGCGGAATACTGGTTGGCCACCTGATTGACAGGCATGGTGAATTTTTTGGAATACTGCAGCATGGCCTGGAGCTTGCCTGGCGTGAGCGGGCGGCGTCCCGTCAGCATCATAAAGCCTCCAAGCACTGCCACCGCCACGTACTGCAGATTGCCGATAAAGTTCATCAAGGGCCCCATGATCGAGCCCCACACGCGGGCGGAGATACTGCTCTTTCGCAGCTGATCCGAAACCTGGCGGAATTGCTCCACCGCCTCACTCTCCTTGCCGTAAGCCACCACCGTCTTATAAGAGGTGACCATCTCCTCGACCTGGCCGTTAAGCTGTCCGAGCAGCTTTTGCCGACGGACAAAATACTTGCGCATAAATTTACCAAGCAGGGTCGAAACGGTGATAGACAAGGGGATGGTGACCAGCGTGATCAGCGTCAGCTCCCAGCTGTAATAGATCATCATAACGAGCGCGCCTACGATGGTGATGACGCAGGAGATGAGCGTCGTTACCGACTGGGCCACAGCGTTGGAAACGTTCTCGACGTCGTTGGTCATGCGCGACATGATATCCCCATGTCGGTGACTATCGGTATAGGAAATGGGCAATTTCGAGATTTTGCGGAACAGGTCGCTTCGCATGGCATAAATGGTAGACTGAGACAGCTTGGCTGACAAAAGCGACTGGCACAGGTTCATCAGAGCGCCAAACACAAAGGCGATGCCCATAATCGTCAGATACGTAAACAACGCTTGCAGGTCGATGCTCAAGCCCTCGTCCGCCACCTTGATGGTATCAATGGCAAGCTGTTGGAACATAGGACCCAGCAGATCGACCACTGTCGTCATGAGCATAAAGAACAGCAGAACGACCAAAAGCATTCCGTTGCGTCCGATGTAGCGAAGCAGGCGGGCAATGGTCTTGCGCATATGCTTGGGCTTTTCTACGTTCATGCGGGCATTAGGACCGGCACCGGGACGTCCCGGGCGGAAGTCAGGCATAGCCCCCGCGCCGCGCGACGTATTCTGAGGAGGTGTTGAGGGTCTGTTCATCTTACCGCACCTCCTTGATTTTCTTGAGATCTTACAATGTCCAGATAGGTCGGGCTGATGCGAAGCAGCTCCTCATGCGGAGCGCAATGCAGGATGCTACCGTCCGCTTCGATCACCGCAATGCGGTCGGCGTGCTTGACCGACGCGATGCGCTGGGCCACCATAATGACGGTGCTGCCGCGCAGTCGCTCCCGCATGGCCGTCCGCAGACGCGCTTCGGTGGACAGGTCCAGCGCCGAGGTGGCGTCATCCAAAATCATGATCTCGGGGCGGCGCACAAGAGCCCTTGTGATGGACATTCTTTGCTTTTGTCCACCCGAGAGGGACGCGCCCTTCTCGGCAATGAAGGTATCGTAGCCTTGGGCAAAGCCGCTGATAAAATCGTGCGCCTGGGCGGCACGGGCGGCATCTTCGATCTGCTCGTCGGTAGCGTCCTTGCGCCCCCAACGGATGTTGCCCTTGATGGTGTCCGAGAACAGCTCGCTCTTTTGCATGACAAAGCCCAGCTTACACCGCAGATCGGAGAGACGATAGTCCTTGACGGGGACACCGCTGACCAGTACCTCCCCCTCGGTGGGATCGTAAAAACGGGGGATGAGCTGAACGAGCGAGCTCTTACCGCTGCCCGTCGCGCCGATGATAGCCAGCGTCTCGCCCCGACGGACGTCCAGGTTGATATGATTGAGCACAGGGCGGCCCGTCGTACCGGGATAATGGAAGCTGACGTTGCGGAAGGAGACGGCGACGTCGCCCATCTCGCACCCACGGACGTGTCCGTCGGCGATGACAGGTTCGGTATCCAGCACCTCGCGAATGCGCTTGCCCGAGGCCATGGCGCGCGAGACCGACTGGAACATCATGGTGACCATCATGACCGAATGCAGAATGGAGGTGACGTAGTTGACACCTGCCATCAAAATACCCGTGCTCATGCCGTCCACCCCGTCGCTGATGGCCATGCCGCCCAGCGCGATGATGGCTAAGATCGCCAGGTTTTGAACGATATTCATGGTGGGATGGAGCACGCTCATGAGCTTCAGCACACGATAATTGACGTCGCGCAATTCCCCGTTGGCGCGATTAAAACGATCGTTTTCATATTCCTCGCGTACGTAAGCCTTGACGACACGGGCGCCCGAAACGTTCTCCTGCACCACCGCATTGACGCGGTCCAGCTTACTCTGCACCACGCTGTAAAGGGGAACGGCACGCGAAAGCACCAAAATAATGCTAATGAGAAGAACGGGAAGCGCGCACAACAGCACCGTACCGAATTTGATATTGAGCGTCAACAGCATGACCGTACCGCCGATCAAAAACATCGGCGCACGGACGAACATACGGAGCAGCATTTCGACAAACTCGACCAGCATGGCGATGTCGCCCGTCATACGGGTGACCAGCGAGCCGGTGGTAAACCGATCCGTCTGCTCGATGGAGAGCGACATGACGCGGCGGTAGGCGTCACAGCGCAGGTCGTTGCCGTAGCCCTGCGAGGCACGGGCGGCGGCATAGGCGCAAAACGTGCCGAAAAAGCCGCCGATGAGGGTAATGGTGATCATCATAATACCAAAGGTCACGATGATGTGCATTCGGGTATACTGTCCCGCCCCAAAGAGCAGATTCATCACGCCCGAGGCAAAGGAATTCTCCAAAATTTTAGTCAGTCCGTTATCCGCGATACCAAAGTCGACGATAAAGGACATCAGGTAGGGCAGGCACAAGTCGGCCATGACCTCGCCGATCATCAACAGAGGTGACAGGATAGCAAAAGGAAGATAGGGCTTGATGTATTTGGTCAGCTTCATATTCACTCTCCCTCCCCTTCTTTCGTTTCACTCGTCAAGTCCCGTAATAAATTGTCTCGCATACGGGTCAAAAAGGCGCAAAGCTGGGCGGTCTCCTCCTCGGAAAAGCCCTGCATCAGCATATCGTCCAGGCGGCGAAGCATGGCGCGTGCGTCCGCGTCATATTCCCTGCCCTTATCGGTCAGGTAGATGCGCACCACTCGTCCGTCGCCTTCGCATTCGCGGCGGCCAATGAGTCCCTCTGCCTCCATGCGGCGAAGTGTCGTGCTGACGCTGGGGGCGCTGAGATGAAGCGTCGCGGCGATCTCGGCCTGTTTAAGACCATCTTCACGCACCAAAAGGCGCAGGATACAGCGTGCGCTGTGTTGGGACATAATGCCCTCGGGCTCCAGCGAACGCACCTTACCGAAGAACAGATGGGAAATATCGTTGACCATCATGGGCGGTGTCTCGTGTGGGGGGCGCGGGGGGCGGTGAGAAAGGATAGATTCGCTTGTTTTCTTTTTTGCCATGGGATATCCTCTTTATTTATTAGTTAACTAACTAATTATATCAGGAGGTAGGGGGATTGTCAAGGGAGGAAGGCTAAATTTCAAACAACTTCTCCTCTTGACGCGCGTACAGCTTCGCGCCGCGCTGTACCGGCATGGATGCCATTTCTTTGTCGTTCCACAAAGAAATGGCGAAAGAAAAGGAACCCAGGCGTTCCCCCTGGGAACCCCCTGGCTTTGCCGCTCTGCAAAGAGGAAGACGAGAGGTCACATAAAAGACTTTGGTGCTGTGCTTCAAGTCTTGCCACCACGAGCGGCAGGCGAAGAAAGCAAGAACTTTTGCCAAACTGCACCCATCTTGGGCGTGCGCTCATGCGCCCAAGATGGAGGAAGCTTGGGAAGGCAAAAGCCCCGGCGGCTCTCGAAAAGCCGTCGGGCGGTGGGGTCCCAAGGGGTGTCCCCTTGGTTCCCTTCTTGGCTACTTCTTGGGGAATGCCAAGAAGTAGCATAGGCACTTCCGCCGCGCGTTGTGCGGCGGACGAAAAAGGGAACGCTAAATTTCAAACAACTTCTCCTCTTGACGCGCACACAGCTTCGCGCGTTCGCTGTGCTGTCTCTGTTGTCCTTTCTTTGTCGCTGAACAAAGAAAGGACGAAAGAAAATCAGCCAAAGGCTGCCGCCTTTGGAAACTGCTCCTTTGCCGCTCTACAAAAAGGAACAAGAGAGATCACATATACGCTTTTCGTGCTGTGTCTCAAATTTAGTCAACACGAGCGGCAGGCGAAGAAAGCAAGAGCTTTTGCCAAGACAAACCCATCTTGGGCGTGTGCTCATGCGCCCAAGATGGAGGAAGCTTGGGAAGGCAAAAGCCCCGGCGGCTCTCAAAAAGCCGTCGGGCGGTGGGGTCCCAAGGGGTGTCCCCTTGGTTCCCTTCTTGGCTACTTCTTGGGGAATGCCAAGAAGTAGCATAAGCTCTCCCGCCGCGCGTTGTGCGGCGGACGAAGGAGAGAAAGCTGATTTTCAAACACCCCCTCCTCCCCACGCGCGTACAGCTTCGCGCCGCGCTGTACCGGCATGGATGCCATTTCTTTGTCGTTCCACAAAGAAATGGCGAAAGAAAAGGAACCCAGGCGTTCCCCCTGGGAACCCCCTGGCTTTGCCGCTCTG
>SVSH01000044.1 GCA_015064395.1 Oscillospiraceae bacterium
ACCGTATCGGTTCGACCCCGATCACCGGCACCAAAAAAGAAAGACCTCCGCAAGGGCGGAGGCCTTTCTTTTTTGGTGTCGGTATGAGAGCGAACCTTTTGCGTAATGGTCAAGATGGCACAGAAGAAATCAAAAACGCAAAGAGGTTCGCATTCGAGCGCCGCGAACGAAGTTCGCAAGTGAGAATCCGCCCGCCAAGCGCAGGCGTCCTCGAAGGGTAGCGAATATCGGTAATAATGAGTTTGCTGTTTTTTGCGCTGCCAAACCGTCAAAAGCGTCGATATATCCATGAAAAAATGCAATAACATGCAATTTTTCGCACGTAAGGTTGCAAAACTCCTTGAAATTTCCCATAGGATGTGATACAATATCAGTATCACCTGAGTAAAGGAGAAACATTATGAAAAAAACAGTTTCGCTTGCGTTGGTTTTCGTCATGCTGTTTACCCTGGTATGCAGCACGGTTGGATGCCAACACGTACATGAATTCGTACTTTCTGAATCGGAATCTACCCCCGCAACGTGCGTGGCTGCCGGTGTTGAGGTAAAGGTCTGCTCTTGCGGAGAAAAGCAAGAGACGAAGATCGAGCCGACCGGTCACGAAATGAAGGTTTCCTTGCAAACGGATCCCAGCTGCACGCGTCCCGGTTCGATCGACTATAAGTGCGTCAAATGCGGCAAGAAGGAATACAACAACGTAGATCCCCTGGGCCACGCATATGAAGAAACTCCCTCGGAGCCTTCCCGCGTGATTCGTTGCACCCGTGAGGGCTGTCTCAGCTGCTTCTGGGGTGAGGCTAACGATAAGCACAAAGAAGCGTTGACCTTCAATTTTACCAAGGAAGACGAGGCTGCCATCGACGCGAAGTACGAGGAAGTGCTTGCATTGGTCAATGCAGCAGCCAAGTATGATCCCGCGCTTCACGGCTATGCCGAGGAAGGCGCACTGGCTGACGAGTATGCTGCCGTTGACGCCGTGCACACTGAGCTTTACGAGCTGGTGATGAATGCTCTGTCGCAAAGACAGCTGGCGGAGATCGCCTACTATTGCGACATGAAGAACACCGAGCTTGAGGAGACCTACTCCTACATGATGGACTATCATACTGCCGTCGTGGCGAAGTTCTACACCCTCTCTCGCCCCTTCTACGATTCGTGCTACCGTGAGTTCTATTACTACGGTATGACCGATGAGGAGATCAACGCCTTCCTGTTTGACTCGGATGCCATCTCTAACCCCGAGTACACCGCACTCAAGGACAGAAACAACGCCATCGAAGCAGAATTCGTAGCGCTCTCTTCCTCCGATCAGAAGAAGAACATCTCCGTTCTGTACGCCGAGTTTGCTGAAAACAACAACAAGATGGCGAATCTGATGGGCTATGACAATTATCTTGAGTACGCCTATGAGAACGTTTACGGCAGAGACTACACCTATCAGGATGTAACGGCATTTTCCAAGTACGTCAAGGAACATCTCTCGGCCGTGTTTACCAAGACCTATAAGCTCTTCAGAAACCTGACGGGATATAGCGACGCAGAGCGCGAAACGTACTACGGACAGGTCAAGTATCCCTTCTTTGAAAATCTTGAGGGCAATACGCTGGTCAACGATTACATCGACCTGATGGCCTTTACCTCCAATCCCGACAAGATGATCACCTTCTCGGATGAGTTCAACAAGCTCATGGTGGACGGCAATATGTTCCGCGGTCAGTACGACGGTGCATTCGTTACCACCATTCATTCCGCCAAGCTTCCTATCGCCTATTTCGGCAGAGGCTACGATAACTGCTTTACGGTCGTTCACGAGTTCGGTCACTTTATGAATGAAGTTTACAGTGCCGATGTTGCAGAAGAAAACGATGAATTTTCTCAGTCCTACGACCTGCTTGAGATGCACTCTCAGGGCAACGAGCTTCTCTACCTGTGCTATCTGGAAGAGAACGCGGGTATGACCGAGATGGCGCACAGACTCGTTGAGACGCACTCGCTGGTTAATATGCTTTACGTCGTTATGGCGGGTATGACCATTGACTCGTTTGAGCAGGCTATATATCTGAATGCATACGAGGGTACCAATGCCGATCAGATCATGGCGGACGGCAAGATCACTCACGATGAGTATGATCTTCTGTACACCAGCATCTGCGCTGACTACGGCGTTGAAGAGGAAATCGGCGACTACTGGCTGCACGGTATGACCATCACCTCTCCCTGCTACTACGTTTCCTACAGCGTGTCCGCGATCTCCGTGCTTCAACTTTACGAGATGGCACACACCGACGGCTTTGACGTGGCAAAGGATGCCTACCTGAAGCTGTTTACCTACGTAGACGAAAACCCCGAAATGACCATGAACGAGGTTCTGGCTTATGCCGGTATGCTCTCCTATAGCGACGAGGAGCTTTACGTCAATCTCAAGAATTACATGAATAAAAAGTGATATTTTCAAAGAGCCGCCTTGTGTGAGGCGGCTCTTTTTCTTTGCGCAAGGCGAGGGGCGTTTGCTGAGGATCTTTTGCAAATGAGGGCACTTTTGACTTGAAAAACGGCACGAATTGTGGTATACTGTTATCAATGAAATCACAAGGATGAAGACCATGACGAATAGAAACGAACGATACTTAAAAGCCAAGCGTGCGCTGTTTGACCGCGCGTACGACGAGCTCAACCCCGAGCAGAGAGCGGCGGTGTTCGCCGTGAACAACCCCCTCCTGGTTATCGCGGGGGCGGGAAGCGGTAAGACGACGGTGCTGGTCAAGCGCATCGCCTTTATTATCCGCTATGGCAACGCCTATGAGAGCAACTACGTTCCTTTTGATATTACCGAGGGGCAGATCGAGGCGCTGGAGCGTGCTGCTACCCTTTCAAAAGAGGAAATCGAGCATATCCTCCCCGAGTTTATCAGCAATCCTTGCCCTCCGTGGCAGATGCTGGCCATCACCTTCACCAACAAGGCGGCGGGCGAGATTAAGGCGAGACTTCGCGCCTCGTTTGAGGATGAGAGCGTGGCGAACGACATCTGGGCCGGCACCTTCCACTCCATCTGCATGCGCATGTTGCGCGTCCACGGAGCGCTTCTCGGCTACCCAAAGGAATTTTCCATTTACGATGCGGACGATACCAAAAAGGCCGTCATCGCGGCCATGAAAAAATGTAATATCGACGACAAGCTCTTTCCCGTCAAGAGCGTCATCAGCGCCATCAGCCGCGCCAAGGACCGTCTGCTCACCCCCGAACAGTACGCGACGGAGGCGGGATCGGATTACCGTCTTTCCAAGATCGCCAAGATCTATGAGACGTACCAAGAGCAGTTGCTCGCATCGGGCGCGATGGACTTTGACGATATCATCATGCAGACGGTCAAGCTGCTGCGCGAGCACGAGGACGTTCGCGGCCAGTATCAGCGCCGCTTCCGCTACGTGTGCGTGGACGAGTTCCAGGATACCAACATGGCACAGCTGGAGCTGACCAGACTGCTCTCGGGCGGCTATGAAAATCTCATGGTCGTCGGTGACGATGACCAGAGCATTTACCGCTTCCGCGGCGCGACGATCGAGAACATTCTGACTTTTGACAAGATCTTCCCGACAGCCCGCGTTATCAAGCTGGAGCGCAATTATCGCTCGACGCAGAACATTCTGGACGCCGCCAACGCCGTGATCTCGCACAACGAGGGACGCCGCGGCAAACGCCTTTGGACGGCGCAGGGCGCGGGCGAGAAGATCCATTTGCGCGAGCTGGACGACCAGACCGCCGAGGCCAAGTTTATCGTCGACGAGGTCAGCCGCCAGGTGGCCAAGGGCGATCGTAAATTCCGCGATTTTGCCGTGCTGTACCGCACCAACGCCCAGTCCAACGCACTGGAGCGTGCGTTCGCGCGAAGTGCCGTGCCCTACCGCATGCTGGGCGGCGTTCGCTTTGCCGACCGCAAGGAAATCCGCGACCTCGTGGCCTATTTGCAGTTGGTCAATAATCACGCCGACCGTGAGAGATTGCTCCGCATCATCAACGAGCCCCGCCGCAAGATCGGCGAGCGCACGCTCGAGGCGGTGGAGGCCATCGCGAGCGAGCAAAATACGTCGCTGTTCGACGTCATGGCGCACGCCGCCTCTTACGTGGCATTGTCTCGCGCGGCCGCGACGCTGATGAGCTTTACCCGTATGATCGAGGAGCTGTCCGAGCTTGCTAAGTCGGTCGAGCTGCCCGCGCTGATCGACCTTGTATTGGATCGCTCGGGCTACCGCCAGATGCTTATCGATGCCGGCAAGGAAGAGGCTGAGCGACTGGATAACCTGGAAGAGTTCAAGTCCAACGTCATTGAATATTGCCGCACGGCAGAAGAGCCGACGCTGACCGGATTTTTGGAGGAAAACGCACTGGTTGCTGACGTTGACCGTTACGACGACACGGCCGACGCGGTGGTCATGATGACCATTCACAGCGCCAAGGGCCTGGAGTTTCCCGTGGTCTTCCTGCCCGGCATGGAGGACGGCATTTTCCCCGGCATGCAGACTGTGACGGCAGGCCCCGATGAGATGGAAGAGGAGCGCCGACTTGCCTACGTGGCCATCACACGTGCCAAGCAGGAGCTGCACATCCTGCACGCGAAAAACCGCATGCTGTACGGCTCGACGACCTACAATCCTATCTCCCGCTTCGTCGGTGAGATCCCGAGCGAGCTGATGCAGGAACACGCCAATCCGTCGGCCATGGCAAGACAGGGCATGGGCGGCATGCGTTCGTCTTGGGGCGGCGTTTCGCGCACGCAGGTCCCGTCGCAACCCAAGGGATTTAAGGATGATATCACGGTGGGCAAGTCGTTTGTCGACCGCGGCGCGCAGGCACAAAACCGTGCCAATGCCAACGCGCTGTCCGTGGGCGACCGCGTATCTCATCCCGTCTTCGGGCAGGGAACGGTGCTGTCCACCCGTGCGATGGCGGCGGATACCTTGATCGAAGTCGCGTTTGACACCGTGGGCACCAAAAAGCTCATGGCGACGTATGCGAAGTTGAAGAAGATTTGAAATAAAAAAGAGAGCCTTTGCGCTCCTTCTCATAAGGAAGATTACAATTTGTAGGGACCGGCGTCCTCGACGGTCCGTGACACATATATTTCGGCAGAGAACTTGTTTTCTCTGCCGATTTGTGTTATAATGGGACTAATAAAAAGCCTCCCTCCGAGATGCCATCCGCAAGCGGATGCGGGGGACCGCGTTAGCGGTGGAAGGAGCCTTCGTAACTTTAGGTTTGGGTAAAATTTATTGTATCGCACTCTCCCTCAGTCAGCTTCGCTGACAGCTCCCTCCCAGAGGGAGCCTTAGGATGCGCGCAACCTTAGGGCTGTGGGCTTTGCCCTATGCCAGCGTTGCTTACAACGCTGTAATACAAAGGCGAAACTGGCGATAAAACAGAACGATAAATAAGAATTTGACGAGGTGGTAAAATGCTTGAATTATATAAACCTCTTGTTGATGACTTGTGGTTTAAGGAAAAAATGATGGGCGATGAGCAGACAAT
>SVSH01000017.1 GCA_015064395.1 Oscillospiraceae bacterium
CTAGCGTGACAGGCTAGCGCTCTAACCAACTGAGCTACCAGGCCAACCATGGTGGAAACAATAGGGCTCGAACCTATGACCCTCTGCTTGTAAGGCAGATGCTCTCCCAACTGAGCTATGCTTCCATATTTTTGCGCTCTCTCAAACGCGCTTGCCTATTATATCACAACAAAATCGACTTGTCAAGCCTTTTTTTGAAATTTTTTTCGCTTTCCTCAAAATGTTTTTTCCAACTCTTACATTCTGTAAAAAATCCGTCTTTTTGCTTGACACGGGCACCTTTTGGCTATATAATAAAGATGAAATTTATATTTCAACCAAGGGCGAAGGGATCCCCCCATCGCCAAGAAAGGAGTACACCTACCATGAAGGTAACCAAGGATTCTATCATCGGTGACGTGCTCGACGCCGCTCCCGACACCGCTGTTTTCTTCTTTGAGATCGGTATGCACTGTCTGGGCTGTCCCGCGTCGCGCGGCGAATCCATCGCAGACGCTTGCCGCGTTCACGGCACTGACGCTGACGCGCTGATCGAAAAGATCAATGCATTTCTTGAAAAGAAAAACTGATGGTTTGTGAACCTGACGTTGCGGGGAGGGTTTGTCCACATAACCCTCCCCGTTCTCGTATCTTATGAAAAGGACTTGCACTATGACATCAACCTGTATTCATATACCGATCCCCCCCTCTCCCGCTCGCCCGACAGATCCCATTCAGCCGGACGCCCGACTTGGCGCCGCCCTGGACTTTTTGCGCGGCGGTTGCATAGCTGACGTGGGGACAGATCACGCTTATCTTCCCTTGATCGCGCTTCGGCGCGGACTTGCAGATTTTGCGGTTGCCACCGACATTCACAAGGGCCCCGCCGAGATTGCCGCCCGTCATCTCTCTGCCGGCGGCATTGGCAATGACCGTGCCGCGGTGCTTTTGACAGACGGGCTACACGGCGCGGAGGAATATCACCCCACCGACATTTGTATCCTGGGCATGGGTGGTGAGATGATCGCCCGCATCATCGACGAAGCGCCTTGGGTGCGTGATGCCGGCATCCGTCTGATTCTCCAGCCCATGACCAAGCAGGAGATCCTGCGCGATTATCTCGCGCAAAACGGCTTTTTGACGGTCTGCGAGCGGCTGGTCAAGACCGACCGTATCTACACGCTTCTTTGCGCCGAATACGACGGAAAAACACGCACGCTCACGCCGCTGGAGCGGCTGATAGGGCGGGACAATCTCGAGCGTGCCGATGCGCTGACTCAAGAGCTGGCGCGCCGCCACATAGAGACGCTGATCGCCACTCGCGAGGGCAAGCGGCGTGGCCATACGCCCGACACCTCGCGCGAGGACGAGCTGCTACTTGCTCTCGACCGATATTTGAAATCTATCACGGAGGAATAACACCATGACCATATCCGAACTGTACACCAAGCTTTGCGAGCGCATCCCCCCTGCTCTGTCCTGCGAATGGGACAACGACGGCGATATGTGCATGCCGCTCCCCGAGCGCAAGGTGCGTCGTGTCCTCATTGCCCTGGACATCACGGGCGAGGTCGTCAAGACGGCCATCGAGGGGGACTACGATCTCGTTCTGTCTCACCATCCCCTGCTTTTCCACGGATTGAAGCACCTGGTCGCAGGCGAGATGACGGCACACAAGTGCATTGATCTTTGCCGCGCCGGTATTTCTGCCTTTTCCTTCCACACCCGTCTGGACGCGGTCGAGGGCGGTGTCAACGACACGCTGGCCGCGCTGCTTGGCATCAAGGATGCCGTTCCCTTTGACAAGGACGGCATTGGCCGGATCGGCACGCTGGAGGCCGACATGCCCGCTGAAGCGTTTGCCCGTTTGGTCGCCGTGCGACTGGATGCGCCTGCCGTTACCCTCTCGGAATGCGGTAAGCCCGCTCGTCGCGTGGCTGTTTTGGGCGGTGGCGGCGGCGACTTTATGCGCGAGGCGCTGGCGGCCGGTGCTGACACCTACGTCACAGGCGACGCCGGCTTCCACCACATTGTCGATGCCCCTCAGTTGGGCATCAATCTCATCGTCGCAGGACATCACCATACCGAACATCCCGTCTGTACGGTGCTGGCCGACATGGTCCGCGCCTACGCCCCGGATGCAGAGGTAACGGTCATGAACAGCTACCGCGCCAAGACAATCACGCAACCATAAAAAACAAGAAAGCGAGGACTTCCCTATGACTTACGTTGTTTCCAATTTGCACGGCAACTATCAAAAATACAAAGCACTGCTCTCCGAGATCAGCTTCAAGGACAGCGACATTCTCTACGTCCTTGGCGACATCGTTGACTACGGTGACGAGCCCATGGAGCTGATCGCCGACATGAGCATGCGCTACAACGTTTACCCCATCGTAGGCGAGCACGACTACCGCGCCATCCGTATGCTGCAGGGCTTTGACAATATGCTCAAGAGCGGCGACACCCCCGACCCTGAATATATTGCCGAGATGACCGAGTGGATGGCAGAGGGTGGTAAGGTCACGCTGGACGGCTTCCGCGCGTTGGACGAGGAGATGCGCGAAGGCGTGCTGGACTATCTGTCTGACCTTGCGCTGTATGAAGAAGTCACCGTCAAGGGCAAGACCTACCTGCTCGTTCACGCGGGCATTGCCGACTTCGACCCCGACACCGATATGGATGATTACCAGCCCGAGGATTTCATTACCGAGCCGGCAAACCTTGGCACGGTGTATTACGAGGACAAGACGCTCATCGTCGGTCACGTGCCGACCGAGAGCGGCAAGATCGAGCGGGGCGAGGGTGTCATCGCCATCGACGGCGGCGTGGCAGAGGGCGGACAGCTTGCCTGCCTGTGCCTGGAGACGGGTAAGGAATTTTATGTCTGATATGCAACACAACGCCTGGCGCAAGGGAGAGTACGTCGAGGTCGCCATTGAGGAGATCAACAACCTGGGCAGTGGCGTCGGTCACGCGCCCGACGGTCGGGTGGTCTTTATCAGAGGTGCTCTGACGGGCGAGCGCGTCCGTGCTACCGTCATCAAGGTGGCGAGCAGCTTTTACGTGGCTCGGCTCGAGGGCGTCATTACCCCTTCCCCTTACCGCCTGCCCGACGATGCCCCCGACTGCGGCACGGGCGAGAGCTGTGGCGGCTGTATCTACCGCCACATCACCTACGAGCACGAGCTGGAGCTGAAGCAAAACTACGTCAAAAACGCCTTTTGCAAGGTGGGACTGTCCGACGTGGTCGTCGATCCCGTCCGCTCGACGGGTGTGTACGCAGGATACCGCAACAAGGCGCAATATCCCGTCGGCAAGTTGGGCGGGAAGGTCATTGCCGGCTTTTATGCCACCAAGTCGCACACGATTTTGCCCGCCTCCGGGTGCCTTCTTCAGCCGCCCATCTTTTCGGACATCGTGCGCACCATTTGCGATTTTTGCACCGAGCAGAACATTTCCGTCTACGACGAGCAAAGCGGCAAGGGGCTTCTCCGCCACATCTATCTGCGCCACGGGCAAGTCAGCGGCGAGATCATGGTGTGCCTGGTGGTAAACGGTGACGCCTTCCCGAAGGCCGACGCGCTGGTCGCCAAGCTGACCGCCGACTTCCCTGCCATCGCCTCCATCCTGCTCAATCATAATACCAAAAACACCAACGTCGTGCTGGGTGAATACTACACGACGCTTTATGGTCGCTCCTATATCGAGGACGTGCTGTGCGGAAAGCGCTTCCGCATCGCCCCCGACGCCTTTTACCAGGTCAATCATGACGGCGCGGAGCTGCTCTATTCCATCGCCGCCGAGCGTGCGGAGCTTACGGGCAGTGAAACGTTGCTCGATCTGTACTGCGGCATCGGCACCATCGGCATGAGCATGGCCGGTCGCGCGGGCAAGCTTATCGGCGTGGAGATCGTTCCCACCGCGGTGGAATGCGCAAAGCTTAACGCCGCACTCAACGGTCTGGAAAACACCGACTTCCGCTGTGCTGACGCAGGCGATCCCGACACGCTCCTCTCCTGCCTTGGCGACACCACGCCCGACGTGGTCATTCTCGACCCGCCCCGCAAGGGTTCGACAAACGAGCTGATCGACGCGCTGTCCGACCGCGGCATCTCGCGCGTGGTCTACATCTCCTGCGACCCCGACACGCTGGCGCGGGATTGCGTGAGATTCCGGGAGAACGGGTATGAGATCGGTGTGGTTACGCCGGTAGATATGTTTCCGAGGACGGGACATGTTGAAACTATTGTTTGTCTTTACAAACAATAGTTTCAACATCGATATGTGCCACTTCGTGTCACTCGATATAGCCTTCGGCTCGATATGTTGCTTCGCAACTCGATATGCCCTGCGGGGCAAGAGGTGGCACATATCCATATCGAATGCGAGCAAAGCGAGCATATATCGAGTTTCGAGCGTAGCGAGAAATATATCGAGTTCGCTAACGGCGAACATATCGACAAAACAAAGGAGTGAAACAAAATGACCGATAACAAAAACCAACTCCGAGAAGATGCAATTGAATTTGCGATTCAAATATCTGACCTATGCGACGAAATAAAAGGCTGCTCTGTTTACATCAATCAGATTGTCCGTTCTTCATCGTCAATAGGTGCAAATATTCACGAAGCAAAATATGCACAGAGCAAAGCCGATTTTATTAACAAACTCGAAATCTCCTTAAAAGAATGCTCGGAAACGGAATATTGGCTTGAACTGATATTCAGAAAAGGCAAAATGACGGAGGCTGCTTACAAAGATTTGCGTAATAAATGTGGTTCGATTAGAAGACGATTGATCGCCTCCATCACCACCGCAAAGGGAACTGCATCAGAACAAAAGTGATTTTTGAGCAAAACTCGAAAGTTCATTTTATAGCAGTTTAATATAGCATATCGAAGGATTGTGTCATAAAGGAGAATAAAAGATTGACAAATAAAGAAATGATTTTAGATTGTTTAATTGAGGATGATGAAGCTTTTACACAGATAGTAGAATATTTTGTGTTAGCTGCTGAAGTTGATATATCTCATTCTGAAGTTAAAAGGCTGTTGGCGGAAATGCTTGACGAAGGATATATTTGCGTTAATTATAATTGGAAAAATGAACATAATGAATACCCATACTCGTTGACTGAGAAAGGCAAAAAGGCTTGGGAAGAAATAAAGGATTAATTTTTTACACCCAGATTACATATAGACATCCATTTATAAAAGTAAGACTTTTTGCTTTTACCCCCCCTTTTTGACCGATTTTGAGATCGTTTGGAGTCTTGGCCTATGTAGAAAAGCCATTTGTCTGACGTCAAAATCCAACATACCATTTGCAATTATGCGAACAATATTTCGAAAGGAAAAATCATGAGAGCAGCAATTCTTGTTTGGCTTGCTATCATCCTGGTAATCGGTAGCCTGATCCCCGGATGCGACATGCAATGGGGAGATAAGTACGTTGATACCGCGGAAGAGTACGGAGAATGGGAGTCCTATTTGGACGTTCCTTCCTTTTTGCCGGATTCGATTACCGATTATCAAGTGAACAGCTATTCGTATCGACTGCTTGCTTATATGGATATTTGCTATGAAATATTTGTGGACGTTTCGGTAACCGAAGAACAGCTCGATCAGCTGATCGCAAGTGCCAAGGATCATCCCGATTACCTCTACGAAAAAGAGGCGTATTATTCGGATGGATACACAGAACTCGTCTTCGAGGATTCCTATGAGATCTATCGCCGGGAGGACGATACAAAGCCGAACGTCGGTTGGGCGGATATAGAGAAGGTAATATATAACGCCGAGACGTTAAATATCATCTACGTTTGTTTCCATGCCAATGATACGGGGGTTTACAATCTTGATGAGGTGGCATATTTCAACCGATTTTCCATACAAGAAGAGGATTATGTGGCAAGCATCGAGTAAATCTATCGTCTGACCTTATGCCTGTTTTGAAATCATCCTGTATCCAAGAAAAAATCCGACTTCTAACCGGTGCTACATATCCCCCATTGAAAGGAGAATTTTTATGTGCACCGCCATCAGTTATCAAACAGAGCATCATTATTTCGGCCGTAATTTAGACCTGGAGCGAGGATACGGAGAGGGTGTGGTCATCACGCCGCGCCGCTGTCCCCTGCCCCTGCGTCATCTACCGTCGCTGACCGAGCACTACGCCATGATCGGCATGGCGGCCGTCGCGGAGAATTATCCGCTTTACTTTGAGGCCACCAACGAGACGGGACTGAGCATGGCGGGACTGAATTTTCCCGACAACGCGGCGTATGCCGAGGTGTCCGAGGGCTACGACAACGTGGCATCCTTTGAGCTCATCCCCTATCTTTTGGGCAAGTATGCCACGGTGGAGGAGGTGCGTCGCGCGCTGAAAACTCTACGTGTCGTACACACCCCTTTCAGCGAGGAGCTTCCCGTATCTCCTCTGCACTGGATGATAGCGGATGCCGCAAAAACCATCACCTTGGAGTGCACCCGCGAGGGCATGAAGGTATATGACAATCCCTTTGGTGTGCTCACCAACAACCCAACCTTTGATTATCACCTGACGAACGTCAGCAACTATATGCACCTGCACGAAGGGCCTGCCAAGAACCGTCTTGGAGATGGTCTGCCCGTGGGCAATTACAGCCTTGGCATGGGCGCCTTGGGGCTCCCCGGCGACTTTTCCAGTGCCTCCCGCTTTGTTCGGGCAGTATTCGTCAAAGAGCATTCGGTATGCGACGGCAGTGAGCGGGCGAGTGTCAATCAGTTTTTCCACATTCTCTCGTCGGTTGCCATGCCGCGCGGCTGTGTGCTGGCCCACGATGGGCAATATGAATACACCCGCTACTCCTCCTGCTGTAACACAGACAGCGGCGTGTATTATTACACGACCTACGACACCCCCACTGTCCGTCGGATAGACATGCACTCGGTCGATCTTGACACGGCGGTACTTTACTCCTATCCGATGGATGAATAACCTATGAAAGGAAGACACTGCGATGAAGCTACTGATGAGTGCTCTGACCAAATTCGTTTTGGGGCTTGTCCTCGTGGGGGCAATGCTCTTTTTGCCCGCATGGACGCTCGACTACCCCGGCGCGTGGCTGTTTTTGGGACTTTTGTTTATCCCTATGCTCCTCATGGGCGCGGTGATGCTCATGAAAGCCCCTGCGCTGCTGGAAAAGCGACTGGACGGCAAGGAAAAAGAAAAGGCGCAACGAGGCGTCGTGGCGTTCTCGGGGCTGATGTTCCCCGCAGGGTTTATCCTCTCGGCACTCGATTTTCGCTACGGTTGGTCGCGCATCCCTCTTTGGCTGACCGTTACAGCCTCGGCGCTGTTTCTCATCGGCTATGGGCTTTACGCCGAGGTCATGCGAGAAAACGCCTACCTCTCCCGCACCATCGAGGTACAGGAAAACCAAACCGTCATTGACACGGGGCTGTACGGTATCGTCCGTCACCCCATGTATCTTGCCACACTACTTATTTTTCTGCCCCTGCCCCTGATTTTGGGTTCTTTTTTGGGGCTGATCCCCTTCGCACTGTATCCCATCATTATCGTCATTCGCATTTTCAATGAAGAAAAGATACTGACTGAAGGGCTTGTGGGCTACAGAGAGTACAAACAAAAGGTGAAATACCGTCTGATCCCTTTTGTCTGGTAATAATTTCGCATTCGATGAGGCACAACCATGAAAACAAAAAACTTTGAAAAGACCCTGCCCGATGGCTACCGTCAGGTCATGCACATCAACGCAAAAGATGCCAAGATCGGCATCATTCTCAATCTGGTGGCTCTGCTCGTCGCGGCCATTGCCATGCTTGCTTTTCTCATTCCCGTCTTTATGGGCAAGATGGCGCTGCCCCTGCTCCCTGAGCAACTGATGCTCGTGTGCTCGGCATACGTCATTTTGACGGTAATTTTCATGGTCCTGCATGAATTGGTGCACGGCGCGGCTTACAAGCGCTTGACGGGGGAGAAGCTGACCTATGGCCTGAGCTGGAGCTGTGCGTTTTGCGGCGTTCCCAACATTTATACCTACCGCAAAACGGCCATCATCTCGCTCATCGCTCCCCTGGTGACCATCAGCCTATTCTTGCTCCCCTTGACCATCGTGCTCTACTTCGTGCATCCGCTGGCTTATTTGACATCGGCCTTGGTCTTTGTCACCCATTTAGGCGGCTGCGGCGGCGACGCCTGGATCTTTTTCCTGTTCCTGACCAAATTCAAAAACCCCGCAACGCTGATGCGCGACACGGGGCCCGAGCAGTTTTTCTACGTTCCCGAGCAGGATGAGAAAACATGAAGAAAGAAGATTTCCACACATGAAACCAATTTGCGACCTCCACACCCATTCCCACTATTCCGACGGCACTTTTACGCCCGCCGCGCTGATCGACGAGGCCGAGCGGATCGGTCTTGCCGCCGTCGCGCTGTGCGATCACAACACGGTGCGCGGCTTGGATGAATTTCTCCTCGCGGCGCAAGGTCGGAGCGTGGAAGCCGTGCCCGGCATCGAGCTTTCAACGGATTACGGGGATATCGAGCTCCATATGCTTGCCCTGTTTGTCCGCCCCGAGTATTACGAGGCGATGGACGCCCTCGTCGCGCAAATGGCCGAGAACAAGCAAAAGAGCAACCGCACACTGATCGAGGCACTCAGGACGCGCGGCTATGACATCACCTACGACGAGGTGTGTGCCACGGCCTGCGGCAACGTCAACCGTGCCCATATCGGCGCCGTACTGACCCAAAAGGGCTACACGCCCTCCATTCAAGAGGCCTTTCGCACGTTGCTCTCGCCCTCTTGCGGCCTGTACGTTCCACCCCGGCGCCTTCCTGTGTTTGAGACCATCGAATTTATCCGTTCCATCGGGGCTGTCCCCGTACTGGCACACCCCTTTTTGCAGTTGGACGAGGCAGGTCTGCGCGCATTTCTCAACCAAGCCAAAACACACGGTCTTGTCGGCATGGAAACACTGTATTCGACCTACGACGAGCAAACGACCGCCCTCTCCCGCGCCATCGCAGCCGAATATGGGCTATGTGAAAGCGGCGGCAGTGACTTCCACGGGGCAAGAAAGCCCGACATTGCCATGGGCACGGGACGCGGCAACCTGAAAATTCCCTATGAATTTTTGCAAAAGTTAAAAGAATTTATCCGCTGATAAGGAGCATATATGACCCGCACACTCATTATCCCCAATCTTGGCGACTTCCCTACCTGCTATCGCCCCTTGCTGGACGGCGTGCGGGTATACGATAGCAGCTGCTCGCCCGAGGCGCGTGTGCTATATATCGAAAAGGACGAGGGGCTTTATCTCAAATCCGGTGCCGTCGGGACGCTTGAGCGCGAAGCGGCCATGACCCGTTTTTATCATGCCAGGGGACTTGGCACAGAAGTCCTCGATTATCGCACCGAGAATGGGCACGACTGGCTGCTGACCGTCCGTGTGCCGGGCGAGGATTGCACTCACGCTGACTACACGGCCGATCCCGAGCGCCTGTGCGATCTGACGGCTACGCTACTGCGTGAACTGCACGAGTGCAACACGGCGGGCTGTCCCATCCCCGACCACACCTCTCGCTATCTCGCCCTGGCCGAGCACAATTATCGCCACGGCATCTACGATGCTTCCCTCTTCCCCGACAACTGGGGCTACGCCTCGGCGGGCGAGGCGTGGGAGGTCATTGCGACCGAGGGACACCGTTTGAAGACGGACACCCTGCTCCACGGTGACTATTGCCTACCCAACATCATGTTGGACAACTGGCAATTTTCAAAATTCATCGACGTAGGCAACGGCGGCGTGGGCGACCGTCACGTAGACCTGTTTTGGGGCGCGTGGTCGCTGTTCTTCAATCTCAAAACCGACCGCTACCGCGACCGTTTCTTCGACGCTTACGGGCGGGACAAGATTGACCTTAACATGCTGCGCATCGTCGCGGCGTGCGAGGTGTTTGGATAATTACTACTCAACAAAAGGAGATCACTCTCATGACAGACCTCGAAAAAGCAAAGGAATTTTTCGCCGCCGATCGTTACGCGACCGAGGTGACGGGCATTGACATCGTCGCCGTGGGCGAGCACTATGCCAAGTGCGCACTGACCCTGAAGGAGCATCATACAAACGCCGTCGGGCACGTCATGGGCGGTGTACTGTTCACGCTGGCCGATTTCGTCTTCGGCATTGCCGCCAATTTTGAAGCACCCTCGCCCACCGTCACCGTCAGCTCCAACATTCACTTTCTATCTTCCCCGCGCGGACGCCTCATCTATGGCGAGTCCAAGCTGCTCAAGGACGGCAAGAGAAGCTGTTTTTATGAGATCACGGTAAGTGACGAGGACGGCACTCCCGTGGCCATCGTGACGATGAACGGGATGCATCTTTGAATGGATAAAAAACACTGCCCAATCTTCTCTCGAGGATTGGGCAGTGTTTTGCTATTTATAACTTAAAGTTCATCGATACCACTCGTGTCTTCCAGCTTGCGGTTGACAAGAAAGCGATACAGCACCGAGGAAGAAAAGTTCGGTTTCTGACGGGGATTTTGTTCGGACTCCGCCGTCTGCTCGTCCGACTGCCACGGGTCATCCAGCATCTGCTTCGATGCGGGGCGATCTTCCCATACGTCCTCGTCCGCCTCGGGGCTTGTCCCCTCCTCGTCCGCTATGGGCTCGTCAAACGCGCCTGTGTCGTCCTTCTGAACGAAGGTATCGTCCAAAGGCTCTTGTGTATTAGCCTCTTCTGGTCGTGCCTCTGCCGTTTCCTGCACGAAATAAGCCCATGATATCGTTGATATCCATGTCCTCCTCGTCCTTCACGGGAGCGGCAGCCTCTGCCTCAGCAGCAGCCTTAGCCTCCATGTTTGCCTTGGTGACAGCGGGATGCTCCTTGATCATCTGGCGCTCCTCGTCCGTCTCAGCAAAGCCGGTAGCGATGATGGTGATCTTCATCTCGTCATCCAGATCGGGATCGAAGGCAACACCCCAGATAATGCTTGCATCGGGATGTGCTTCTGCGGCGATCATTTCGGATGCCTGGTTGACCTCCTCCAGACCTACGTCGGGAGAAACGGTGATGTTGATCAGGATACCGTGAGCACCCGAGATGGAGCTCTCAAGCAGCGGGCTGAAAACGGCAGCACGAGCAGCTGCTTCTGCCTTATCCTTACCGGTAGCGGAGCCAACACCCATGTGAGCGTAGCCTGCGTCCTTCATAACGGAGGTTACGTCAGCAAAGTCGAGGTTGATGAAGCCGGGAACGTTGATCAGATCGGAAATGGACTGAACGCCGCGGCGCAGAACGTCATCTGCCACCTCAAAGGCGTTAGCCAGCGTGATGCGGGTGTCAGACACCTGACGCAGACGGTCGTTGGGGATAACAACCAGCGAGTCTACGTACTTACGCAGCTCGGAGATACCCTTCTCCGCCTGCTCTGCTCTGCGCTTGCCCTCAAAGGAGAAGGGCTTGGTTACGATACCGATGGTGAGAATACCCAGCTCGTGTGCAGCACGTGCAACGACAGGAGCGGCACCCGTACCGGTACCACCGCCCATACCGGCGGTAACGAACACCATATCGGCGTCCTTGAGCATAGCCTTGATGTCCTCGATGGACTCTTCAGCCGCACGAGCGCCAACCTCAGGGTTAGCACCGGCGCCCCATCCCTTGGTGTACTTCTCACCAATGATGATGTGGCTGCTGGCCTCGCTGTGGCGGATGACCTGACGGTCGGTATTAACTGCTACGAAATGTACGCCGCGAATATTGGTTGCGATCATACGGTTGACTGCGTTGTTACCGCCGCCACCGACACCGATCACTTTAATATTTACGCCGCAATCATTGGTTGCTTCAGGTTCGAAAGTCATAGTAAAAACCCTCCAATACGTTATTTATTCCATATCCGCATACTTTACTGTCCGAACAGGGTGTTTTTCCTGCCGATAGTAGCGGACATGAGTATACTTCATACTATATGATACAATTTTTTCTTGGATTTTGCAATACCTTTTTGAATTTTTTTCGTAATTTTTTTCACAAAATCACATATTTTTTGCATTTATTGGCCCGCAGGCGGCAAAGGGCGCAGGCTTACACGGAAAAAGTCATCCACATCGACCCTCAGCGTCTCATCGACGTGACCGTGAAAGTCACGATACGTTTCGATGGCATCCATGGCCGTGCGCAGCTGTCGCTGGGGCGAGGTGCATTCGTGCAGGGCGATCACCGTGCCGTCCGAAAGGGTGAGCTGGACGTTGTACGGGTCATTCATATCCAGACGAACCGGTGGAGTCTCGGGGCACAAGGAAAGAGCGGCCTCCAGGATCGCACTCACTTTACCAACGGCTGTTGGATTGCCACGATAGGTATCTCCCGGTGTCATTGTCTGTTCATCATCCCTGGGAAACAGCTCAAACGCGACCTGACATAAGGACATGCCAATTACATCCCTTTGCCCGAGCTCAAGGACTCTCATATGCTCGTCCAAAAGAGCGACCTGCCCGTCTCCCATCTCCAGGGCAAAGAGCGGTGTCCGTTCGGTCACGACAATGGTCACCTGCCCGCGAAGAGTTCGCTCCACGGACACGGTAGCAAGATAGGGCATATTCCGGAGCAGGCGCTGCTCGGTCTCATCCGGTGCCGTCGAAAGCAGCTCGTCACCAACGGCGATTCCCGCCATATCCAGGATCGCCTGCTCGTCATAGTGCGAGGCACCGACGGCGTATACACCCTGCACGCGCAGCAGCAACAAGAGCGGAACGGCAGCAGCTAAAGCAATGGCGCAGACGGCGCACAGCAACATGGCACGGCGGATCCACACCCGTCCCAGCTGACGCAAAAACCCCTGCTCGGATGTCCAAGGCGCATCCGACTGCGCATGCCGATGCGAATCGGAACGCAGAACCGGAAGCTCCTCCGAACGTGACAGCTCTTCCGATCGTTCACTTGGCTGACGCTGATCCTTCATTCCGTTCCCTCCCTTCTTGCTTCATACTTTTATTATACACCAAAAAGACGACGATGGCAAGCCCCAAGACCTGCCATCGTTCCAACATTCGACGTTTTATTTTCTTTTTTTGCTTTTACTCTTGTCAACAGCCGCCAAAATATGCTCGTAGATCAGGCGGTTGGCGTCAAGGCTGGCAAAGGCCGAGATATTCTCTTGCAATTCGCGTCTCTTATGGGCATCGTCCAGCAGAGAGATGACCGCGCGAGAAAGCGCGCCCGATTCAAAATCCTTTTCCTCCACCAAAAGCGCGGCGTTGCGATCGGCCATGGCCGTTGCATTGCGAAGCTGATGATTGTCGGCAACGAAAGGCGAGGGGATGACCACCGAGGCCTTACCCATACGCGCGATCTCGGACAGGCTCATCGCGCCCGCACGAGTGATGACGACGTCAGCAGCGGCAACCTGCAAGGGCATATCGTAGATATAATCCTTAACCAAAACATTGGGACACTGATCCAAGCCATACTCCCGGCACATGCGCTCGGCACTCTCGATGTTTTTCGTGCCGGCCGACAGCACAAAGCGGGTGTTGGGGCGGGTGGGAGCCAACAGGCGAAGCATATCCAGCACCGCCGCATTGACCGTGGCAGAGCCGTGCGAGCCGGACGAGCAAAGAAGAAGCATCTCGTCCTCTGAAAGCTCGAGCTTCTGTCGCGCCTGCTCCTTGGAGATCGAGCCGAAGCCGCCGCGCAACGGGTTGCCGACGACCAGGCACTTTTTCTTTTTCTGCAGATATTGCTCCGTCTCGGCAAAATTCAACAGGATGGTATCGACGCTGTGCTGCAGCATCTTGACCGCAAGTCCAGGCTGGCAGTTGGACTCATGCACCATGGTGGGAATGCCCGCGATAGCCGCCGCACGCAACAGGGGCCAGCAGACGTATCCGCCCGTGCCGATGACGACATCGGGTCGAAAATCCTCCAGGATACTTTTTGTCTTTTTGCTGTGGGGCGAGGTGATCGCCATCATCAAGGCCTTGATATTGGCAAGGGACAGCGAGCGACGGATGCCCTGGCTCTCCACATAATACAAGGGATAGCCTGCCCGCGGGACAAGATCGCATTCCTTGCCCCCCTTGACGCCGACAAACGCGATCTCGGCATCGGGCTGATTTTGACGAATGGTATCGGCAATGGCGATGGCGGGATTGACGTGTCCGCCCGAGCCGCCGCCCGTCAATAACACACGAAGCATAAAACTGTCTCCTTCCCCCGCAATGCGGTCAAAGTGTTGATGATTTCGTCCTTATTTTTCAACGTAAGAAAATCTTGAAATGTTGAGCACGATGCCCATCTCAAAGATCTGAATGGCCAGGGCCGTTCCGCCCGAGCTGAAAAAGGGCAAGGATATGCCCGTATTGGGCATGGAATTGGTCACGACGGCGATGTTGAGCGCCGCCTGCAATGCGGTCTTGAAGACAATGCCGTAGACCACAAGTGCGCTGAACTTATCGGGCGCCTTGGCCGCGATCTGAAAGCCCCGCCAAACGAGCAGAGCAAACAGAAGCAGTACGGTGATAGCCCCGAAAAAGCCGAGCTCTTCGCAAATAATGGTAAAAATGAAGTCGTTTTGGGGTTCGGACACGTAGCCAAACTTCTGGCGGCTGTTGCCAAGCCCCAGACCAAACAAACCACCCGAGCCGATGGCGTACAAGCCCTGCAGAGTCTGCCAGGCCTCGCCCAGCGGGTCCATCTGATCAATGTGCAGCCAAAGCTGAATACGGGTGTCGGCATAGCTGGAGAAGGCCACAAGGGCCACACCGCCAAGGACGACAATTCCCGCCAGCAAAAGCAACCACTTCATTTTGGTGCCGCCCATGTACATGACCACGGCGCCGATCATGGCAATGATCATCACGCCCGAAATATGCTTCTCCGCCGCGACGAGCAACACGACAATGCCCATACAGATGCCGGGCAGAAGCACGCCGTACCGGAAGTTACCGCCGAAGCGGTGATCGGACATGATCTTCTTTTCGTATTTACTCATGAGCAACGCCAGCATCATGACCACGCCCACCTTAGCAATCTCGGAAGGCTGGATGGTAATGGGGCCGATGGCGATCCAACGCTGGGCATCGCCCTCGCTGGCACCGAAAACCAAAACGAGCATCAAAAGCAGGATGGATGCGCCGTAGGTACAAACACCAAACAGGCGCCAGAACCAAGGGCGGGACTGCAGCACGAAGGGCACGGTCACCGCAACCGCGATGGCAACGAACATCAAATGTCGCTTGATGTAATACAGGCTGTCTCCTTTATGCTGTACACCGTAGATGGAGCTTGCGCTGTAGGCCATGATAATGCCATACAGCACCAGTGCGATCACGATGAGCAAAAAGCTCATATCCACACTGCCCTGCACCAGCGGCAGCTTTCTTTTTTGTCCTTCGGGATGAAGGGGCTCCTGATAGATAGGATCCTTATGTGCGCGACGCATACTGCCACGATGAAAAGCGGAGGGTGTCTTTTGTACCTGGTCTTGCGTGACCTTGTCGTCGTACATCTACTCACCCTCCCCTAAAATTTTGATTTTTATTACACGCGCAACGCGCAAATGACCAACAAAATAGCAATCACGGCGAAAATAACGCCCACAAGCCCAAACACGTAAACGATCTTTTCCTCCGACCAGGACATCTGTTGGAACTGATGATGGACGGGAGCGATGCGAAAGACCTTGCGATGGAACAGGCGGATCGAAATGATCTGAACGAGGCTCGTCAGCATATCCAAAATGAATACACCGCAAAGCAACAGCAGGATCACGGGACGATCCATCATGATACCCACGCCGATCAGTATCGCACCAAGAAAGAGCGAGCCGGTGTCGCCCATAAACACCTTTGCAGGGTGATAATTGAACACGAGGAAGCCGATCATGCCGCCGATGAGCAACGCGCTGATGATCAAAGCACCGCTGTCGGCCAGTATAAAGGCGACCAAAGACAGGCCCATACCGGCAACCAGTGCCACGGTGGAGGCCAGGCCGTCGATGCCGTCGGTCAGGTTGGTGCTGTTCACCACGCCCACGATGACGATCAGCATGATGACGTAGTAGAACGCACCCAGGTCGATCTCAAGGCCCAATGCCTCCAAAGGAAGGACGGTATCCATACCGCCCCATGCCGCCATCGACCAAAGATACAGGGCGGCAACGACAACCTGAAGCAAAAACTTTTGCCAGCTGCGAAGTCCCTGATTTTCCTTATGGGATAGTTTAGTATAGTCATCCACAAAGCCGATCATCGCATTCGCTACGCCCAAACACACGGTCAAGGCAAGTGGGATCAGTCGGGTATCGCCGGCCATGCCACGAGAAACAAAATAAGGAACAAGCAGGATAAGCATGGACAGAATGAAGCAAATGCCGCCCATGGTGGGGGTTCCCTCCTTGCCCTTATGCTCCGCGACGAAATCAGCAAAAATATGCTGTCCGACATGGTGCTTTTTGAGCACGGGAATGATGCCCCGGCACAGCAGCAGCGTCAATATCAGCGCCGCTGGCAGAGCGGTTAAAAATGTCAGCATCAGTTCAAAGTCCATATCGAACCCGGCCTTCCCTTTCCTTGATTTCAGTCATTTTATTCTGCGGGGCGCGTCTGTCTCAACGCCTCGATCATGCGCTCCGCGGCGATCGCGCGGCTCGCTTTCAGCAGCACCACGTCCCCCGGGCACAGCATTTGCCATAGGGCCCGTGCCGCTTCGGTCAAATCGTCAAGAGAGCGTACCATACAAATATTATCGTCGGGCATGCCCGCGCCCATCGCCCCCTCGGCAATGCTCACGCCAAGCTCTCCCAGCGTCATCAGACGGGATACGCCCAAGGTCGCGGCCTCAGCCCCTACCGTCTCATGCATGCGGCGGGTCGCCTCGCCCAATTCACGCATGTCGCCCAGCACCGCCACTGCGCGCCCACCCTTGGCTTTGGCGTAACTGGTCAGCACGTGAAGGGCCTCGCACATGGATTCGGGAGCGGCGTTATAGCAATCGGCCAGTATGGTGATATCGCCAAGTGAGATCAGGTGCTGGCGTAATTTTTCGTTTTGATAGTCGGCAAGACCGCGTCTTATCATGTCCTCGCTCATGCCAAGCTCAAGGCCAATGGCAACTGCATAGGCCGCGTCGTACACCATATGAGTGCCAATGGCGGGAATACGCAAGGCCGACAGCATCTCTCCGCTTGGCAAGCGCAGGTCAAACACCGTCTCCCAGGTCCTCGGCGACTGACAGATATCCGTGACGGTATAGTCGCCCTCCGTATGAACGGCCACCGTTTTGATGTTGAATTTGGGATGGGAAAGACCGCGCAGCAGGGGCTCATCCCCGTTGACCAAAAGCAGTCCTCCCTCACGCAAGCCTGTGATGATCTCCAGCTTTGCCAGGGCAATATTTTCGCGCGTTTTCAGATGCTCCAGGTGAGAGGAGCCAACGTTGGTGATCAGCGCCACGTCGGGGCGCACCACACGCGAGAGCTGTGCGATCTCACCTCGGGCACTCATGCCCATCTCAAACACTGCCGCCTCATGCAAAGGAGCGATCCCCATCACAGACATGGGCATACCTACTGTGCTGTTATAGTTTGCCTCTGTTTTATAGCTCTTAAAACGCTGTCCTAAGACAGAACACAAAAATTCCTTGGTGGTTGTTTTTCCCACGCTGCCCGTTACGGCAACGCGCAACAATTCCATCTCCCGAATATACTCCGAGGCCATATCAGACAGGGCTCTTAAGGTATCGGGAACCACTACGGCCGAGACGTCCATTGCCTCGGGCAAGGCGGGAAATTTCTCGCACAGGACTGCCTGGCAGCCCTCTTTGAGCACCTGCATAATATATTGGTGGCCATCCGTCCGAGCGCCGCACAGCGCCACGAACAGCACCCCCTCGCCTGCCTCACGGGAATCGGTGCAAATGGCCCGTATGGAGCGGTCAGCGCCGACCAGATATCCGCCGCAGCTGCGCGCTACGTCAGACAGGCTATATTGTTTCATTCCAACGTCTATTTTCATATATCGTCACTCCTGTGATCCGCTCTTGCGTTCCCATCCGAAGGGATAGGCGCGTGCCGCGGCGGCCGCCACGATCGCTTTTTCATCAAAAGGGTGTTTTCCGTTTTGGTCAATTTCGTATTTTTCGTGTCCCTTACCGGCGAGCAGAATGATATCTCCCGCCTGTGCCTCCCGAATGGCCATCTCAATGGCCACCGCACGGTCGCGGATCACACAATACGGCTTTTCCCGGTCAATGCCGGCCAAAATATCCTGAATAATGGCATCCGGTGACTCGCTCCTGGCATTGTCCGAGGTCACGTAGACCATGTCAGCCAGACGCGAGGCAACACTGCCCATCAAGGGGCGCTTGGATCTATCCCGATCGCCTCCACAGCCAAAGATCAGAACCACTCTTTGCCCCTCGCGGCGAAAGCTTCGCGCCGTCAGGAGCAAATTCTCCAGGGCATCGGGAGTATGGGCATAATCCACGAAGACGGAAAAATCCGCACATCCCGCCAGCTTGACCCGTTCCATTCTTCCCTCCACGCCGACAAAGGAGGAAAACGTCTCCCGCACCGCACGGGCCGACACGCCCATCTCCAGGGCGCAGGCAGCTACCTGCAGCGTGTTGGAGAGCGTAAACAAGCCGGGAATGCGACTGGACAATTTAAGGGTCGCGCGAGGGCTTCGAAGCGTGTAGCTCAATCCCTCGACACCCTTCAGGTGTACGTCAGCCGCGGTATATTCCACGTCATGCGTCCCTGCCGAGGTGCGAACGACGCGACCCTTACAATAAGGGATCAACCGCACACTCGCGGGATCGTCCGCATTGAGAATAGCCAAAGAAGCCTTGGGAAACAAGGAGGCCTTGGCTTCAAAATAGTCCTTCATGGTCTTATGAAAGTCCAGGTGCTCCGGGGTCAGATTGGTAAAGACAGCCGCATCAAAGTGAAGCGGCTCCAGTTTGCCCAGTGCCAATGCGTGCGAGGTCGTTTCCATGATCACCACCTCGACGCCCTCCTCTCGCATGACGGCCAGCATATGATACAATTCAGCCGGATCAGGGGTCGTCATATTGGCATTGGGATCGCCGGATCGAATATTCAGCACACGGTCGCGGCAAACGCAGCGCACCGTGCCGATCAGCCCACAGGGGATCAGTGCCGCATCAAACACGGCCTTGAGCATGGTAGACACCGACGTCTTGCCGTTGGTCCCCGTAACCGCGATCAGCCGCATTCCCTTGGCCGGATGCCCGTAAAAGGCATCGCAAAGACGGGCCAGTGCCCGCCGAGAATCGCCAACACGAATAAAAATGGCACCGCTTTCCCTCATGACCGGAACCTCACGTTCGATCACCACTGCCGCGGCGCCTTGCTCTAACGCTTGCTTGACGTAAGCGTGACCGTCCGCTCTCGTCCCCCGGATGCACACAAACATGCATCCGGGTACGACAGCGCGCGAGTCAATCGTGATGGCACTGATTTCACACGCAGCCATCCTCGTGCCCGGCGGGGTTTCCAAGCCCGCCAGAGTGCATAATGTTTCCAACTTCATACAATCAGTATCTCCCTCATGTCAAAATTTTCCACGTTTTGACATCCGCGAAGGAGCACCTCGCCTTGTAATCCGTCCTTTATATTTCCATACTTGTAAGCAAAATCATGTGGAGATTTACTCCGTGGCACCGGGGACGCTAAAGATCAGCGTGATGACGGTACCGGGGGGGACGACCTCACCGGGTGCGTGGCTCTGGCTGATGACCTCAGCCTGCGTACCACTTAGGTGATTTTTCGTTCCCGTAATGCGGATATTGAGTCCGCTGTTGATGAGCAGTTGGTTGGCAGCCGCCGCTGTTTTTCCCATCAGATTGGGGACGGTCACGCCGCCCTCGCCGGTAGCGTCGCCCGTGTAGACCACAAGCACGCCGCCCTGACGCTCCATTTTCGCGCCGCTCTCGGGCATCTGACCCGTTACCTTGGTACCATTGCCAACGATACGAAGCTTCACACCCAACAGATCGGCCTGTGCCGTTGCCTGCTCCAGGGTGTATCCCTTCATGTTGGGAACGGTAATGGCAAGCTGTTCCAGCTCTTTATCCGTGTAGACGGCCTCCACACCCATATAGGGAAGGATGGTCTCCATCAGTCGGGCAATATAGGGTGCGGCCACCGCGCTACCGTACAAAAGACCCTTGGTAGGTTCGTCTACCATGATCAAAGCCGCTACTCGTGGGTTTTCCGCAGGGGCGTACGCCACGCAGGAGCAGATATAGGCATCTCTGTTGTCGCCGACCTTCTCGGAGGTTCCCGTTTTGGCGGCAATACGATAGCCGGCCACGTAAGCGTTGCTGGCACCGCCATCGCCTGAAACACCCTCTTGCAAAATCGTCGAGATGGTGCTGCAGACCTGACTGCTGATGACCTGTCGCTTGGTTGTCACGGTCGCGCTTTGGATCACGTTTCCGCTCCCGTCGGTGATCTTGGCCACCACGTGTGGGGTGAGAAGATGACCGCCGTTGGCTACCGCGCCAATGGCGTTTAAGTGCTGAACGGGCGTGATCTTGAAGTTCTGACCGAAGGATGCTGTTGCCAGATCCAAAGTCTTAAAATTGGACAATGTATGAAAGACGCTGTTGCCCTCGCCCGGCAGGTCGATGCCCGACTTGGCAAGGTAACCGAATGCGTCGAAATAAGCGTAGAAGCGTTCGAGTCCCACCCGAAGGCCGACGGCCATCAAGACGGGGTTGCAGGATTGTTGAATACCGCCCGTGAAATCAAGCGGACCGTGTCCCTTGGTCTTGTGGCAGTGAATGGTGATGCCGTTGACCACGTATGCACCGGTGCAGTTGAAGGGATCGGTGGTCTTCACCTTGCCCTCCTCCAGTGCCATCGCCGCTGTGATGATCTTGAAGGTCGAGCCGGGGACGTAGGCCTCGGTCAGCGCCTTGTTGGACCAGCAGGTCAAAAGGAGCGAGGATTTCAGCTCGGAATATTCCTTGCTATCGGGAGCAAGCCCGCTCTCCAGCAGCGTTTTCTGATCATATTCATTGAGTGCCCAGGGGTCGTTGAGGTCAAAGGCAGGATAGACTGCCATGGCGAGCACCTCGCCCGTCCCGGGGTTGGTAACGACGCCCGTGGCGCGCTTCTGGCCGCCCGAATTTTCATACGCGACCTTGAGTTGCTCCTCAAGTGCCGCCTGAATGTAAATGTCGATGGTGGATGTGATATCGTAGCCATCAACAGCGGGAATGTATTGCTCGTACTCGTAGGGCATTTCGTTGCTCTGCGCGTCGCGGGCAATGATATACTTGCCGGGGGTACCGGCGAGCTGTTCGTTATACAGATATTCCAGACCGTAAAGCCCCGTTCCGTCGCTGCCCGTAAAGCCAATGACGTGAGCGGCGAGCGAGCCGTAGGGGTAGTAGCGCGAGCTGGTGGCCTCCAGATAGACCATATTACCCAGCTTGTTCTCGCTGACGAAAGCAACGATGCGATCGGCCGTCTCCTCGTCCACGTGGCGCGCCACGGTGCGGTCCAGGTATTTTTCGTACGTGGTCTGCTTCATGACAAAATCGTACGTCACGCCGTATTCCTCATTGAGATACGAGGAAAGCCCGCGCGAGATCTTGTCAGCGTAATCGACGTCATCCCCTGCCTCCGTCGCTTTGCGCTGTGCACTTGCGATGCCCGAGGGGGAGATAAACACGCGATAGGTGGTAACGTTGGTGGCAATCAAGACACCGTTTCTGTCGTAAATGTTTCCGCGTTTGGCGTTGACCGTGCTCTCCGTGGTCATCTGCTCAATGACCTTTGCCTGATAGCGGTCGTAATCCACCGTTTGGATCCAAAGAATACGGAACATGAGGATCGTGAACAGACCGATCAGCACAAGGCTGACCACACGCGCCCGACGCAGGACACTTGAATGAATCATGGGATCGTTCAAAACGTAAACCTCTCTTTTTGCTGTCTTTCACAGTCAAAGGTCTGTCCGTCCTTGGTCTGCTCTATCATATGCAAAGGCAGTGTCAGTTATGACTCGGTCACCTTCGCGTCATTCGGCCTCGCCGCCAAAGTGAATGCCGATGGCAGAAAGCAGTGTGGAAAGTCCCACCGTTGCCTCTCCGTCATCCTCAAAATTTTCAATGGTATTTTGCTTGTTCTGATCTACATACATCGAATTGGCAAACGAGGACGGGATCATGCCGTAGCGCTCGGTTGCGATCTGATAAATGTCCAGGTAATTGATGCTCGCCTCAAAGCGATCGGTAGCCAGCTCGGCTTCCTTGGACAGGACATCGACCTCGTCACCAAGGGCACTGACCTCACGCTTCGCGCCGGCCACCATGACCGAGCTGGAGACGATGAGCATCAGAGAAACAGCGACAACGACCAGCACCGAAATCACCGACACGGGAATGCGTTGCATCTTGCCCTTGCGGCGAAGCGCGGGATCATCCGGCTGCAGCCAATCCTTAGCCAGGGCGATGACGCGGTCGGCAGCCCTCATACGCTGTTCCTTCTTTTTTTCGGTCAGCGCCTGGCTTTTTGCCCCACGTGCGTAGCTTGATTCTTCACGGGTACGCGCCGGGACAGCCGCAGGCTCTTGTGCCGGGCTCATTTCCTGGCCCTTGGCATTCAGTTGCGAGCGGCGTGTCCGACACGTCTCGAAATATGCGGCGAAGTCATCAACATCCATAACCTGCCGCCCCAGATAGTTCCCATGACGATAATTGGCCCCCCGACCGTCAGCGCAAAGCTCATCCCAGCGATAGCAGTTGGGCGAGAGCGTGCGTGCTTCTTCCTCCATGGAATCCATTTCCTGTCTATGTTGCTCGGCCGCACGGTGAAAACCGCGCGAGTCCAAGCGGCGAGTCAGAGCGGCAAGGGTGGCCATCTCACGGGCAGACGCAGCTTCGCTGTAAGAGACGCGGGCGCAGGAAACCTGGCTATCCCAATCATCTCTCTCAAAGCTCTCATATGCTGTGCTTCTCATGGCAACCTCCCTTATCGGATGTGACCTCTGTCTCACCGAAATTTTCTTACAATATATTAATGGATATTATAGCTTGGTAATGACCCGCAATTTGGCACTGCGGGAGCGTGGGTTCTGTTCCAGCTCCGCGTCACTTGGCAAAATAGGCTTGCGCGTTTCCACCCTGACCCGCGGTTTATTTCCGCAAACGCAAACGGGCAAGTCGCGCGGGCAGGTGCACCCTGCGGCCAGTGCCGCGAATGCCTGCTTGACGATGCGATCCTCGAGCGAATGGAAGGTAATGATGGCCATGCGTCCACCCGGGCGAAGCAGGTTCACCGCCGAGCGGATGGCCGGCTCGATCACTGAAAGCTCGGCATTGACCTCAATGCGGATGGCCTGGAAGGAGCGCTTAGCGGGGTGATGTCCCCCTTCCCTTGCCGCCGCAGGCATGGACCGCTTGATGATGTCGACCAGCTCCCCCGTCGTTTCGATGGGAGAGACTTGTCTTGCCGCCACGATGTTGGCGGCGATGCGGGAGGAGAATTTTTCCTCGCCGTACTCAAACAGAATGCGGCGCAATTCGCTCTCGCTGTATTCGTTTACCACGCGGCGGGCCGTGAGAGGATTTCTTACGTCCATTCTCATATCCAACGGCGCATCCGCGTTGTAGGAAAATCCACGTTCCGGGGTATCTAACTGATGAGAGGACACACCAAGGTCGAGCAACACACCGTCGATGGCGCTCACCTCCAAGGACTCACACACGTCGGCAATGGCGCGGAAGTTACTGCGAACCACGCTCACTCGTTCCCCAAAGGGAGCAAGTCTTTGGCTTGCCGCGGCAATGGCGTTTTCATCCTGGTCGATGGCGATCAGGTGACCCTCGTCCAGATGCGAGGCAATGGCAAAGGAATGTCCGCCGCCCCCTGCCGTTCCGTCGACGTATATGCCGTCGGGGCGGATATTGAGGGCTTCGATGCATTCATCCAACAGCACCGGCCGATGGGTAAAATCGATGGTATCGACGCTTTCGCGTCCGTCCTCGGTCTTGCGTGTCAGTTCAACCTTCATCAGAGGCCACACTCTTCCAGTGCGCGGCGCAACGCTTCGTCGTCCACGCTCTCGATCATGCTGGTGTAATTATTTTCCGACCAGATCTCGGCGTAATCACTACAGCCGACAACCACGGCGTTTTTCTCAATCTGTGCGTACTCGACGAGGCTCGGAGGCAGAAGAACGCGTCCCTGCGAATCGGGCGTGACCTGTGCGGCCGTACGGTGCAACAGACGCATGACCTGCTCGGCCAACTGTCTGGGCTGTTCCTTGATGGGAGCAGTGTAGGCCGCCCAACCCTCCAAAGAGTATACCTTGAGGCACTTCTCACGAATGTCACGGGCGATCATAAAGGTCTCTCCCAGCTCCTCGCGCAGCTTTGCGGGCATAAAGATTCGATTTTTTACATCCAATGAATGTCGAAATTCACCGGTCAGCATACGTTTGTGCCTCCTTTCTTTCGGGATGGCGGTTTTTTGTGGCTTTGGTGAGTCATTTTTGTGGGACGCGCCGCCCTTCGGGGCATTTTCGCTCCACTTTGCTCACTTTTGCACCACTTTGCACCACTCGCGTGCCACTATTATACAATTCAAAGAAAAAATAATCAAGGGGGAACGGGCAAATTTCCTGGAAATTTATCAGTTTTCCCGTTTGTTCGTGTCAAATTTCGCAAAAAAACCGCTCTTTTTGCCCTTGTATCCCCCTCTTTTTACTTTTATAACTATAATTTCAATTTATTTCCATTTTCGGAGAGCAAAACACCCTATCTTTCGCCATGAAAACCTCCTACGCTCGCCTTCCCCATTTCACTCCCCACAGTCCAAGCAGCTTCCTTTTCAGTGTTGGGAACGTGCCCGGGTCGGGCGACTGCCCTGCGGCTTTTTGGTACGCAAAAGCAGCGTGCCAAGCGCCTTGAGATTGAGGGGAAACAGGGGGTACAGATAACCTCTTTTGCCGTCGATGCCGCGGTTGGTCGCCAACAAAAGCAGTATGAGTGCCACGCCGCCCACAAAGCCCCATATATCAAACAGGGCCGTCAGGATCAACAGAGCAATCCGCAAAAACTTGACGGCATACCCCAATTCATACGAGCGCTGGGTAAAGTTGGCGATGGCAACGAAGGCCATATACAAGATAACCTCTGGAATGAGCCACCCAATGTCAACGGCAAAGTCGCCCAGAATCAAGCCCCCGACAACCGACAAGGAGTTGGACAGCATATTGGGGGTGTTGAGCGACGCCATACGAAGGCCGTCGATCAAAAACTCAACGAGCAGCAGTTGCGCAATGATAGGGATCTTGCCCGTTTCCTCGGGTTGCATAAACGACAGAAAGCCGGGAACGATGCCGGGGTTTTTGACCATCAGGTACCAAAAAGGCGTGAAAAACAGCGCCAGCCAAAAAATGATCTGTCGGGTGATGCGGATATAGGAGCCCGTCAAGGGTGGGAAATAGTAGTCGTTGGTCTCCTGCAAAAAGTCGAACATACTCGTCGGCAACACCATGACCTGGGGGCTGTTGTCGCACACGATAAGCACACTTCCCTCCAGAAGCTGTGCCGCCGCCGTGTCGGGGCGCTCGGTGGTTCGCACCTTGGGAAAGGGATTGTACCACTGCCGACGAACGAGGCTCTCCATCAAGGACTCCTGCCCCATGGGAAGAGCGTCGGTGACAATGCTATTCAGCTTATTTTTCAGCTTTTCCACGTAGTCAAGATCGGCCCTGTCCTTCATATAACAGATGCACACGTCCGTCCGCGAGGCCGTCCCCACGGCAAGATACTGCATGGTCAGTGCCGGGTGGCGGATACGGCGGCGGATGAGGGCCGTGTTGAAGATCATAGTCTCCACAAAGCCATCCCGCGCTCCTCGCATGACCAGATCCCCCTCCGGCTCGGCCGTGTCGCGGGCGGGATAGGTGCGGGCGTCGATGATCATGACCTCGCTGCCAAAGGTCGAGCCCAACATGACCGTCGCGCCCGAGAGAAGAGATCTTGTGATCGCCTCACCGTCCCGTGTCACCTCGGCCTCCACGTAGGGCATATGCCGCCGCATAAATTCATCCGCGGTTTTCTTTTGGAGTCCGTCCAGCCCCAACAGATAAATGAGGATCTTGGTCATCGATCCGTCCTTGACAAAGCCGTCGATATAATACAGCGTCAGCTCGTCCGGCCCCACGCTGATCACCTTTTTGATCAGATCAAAATTGTTCTCCACGGAAAACGTCTCATCCATTCGCTTTACGTTTTCCCGATAGTCCTCGCTCAATCGCAATTCGCTTACCACGTCTGCCTCCTTGTTCCAAATGATATGGTTAGTATGGCACGTATGGGTAAATTCATGCAAGGGGAAAAGGAAATGCCCATGGCAAACCCATGAGCTTCTCTCCTTTATGATTCATTTACGATGATCGCCTGCTTGACCGCCTCCAGGGCACTCGCCGCGTCCTCGTCATTCAAGATATAATAGACCACGTAGGTGCCGTATACCCGAACACCCGCGCCCTCGATCTTTTCCATATCCTTGGGGCTGTAATTGGCGGCGAAGGAGCGGAGATTTTCGACTTGGTCGTGCAGATATTGCTCCACCATGCCGCGCACCGCCGCCACGTCCTCCTCGTCGTCCGCACGGAAAACACCCAACTCGTTAACATTGGTGGTCTCGCGGTGGAATACCACCTGCACGTCCTCCACCTCGCCAAAGCCTTCCTGCCCGCCAAAGTAAAAGTCGTAGTGATCCTCGTCCGCCGACAGATACTCTGCGGGGTCTCCCATCGCCTGCAAGGCGGTCGTGACGAGTCGGGAGCACGCGACCGTGTCGCTGTACGCCACGCGGGGCGCACAGCCTGTGACGAACAAGACCCCTGCCAACATCCACGTTATGAGTCGCTTCATGTCGCATCACCCTCCTTCCCTTCGTATCCGTGTGTGCGGAGATACTGCAAAATACGGCGATACGCCTCGGCCGTCAGGTGGATGCCGTCGCCCGTCTGATACTCCGCTTTCAAATTCCCCGCGCTGTCACACAGCACCGAGGCGGTATTGACCACGTAGGCGTCATGCGCCTGTGCGATGTCAAGCAGCTGCTCGTTGCGGCGGCGGACATAGCCGTTGATGATGGTCGCGCCCTCGCTAAATGCCGTTTGGTTGGTGGCTACGGGATAGACCGTTTGCAGCATCACAACCGTGTCGGGCGACGCCGCATGGATGGCATCGATCAGCTTGCCATACGCCCGCTCGTACAGCGCTTCGTTTCTCGAAAATCCGACAATACCGTTGACCCCGAAGGACAGCACCAGGTACTGCGGCTTGGCAACCTCTACCGCCGCGGCGATGGTCATGGGACGTCCCGTCCCGGGGTAGTTGATGGTCTTTTGCAGCACGTTCAGATCCAGCGTCATGGTGCCTGATGAGTCCGACCACACCTGCTCCGTTGCCTGCCCGTCGCGGAGCACACCACGGCTTCTCAAGTGCGCCGTGGTCGATTCCCCCACGAAGATCATACGGTCAATGTAGCCCTCGCCCATGTCCGCTGTCTCGCCTAATAGGCGGTCAGTGGCATCGGTAGGCTCTCCGTTTGTTGGATTAGCGAACTCCTCCGTCTCGCTTGGCTGCACATCCGGTTCCGGGGGCGTCTCGCTTGCCCGCGACGTGATGCCAACGATCAAGGTGGCAACCAGGCACACCCCCATCAGTGACAGTGCAAGGGCTGTCATCACACGAAAAAACCGAACCTCATTCTTTTCCCATTGATTCATAGCGTCCATCCTTTCCTCCCGGACAAAACCAAAATGGACCCGAACCTACCGGCCCGAGTCCATTTCATCCAGCAGCGATGGTATCAGTATTCCCACGTGGGAGACCGATTATTTCTTAAACACGCTCTGATATTCATTTTTTTGTGTCTTTTGCGTCCGAATGGTGCGCGTCAAGGCCAGATACACACCCATAAACAGCCAATACAACAGTGTGATGAGCAAAAGGATCAGCATCTGTCCCGAGGTAGCCGTCCCCGCGCCGGAGGGCAGATACAAAAACAGATAGAGTGATCCGACCACCATGACAAAATGCAGGGCCAGGCGAAGGCCGTGCGAAGGCTTGGGCAGTGTGTAGATCAGGTTAGCCAAGGCGAAAAACAAGGCAAACACAAACACCAAAAGGAAGGAACGGGCGTTGATATAGGTGTTTGACAGCGACCCCTTGATGGCAAGGTTCAACAGCAAGAACAGCATGGCAGAGACGGTGTAAACACAGCAGGTCTGCCGGGCTAATTTCATCATCCATTTCATATACTCACATCCCTTCAACGGATCTCGTCCGCGCTGTAGCAGGCACGCGCGCCGCCAATGAACTTGGGACGGGTGCGGGCACACAGCAAAATCGCCTCACCAATATGGTCAACGGACAATCTGACGGGCACGGCGACGTCACGCAGGTGCATACCGATCAGCGTACCGCCAATGTCCATGCCGGCATGCGCACGGATATGCTCCACGGCTACGGGATCTTTCATCGAAGCATAGACGGCGGTCGCAAACGATCCCCCCGCATGGGGCTGAGGCAGGACGCTGACGACATCCCAGCCGTACCTCTCGGCACACTCGCGCTCGACGATCAAGGCGCGGTTGAGGTGCTCACAGCACTGAGCCGCCAGGTAAATTCCCTCCTCTTGCAGGATGGGAAGAATGCCCGACAAAATAGCCTCAGCCGCCTCGGCCGACGATCCCTTGCCAATGCGCTTGCCCACCACCTCGGAGGAGGAGCAGCCCACCACAAAAACGTCGCCGCGACGCAACCTTGCTATATCAAGCAGCTCGCAGATGGCCGTCTGCACTTGTTGTTTGATGTTTTGCATGATTTGGACTTCCTTTTTACTATGTTAGGACAGAGCGGCGATGGTGGCTTCGTCGCACAAGGAAACTGCCGCGCGGTCACACAAAATGGTCACGTCGCCGTGCAGATTGAGCATGGACGCAGGGCTTGCCGTGGTCAGCTTGCCCGACAGCACGGTAGCGATCGCCTTGGCCTTTGCCTCGCCCGTAGCGATCAGCATAATGCGGCGAGCGGACAGAATAGAACCGATACCCATGGTCAGGGCGTGACGCGGCACGTCAGCCTCGCTCTCAAAGAAGCGGGAGTTGGCGCGGATGGTATCCTCGGTCAGGTCGGTCAGGTGGGTCAAGGGGTCCAGCGCGTCGGCGGGCTCGTTGAAGCCGATGTGGCCGTTACCGCCGATGCCCAGCACCTGAATGTCGATGCCGCCCAGATTGCGGATCAGCTCCTCGTAAGCGGCGCAGGCGGCCACAGGGTCAGAAGCCAGACCGTCGGGCACGTTGGTGTTGCTCTTATCAATATTGATATGATCAAACAGCTGATGGTTCATAAAATAGCGATAGCTCTGGTCATTGTCGGGAGCGAGAGGATAATACTCGTCCAGATTGACCGAGCGAACGGTCGAGAAATCCAATTCCCCTGCCCGGTAGCGACGAACGAGCTCGCCATACATAGGAACGGGGCTCGAACCGGTTGCCAGTCCCAGGACAGCCTTGGGATTGGCCTTTACCACCTCGGCGATCATGTCAGCACCAAGGCTCGCGATCTCTTGCTGATTGTCACATACGATCAAACGCATCATGTCTACCTCTTTTCGTTAAAGTTAAAATTTATCACTGCCATCCTCGGGGATGACTTCTTTCATGGCTGTAATGGCGCACTCGATCATATCGTCGTCCGGCTCAAACACGGTCAAGCGCTGCAGCAGAAGACCGGGGGCGGAGATGATACGGGTGAACCAGTTGTCGTGGCGGCCGGCCAGCTTGATCAGCTCATAGCCGATGCCCACGATCAAGGGAATGAGTGCCACCTTGATGAGCACGCGCAAAATGGTAGGAAGCGTCGGGGGAATGAAGAAGCCGACGATCATACTGACCAGCACCATAATAATGAGGAACGAGGTGCCGCAACGGGGATGGAAGCGGCGCATAGTGCGAATGTTCTCCACCGTCAACTCCAGCCCCGCCTCATAACAGAAGATGGTCTTGTGCTCGGCGCCGTGCAGCATGTAGGTACGGCGGATGTCCTTCATCAGCGCCACTGCCGACATGTATCCAACCAACAAAAGCACCCGCATGATCGCTTCAAAGGCGGATTTCAAAAAGCGGTTGTCGGGGGCGAACACGCTGTCCGGCATCCACACGTAAAGCTGGGAGGGCAGCCAGAAGAACAAAAGAAACGCCAGGCCAAAGGCCAGCACCGTCGAGATGGTCATGATGATATTCATGGTCATCGAGGTCTCTTCCTTTTTTTCTTCTTTGTTATCCTTCGATTCGACCGGCCCCTGCCCGGCAGTCTCATCTGCCGTCACATCGGCCGCGACAGTCTCGCTCTGCTCGGCATCCGTCTTTGTTGTTTCCGTCTTATCAGACGCCGCATTTTCCTCAAACTCGTCAAGCCCCGCGATCTCGGCACTGCGCATCAGGCACTTGTAGCCAAAGCGCAAGGTGTCAACGAAATTGAAAATGCCGCGAATAAAGGGCAACGTGATGATCTTGGCCTTCTTTTTGACCTCGGTCGGCCATTTTTCCAGCACAATCTCGCCCTCGGGGTTGCGCACCGCCATGGCGGTCATTTTGGGGCCGCGCATCATAATGCCCTCGATCAGCGCTTGACCGCCGATGGAGGTCTTGAGGCGACAGGCCTTTTGTGTATCTTTGTTTTTGTTACTCATGTTATATTGGTTTCGTCCTTTCCGTACGGTAAAATTCCATCCATATAGTATACTACCATATTATTAACGCCATGTGACGCGAGTGTTTATTTTTTATCCCGGTGATACAGCCCTTGATACCAATTCCGCTCATAGAGCAGCTTATCAATGTCGTTAAGTACGCTGACCTTGCGTCGGCTCCAGTCGGGGGCTAACAGATCGTCCGCCATACCGTCGCCAGTCAAGCGTCCGATCACAGTCTCGGGTGGCAGCAGTGTCAGTGCGCGAGCCACGACCTCAATATACCGTTCACGCGCCATCGGGGTGTATTCTCCCCGCTCGTACATCGCGGCCAATGCCGTTCCCCGGATCACGTGAAGCAGGTGTATCTTGACCTGATGGGGACGAAGTGCCGCCACGCGGCGTACCGTTTCCAGCATATCCGCATCACTTTCCCCAGGCAAGCCAAAGATAAGATGCACGCAAATTTGAATCTTATCGCTCGCCATCCGCAGAGCCTCATAGCCTTGGCAAAAGTTCGCCCAGGTGTGGCCACGGTTGATCAACTGTGCCGTCCGGTCGTGCGCCGATTGCAGACCCAACTCCACCGTCAACACCGTGCGGGCAGACAGCTCGGCAAGGTAAGCCACGACGTCAGAAGGCAGGCAGTCGGCCCTTGTTGCAATGTTCAATCCAACCGCCCCCGGCAGTGCCAACGCGGCCTCATACAGTGGGCGCAGGAGCGACAAGGGAGCATACGTGTTGGTATGTGCTTGAAAATAAGGGATACACCGCTCCACGCTCCATTTGGAGGAGAGCTGCGCGCGCGTCAGACGATATTGCTCTTCGATGGACATGGTGGCCGGCTGTGCAAAATCGCCGCTTCCCCGCCCCGAGCAGTAAATGCAACCGCCTCTGCCGCACCGCCCGTCGATATTGGGACAGGTAAAGCCGGCGTCCAGGGGGATCTTGGCGCATTTGCCGCCAAAGGTCGTCTTCAGATAATAGTCGTAGGTATGATATCGCTTGTTACTGTCCGAATAAGGGTAGGGATTTCTGTCTTTTTGCGATGGTCCCGGCATGATCCTTCCCCCCGTTGTTTTATGATTGCTTGCCAAACAGCGCCTCGTCCAGCTCGCGAGGCATGCATCCGCTGATGACCGAAAGATTGTACAAATAGTCCGAGGGCATGGAATACAGCCGGACGTTGATGGCATCAAAGGAAAGCTTTCGGTTAAGCTGCTCTTTTACCGTCAACAGATAGGCACCCTCATCCAAAAACTTAAACTGCTGCAGATGCATATAATCATCGACACCGGTGTAGTTGTAATAGTAGCAGCCCGTCATCACGACGTAATCGATGAGTGCGGGCTCGGTGTTGATGCCCGGCTCGACCGCCAGCGTCTTACGCATCAGGGAGAAATACCCGCTGGTGCGAAGCCAGGCGTCGTCCTTATCACTCACGTCCAGCACGCAGGACAAGCCTGCTGCCTGTGCGATCGACTCATTCTTTTCCGTCACGACAACGGCTCCCAAATGATGCGCCAGGCTGATCGCCACGCTTTGGGATTCACTGTCCGTCTCCGAGGAGCACAAAATATAGCCGTTCAAACGCGAGGCGTAGTAGTTGAGAAGACGCCCCGTCGTCCAGGGCTGCTCGCTGTCCGTTTTTTCATACAGCACGACACCGCTTTGGGCAAGGGCGCTTAGCTGTTCTTTGTTTTCTTCTGTTTTCAGATAGATCTGCTCACTGCCCTGCATGGCGATGAGTCCCTGCAAGGTCGTCGCCGTCAGGCGATCCGAGGCATTTTTCGGCATAGGGATGACGTACAGCGTCTTGGCGCAAAACGGTGCGCCCGGCAGTGTCGTATCCTGAACGGTATTGACCACGTGAGACACCTCATACCACCCGTTGACGCTGTAATTGGCTTCGATCTTGACGTCAGCACCGGTTACGGTCGGCGCTCCGTCTACGTATCCCAAAACCTGCGTGATGAAATGACGCACACCGGCAAGCGTTGCGCGGTTGGAGCTACCTACGATCACGATCTTGTGTCCCACGACACGGATCACATACTCATCCGGGCCAAGACCGGATATTGCATTTTGGCTTTCGCTTCTGGCCGTACATCCGACAAGGATCTCATAGGGCTGCAAGCCGTCGTCCGCATTGGCACTGCCGTGGTCGTCCGTCAAGGCGACGTCAACACCCAGCACCTCTGTCATCACGCGATGCAGCTCCTCCGCTGCCCCCAGCACCGTCCCCGGGCAATGATCCTTGGGATAAACGATACGGTAGATGCTCAGTCCCGAGTTGGTGATGAAATTCAGCCGGGTATCAAACACGGGCTGCTCTACGTTCGTCTCGCATCCATCCAGCACCATAACTGCCGACAGCAGCACGGCCGCGCACAGCAACAGTGCCCACACGCGATGCCCGACACATCTGTATTTTTTCATGGTTCAATCTCCTTTCGGAAGATACTATTACACAATTATACATTGTAATTATAACATTTTTTTCTGTCGCATGCAAGTGCTTTTTGCTTTTTTTACGTCCCGTCCTTCTCCTTTTTTCAGAAAAAGCAGACAAGGAGAGCAATTTGATGAAAAAACTTGACTTGCAGGGCCTTTGTATGGTATAATTTCATGGTGGATAAACAAGACCGACAAGAAAGGAGTATCCTCTTGTATGAAATACGATACACTCATTATTGGCGCCGGTCCTGCCGGTATTTTTACCGCGCTGGAGATGCTGCGTAAAGGAAGTCAAAAGAAAATCATAATCGTGGAAAAGGGACAGTCGGTCAGACGCCGTGCCTGCCCCAAATCCAAAACCAACCGTTGTGTGGATTGCAAGCCCTATTGCCACATCACCACCGGCTTTTCGGGCGCAGGTGCCTTTTCGGACGGTAAGCTGTCGCTCAGCTGTGACGTCGGCGGTGATCTTCCCCGTCTGATCGGCGAGGACCTCGCTCAGGAGACCATCGACTACACCGACAAGATCTATCTGGAGTTTGGTGCAGACGAGCACATCGAGGGCATCAGTAATCCCGACGAGGTCAAGGAGATCCGCAAGAGAGCCATCCGAGCAGGGCTCAAGCTGGTCGATTGCCCCATCCGCCATCTCGGAACGGAAAAGGCACAGGAGCTTTACCTTGCCATTGAGGATTATCTGATCGAGCACGGCGTGGAGCTGTTGTTCGGCTACGAATGCCGCGACGTTGTCCTGGATGGCGACACCTGCACCGGCGCTATCGTTGCCCGCGCAGACGGCCAGGATGAGCATATCATTTCAGCCGACGACGTTGTCGTAGCAACGGGTCGACGCGGGGCGGACTGGCTGGAGAAGCTGTGTGCCGAGCACGACATCGCCCACGAGCCCGGCACCGTTGACATCGGCGTGCGCGTCGAGGTGCGCAACGAGATCATGGAAAAGGTCAACGAGGTGCTGTACGAGTCCAAGCTCATCGGCTATCCTCAGCCCTTCAAGAACAAGGTTCGCACCTTCTGTCAGAACCCCGGCGGCTTTGTCAGCCAGGAGAACTACGACAACAACCTGGCCGTGGTCAACGGACACTCCTACAAGGAGCTCAAATCCAACAACACCAACCTTGCCATCCTTGTCTCGCACAACTTCAACAATCCCTTCAATCAGCCCATTGAGTACGCCAAGAAGGTTGGCGAGCTTTGCAATATGCTGGGCGCGGGACACATTCTCGTTCAGCGCTTTGGTGACATTCTCGACGGCAAGCGCACCTGGCCCAAGGAGCTCTCGCAGAGCAACCTGAAGCCCTCCCTGCCCGACGCGGTGGCCGGTGACATCACCGCCGCCATCCCCTACCGCGCCATGAGCAACATCATCAGCTTCATTCAGGCTATGGACGAGGTCGTTCCCGGCTTTGCTTCTTATGAGACGCTGCTCTACGCCCCCGAGCTCAAGTTCTACTCCAACCGTGTCAAGATGGACGAAAACTTTAACACCAGCATCAAGAACCTCTACTGCCTGGGTGACTCCAGCGGCTGGACGAGAGGCCTTATGATGGCCTCGGTCATGGGCGTTCTCATGGGACGCAGACTGGTGTAAAAGGCCAACGTCGCAAAAAATTACAATGATCCAAGGGGGGGAGCTTTCCAGAGGCTCCCCCTGCTTCATTTATGAACGAATTGTTAATTCCGCAAAAGGTATTGACTTTATAGGCAGAGCACGATATAATATTCGTTGATTATATTTTATGAAAGGAACTGTATCATTCCATGAATCCGGGCGACAGTAGTGACCCTGACCGAAATACGAATCACACGGTAATGTGTTTACATACATGATAGAATAAGGCATAGGCTTGCCCGCCCCAGGCGTGCAGGTCTGTGCCTTATGCTCGTTTCCGGAAAACCGACATGATACATTCTAATACAAAAGAAAGAGGTTACTTATTTTGGACATTCCCCGATTACTTTTGCTGCTTCTGTTGCAACTCGTACTGATCTTTTTGAACGCCTATTTTGCAGGCACCGAGATCGCCCTGCTCTCGGTCAGCGACATTCGCCTCAAGGCCTTGGCTGACGAGGGAGACAAGCGAGCCAAAAAGCTGCTTAAGCTAACCCTGAAACCCGAGAAATTTTTATCCACCATTCAAATTGCCATTACCCTGTCCGGCTTTATGGGAAGTGCGCTGGCGGCCGACAACTTTGCCGAGCCGCTGCATAACTGGCTTTTGGATCTGGGCGTAAATGTTCCCGAAACGGTGTTGGTCATTGTCATCACTCTCATTCTCTCCTTCTTCACACTGGTATTCGGTGAGCTGGTGCCCAAGAGAGTGGCGCAGCGCAAGGGCGAGGCCATGGCCCTTAAGAGAGTGGGCTTCATCACCTCCCTGGCTAAGCTGTTTACCCCCATCGTATGGCTGCTGTCCGCCTCGACCAACGCCGTGCTTCGCTTGCGCGGCATTGATCCTCACGAGGAGGTCGAGCAGGTCGACGAGGAGGATATCCGCCTGATGGTCGACGCAGGTAGCGAGAGCGGCACCATTGACCACGAGGAAAAGGAACTGATCCGTAACGTATTTGAATTTGACGATCTGAGCGCGGGTGACATTGCCACCCACCGCACCGAGGTCGCTCTGCTTTGGATGGAGGACGATATTTCCGTTTGGGAGGAGACCATCCACGAGCATCGCCACACCCTCTACCCTGTTTGCGAGGACTCGGCAGACCACGTCGTAGGTATTCTCAATGCCAAGGACTTCTTCCGCTTGACCGATAAGAGCCGTGAGAGCGTGCTGGAAAACGCCATCAAGCAGCCCTATTTTGTTCCCGAAAACGTCAAGGCTGACGTGCTGTTCCGCAACATGAAAAATACTCACAACAACATGGCTATCGTCCTGGACGAATACGGCGGCATGAACGGTATCGTCACGCTGTATGACCTGGTCGAGCAGCTGGTTGGTGAATTTGATAGCGGCGACGCCCCCGTTGGCGAGGGTGAGAGCGCCGAGGACGTCGTGGGCGTTGAGCAGTTGGAGGAAAACCGCTATGCCCTGCACGGCAACGTGGAGCTGGCAGAGCTGAGCGAGGCCACCGGCCTTACCTTTGACGATGAGGATTGCGACACCTTCACCGGTCTTGTGTTCAGCGAGCTGGGTTACATTCCCGACGACGGCGAGCAGGATATCGACCTTATCATCGGCCGCATGACCATCTGCATCACCGAGGTGCAGGACCATATGGTCAAGGAAGCCACCGTCCAAGTCGCGCCGCCCGAGGATGAAGACGACAAGGATGCCGACGACGAAAAAGAAGATTGATCACAATATACAAAAACACCGCAAGTCTGCGACTTGCGGTGTTTTGTTCTATCGGTTACTGTTCTTTCTTGCGAGCGACCCAAGCGGTGCCGGGGATCATCGCGGCGAGCAGAACGATTATCGGGGCGCTCAAGGATGCGCCACAGCCGTTCTTTACAGCAGGTTCAGGATCGAGATCGGTGGTCGGATCCTTGTCCGGCGTAGGATCGGGATCCTTGGGCTTTTCATCGCCCGGCTTATCTTCCTCGTTGTCCTCGTCCTTGAAATCGTTGTACCAAGGATCGACCAGGTCGATCAAAAACTCGTTGATGTAGGGGTACAACAGGTCATAGCCCCTGGTGCTGGGATGTACGAAATCGTACAGATAAGTAGCGTCGTAGGAGCTTCCCTTTTTGGGATGCAGTCGGTCAACGAGCTCCTCGTCGTGGTAAAGATCCAGGTAACGGATGCCCCACTTCTCGCAGATCTCGATGGTCGCGTCCACGTAAGGATCCATCTCCATCAGCTTCAGTCCCATCTTGGCATTGAGGAACTTGAAGTTGATGATATAACAAATCTCCGCCTCGGGGAAATTGTCCTCGATGTAGGAAAGCGTCTGCTCCAGGGCAGGAGCAAAGGTAGAAGGATCGTATTCATCGGTAGGAAGATAGCCCTCCTCGACCATTCCGACGTCAATGCCGTCCCAGGCATCGTTGACACCGCCGTGCAGCACGATAATGTCGTGTTGGCGACCGGCGTTTTTGGTTTGAATGAGCTGATTCATAATGGTATTCGCACCACGGCAATTCGAAACGGATGCGCCGGAGCGGCCGTAGTTATAGTAGTCGCAGCCGTTCGCGCAAGCGATTCTTCCCGCCCAGCCACAGACGGGGGCATAATCCGTTTCCCATTCCACTCTGGCCTCACAGATCGAGTCACCGTAAAAGCCGATGGAAAGATCCTGCAAGGGGCTTTCCTCATCCAACGGATAGAGCGCGCTTACATCCGACTTGGCAAACGAGGGAATGATCGCAAGACTTACGATCATCAAGGCTGCCACGGACAAGCAAAGCAGTTTCGCAATGATTTTTTTCATGATATGTATTCCTTTCGTATGATTATTCGCGGTTCATGACGTCGGCGATCAGGGGGTGACGGCCGCATGTGCGGGATTTACTCTCGGTGCAGAAGCTGTGCGGCGCATGAGCCTCGCACTTGGGCACCAAAAATTCGGCCAACGCCGGCTCAACGGCAACCACGGTCTTGACCATTTGGCGTGCCATCTCGCGGATCTCCCACTGGGCACACGCGCAAAGCCGCTCGTTGCAGAAATGAATGAGCGCGCGCAAATTCATTTTGACGCAAATTTGCGTGCAGCAGGCATTGGGCAAAAGCATTCTCGCGTCCTCGGCAGGTACGCCGCGGGCGAGCAGCTCCTCGTAGGCCATCTTAATGGTTTCGATGGTCTCGTGATAACGCTCCAGCGCCTCTTCGTCCTTGGCAATGCTGCGAGGGGTTACAAACTCAAATCCATCCTCGGTGCAATAGCGCTGACTGCGCTGTGCGTAGCTGGCAATTCTGTGGCGCACCAGCTGATGGGTCAGTGCGCGGCTGACGCCCGAGATCTTAAAGGAAAAATCGGCAAATTCAAGCACGCTGTGATGTCCGCTACGGTAGCAGTGGCGCATGATCTTGCCGCCGGTCGGCATGCTGTCGTAGCAGGTGCTGGCCGCCCGCTCGATGGCCTCGATGGGATTAGGGGTATAGCTGATCAGTTCAACGTTCATATAAACAAACACTCCCTTTGGTTCAATGGTACTATTATAAATGATTTTTCCAGCGCTGTCAACCGTTTTGCCGATATTCTGCGGCACTGCCAATATCTCGGACGGCACTTATTTTATTTCAAGCTCTGTATTCATCACGTCGAAATATGCATCCTTGACTATTTTGACGTTTTCTGCCCTGTACGGAATCACAATGTACGAATACCGTTTGCGGTTAAATGCCTGTTCTACGTCACATATATTGAGTGATTTTTTAGTGGAGACCACAATACACGGAGCGGTTTGCCGCAAGCCTTTCAACTGAAACACGACAGCATCCATAAAAACGCCCGTTTCGTTTGAGCGATCTTTTGCTCCTTCACGCGTCCGAACACGTTATGCACCACAAAGCTTTGATCCCGGATCTCTATCCATTGAATGTTGTAAACAGTAAGCACCACAAGACTGCCGCCAACCAAAAACAACACACCGTAGAAAACAAGGACAAAGGCATCCTTGGATTGCAGCCCGACAATAAAAGCAACGACAGAAATGATAACACACGGGACGCCAAATATCAGCTCATATATAAACGCGTATATGAATGGCGGAATGGATCTTATACTCTTTTTCATAGCAATCCCTCCCAACGCGATCATTATAACACGCTTTATCCTTTTTGTCAACGACACATCTCCGCGCTACATGCTACAGAATTTACTGGCTTGTATCGCATACTACGGCATTCGCTCATATAATATACGCCGTCGGGAATCGAACCCCGACCTCGCGCGAGCGCGAGGTCAAAAAGAATATCTCGCGGGCTGGACACCCGCGCCTTGCTTGGCAAGGACGATATTCTTTCGTATGAGTGCGAGCGTCCATCAGC
>SVSH01000045.1 GCA_015064395.1 Oscillospiraceae bacterium
GCAATCGGTCGTGCAGCATGTGGCTTAGACTGCCGTCATCTCGGACCTGGCAGCCCAACACGATAATACAGTCTACGCCCTCCAGGTTGCAGGCTTCGTCTGCGGTGAGTAGCCCGGCATTTCCTACGGCTTTTACGTATCCGTTCACGCCGAAAACCGTTGCGACCCCCGAGAGAAACAGACCTGCCAAGATTATACAGGTGATGATAAAGCGCTTACGGAGCCTCATTTCGTGCATCCTCCAATTCCTTGATCCTCGCCTCCAGCCGCGCGATCTCCTGCGCCACGGGGTCGGGAACGTGAACCTGGTCAACGTCGTCGCTGACACGCCGTCCCTGCTGACGCACCACACGCGCAGGCACACCGACGGCGGTCGACTCGTCGGGAATCTCCTTGAGAACCACCGCGCCCGCGGCGATCTTGGTGTTGTCACCAATGGTAAACGGGCCCAATACCTTCGCGCCCGCACCGACCATGACGTTGTTGCCCAGCGTTGGGTGGCGCTTGCCGACGTCCTTGCCCGTACCGCCCAGCGTCACGCCCTGATAGATCGAGCAGTTGTTGCCGATCTCGGTCGTCTCACCGATCACCACGCCCATGCCGTGGTCGATGAAAAAGCCCTTGCCGATGGTCGCGCCGGGGTGGATCTCAATGCCCGTTGCGGCGCGGGCGACCTGGCTGATCAGACGGGCAGGGAAGTAGTGCTTGGATAGATACAGCTTGTGGGCCACGCGATAGGCTAAAATGGCGTGCACGCCCGAGGATAACAGCAGCACCTCAACGTCGCTCTTGGCGGCGGGGTCGCGCTGACGCACGGCGGCGATATCGTCGCGGATCTCGGCGCGGATCTTGTCGGGCACGAGCGCCAGCTGACGCACGCGACGCGAGGTCCGCTTGTATAGGCCGCGCAGGGCAGAGTGAACGGTTCTCAGTTCGGTTTCAATATCAAAATCAAACATAATCAGCCTCCCAAAGGGCATAAAATGGTGAAAAATTCAAGCGAGCGTCGAAGCGACCGAAAGGACGCCGTCGAACGCGATTGGTACGACATGAACGGGCGCAAAGTCCGTTGCATTTTGGCACTTTTTGTGCAAAACGCGCATAATGGTAAATTTTTACTTTTCCACAAATTGACCGTCATCGGGAAAGATCGAATGTGGAAAACTCTGTGGAAACTGTGCAAAACATTGATGCTATTGGGTGTTTTTGGTCTCGGCTTTTTTCTTCCCCTGTTGAAAACTCTTGTCAAGAGGAAAATCGTCGATTTTTCATTTTCTGTGGAATGAACAACGACACGCCGTGTCGTACTACGACATTTGACGTCGCGTTTTGTCAAAGCGAGCAGATCAGCTGCTCCAGCGCGGCGTAGCCCTGCGGCGAGAGCTTGAGGGCGCGGTCGGCCTCGTTGCAGGCGGCGATCATGCGGCGCACGGCCGCCTCACCCACCGACGAGGCGCTCTTGCGATAGAGCGACACCTTGTACTCGTGTAATTTCAGCGCACTTGCCACCTCGGCGGGCGTTTTGCCCTCGCGGGTGAGCAGAAGAACGGAGAGCATATCGCAGCCCGTGCGAATGACCTCAGCCAGAATGAACAGCGGCTCGGTGCGGCGGAACTTGAACTCGGCCAAAATATCCAGCGCACGCGCGGTGTCACGGTCCATCAGCGCGCCTGCAAACGCGAACGCGTCGTACTCGGCGCTCTGGCAGGCTGCGGTGTGAATGTCGGCCGCGGTGACGGCGGTGCGATCGTGGGCGAGGACGTAGAAGCTGATCTTATCGATCTCGCTGGCCAGCGTCATCATGTTGCGGCCACAGCAGTCGATCAGCGTCTGGCAGACGTCGGGCGTGGCGGTCGCGCCGTTGTGCTCGAAGTGGCGAATGCACCAGCCGAGCAGCTTGGCGGGGGTACATCGCTCGTAGCGCACGGGGCGGAGCGAGGCGCAGAGCTTATTGAGCGTTGCCGAGGGGCGCTTGGGCAGATAGCCCTCGTCGAGATTGCCCGATGCGACGGGAAGAAGCACGGTATTGTAATCGTACTCCTCCAGCTCGGAGAGGACCTCGCAAAGACCGTCGAGCTCGCTTGCCTTCATGGCGTTCATGTCCAGTCCGCGCAACAGGATGACCTTGCGCTCAGCCATCATGGGCAGCGACATCAGCGCGGAGCGCAGCTTTTCGGGGTGGAAATCAAGCGCGTCGAGGATGATCTCGTTGAAGCAGGCGAAGGACGGGTCGCCCAGCAGTGTCTCGCGCGCGTAGGTGACAGCGAGGTTTTTCAGATAGTCCTCCTCACCAAAGAGCAGATAACCCGTTGCGGGGTTGGACTTGATCTCACGGCGGAAATCCGCGTCCTTGAGGATATTCAATTCGGCCATAAGATCACCTCCCGAGGTTTTTTCTTATTATAGCATATTTGCATGGGAAGTGCAAGGTGTTTTTTTCGACGGGGGGAGGGAAATGTTTGTTTGGCTTGATTTTATACAACTTCTCCTTGAGCCTCGCCCAGCTCCGCGCGCTCGGTGTGCGGCATTTGATGCTACTTCTTGCCGCGCGGCAAGAAGTAGCCAAGAAAACAGATTTCGGCAAGCCGAAATCGCAAGTTTGCTTGTTCGCTAAACGCGAACATCGTGCTTCGCACGGGCGCAAACATTGCGCGCTCGGACGTTCCCTCCGAGACCTCCCTATCTCCCGACGGCTTTTTGAGAGCCGTCGGGGCTTGTACTTTCGCAAGCGTCCTCCATCTTGGGCGCATAAGCGCACGCCCAAGATGGGTTAGCATGGCAACCGCTTTTATTTTGTCCCCCGCCGCGCGTGGTGACTGCTGTCGAGAGACGTACAAACAACGTATATGTTTTTCTCGTGAAGCACGTTGAAGCGCGGCGCAGAGTGAGGAGAGAAACGATCGCCTGCTTGCAATAGGAGACGGGGCTTTGGCTCCGCCGACGCAAAATGCGCAGACGCCAACACGCCTTTTGGTAACTACCAAAAGATAGCGAGAGTGGCAAGTCTTGCGGGTTTCTTAAGGGCATTAGGCCCCGAATGAAATTTTGCGTTCTATGGGAAGAATTTTGCTTGCAAAATTCTTCGGGAGCGGGTAATTCAACTTTCCCATAAGCACTGAATTAGATACCCGCGTTGTTTTCTTGGTTCGTTCTTTGTCGGATGACAAAGAATGAACATCAAAACCGTACAGCGCAGCGCGAAGCAGTATGCGCGTCCGTAAGAGAAGGAGTAAAAAATTCAGCAAAACAAAAAACGCCTCCCGACCGTCAAAATCAACGGTCGGGAGGTTCTTTAGTAAATAATCAATAGTCAATTTCTTTCCAATGCTCATTCTGTAACAAAATGCTCACGTCCTCGCCGTCCCGCGGGAACAAAAAGCTGTCCCCCTCGTGTGTTACCGAAGAAAAGAAAACGGAATAGTCGCTTCGATAAAAGATGGGATCTTCCGGCTTACCCTCGTAATCAAAATGGAATTTGAATATGCTGTTTGAAAGCTGTTTCAATATCTGCTTTGTGTCTTCGTTATAATGGTAAACAATGCGGACGGGATTTGGAATTTCATGTACATATGGAGCAAGTTCTGCCGATGGCGCCATACCAAACGGATAATCCAAAGAAAAATATGCACAATATCTTAAGGCACAGGACAACAAATTTTCATAGTCTTCACCTTCAATATCGTATTCGGTGTCCAACCAGTAACGTTCCTCGTCATGGTCTAAAAAACAATATTTACGCATAGCGACGATCAACCCTTCACCAAATGATACGCAAATCCCGAGATCTCATCCGCAAGGTAAATAAACGTCAGTGATCCATCCTTGTCATACTTTGCCGAGGACTCGTCAAACTTCGCGCCTCTGCGGGAAAGATGATATACCGCACGGTCAATGTTGGGCGTTGCGATGGCAATGTGACCCATCGTACCGCGGCCGGGCGCCTTCATGAATTCCAGCGGCGTGCCCGCAAAAATGGACACGGGAAGCTCTCTGCCCGCATAGCCGAACAAACGGTCAGCCGTCGCGGCGCTCTCGCGGCACTCGGCCTCGTCGGCACAGTTGATGCCCAGATGCTCAAAGCGCAGATTCAACATGATATCGACGGCCTCGCGCGCCAGCTTCTTGATGCCCTCAAAGTTGCCCTCAGCCAGCATCTTGGCGGGAACCATCCAGCTGCCGCCGCAAGCGATGATGCGGTTCCACGCCAGATAATCACCCACGTTGGCGGGGCTGATGCCGCCCGTCGGCATAAAGCGTACGCTGCCGTAGGGTGCGGCCATGGCCTTGAGCATATTCAGACCGCCCGAGGGCTCGGCCGGGAAGAACTTAACGACCTTCAGACCCAGCTCCATGGCCTGCTCGATGCCCGAGGGGTTGTTGATGCCGGGCATGACGGGAATGTCGCGCTCAACGCAGTATTTGACGACGGTGGGATTGAGACCGGGGCTGACGATAAACTTCGCGCCTGCGGCAACGGCCTCGTCGACCTGCGCGGTGGTGAGCACCGTGCCCGCGCCGACCAGCATATCGGGGCAAGCCTTGACCATCTCGGCGATGGCTTCGGCAGCGGCGGCCGTACGGAAGGTGACCTCAGCGCAGGGCAGACCGCCCTCGTCCAGTGCGTGAGCCAGAGGTGCGGCGTCCTTTGCGTCGTCGATCTTGATGACCGGTACCAGACCGATCAGGGATAATTCTTTGATTACGTCCATGATATGTAAACTCCTTTTTATAAAAGTGATTGAAAGCAACAATGGTAAAAAGCATGTAGGGCGCGGTATATGTAGCCTCCCTGAGAGGAGGCTTGAAGTGATATGCGAAAAAAATTCCTCGGACGGCGTCCGAGGAATTTTTTATCCCGCCGAGCCGTGTGACCGGAGATTGAGAAACCCTGCCCCAAGCAAGGCGGTGCCCTGTCCGTGGCTTTACTGCTCCCAGCGTCCGCGTCTTCTGCCGAGACAAGTCAATCGGGGAAAGAGCGG
>SVSH01000018.1 GCA_015064395.1 Oscillospiraceae bacterium
TTTCGTGCCTGCATCTAAATCAGACACTCATGATGGCTGGGATAGCTGGATTCGAACCAGCGAAAATGCCAGAGTCAAAGTCTGGTGCCTTACCGCTTGGCTATATCCCAATATTTTCATGCGACCACTATTGTATCACAATCTTGCTCCAATGTCAAGAAAAATTTTTGGTTTTTTGCCGCCCGGGACAAAATTATCCACCCCTTTTTATTTTGTGCATGAAAATTTATTTTATTCACACAAAAGCCGTTGTCAAATTCGCAAAAATATGATACAATGGTGGGGAAAAAACGTGATGGTAAGGGAGTCTTTACATATGAAAACGGTTTCTCAATGGAAAGGTGCGATATGCTCCGGCGGCGCTGACGCAACGTTGCTCTCGTTGTACGGCGCGGCTATGACGGATAAAAAGGCGAGACTTTTGAGTCTTGTCGAGGCCTTTGGCGCGAAATACGGCGAGGAGAGGGAAGCGATGATCTTTTCCGTCCCAGGCAGAAGCGAGTTGGCGGGCAACCACACCGACCACAACCACGGCTGTGTCATCGCGGGTGCGATCGATCTGGACATGATCGCCGTGGCCGCTCCCCGTGAGGACGGCGTGATCTACATGCAAAGCGAGGGCTTCTCACCCCTGACCGTCACGCCCGACATGACCCATGCGCCCGACCCCGCCCGCTATGGCACGTCGGATGCGCTGGTGGCGGGTATGGTGAACGGATTGGCGGATGCCGGCTACCAAGTCGGCGGCTTTGACGCTATGGCGACCTCGGACGTGCTGCGCGGGTCGGGACTTTCCTCCTCGGCGGCATACGAGGTGATGATCGGCACCATTCTCAACCATCTGTACAACGGCGGCACGATCGATGCCGTTACCGTTGCCAAGCTGTCCCAGCGAGCAGAAAATCTGTTTTTCGGCAAGCCCTGCGGCCTTATGGACCAGTGCGCCTGCGCCATCGGCGGCATGATCGCCATTGATTTTGCCGATCCGACCGCCCCTGTCGTCGAGGCTATCCCCTTTGATCTGACCGGAGCAGGGTACGCCCTTTGCATCGTCGATACGGGAGGCAATCACGCCGACCTGACGCCCGACTACGCCTCTGTCCCTGCCGAGATGAAGGCGGTTGCGGCGGCGTTGGGCAAAACGGTCCTGCGCGAGACGGACGAGGCGAGTGTGTTGAGCAATATCGAAACGCTACGTGCCGCTTGCGGTGACCGCGCGGTGCTCAGAGCACTGCATTTCTTCTCTGAGAACCGTCGGGTGTCCGAGATGCGTGCGGCCCTGCTGGCAGGAAATCTGAAGTCGTACTTTGAGGGCGTTCTGTCCTCGGGACGCTCCTCCTTCTGCTATTTGCAAAACGTATATACGACAGCCAACGTAACGGAGCAGGGGCTGTCCTTAGCTCTTTGCCTGTGCGAGTCCTCGGCAGCGGCCGCACACCGCGTGCACGGCGGTGGCTTTGCGGGCACCATTCAGGCTTACGTCCCCCACGACGGCGTGGAGAGCTTTTGCGCCACCATGGATCCCGTGTTTGGTGCGGGGGCTTGCCGTGTGCTTCACCTGCGTCCCGTCGGCGCTGTCTGCCTTGACGCATAAAGAGGATCGTGTTATGGCATTGTTTCAACGAAAAGGGCCGTACGACCTGAACCACGCGGGACTGGAGCGCAAGCCGCCCCGCAAGCCGGTCAGTCCCGAGGCCAAGAAAATGGCGATCTTGCTGTTTGTCAATACGCTGGCGGCCATTGCGGTGTATTTCACCTGTGCCGCACTTGGCTTTTACTCCATTTTTACGGTGTATTTTATTCTCGGCATTGCACTTCTGTTTGGCTACGTCATTTATAACCGCGGCTTTGTGCTCAAGGGCGCAACCCCCGAGATGCTGGACGACTCGCTGACGATGGAAGAGAAGATGGCGCGGATCGAAGAAGCACAGCACCGCATGAAGGCCTCTCGCTGGATGCTGACCGTCATCATCCCTCTGATCCTTGCGGTTCTCGTGGATCTTATTTACGTATACCTGCTTGTAGATGCGCTTGAATTGCTCAAGAGTGCGCTTTGACGGGGGATGGTTTCATGGCACAGTATCGTATGATCTCGCTGTATTCCGGCTCGTCCGGAAACGCATTTTTATTGATCACCCCCGGTGCCCGTATTCTGATCGATGCGGGAAAGAACGCCCGCGCCCTGACACGTGCGTTGGATGAGGCGGGGTGCCCCGTGGAAACGGTCAATGCGATCTTGATCACGCACGACCATCACGACCACACCTCGGCTCTTGCCGTGCTGCTCAAGCATCACCCTGTGCCGGTCCACGTCGTGGAGGCATCGGCCCAGGTCATCGCACGCGGCGCGCCCCAATATCTGACGGACTGTCTCCGCCGCCACACGCCGCTCTTTTGCGAAGCCGTGGGGGACGTGACGGTGCGATCCTTTATCACGCCGCACGACAGTGAGTTTTCGGTCGGCTACCGCATGGAGTTCACGGACGAGGCAGGGGTGGTACATACCGTAGGGTATGCCACTGACCTTGGCTACGTGACGGAGGACGTGCGAGCGGCTCTCCTTGGCTGTGAGAGCGTGGTGCTGGAGTGCAATCACGACAAGGATATGCTCCTGACGGGGCCCTATCCATACCATCTCAAGGAGCGCATTCTGTCCCGCTACGGGCATCTGTCCAACGACGATTGCGCCGCGTTTGCGGGTGAACTCATCGAAGGCGGTACAGAGCATCTGATGCTGGCACACCTGAGCGAGCAAAATAACGATCCAACGCTTGCCTACAACGAGGTGCTGACGGCGATCGGACGGGATGACGTGGATCTGTGCGTGGCCGCGCCCGATCACGTGGTGGAGCTGCCTACCGCGGTAAGCAACAAATGGGAGGAATTGCCTTTATGCTGACGCTTCGTATCATCACTGTCGGAACGCTCAAGGAGGGCTATTGGCGGGATGCCGTGGCCGAATATAAAAAGCGGCTGTCCGGCTTTTGTCGGGTGGAGGAGATCAACTTAAAGGAAAGTAAACTGCCCGACGATCCCTCGCCCGCCCAGATCGCGGCGGCCCTGGAGGCCGAAGGGGAGGAGATGCGACAATATCTGCCCCCGCGCGCCTATAAGATCGCGCTGTGCGTGGAGGGCAAGCAGTTTTCCTCCGAGCAGCTGGCCGCCCGCATCGAGGAGGTCAGCGCCAGGGCCAGCGAGATCTGCCTTGTCATCGGCTCGTCGCACGGCATCGCCCCCGCGATCAAGCAGCTGTGTGATCTGAAGCTGTCCTTTTCCGCACTGACCTTTCCGCATCAGCTGGCCCGCGTGGTGCTCTACGAGGTGCTGTACCGCTGTATGAATATCATCAAGGGAACGAAATATCATAAATAACAAAGAATTGCACATATGTGCCGGGAGTGGCGCTTATGTGCAATATTTGTCTTAAAAAATCATAAAAATGACTTGAAAATTTTGTGATTTTGTACTATAATGAAGTCAACGATATCAGCGGTGGGCAAGTAGGTCCCTCGCGTGCAAAGGAGACTATATGATGGATCAGCAAACGACCAAAAGAAACGGCGTTGTTATCGGTTACGGTGGCATGGGTGGCTGGCACACCCGCTATCTGAAGGAAAGTGACGTAGTCAATCTGCTTGGCGTTTATGATATTAAGCCCGAGCGAAACGAGGCGGCAGAGCAGGTCGGCATCCACGCCTATGGCTCGTGGCAAGCGGTGCTGGACGATCCGCAGGTGGATTTCGTTACGCTTGCCGTGCCCAATGAGCTGCACAAGCCCCTGGCCATCGAGGCCATGGCGGCAGGCAAGCACGTCATCAGCGAAAAGCCGGTAACGATGTCCTCGACCGATCTGCAGGAGATTTTTGATGCTTCTGCCAAGTACGATCGCCTGTTCACCACCCACCAGAACCGTCGCTGGGACTGCGACTATCTGATGATGAAAAAGGCGTACGCCTCGGATGTTCTTGGTCGCGTGTTCAACATTGAGTCCCGTATCCAGGGCTCGCGCGGTATTCCCGGCGACTGGAGAGGCAAAAAGGAGCACGGCGGTGGCATGATCCTGGACTGGGGCGTGCATCTGATCGACCAGATGGTCGGCATCGTCAATGACCGAAAGATCGAGCGTGTCTATTGCCGTTGCGACCATATCACCAACGACGAGGTGGACGACGGCTTCCAGCTGGATCTCTACTTCGAGGGTGGCGTAACGGGACGAATTGAGGTCGGAACCTCTCACTTTATCGCCATGCCCCGATTCTACATGACGGGCACGGACGGCGCCGCGATCATCAACGATTGGCGCGAGAACACCCGCGTTGTTGCCTGCAAGGACTGGAGCGAAAAGGACGTCAAGCCCGTGGTCACCGCCGCAGGCCTGACGAAAACCATGGCTCCCCGCGATGAAAAAACCACGGTTGAGAGCGAGATCGAGCGTCCCGCCTCCGACGTACACGACTTTTATCGCAACTGGGTCGCCACCATCAACGGCGAGGCGACGCAGCTGGTTACGCACGCACAGCTCATGCGTGTCATGAAGATCATGGAAGCCGCATTTGAATCCGACCGTGTCGGCGCGCCTGTCGTGCTGAACGACGTCGGTGTGATCGATCCCCAGTGAGGATACGGATATGAAGCTGCTGTTGATCTCCGATCTTCATGCCAATGTTGATGCGCTCAACGCCATCTGGGAAAAGGAATCGGATTCCGATGTCGTCCTTTGTGTCGGCGACGTTGTCGACTGGGGATTTTATCCCCATGAGACCATCGCTTGGCTCAAGGAGCGAAAGGCCGTCGTCGTTTACGGCAACCATGACCATGAATTTCTCCGTCAGTACGATCTGGGCGTGCGCGAGCCGCTCGGAGAGGAGACGACCTATATGTCGCACTGCATCAACCATACGACAGAGGATGACGTGGCATGGCTGCGTGCCTTGCCCGAGGTCGCGGTGGTGGAATACGACGGCATCACCTATTGCTTAAAGCATTCGGTCGTCTTGCACGAGCGCAAGAGCACCATTCAGCAGTACCTGGGCGAATATCGCTCCATTCCCGCCTTCCGCGAATTGTGGATGCAGCTGGTCGGAAGCGACGACCAAAAGGAAAAGCGCATCGTCATCGGGCACTCGCACATTTGCTTTTTGCTTCGCGCCTATGCGAACGAGATGTACATCAACCCCGGTAGCACGCACTACCGCAAGGGGCCTGACTCGGTGGAGAAGGGCGCGGACTACATCACCATTACCGACGGAATTCCCGTCATGAAGCACGTCGATTATCCCACGGCACATCTGCGTGAGATGATCAAAAAATCCAACTTCCCGCAAAATATTCAAACGCCCGCGCTGGTCTATTCCGGCTCGGCCGTTGACTGATATAAGAAAGAGAAAGGGGAACATTATGATGAAAAAAGGAATATGGTTCGTGATACTGGCGGTGCTGATGATCGCAGCACTTGTGGCCTGCACCCCCGCAGATAACACGCAAGATGGCGAGGACGAGCCTCCTGCCCCCACGACGATCGATCTGATCGTTGGCGGCGAGAGTGATTACACCATCGTTTATGACGACAGCGACGCCACCATCAAGGCAGAGGTCGAAGCGTTTGTCAAGCGCCTGGATCAGAAATTCTTTCTTACCGTGCAGGCTGTTGGCCTCGGCGAGGCAGAGGACGATTACGGTCATGAGATCGTGATCGGAGAGGCGCGCGAGAGCGGCAAGGCAGTCAAGGAGCAACTGAAGGGCGGCGATTTCGCCATGTGCGTCGTTGAGGATGACTGGGTGCTTTGCGCTTCTAACAGCCGTTTGTATGCCTATTTGTTCGACGTTTTGTTCAGCGAGGCGTTCGCAGGATACAGAGACGGTAATCTGACGCTTTCGTCGGAAAATGATTTCTTTTATCATGCTTCCGATTGGAAGGGCACAAACTACGTAGAGTACCTGAAAGATCGCAAGACGGAGGGAAGTGCGCTGATCGAAAAGATCTTTGAGTATTGCACGTTCACCGCCGAGGACGGCACGACGCTGCCGTACCGCCTGTACGTGCCGTATGATTACGATCCGTCAAAGGACTATCCTGTGCTTATCGTTTTGCACGGTGCAGGACAGCGCGGCACGGACAACCTGGGCGGCGTCAAGCATATGCTGCCTCAGATGTATGCCCATGAAAACACCCCCATGGCAGAGGCTATCGTCTTCTGCCCGCAGTGTCCCGAAGCCCCCAACCAGTGGGTAGATACCCCTTGGGCCAATGGCAATTACAGCGTGGATGACGTGCCGATGTCCAATGAGCTTGAAGCCGTGCTTGAATTGCTCGATGAGATCGAGGAGGAGTATTCCACCGATCCCGACCGCTACTACGTCACCGGTCTTTCCATGGGTGGCTTCGGTACGTGGGATCTGCTCATGCGCTATCCCGGCAAGTTCGCCGCCGGTGTTCCCATTTGCGGTGGCGCTGACCCCTCCTATGCTGACGTACTCCGCGACGTTCCGATCTTTACCGTGCACAGTACGGATGACCCCACCGTCCCCGCCAAGGGCACACAGGATATGGTCAAGGCCCTGAGAGATGCGGGTAGCACCGTGCTCAAATATCAGGAGCTGGAAGGCTTTGGTCACGGCGTTTGGAACTGGACGGCAGAGAACATTGACGTCTGGAAGTGGCTGTTTGAACAAAACCTTGCCGATCGGTAAGTCAAATGGAATATGAAAAGGGAAGAGACCCTCGTGATCTCTTCCCTTGTTTTTATATCTTTTCCAATGCTTTTCGGACCTCGCCGTACATATACAGCGAACCCAAGCAAACAAGCGGTACCTCCGTTTGCTTGGCCCATGCCACGGCCTGTGTGAGTGCCTCTTGCACCGAGTTGGCGCAGGCGGCAGACACGCCGAGCGACGCAAATAGGGCGGCGTACTCGGCGGCGGGCAGGGCGCGCGGGTTGTCGGGAGTCAGACAAAACACCTGCTCGGCTACTTCAGCCATGCGGCCTGCCATATAAGCGTAATCCTTGTCGGCCATGACACCGGTGACGATACCGACCTTGCGGTCGCCAAAATAGGCGCGGATGCTCCCAACGGCTCCGTCGATGCCCTCGGGGTTGTGACCGCCGTCGGCGATGATCAAAGGATCGCGGTGGATGATCTCAAAGCGAGCGGGCCACGCCACGCAGGCCAGTCCTTGCCGCACGGCTTGTTCACTGACGGCAATGCCAAGCTCGGCGAGCAGGTCAATGGCGCACAGGGCGCCCACGGCATTGTGCGGCTGATACGAGCCGAGAAGCGGCAGGTGAAGCTGCTTGTAGCGCCCAAAATCAAAGTCGGTGCCATCGAGGTTCATGGCGTGAACGGTCAAATTCTGCCTTGGCACGGTGTGAACGGGAGCGTTTTTGTCCTGTGCCTGCTTGCGGATAACGTGCTCGGCCACCTCATCGTCGCCGCACCAGAGAACGGGGACGTTTTCTTTGATAATGCCCGCCTTCTCACCTGCGATCTGCTCGATCGTATCGCCCAAAATGGCAGTGTGGTCTAACGCAATGCCGGTGATGACGGATAGAATGGGCGTTGTGATGATATTGGTCGCATCCAGCCGTCCCCCAAGGCCGCATTCCAATACGACGACGTCGCATTCATGCTTGGCAAAGTACAAAAAGGCAAGGGCAGTGATCAGCTCAAATTCGGTTGGTCGATCCTCCATCGCGTCGGCCATGGGACGAACGGTCTCGACCAGCTCGATCAGCTCCGCATCCGAGATGTTTTCGCCGTTGATCTGCATGCGCTCGTTGAAATCAACGATGTAGGGCGAGGTGAACAGCCCCGTGCGATAACCGGCGGCCTGTAGCATAGAGGCAGTCATGGCGCAGAAGGACCCCTTGCCGTTGGTGCCCGCCACGTGAATGAATTTCAGCTTGTCTTGCGGATTGCCAAGTGCTTGGCACAGCGTGCGGATGCGGTCAAGTCCCGGCTTGCAAAAGACCCAGCTGACCGAATGGATATAGTCAATGGCTTGTTGAATATTCACGGTGTCCTCCTTTGCCGTCGAGCAGGGCATGGACGGTCTTGTTACGATACAGCAGGCAAAGCAGAATGATCTCTACCGGCGCGATAGCCAAATACAGGGGAATACGCCACAGAACTGCCACGCCGTAGAACTGATACAGCCCCAGCGGCTTGAGTATCATCGAGCCGACCAGGTGCGCGGCGGCACAGGACAGCACGATGCGGATCTTGCCCGGCTGTCGGACGAGATAGCGCGATACAAGACCTGCGACAAGGCCGATGGCCATTGCCCCCAGTGTGACCAGAGGATTGATGGGGTAGACCTGTCGGGACAGAAAATAGCTGATAACGTCAGTCGCAAGCCCCGAAACACCGCCGACGATGGGGCCAAACATCAGTCCCACTGCCAAAATGGGTAGATTTTCAAAGGTGATGCGAAAGAGGCCTGCATAAGGGCCTGCACCGAAATTCAGAAAGTTTTTGCAAAAAATGCCGATGACGACGCTCATAGCGGTCAGCATGGCGGTGATCGTCATAGTCTTGATGGAGCCGAACAGGCCGATCCTTTGTTTTTGTCGCATAAAAAAACACCTCCCGGAAGAACAGAAAAATCCTGTGTACTCATCCGGACGGTGCGTCCTTTGGGACAGCGGGATGCAGAATGTGTACCGCAGAGGACCGCCGCATAGCGGCGCCTTCTTTCGTCCGCACGGCAACTCCCCGTCCGCGCGACACTTGACGCACATATTCTTACTCTGTTGATCGTATGTTCCTGTGGATTTACCCGATCGACTATGGCTATACCCGATCGGCGATATCCCATTATAACAGATTTTGTCTCCCATTGCAATAGAAAATACGCAAAAATACTTGCCAAAACGAAAAAAATATGCTACAATGGTCGAGCCCGCTTGCCGGGCGGTGAGTTCGAAACCATCCTCACCCAAAACAAAACTAAGGAGAAGTAAATACCATGAGGAACAAACAGCGCGCAAGAATACGCTATCTTTGCCAGGCGGCGATGATCGCCGCGCTTTACGTCGTGCTGACCTGGGTGTCAGCCACGCTGGGGTTGGACAGCCGAACCCCGCAGTGCCGCTTTGCCGAGGCACTTGGCATTCTGCCACTGTTTATGCCGGCGGCCGTCCCCGGATTGACGGTTGGTTGCTTCGTTGCCAATCTTCTATACAGTCCCGTGCCGGCTGACTGGATCTTTGGCACGTTGGCGACGCTGATCGGAGCGGTTTTGTGCCGCCTCATCGGAAGCGCCTGGCACACCTACAGTCTCCCCAACCTGATCGTTGCTACGCTTCCCAACGCACTGGCGAACACGGTCATTGTCCCCTTCGTCCTTCAATATGCGTATGGGTTGCAGGACGGATATTGGGTACTGGTCTTTGGTGTGGGGCTGGGAGAATTGATCTCGGGCGTGGTTTTGGGTGTCATATTGGCGCTCGCCATCCCCCAAGCCATCAAAAATAAACTATCTGCGCCGTAATTCACGCATTCGATCAAAAGGGAAGGAACGGATGAAATTCCTTCTCTTTTTTTCTTGCATAAAAGATGAAAGAATTGTGCAGAAATTGTGTTTTTCTATTGACAAATCACCAAATATTGTGTATAATATAAAATGGCGTTATATAATGGTTGCAACATACCGTTCGATGCTTTTGTTGATTGAAATAAGAATAAAAAATTAAGGAGGTGTATTATGACAGAAGAAATGAAGATCCTGCTGTTTTCCATCGCCGCGTTGGTTGTGGGTCTTGTAGTCGGTGCCATCATCGGTATCATTTACCGTAAAAAGGTCGCCGAGGCTGAGATCGGCTCTGCCGAAGAAAAGGCCAAGAAGATCATTGCCGACAGCGCCGTTCAGGTAGAGACGATGAAAAAGGAGGCGCTGATCGAGGCCAAGGAAGAAACGCACCGTCTGCGCAGCGAGACCGAGCGCGAGCTCAAGGAACGTCGCGCTGAGGTCACACGACTTGAGCGTCGCATTGCCCAGAAGGAAGAAAATCTGGACAAGAAGACCGAAGCCCTGGAACGCAAGAACGAGACGCTGGATAAGAAGCTCAAGGAAAACGATACCGTTCGCGAGCAGATCGAACAGGTTCTCGCCCAGCACATGACCAAGCTCGAAGAGCTGTCAGGTATTACCGCTGAGGAAGCAAAGGAAGAGCTGATCTCCCGCGTTGAATCGGAGGTCAAGCACGACCTGGCCAAGAGACTGGACGAACTGGAGACCCAGTTCCGCGAGGAAGCGGACGACAAGGCTCGCAACATCGTGACGCTTGCTATTCAGCGCTGTGCCGCCGATCAGGTCTCCGAGGCTACCATCTCGGCAGTGCCGCTGCCCAGCGATGAAATGAAGGGCCGCATCATCGGCCGTGAGGGTCGTAACATTCAGAAGCTCGAAACCCTGACCGGCGTTGAGCTGATCATTGACGACACGCCCGAGACCATCACCCTCTCCGGCTTTGATCCCGTCCGCCGTGAGGTGGCAAGACTGGCCCTGGAGAAGCTGATCGCCGATGGCCGTATCCATCCCGCCCGCATCGAGGAAATGGTCGAGAAGGCCAAGAGAGAAGTCGACGCTGTCATTAAGCAAGCAGGTGAGAGAGCAACCTTTGAGGTCGGTGTCCATGGCATCAATCCCGAGCTGGTTCGTTTGCTCGGCCGCCTGCGTTACCGTACCAGCTACGGTCAGAACGTGCTCAAGCACTCGGTTGAGGTCGCATTCCTTGCCGGTATCATGGCAGAGGAGCTTGGCGTTGACGCCATGACCGCCCGCCGCGCAGGCCTTTTGCACGACATTGGTAAAGCATTCCCCCACGACGAAGAGGGCTCGCACGTACAGATCGGCGTAAACGTTGCCAAAAAGTACAAGGAAAGCCGCGACGTCATCCACGCCATCGAGGCTCACCACAACGACGTGGAGCCTAAGACCATCATCGCCATCCTGGTTCAGGCTGCCGACGCTATCTCGGCCGCAAGACCCGGTGCCCGCCGCGAGGATCTGGAGAACTACATCAAGCGCCTGGCGAAGCTCGAGGAGATCGCTGAAAGCTTCAACGGCGTTGAGAAGGCATTTGCCATCCAGGCCGGCCGCGAGGTCCGCGTGATGGTCAAGCCCGAGATCATCAACGACGAGGGTATGGCAATGGTTGCCAGAGAGATGGCACAGAAGATTCAGGAAGAGGTCAAGTACCCGGGCCAAATCAAGATCAACGTGATCCGCGAAAGCCGCGCGATCGACTACGCAAAGTAAGCCGATCAACGACTGTCCAATGGAACAATACTCAGTTTCCCACATGGGATTATCAATATAGATAACATAAAGCCCACACGGAAAATCGAGCAGTAGATTTACTGCCTGCTTTATAAATTGAGTGAAAATCCAAAAAATGCCGCACGGTTGCGGCTTGTACCCAAGGTGGTGCATTCGTAACCGCTGCGGCATTTTTGCCGCGCAAAAATGAAGAAAAAAAGTAAAAAAAGGTATTGACAAACGCGGATGCTTGTGGTATGATATATGAGTCGCCGCGCGGCAACTGAATATTTGGAGAAGTCGCCTAGTTGGTCGAGGGCGCACGACTGGAAATCGTGTAACCGTCAAAAGCGGTTCGAGAGTTCGAATCTCTCCTTCTCCGCCAGAAAAAAGCACACATTTGTCTATCAAGACAATGTGTGCTTTTTTCAACGAAATTCGCCTTTGGCGAGTGAAATATGGATTCGCCATGTGAAATAGCTTCGCTGTGAAATATTTGCTTCGCAAATATGAAGAGGCGAATTTCATTTCACATTGCGACGAAGGAGCAATATTTCACAATTCACGTAGTGAATTATTTCACATTCGGCGTAAGGCGAATATTTCACTAAAACTTTTTGTGCAACAAGTTGCGGATGATATACAAGGCTTGCCTTGATTTATTTGCGAAAGTGTGGTATAATCTAACCGACAAACAAGATTTTTACGCGATTTACGATTATTTTTCCAAACGCAACCCGAAGTTTACATAAAGAAACGCCTAATTGGTGGTATGTTTTCTCCTTGTGTGCTACAATAAGGGCAACGCCGCGTTAGAAAACATAAGGAGAGAATTTTATGACACTTGGCGAAAAGCTATCAAAACTCAGAAAAGAATACAACTATACCCAAGAGCAGCTTGCCGATATTCTCGGCGTTACCCGTCAATCAATCAGCAAATGGGAGTCGGATATCGCATATCCCGAAACTGATAAGCTTATCAAAATGGGAAAGCTCTTTGAATGCTCAATGGACTATCTTCTCAACGATGATGTTACTGTAAAGCAATGCTCGGATTCTCAAAAGGAAAGCTTCTGGGATAGCTTCAAAAAGCAATTCCATGAACGCAAGAGCGAGAAAACGGTGTTCGGCATGCCACTTTATCATATCGGTAAAAACGCACACGGATTTCTCGCAATCGGATTTAAGGCACGCGGTGTCTTCTCCTTCGGTATTATATCACGGGGAATTGTATCCCTCGGTCTGCTCTCACTTGGCATAATATCCCTCGGTGTTCTGTCGCTCGGATTGATTGCCGCGGGCGTACTCTCACTCGGACTTCTCGCAGTTGGCTCTATTGCCCTCGGATTATTTGCGGCAGGAGCTATCAGCGTAGGGCTTATATCCTTCGGTGCGCTCTCTGTTGGTTGCTTCTCAATGGGAGCACTTGCTGTAGGTAAATATGCCGCCGTTGGCGACCACGCCTACGGTATGATTGCTATTGGTAAATCGGTGGCAGAAGGAAGTGTTTACAGTCATATCGGAGATCTGACTACGGCAGATATACCAACCATCGTAGAATGGCTCGATGCAAATGTTCCATCTTGGCTCGGTTGGGCAAAAGGTATTTTCGAATCCTATATACAGTAAAATCAGTGAAATTGTAACACTACGCACCTTTTTTGCGTTTTTACCTATACCTACGCACCGTTTGTGGGCTTCTTCGCAGTAAAAAAAGGACACCGTATGGTGTCCTTTTTTACTGGCGGAAACGGAGAGCCGGAGCACTCTCGTGAAAGAATTCGGCGGGGCCAAATTCTTTTTGAGCTCGTGCGAAGCACGAGGTCGGAGCTCGAATCTCTCCAACAAAAGGGAAGGACACCGTATGGTGTCCTTTGTCTTACTTTCTGTTGCCAAAACATTTTCCCGTATGTTTTTTGGTATAAGGTGTTGAAATTTTCAATTTTTTATGATATACTGCAAACAGAGCTTACGATTAACTACAACGGAGGGATGTTTATGCGCATGCGTCGAGCTTTTGGGGTGCTTATGGCACTCATTTTTGTTCTTTTGCTTGCGGCTTGTGCCGACCAGGAACGTATTGAGACTACATACGACGAACAGGGAAATGTCATTCGCGAGGATTATTATTACGATAATGAATTGTCGCATTATATCGTTTATGACTATGACGAGACGAGTCGCCTGACCACCGAAACTACTTATACATCTGATAACGTGAAAACAATGCTGGTGGAATATACTTATCACAGCAATGGCAAGACGGCATCCGAAAACATGTTGAACTATGACAACGACGGACAGAAAAACGGCCGTCAGCTCTTGGAATATGACACGGATGGAAACAAAACGAAGCTGTGCCATTTTGATGCGCAGGACCGTCCTCTGAGCAGCACCGGATATAGCAAATTGGGCAATCCCATTCTGTTCGAGAACTGGGAATATGATGCGAATGGCAATTTCACCGGACGTCGTGTCATGGAGCAAACCGAAGAGGCACTGGTCATTCGGGAAGAAACTTACGATGCCAACGACAAGCTGATGCGCAAGTCGACCTACAGCTACCACGCCAATGGAGTGCAGGCGGAGCATAGAACGGTCAACGGTGACGGTCACGTCATCCATCAAGGCATTCTTGACGAGAATGGCACAGCCCTTTATGAGGAGTTCGGCACGTTCCACGATAACGGCAACATCAAACAGAGCCTGCAGATTCGATATGAAAGCGACGTCCGCATCACCAAGGAGGTCTCGTATGACGAAAATGGGACTCTCGTGGAGACTGAGATAACACACGCAAATGACGCGGGCCCCATCAAGACGGAGAAGACCAATGCCGCGGGAGAAGTGATCTACTACAAGGATGCAACTCGACTGGACGAGATGCTGTTTGACAAAAACGGAGCCTATATCGGGCGCTACACGGCAGAGTACTACGCTGACGGACAGCCCAAATATGAAAAGGAAGTCAACGCCACGGGACAGCTCCTGTACGAGCGTACACTGAGCGAAAACGGCATCCCGTTGAAAAACGAGAGTAATACTTATAACGAAGCAGGTCTTCACATATCTCACAGCTACGAGGAGTCCTTGAACGAGGACATCCTGCTTAAGAGCGAGAGATGGACGCGAGACGATCAGGGCAATGAGATTGAAAAGCGAATCGCCCACTATGATGAGTACGGTAACGTGATACTGGATGAGGAGTATAAAAATGGCGAGCTTCTACGTCGCTATACCGCCGAATATTACGGCCCGGAGCAGCCTCGCAGGGAAGAATTGTATCAAAATGACGCAATGGGAGAATATACCCGTATTCAGGAATTTTACGAAAACGGACAGCAAAAGAGCGATTCAACCTATGATAAGGATGGTACACTGGTCTCGCAAACGACCTGGGACGCGGAGGGCAACGTGACATCGTCGCAGCCCGGAAGCGCAGGCGGCGCGCATAACGGAAGCGGTAATGGGAAGATTTGATCGATCCTCCCCGGATCCATTTTTGCATAGATGAGCAATGATATAAAAAGGACGAGAAGCTTCTCGTCCTTTTTCCATCAATACCCCCTCTGCGCCAGATCCTCACACAGCGACAGGTAGAATGCGTATATCTTTTCCTTCTTGGATTTTTTGACCATAAAATCGACGATCTCGGAGTGGGACACCGAGCCGTCCAGGCAGTCGCCGCGGTAGATCGCGTATTGGCTGGACTCGGCGGAAACCATGCCGTCGGTGGGGGCGCCCTTCTCGAAATAGCGCGAGAAGGCGTGGGGAATGCCCATGACGAAGTCGTCGCTGCTTTTGTGCATGGTGGACGAATAGCTTTGCATGAAAATATCCTCGTAGGTCGTGTCGGGCAGGGTCAGATTGAGCGTTTCCAGCGCGCCGTCGGGGGCGTAGCGAAGCTGCTCGCAGACCTTGAGCACCTCGGGCTGCTTGTCACCAAAGATGCGGTAGGCGGTGTGCAGATAACAGGCGATGGGATATTTGATGATGCGGGGCAGCCGGTAGAGATTGGTCGCCAGCTTGGAGCCCTTGTGCGGGGTGGACAGAAAGGTCAGCGAGGCTACGTGGGAAGCCATGCCGAGGTGGTCGATCATATAGCGGCTGTCCAGTCCCCCTTTGGAGTGGGCGATGATATTGACCTTGGACACACCCTCGGCCGCCATGATCTCGCGGATGAAGTCGGCAAGCTGGGCGGCGTTGTTCTCGATGCTGCCAAAGCCGTCGGTCGGAGCGGTGTAGGTCGCGTAGTCGTTGTCGCGCAGAAGGCGCTCGATGTTGCCAAAGGCCTTGACAAACTTGACGTCCTTGAGCATGACGCCGTGCGCCAGGATGATGGGATATTGGGTTGGCATACGAACACCTCCTTTTCCTTTCTATGGCTATTATAGCACCGTCCTAACCATTTGACAAGAGGCAGGCGAGAAAAAGCCCGCGCAGAAATTCCGCGCGGGCCGAGTTGTTGTTACGATAAGGTGATGTCGCCGTCGGTGCAGTGGATGACGGTGATGTAAGCGGCGTATGGCCAGGCAGGGTCAGCGAAGTGGTTTGTGGATCCTGCCCAATCAACGGCTTTTGTGATACGCTTCCATTCGGAAATGGTTCCTTCAAAATGAATGGCAGTCATACTCTTACTGTTGCAAAATGCGTGGGTGCCAATCGATGTGATGCTGGCAGGAAGTGTAATGGTTTGTAGGGATGTGCAGCTGTTGAAAGCTGTGTTACCGATGCTCATGAGATGGTTGGGAAGAGTCACATTTTCTAAGCTACTGCACAAACTAAAAGTATGTTCTTCGATGATTTCTATCCTTTCGGGGATGCTTATATTCCTCAGAGAAAGACAGACAGAAAAAGCAGCTCCTCCAATCGTTTCAAGGGACTCCGGCAGTGTGATACTTTCTAGTGCCTTACAATGGCTGAAAGCACTGTCACCAATGGCTCTCAGGGTCTTGGAGGGGATGACAGTTGTCAGCTGAGTACACTCGAAAAACGCCTTCTTGTCAATGGAGGTAACTCCCGATCCCATATAGACTTTTACGATGTTTTTAACGCCCGCGAATGCCTCTGCACCTACAGGGTTGTTGATATACAGCACCGTATCGGTACAACTGCCCATGCCGCGAATGACGCCGTCTTCGATGATCAGCCCCTGCGACAGCTTTTGCGTGTCAAAAATGTGCTGTGCCTCCCTCGTCTGCTTGCCGTCCGAGTAGGTGGCCTTGAGGATCAGTCGCTTGTCAAAGGGAAGATCGGGGATCTCGGTGTCGGTGGGGGACAGCTCGCGCAAAAGAGTCTCGCCCTCGTACAAGGCAAGCGAGAGCAGAGGCTTGGTGGGCGCGATGGTGAGCGTCATAAAGGACAGGCTTGCGTTGAACTGCAGCACGTCCTTTTCGTCATTGACAAATACCTTGACCGTTTTGTCACCCTCCATGCGGACGTTCTTGATCTTCTCATTGTCGACGTACTTGATGGCGTCAATGGTGTATTCCTGCAGGCCGTCCACGTCGCCGACGTTGTATTTGAGAATGAGTGTTTGCAGGTCGGAGCCGTATTCAAACATATTGGAGGAATACTTCTTGCCGTTGAGGGTGAAGGACAGAATTTCAAACTCGTCGGGGTTGGACAGATGGATGTGAATGTAAATGTCCTCATTCTTCAGGGCGTAGTAGGTCTGGCCAAACACGATGTCGGGGGCATCGTCGTAGTTGCCCTGATCTTCGTTCGGCTTATTTTGACCGGGCGCATCGTCCTTGTCCTGGTCTTCGTTTGGCTTATTTTGACCGGGCGCATCGTCCTTGTCCTGGTCTTCGTTTGGCTTATTCTGACCCGGCACATCGTCATCACCCAAAAGGGAAATGTCATACGAGGGCAGAGGGCCTGCGGGGGCGGACAGGAACGAGAAGGTAGGGTAGGTGAGCGGGGCGTGCGCCTGCTCCACGGAGGGAGGGTCGTTCGATACCGTCATGCCACGATAGACGGGGACTTGCTTTCCGTTGCCGCCGGGCACCAAGAGTGCCAGCGCACTGATGAGAATGCACAGGCAGGCGGCGGCCGCAACGATGGGGACCCACCGCCGAGGGTTGCGCTTGCCCTTCTTGAACCAAAGATTACATCGTTTCTCGAGGTTCTTGTCAATGATGTCGTCGTCAATGGAGGATACGACGTCCAAGGTGAACAGATGCTTGTCATTCATGGTAGTAGCCCTCCTTGATCAGAAGTGCCTTGAGGCCCTCTTTGATGGCGTTCAGTTCACGGAAAATGGTGCTCTCGCTCACGTGCAGCATATCGGCAATGTCGCAGATTCGGTCGGAGCAGTAAAAGCGGCAGATGAAAATGAACGCTCGCTTTTCCGGCAGGGAACGAAGGTACCGGCTGAGCAGACGGCTGATCTGAAAGACAGCGTAGTCGTGCTCTGCGGAATTGTCGTAAGGGATGTAGTTTTCTAACTCGTCCAATGAAACGGTCATCTCGCTGGGAACGCGCTTGGCGGAGGTGTTCTTTTTGTAACGCACGACGGCCGTGTTGCGCATGATCTTGGAGATAAAGGCCTGGAACAGGCTTGGTCTGGCAGGGGGAATGGCGTTCCACGTACCAAGATAGGTGTCGTTGAGGCACTCCTCACAGTCGGGATCGTTGTGCAGAATGTTGTAGGCAACGGTATACAGATAGTGTCTGTACTTGCGGTCGGTTTCCACAATGGCTTTTTCTTCTCGTTTCCAGTACAGCTCAATGATCTTTTCATCCTCCAGATATTGGCTGTCGTCCTTGATGTTTTTTGGATTCATGCAAAAATGCTCCTCCCGTAGGTCATTCGGAATATACTTCCTAACAATACAAGTATAGTTTTCGGGAAAAAACTGTCACGCTTTGGAGAAAAAAGTTGATTTTTTATCATTTTATCATAAAACGAGCAAAAAGGGAAGAAGTGGGCGAGAAAAAGCCCGCGCGAATTTCGCGCGGGCAATAATCAAGCTTGGTCTTGTGATTCTGATTTGATTTCAAGTCCAACAAAGAAATCATCAAACGAACATTCATAAATTTTTCTCAACTCTATAAGTACGCTTGCGCGGACATTCAGCTGACCAGCTTCGTATTTTGCGTAAGTGGAGCGGCCTATATCACATCCGCGGCGCTGTAATTCTGCGCAAAGCTTTTCCTGCGATATGCGGTGTTTCTTTCGAAGAACGCGCAAATTATCACCAATGCAACGATCTCTGCGAATTTTTTGCTCCATATTTTCTCTCCTCCACATTTTTTTGACCAATATTGGTTGCAAACAATGTAATTTTTGCTATAATCGAAGAAAATATTGTCCGTGATACTGGTCAAAAATATAAAAGAGGTGAAAAAGTTTTGATTTGTTGTGTGACAGGGCATCGTCCCGAGGGGTTTCCTTTTCCACGCGAGCAAGATTGCTTTGCTTATATGGAATATCAACGTATCTTAAGCAGGGAAATTGAAATTTTATTACGAGGGGGCTACCGAGATTTTATATCAGGTATGGCACGAGGAGCAGACATGGATTTTGCGCACGAAGTGATTAAGTTTCGAGATGAGGAAGGATTCATTTCATTGGAAGCTGCATTGGCGTATCCTTGCTATCCATCAAAGCGGAAAACGAATGACGCGGCGAAGAGAGATGATTTGATTGCGCAGTGCAACCTCAGAACGGAGATCTCGTCGCATTACCATCGTGGGTGTATGCAAAAGAGAAATCGATATATGGTGGATAAGGCGGACATTGTTTTTGCCATATGGAATGGCAAAAAAGCGGGAGGTACTTGGGACACGATACAATACGCGCGTCAAAAGAAAAAAGATATTCGGTATCTTATGCTAACAGGAATACCGTGCGAGCCATTTATGGAAACCGTTAAAATCATATACGATGAAAAGCAAACGAAAGCGCTTATGGCATAACATAGGCGCTTTCGTCTCATCAATCAATACAATTTATATTTCAACCTCAAATTATCTGCAATCATCGCAATAAACTCCGAATTGGTCGGCTTGCCGCGATTATTTTGCACCGTATATCCAAAATAGGAGTTGAGGGTATCCACGTCGCCGCGATCCCAGGCGACTTCAATCGCGTGTCGGATGGCACGCTCAACTCTGGAGGTCGTGGTGGCATACTTTTTGGCCACGGAGGGGTAGAGGACCTTTGTGACCGAGTTGATGACGTCCGAGTCGCGGACGGTCAGAAGAATGGCGGTGCGCAGATACTGGTAGCCCTTGATGTGAGCGGGAACACCGATCTGGTGGATGATCTTGGTCACCTGCGTTTCAATGTCGGGCGTTTTGTCCTCTGCGTCCTTGGACTCTGCGGTCAGCGTGCCCGACTCCTTGGGCGCGTCGATGCGCGAGGTCACGATGCTCTCAATATGCTCGCACAGACTGCCGATATGAATGGGCTTGAGCAGGCACAGGCGAGCACCTGCGCTCATGGCCTGAATAAACGTTCCTTCGCTGGGAACGGACGAAATGACAATAAAAGCGGGTGGCTTGTCCGGCGAATAGTCCATGCTGCGGCTGGAGCGCACCACGCCGATGCCGTCCAGCTTGGACAGCCAAACGTCGATCAGCACCACGTCGGGATGATTTCTCGTGATCTTTTGCAGGGCCTCCTCGCCATTGGTCGCCTCCTCGATGTGGCGGTAGCCCGCTCTCACAAGGCCCTCCTTGAGCGTAGCGCGCAGAGATTGGCTCTCATCCGCGATCAGGATGCGTGTGGTAAATTCCATAATAAGTCCTCCGTTATGTTTTGTGTTTTGACGATATAATTTTACCATAAATGGTAAAAAATGGCAATATATTTTGCCAAAAAATAGTTCACAAAAATACAAAGGGAAAAATGGTAAAAATTACCAAAATCACAAAGAGAAACGGGAAACAGACGGGGAAATGAATATCCGCCATGTCGGGGGATGTCGAAAAAAGCAAAACAGCCGCGACATTGTCGCGGCTGCTTCAATCAAGACTTACAATGCTTACAAGGGGTGGTAAAGAAATCGGTCAAATCCATTTCAAAGCGCCCCTCGTCGTTTTTCTGGAATCCGATAGCGCGGATCAACGTCTCTCCGGGGACGCTGACGTCGCCGTCGAAAAAGGCGTGGTGGACGCCGCACAGGTCGATGAAATTAAGAGCGGCGCGGCCCATGACGAACATGGCCTCGGTGTCAACGGGCTTGTCCTTATCGGGCGCAAGATCGTAGACGATACCGCCGCCGGGGGACAGCTTGAACTGGCAAACGCCGGCGAACACATCCTCCACGGTCGCCTGATAGGCCAACAGCTCGGGGTTAAACGTCACGCCGCAGCGCTCGCACAAGCGCTTCTGCTCGGCTTTATCTTGAATGGGAAATACTTTGAGCATGATCACTTCTCCTTTTTGACATCTGCACGGGGGCGGGCAGTAGGCTTTTTTGTGGTGGCAGGACGGGACGTGGGCTGCTGTGCCGCTTTCATGGCCGCGCTTCTGAGGGATTCTACCTCGGAAGGGGACAAATAGCGGAACTTACCCTCGGGCAAATGTCCAAGCGTAATGGGACCCATCGAGACGCGCTTGAGCGACAGAATGTGCAGATCCAGTGATGCGCACATCTTGCGGATCTGGCGATTGCGTCCCTCGCACAGCGTCATTTCCAGCTCGCTCATGTGCTCGTACGCCCGCAGGCAGTTGACCTTGACGGGGCGGATGCGATAGCCGTCGATGACCATGGGGGAGGAGAGCTTGCGCAGCTCCTGGGTGGTGATCTCGCCGCCTACCGTGACGTGGTACACCTTGGGAACATGATGGCGCGGATGGGTGAGAAGGTTGGCCAGCTCGCCGTCGTTGGTCAAAAGCAAAAGCCCCGTGGAATTGATGTCAAGACGCCCGACGGGGTAGACGCGGGTGTTCAGATCCTGCAAAAGATCGGTCACGCAGGGGCGTCCCTGATCATCCGAGGTGGTGGTGACAAAGCCGGCCGGCTTGTGCAGCATCACCGTAATATGCTCGGCTCTCTTGGGCGGGCGGACGACCGTTCCCTTGTAGGTTACAGTATCCTTGTCGGGATCGATCTTCTGACCGATGGTGGCGCGCTCGCCGTTGACCTTGACGCGACCGGCGGCGATCTCCGCTTCAGCCGCGCGACGGGACAGTACACCGCAATCGGTGAAATATTTTTGGATTCGGATGCCCTCGCTTCTCTCGGGGGTATCCTGTTCGTAATTTTCGTTTTGGAAGTCTTGCACGATGATGGTTTCCTTACAATATAATATAGTTTTATGTATCGGCTTGCCGCAAAAGGCGCGCGAGCAAGTGCTCAAAGAGCCCCTTGGGCTTTTTTCTTTCCACGGCGTAGGCAGTGGAAAGCGGAACGGTTGCCAGTACCTCGCTTTTGCCGTCCCCTTCAACGTCACAACGAAAGACGAGTCTTCCGATGGTCTGATTGGCGTCGACGGTAGCAAAGAGAAAACGGGGAAGCTCGACGGTGCAGTGCAAGGCCGAGCGATCACGGGGCAGGGTGATGGCCACCTCCTTTGTGTTGTGCACCACAACGTAGCCCTCCTTGCCGCCCGTGACGGGAACCATGGTCTCATAGCCGCCGCTTTGGCACAGCGTGACTCGCTCGTAAGTCTCAAAGCCGGCGTCGAGTAGCTTGGTGTGGTCGTTCCAGTCGTCGGAGGCACTCAGCGTCACCGCGATCAGCGTCAGTCCCTCTCGCTCGGCGGCGCTGACCAGACAGCGGCCGCTCCGCTTGGTAAAGCCGGTCTTGACGCCAATGCACCCGCGATAATAGCGTAGCATCTTGTTGTGATTGACGACCAAGCGCGCGCCGGGATTCTCCCCCTGCGGAATGGTCGTTTTCCTCGTGGCGCACACGGTGCGCAGGATGGGGTGAGACAACAGCTCACGGGCGATCAACGCCAGCTCGTAGGCCGTGGTGTAATGCTCCTCGGCATCAAGACCATGTGGGTTTTCAAAATGGGTATCCTCAAGGCCCAATTTCTCTGCCTTTTGGTTCATGTAATCAACAAACGCCTCGACACTGCCCGCTGTACCGATGGCAATGGCCACGGCGGCATCGTTGGCAGAGGCCAGAAGCAGGGCATAGAGCAGCTGATGCAGCGTCAGCCGCTCGCCGGCGCTCAGATAGATGGAAGAGCCCTCAATGCCGACGGCTCTTGCGTCCACCCTGATGACGTCGGTCAACTCGCCCAACTCAACAGCACACAGTGCGGTCATGATCTTGGTCGTGCTGGCCATGGGCAGACGGGTATCGGCGTTCTTTTCGTAGAACACCTTCCCGCTGTCAGCATCCATCAAAACGGCGCTGTGAGCCGATAGCTCTCCCGGATAGAGAGCGGTTTTGCCAATAGCGGAGACTTCACAGGAGGCCGACTCTCCGGCCCCCTTGGCCGTGACCGGCAGGGCAAAGAGGGAGAGGGCTATGTGAGTGACTGCCAAAAGCAGGCAGAGCGCGCGACACAGGACACAGCGAGAGCGGGTGTTAGGCATAGCGATTGACCTCGTCTTTCCATCATATAGTTCATTATATGGAAAGGGACGAGGGGGTATGCGTGATTATTCGGCGTCGATGTTGATCTCCATCGTCTCGCCGCCCGTCTCGGGGGTAGGCTCGGTCTTGGCGGCCTTTTCCTTCTTGTTCTTGGTGAACAGCGCCTTGAACTTGGCAACGATCTCAGGTGCGCGCTCGATGACGTCAGCGACCTGCTCCACCGTGCCAACGGGGGCGTTGATGTTGACGATCTCCACACTGCCATCCGCCTTAACGGTCAAGAAACCGACGGGAGAAATGGACAGACCCGTACCGCCGCCACCGCCGAAGTTCTGCTTGGTGTTGGCATTTTTGCCGTTGTAATCCAAGCCCCCCGAGGCAAAGCCCATGGAGATCTTGGAGATAGGGATGATGGTGGTACCCGACTCGGTATTGATGGGATTACCGATGACGGTGTTGGAGTCCACCAGCGTGCGCAGACTCTCAAGAGAGGTCTGAATAATGTCCTGAAGCTTGTTTTCGTTTGCCATAAGAATGACCTTCCTTTCCAAATTGGTTGAAATGGATGTATATTATTTTGCTTTGCGCTTGGAAACACGGGAATGATGGGAGGAGATCTTCATCATCGAATGCAGGGCAATGATGATCAAGTGGATCACCCGCAGACGAAATCGCAGGTGAATATCGGCACGCGTGCGGTCACTTGTGAAATCCGCGGCCACGCCAACGCGGGCATTGCGGGAGATATGCAAATGGGAGAACTGCTCGAGCGTCTCGAGCAAAAAGGCCAGCGCCGGGGAGATGACGCCATAGAGCAGGGCAGTCGTGGCGGCGTCGCCCGATCCGACCGTGATGGTCAGTTTTGTCACGCGTACGTGGGCGAGCGACAGCGAACGGCGCAAGACGGTGGAGGCCAGCTCGGTCGCAAAGGATAGCTTTTCCGTCAGAGGGGCACCGTCATCGGGCGGCGGCAAGGTGGGGGCGGAGCGTTCTTTTTTGTTCCGCTTTTCTTGCCTTTTTTTTATGGCCCGTTCGGAATAGTCCGACAGACGGACTCGCTTCCTCTTTTCCGGATACCGATAAAAGGAAAGGCCCAAAATCCGCCCGCGCAGGCGAAGGTCGTGCTCGTCGTTCATCGCCACTGTCAGTGTGACGGGCGCGGCGAGAAACAGTAGCATCAGTGCGAAGATGCAAGCGCAGACGATGCCGAATATCTGCCAAGACGTCATAACGGAGCCTCCTTTCCCTAAGATTGCAAAACGGTATATCAATTATTGCCAGAGGCGGCTTTGCTCATTCGTCGGATGCCTCAGAGGACTCCGTGGCGGCCTGCTCGGCAGACGCCTTTTCGCTCTCGACCTGTGCCGCTACGGCCAAGGATTCGGTCGCGGGCAGTTCAGCCAAAGAATTGATGCCAAAGACGCGCAGGAACTTATCCGTGGTGGCGTACAGCATGGGGCGTCCGACCACATCCAGGCGTCCGACGGCCTCGATCAGACCCTTATCGAGCAGCGAGTTGACGGCATATGAGCTGTCAACACCGCGCACGTTGTCAATAAAGGAACGGGTGACGGGCTGATTGTAAGCAACGACGGCCAGCACCTCCATAGAGGACGCCGACAGGTTGCCGCCGCGACGGACACCCAAGGCTTCGCGGATGTAGGGAGCAAAGCGCTCCTTGGTGCAAAGCTGTGCCGTCTCGGGCAGAAGCAGCAGCTGAATGCCGCGGTGAGAGTCCTCGGCATTGAAGGTGGGCTGCATATGCTCAAGAAGACGCTTGACGTCCTCGACGGCAAGTCCCAGCACCTCGGACAGCTTGGTATATTTCATGGGATAGCCTGCGGCGAACAGGATAGCCTCAAGGCAAGCCTCCAGCTCTGCCATGGTTTCGAGTGCCGGCAGATGCTCGGGCTGCTTGTTTTCTTTTTGTTGGTTGATGTTTTGCTCGGTCTGACTCATATTTTGTCTTCCTTTCCGTCCATAGCGTTTTCAATGTGAAGCTGAGCCTCGTCGGTGGTATCCTCACTCGTTTCCCGACCGGGTGGGGGCGGGGGATTGTCGTTGATGACAAAGCGGGTAGAGGTGCCGTGGAGCGAGGTGAATTCATCGGGATCGTCCACAATGAGGATCTGACGCATCTTGACCAGCTCCAATACGCCAAGGAATATGGCGATCATGTCGGGGAGTGAGGTCGAATCGCTCAAAAGATCGGAAAGGGAGACGTCCTTGTTTTGCATCTTGTGACGGCCCATGCGATTGAGAATACCGACGATCTTAAGCTCGACCGGCACGATGGGCGTGCTGATCATGGGAGTGAAGGTGGCACGGTGCGAGTCGCGCATGCTCTCCTGGTAGGAGGCAATACGGCGAATGGCGGTGCACAGCGACGTGATCTGCTGATCGGCCACGTAGGTGCGGTCGATGCTGATCTCGTCCGTGTCCTTGACCATACGGTCGCGGTGCTCGGCGTGCATCTTTTGCAGGGTGGGAGTGATCGCCTTGGCCTGCTGGTAACGAAGCAACAGCTCGGCCAGATCGGCGCGGGGGTCCTCCTCCGGCTTTTCCTCCTGGGGCAGCATCATCTTACTCTTGATGAGCATCAGCTCGCTCGCCATGACCAAAAACTCGGCCGCTACGTCCATGTCCATGCTCTCCATCTCGGCAATGGTCGCCAGATACTGGTCGCACAGATAGGCAATGGGCAGATTTCGTATATCAATTTTATCTTTCTGGATGAGCTTGAAGATCAGGTCCATAGGGCCGTCAAAGTCAAACTGCTCCAATTTGAAGGTCAATGCTTCCATGGAAATCCTTTCAGTGTGTGATGTGTCAGAGGAACGAGGAGATCAGATATTGGATCAAGAGAAGAAGAAAACCGGGCTCACTGTCGGCAGGCATACCAAACAGCGAGAAGGTCAAAGATTCCAAGCCGCCGACGATCCAATTCAGGGGCAGGGTCAGAATACCCGTGCAAAGCAGGGCAAGCATGACGTACATGATGATGCGCTCGTACTTCATAATACCGAAATACCACTTGGGAGGGAGCAGCACGTAAAAGATACGCGAGCCGTCCAAAGGGGGGACGGGGATGAGATTAAAGACGGCGTAGCTGAAGTTGATCAGCACGCTCAGATAGATCATCATGACCACGATGGCGACGATGAGAAAGGGCGTGCTGACAGAAACAGCGGATTGCGTGAGGATCGAGACGTACAGAGAATCAATATCCGCGGCAAAGAAATGATCTACGCCAAGCAGCGCAAGACGCAGGATACCTGCGCTGACAATACCCAAAACGATATTGGAAAGAGGGCCTGCAAGCGCCGAGAGCGCCATATCGCGGCGCGGATTTTTGAAATTTCTTGTGTTGATGGGAACGGGATTGGCCCAACCGAAGCGGAACAGTACCATGCAGATAAAGCCGATGGGATTGATGTGCTTCATGGGGTTGAGCGAGATGCGCCCGAAGTTACGGGCGGTGGGGTCGCCTAATTGATAGGCGGCAAGTCCATGGCACATCTCGTGAAAGGACAGTGCCAAAAGAATGACAGGCAAGCTGAGCAGTATGCTCGGCAGCCGATCCATAAAACTGGAAAGCATGAATATAAATCTCCTTGATTGCGATGAATGGATCAAACACCCCGCTGTCAGGACGTCAGGGGGCCATCGAGAATGTGATGGCGACCGTCAATAAAAGAGAGCGCGGCGGCGCTGGTCTCGCGAGAAAGATACGTCTGTACGGCGTAGCGCTGCATGGGGACGCCCAACTGATCGATCGACACCAAGCACAATTTGGTTCCGTCCAATCCGCACTCGGCGTACTGGTCGAGCAGCTCACCGCTGTAATAATACTGAATGGGATGAAAGGGGCCCACCTTGGGGTGGGTGTCCCAGGCGTCGGCGGACGTGATCAGCTCGTCGACGCGCACGTCGTAGCCGATCTCCTCCAGACACTCGCGCAAAAGACACTCCTCGTGTGTCTCGTCGCCCTCAATGCCCCCGCCCGGCAGCAAGTAGCCCAGGCGATGCGGGATGGCGGCGACCATGCCGTCCTGCACGATGACGAGATACGCCCCCGTGCGGTGGTAGTAGGTCAGCGTCGGGTCACATTGCCCGAAGGTCTTGTCGGTCCTGTATTCCATCACGGACAGCGAATGCCGGTGTGGGCAGAGATCTGCTGCCACAGCGCCGTCTTGCCCTCGCCCTTGAGCGAGGAGAAGAAAACGATGGGGGTGTCTGTGCCGATGGCAGGATGCGAGGCAAAGGCAACCTCTGCCGCCCGGCGCTCGGTGACGTTGAGCTTGTCGCACTTGGTGGCGACGACGATGAAGGACAGACCTGATGCCCGGAGAAAGTCCAGCATCATAACGTCGTCCTCGGTGGGACCCACGCGGCTGTCAATGAGCTGCATAACCAGCGAGAGACGGTCAATGTTGGGGTTTTTGGTGAAATACGAGTCGGTCAGCTCGCGCCATTGTGCCGCCTCCTGGGGGGCGCGACGGGCAAAGCCGTAGCCGGGCAGGTCAACAAAGAACATCTTTTTGTCGATGTCGTAGAAGTTGATGGTAATGGTCTTGCCGGGCACCTTACTGACGCGCGTCAGGCTTTTGCGGCCAAGCAGGGCGTTGATCAGCGAGCTTTTTCCCACGTTGGAGCGACCAGAGAAGGCGATCTGGGGAACGGGGTCGCCGGGAAACTGGCGAAGAAAGCCGGCGCTGATGCGCAGACTGGTATTTTGAATGTTCAGAGCCATGAATAACTCCTTTCTGATGTCAAAGAAGGGCGTTTTTGAGTACGTCATCTGCCACGCGGCAGGGAATAAAGGTCAAGTTGTCGCGAGCCAGGGAATCGATGTTCTCCAGGTCGCGCTCATTGTCGGCGGGGATCAGCACCGTCTTGACACCGGCGCTGTAGGCCGCCATGGTCTTCTCGCGAAGCCCCCCGATGGGAAGCACGCGACCGCGCAGCGTGATCTCGCCCGTCATGGCGACGTCGTGGCGCACAGGGCGACCCGTCAACGCACTGACAAGGGCCGTCAGCATGGTCACGCCGGCACTGGGACCGTCCTTGGGAACGGCACCCTCGGGTACGTGAATGTGAATATCCTTTTTCTGATAGAAGTCGGTGGGAATGCCATACTGGCTTGCGATGGAACGGGTGTAGGACAGTGCCGCCTTGGCGGACTCCTGCATCACGTCGCCGAGTGAGCCGGTCAGCTCCAGCTTGCCCGTGCCCTCCAGGGCAGCGACCTCGACCTTGAGCATGTCGCCCCCCAACTCGGTGTAGGCAAGACCGTTGACCGTGCCGACCTCGTCGACCTCGTCGATCTTCTCGGGCAACAGCTTGCGGCAGCCCAGATACTCCTTGATATGGTGCGCGTCGATACGGACGCTCTTTTTCCCCTCGTCTACCATCTTGCGGGCCGCTTTGCGGATGAGCGAGGCGATGGTGCGCTCCAGGTTACGAACGCCTGCCTCGTGGGTGTAATAGTCGATCAGCTCGACGACGGCCTCGTCCGTTATACGGAGCTTGGCGCGTGTCAGACCGTGACGGTTCAACTGCTTGGGAATGAGATGGTTTTTGGCAATATTGATCTTCTCCCGCTTGGTGTAGCTCCGCATCTCAATGACCTCCATGCGGTCAATGAGGGGGCGGGGAACGGTGTCCAGTGTGTTGGCCGTCGCAATGAACAGACAGTCGGACAGATCAAACGGAATTTCCAGATAGTGATCGCGGAAGGCCTTGTTTTGCTCGGCGTCCAGCACCTCCAAAAGGGCCGCGGCGGGGTCGCCCTGATACCCTTGTCCCATCTTGTCAATCTCATCGAGTAAAATGAGAGGATTGCAGGAGCCTGCCTGCCCGATGGCGGCCATGATGCGGCCGGGCATGGAGCCTAAGTAAGTTTTGCGGTGACCGCGAATGTCAGCCTCGTCCCGAATGCCGCCCAGCGAGACGCGGACGTACTTGCGCTTCATGGCGCGCGCGATGGAGGCGGCGACTGACGTCTTACCGACACCGGGCGCACCGACCAAGCAAATAACCTGGTTTTTTAGCTCGGGATGCAGCTGCTTGACGGCGAGATATTCCAGAATGCGATCCTTGACCTTTTCCAGACCGTCGTGATCCTTGTCAAGGATCTTTTGAGCGGCAGATACGTCCAATCTTTCCTTGGTCTTTTTATGCCAGGGCAGATCGAGCACGGTATCCAGATAGGTGGTAATGACAGATGCCTCGGAGGAGCCGAAGGGGGTCTTGGCCAGACGCTCGTTTTCCTTGAGCAGCTTTTGTTCAATCTCTTGATTGAGATGCAGCGAGCGAATGCGTGCCTCATAGCGCTCGGTCTCGGCGTTCGCGCCGTCACCCAGCTCGTCCTGAATGACACGGATCTGCTCGCGCAGGTAAAATTCCTTTTGATTGCGGGCCATCCGTGCGTGGACCTTGCGCTGAATGTCGGAGGCGCAGGCAAGGATCTCGCCCTCGCTCTCCAGCATAGCCAGCACCATATCCACGCGGGGATAGGGCTCGTAGCATTCCAGCACCTTTTGCTTGTCCTCGGTGTGGATGAGCACGTTGGCGGCGACAAAATCAGCCAGCTGACCCGGATCACGGATGGCGGCTGCGGTGTGCAGCATTTCGTCCGATCCCGAGGGGAGATATTGGCTCAGATCCTGAAGCGCCTGCATCAGCGTGTGCAGATAAGCGCGGGCGTGCAGGGAATCGGGGTCGCCCAGCATAATGGTCTTGGTCAAAATATTCGCTGTTGCAAATTCGCCGCCCTCGTCGATCGAAAGCAGTGTGGCGCGGGCGCAGCCCTCGAAAATGACCCGGAATTGCTTATCGGGCGTTTGTACCATCTGCTTGATACGAACGATCGTACCGACCGAATAGAGCTGGGACATCAAGGGCGGCTGAGGACGGGGAGCAGCATCAGCGGCTTCGTCCTCCGACAGCATTTCAAAAAGACGGTCGAGCAGGTGCGCGGGCTGCTCGGTGACCAAAAGGAGAAATCCGTTGGTCGCGGCGGCCGCCTTGGCCGCGCGGATATCTCCCTGCTCAGTTAATTCAAAGTTGAGAAGTGCATCGGGGAAGGCAACGGTGTCCCGCAGTGAGATCACGGGCATGGACAATTTTTCGGCTTTTTCTATGTATTGGGACATGGTTGTAATGGTATCCTTTCTTGGGGTATCTCATATCTTTGTCTCCGCGTGCGCGGATATATCACAGTGGAAATGATGCCCGATCGGTCAGGGGCATCAAAAAATGCAGTAGCGCGAGAGCATACTGCACCTATTATAACACATATTTGAAAGAATTTCTACCCCTTTACGCGATTTTTACAAAATTTCTATCATCTATATAGTTTGTGTTCATAAATCGGGGTGAAAAAGAAGAGAGCACGCCGATGTTCGTTCCGCGTAAGGGTTATCATAAGATTGATATCTCACGGATTGCGAAGACGGCGTGCTAAAAGAAGCAGGCATCACGGTCGGGGGGACACATTTTGTCTGCGTGGAATATTATACCGCATCCGAAGGCTTTTGTAAAGCGGCAAAAGTGACGAAACTTGGCGTTTTTTTTCGTTGAAATCAATAACACCTAAAATTTTAATGAATTTATGTGGCATTTTTTGAGCGTTTTTACCGCGACAGCTTGTCGTATGTGACAATGTCGTAGGACGCGGAGAGGGATGATGTCGTAGTAGGAGATTGCTTGGAATTTGGTTTTCTGTCCCTTGGGCGCGCCACATCGCGGCGCGCTGTGCTTGATGCTACTTCTTGGCATTCCCCAAGAAGTAGCCAAGAAGGGAACCAAGGGGACACCCCTTGGGACCCCGCCTCCCGACGGCTTTTTGAGAGCCGCCGGGGCTTTTGCTTTCGCAAGCTCCCTCCATCTTGGGCGCATGAGCGCACGCCCAAGATGGGTTTGCTTTGGCAAAACATTTTGCTTTCTATGCCTGCCGCTCGTGTTGGCTAAACTTGAGGCACAGCATGAAAAGCTTATATGCGACCTCTCGTCTTTCTCCTTACAGAGCGGCACGGAAAGGGAGGTCCCGGAGGGAACGTCCGGGCGCGTTTTCTTGGTTCGTTCTTTGCCGCGCGGCAAAGAATGAACATCCATGTCAGCATAGCGCAGCGCGAAGCAGTATGCGCGTCCGTAGAAGTAGTTGTTTGAAATTTCAGCTTTCTATCCTTGGTCCGCCGCACAACGCGCGGCGGGTAGCCTATGCTACTTCTTGGCATTCCCCAAGAAGTAGCCAAGAAGGGAACCAAGGGGACACCCCTTGGGACCCCGCCTCCCGACGGCTTTTTGAGAGCCGTCGGGGCTTTTGCCCTCGCAAGCCTCCCCCATCTTGGGCGCATGAGCGCACGCCCAAGATGGGTGCGGTTTGGCAAGAACTCTTGCTTTCCACGCCTGCCGCTCGTGTTGGCTAACGTTGAGGCACAGCATCATAAACTTGTATGTGACCTCTCGTTATTCTCTTTGCAGAGCGGCAAAGGAGGGGGTTCCCAGGGGGAACGCCTGGGCGCGTTTCTTGGCTACTTCTTGCCGCGTGGCAAGAAGTAGCAATAAAAAACCGGCACAGCGAACGCGTGCCGTAGGCACAGTGTGAGCGTCAAAAGGAGAAGCCGCCAAAAAGCTTGTAAATCCCACTCAAAAAACAAAAAAATATTTTTGCAAAACCTATTGACAAACACTCCCCCCCGTGGTATAATACCGGGGAAAAGGAAGTAGAACAGGCTGTTCTCACCCTGCCGTATATGACGCGCATGGGTCGATATCGAAAATTTCTGTGGGAGGATTTAGGTTCTCTTGCAGTGTGTTCGTTCGGTAAGCCTGTGCTTCCCGGACGTTATTTTTTTGTCGGAGGTACACTGCTATTAGCGCAAAAGAGTTACTGATCAACGAAGACATTAAAGCGAATGAGCTTCGCGTGATCGACGCCACCGGCGAGCCGGTCGGCATCATGAGCACAAACGCTGCTCTCCAAATGGCATACGATCGTGGCCTGGACCTGGTTTTGATGGCCCCCGGTGCCAATCCCCCTGTTGCCCGCATGATGGACTACGGTAAGTACCGTTTCGAATGCGAGAAGAAGGAAAAGGAAGCCAAAAAGAAACAGCAGACTGTCGAACTCAAGGAGATCCAGCTGTCCTACCGTATCGACACGCACGACTTTGAGACCAAGGCAAGACACGCACACCGCTTCCTGGAATCGGGAAATAAGGTTCGTGTTGTCATGAGATTCCGCGGACGCGAGATGAGCCATATGCCCATGGGTCGTGAGGTCATGGCGCGTTTTTGCGAGAGCGTTTCGGACGTGGGAACGACGGATAAGCCCCCTGTACTCGACGGACGTATCATCAGCATGGTGCTCGCACCCGTCAAAAACAAATAAGTTTCATCAGCCGTTTGTCAAACGGGCTTGTTGATAGGTCGGCATCGTTCCCGCGGTGCGGACGTAACTAAAGTGAAATCAAATAAAAAAGGAGATCATAGAAATGGGAAAGGTTAAGACACATAAGGCCTCTGCAAAGAGATTCAAGGTGACGGGCTCCGGTCGCGTTAAGATGACGCACTGCCACCGCCGCCACAACACCGGTAACAAGAGCGGTAACAAGCTGCGCCACCTGCGTGGAAGCGCATACGTTCACGAGGCTATGGCCGACAACATCAAGAGCTTGATCTGCAAGTAAGACGAGAGAAAGTAGAGGAGAAGAACAATGGCAAGAGTTAAGGGCGCGATGATGACGCGCAAGAGAAGAAATAAGGTATTGAAGGCTGCGAAGGGCTACTGGGGTGCAAAATCCAAGCACTTCAAGATGGCTAAGCAACAGGTCATGAAGAGCGGCAACTATGCATTTGCAGGCCGCAAGATGAAGAAGAGAGATTTCCGCAGCTTGTGGATCACCCGTATCTCTGCTCAGGCAAAGGTCAACGGTATGAACTACTCCACCATGATGCACGGTCTGAAGAAGGCTGGTATCACCCTCAACCGCAAGATGCTCGCCGAGCTGGCTGTTTCCGATAAGGAAGCTTTCGCAGCACTTGCAGCACAGGCTAAGGCTGCTCTGTAAGTCTTTGAATAAAAACCCGACAATGCGTCGGGTTTTTGTCATAGATGGGCATCTGTCGCAGATGCTGTAAAAGTGGTTTTTTTGGCCAAATATTCCTGTTTTTGGATGAAAAAATCGACGAATTATAATTATAAGGAGGTAAAATGCATGAGCCTGTCCTACGAGATCATCACCTCAAGGCAGAATGCTTTGCTGGTCGAAACGCATAAATTAGCCGATCGAAAGCACCGCACAAAGCAGGGGCTTTTCCGCTTCGACGGCGTCAAATTGGCTGCGGAAGCCATTGCCCGCGGGGTAGAACTGACAGCTGTTTTGTTGCGTCAGAGCAATGCCGAGGCTGTGGTTGATCGCGTGACGGCATTGGCCGCCAGAGGAATTCCCGACACGGCACGCTGTGTGATGGTGGCAGATCATGTGTTTGACAGCCTTACCGAGGAAAGCGCCCCCGAGGGCGTCATTTGCGTGGCGCGTGTGCAACACGAGTGGCACCGCACGTGGCAAGCGGAAATGGACGTGCCCCCACACAAGGAGTGCATCATGCTGTTGGAGTCGGTGCGCGACCCGTCTAATCTCGGCGCCATCATCCGAAGTGCGGCGGCGTTGGGGTTGGATCGCCTCATTCTGAGCGCCGACTGCGCCGATATCTACAGTGCCAAGACGGTGCGCGCGTCCATGGGAACGCTGTTTTCTCAGCGCATCGACCGCACCGACGCACTCCCGGCATACATTGCCTGCCTGCGCCAGAGCGGACGGCGTGTGTTTGCCGCGGCACTCGACGAGAGCGCACAGCAACTGGGAAGCTTTGACGTCTTACCCGGTGACTGTGCCGTCATCGGCAACGAAGGCCACGGCCTGTCGCAGGACACCATAAAGGCTTGCGGACAGACCGTCTACATTCCCATGACGGATCGCGCCGAGTCGCTCAACGCGGCTGTGGCGTCGGCACTTCTGATGTGGGAATTCGGAAAACAAAGATAAGAGGCAGGAGGATGACCATGAGCGAGCAAAAGGGAGACGTTTTGTTTTGGATATGGCTGTCGCAGTGCTTTGGCGCGGGCAGTAAGCTGTATCCGGCGCTGCTGGAGCGCTTTGGAACGCCATATGATATTTTCAAAGCGGACGATGAGGAGATCGCGGCTGTGATGCCGGAGCTGAGCTTACGCGAGCGGGCGGCTCTTGGCCAAAAGAACCTGGATAGCGCCTATGAGATCCTGGGCTACTGCCAGCGAAACGGCTATTCGCTGTTGTGCTACAACGATCCTCGCTACCCCTTGAGCTATCGCAGTCTGGTGGATCCGCCGCTGTTACTTTACTACCGCGGCGTGCTGCCTGATTTTCAGAACCGGCTTTGCATCGCCATCGTCGGAACAAGAAAAATGAGCGAATACGGTCGCCGTATCGCGTATAAAATAGCCTATGAGCTGGCCAATGCCGGTGTTATCATTGTCAGCGGTATGGCACTTGGTGTTGATAGCGTGGCATCCTGCGCTGCACTGGCGGCGGGAGGGCAGACCGTGGCGATTTTCGGAAACGGCATCGACGTGGCTTATCCGCCCGAGCATGCCGGCTTCAAAAAGATCCTGGAGCAAAGAGCGCTTGTCATGAGTGAATTTGCCCCGGGAAGTGAACCCAAGGGAAGTCATTTTCCCATCCGCAACCGCCTCATCAGCGGGCTTTGCCAGGGCACCTTGGTGGTCGAGGGTGACGAGCGAAGCGGCGCTTTGATCACGGCGGACCGTGCTCTGTCGCAGGGACGCGACCTGTTTGCGATCCCCGCTAACGTCGGTGACCCTAATGCGGCAGGTGTTAACCGCCTCATTCGCGACGGTGCCCACGTGGTACTGTGTGCGGACGATATTCTGAAGCAATATAGCCTGTTGTACCGCCATTCCGTCCGGGCGACCTCGAGCGCGTCTCTTGGCAAGCGGTCGGATTATGACGGCGAGATGCTGTCCCGCATGGGCGTTTACAGCCGTGTGACGGGTGGATATACCCGCGTCAGTGCGGCAACCTCGCTGCAGGCGCCTGCGTCGGCAGAACAGCCGGCGGAGGAAAAGAAAAAGCAGGTGCGGAAATCTCCTTCGACCCGGACGGAAAAGCAGGTCAGGGAAGAGGCACCGCCCAAATCCACACCGTGTCAAGCAGACCATTCTGCCGAGGTGCTTGCCTCGCTTGGCGAGCGGGAGCGGCGCGTGTTTGAGGCCATCCCCATGGAGCATCCTCTGGCGATCGATCGCCTGCAATCACTCGGATATTCGACGGGAGAATTGCTCGCGGCCCTGTCGTTGCTTGAGATCCGAGGGCTGATCCAGACCCTGCCCGGCGGTCTTTACTGCCGCGCATAAATGAAGTTAGATGTTTTTTCGCCTGCTGTGGCAGGCGGTGTTCAGAGAGAAAGGAATAAATTTACATGGCAAATCTCGTAATTCTTGAGTCCCCCTTCAAAGTACACACGGTCAAGGCGCACTTAGGCTCCAACTATAAGGTCATTGCCTGCAACGGACACGTCCGTGACCTGCCTAAAAGCACGCTGGGCGTTGATATTGAGAATGATTTTGAGCCTCATTATATCAACATCCGCGGCAAGGGTGATCTCATTCGTGAGATCCGCAAGGAAGCCAAGGCGGCCAATAAAATCTTTTTGGCAACTGACCCTGACCGCGAGGGCGAGGCCATCGCTTGGCACTTGTCGGTGGCGCTTGGCATTCCCGTGGAGAAGACGTTGCGCGTTACCTTCAACGAGCTGACCAAAAACGTCGTCAAGGCGGGCATCAAGTCTCCCAGACGAGTCGATATGAACCTGGTAGACGCCCAGCAGGCGCGCCGCATTCTCGACCGCATCGTGGGCTATAAGCTCAGCCCTCTGCTTTGGAAAAACGTGCGCAGTGGTCTGAGTGCCGGGCGCGTCCAGTCGGTGGTTACCCGCCTGCTCGTGGAGCGCGAGGAGGAGATCCGCGCTTTCGTTCCCGAGGAATACTGGACGGTCGACGTCACGCTTGTCACCGAGGACGGCAAGACGGTCGTGGTCCACTACCGCGGCGACGAGACGGTGGACGGGGGCGAGACCCGCGTGCGCCTGACGGACGAGGCAATGGCAACGAAGGTCGCAAGCGATGCACAAAAGGGCGAATTCACCGTTCGCTCTGTCAAAACCTCGACCCGCACCAAAATGCCCGCGCCTCCGTTTACGACCTCCACGCTGCAGCAGGAGGCCTCCCGCCGCCTGGGCTTCCAGTCCCAGCGCACCATGCGCGTGGCACAGGAGCTTTACGAGGGTATCAACGTCGGCTCGGATAAGGGCGGCGTTCAAGGTTTGATCACCTATATGCGTACCGACTCCCAGCGTATTTCCGCTGAAGCACAGGAGGCGGCGCGCGTTTTGATCGAGAACAAATACGGCGCGGACTATATGCCCGAGACGCCCCGTCAGTATAAGACGAGAGCAGGGGCGCAGGACGCGCACGAGGCCATTCGCCCCGCTCGCGTGGAGCTGGAGCCTCAGATGATCCGCAAGTCACTCACGCCCGATCAGTTCAAGCTGTATAAGCTCATCTGGGAGCGATTCGTCTCCAGCCAGATGCAGTCGGCGACGCTGTCGGCACAGCAGGTAGACTTCTCTTGTGGCAATCATATCTTCCGTGCCAGCGGTTACACCGTCACCTTCCCGGGTTATATGGCCCTGTACGAGGAGACGGTCGAGGAGCACGTCAATCACCGTGATTCGGACGTGCAGGAGGAGCGCGACGCTCGTATTCCTCCCTTGAGTGAGGGAATGAAGCTCACCTCGCAACAGGTCGATCCCCTGCAGCATTTCACCGAACCGCCCGCCCGCTACAACGAAGCGTCTCTGGTCCGTCTGATGGAGGAAAAGGGCATCGGCCGTCCCTCCACCTACGCCACCGTTATCACTACCATTCTGGCACGCAATTACGTCACCCGCGAGGGCAAGATGCTGGTGCCCACCCAGCTGGGCGAGATCACCACGAGCATGATGAAGGAGCATTTCCCCGACATCGTCGACAGTGGCTTTACCGCCGAGATGGAGACCGAGCTGGATAACATCGAAAGCGGCGAGAGCAATCTCAAGCAGGTCCTTACCGACTTCTGGGGTCCCTTTGAAAAGGAACTGGAGAACGCCGAGAAGACGCTGGGAGAAAAGGCTTTGGAGATTCCCGTCGAGGAGACGGAGCACATCTGCGAGAAGTGCGGTAGCCGTATGATCGTCAAGAACGGTCGCTTCGGTAAGTTTGCCGCTTGTCCCAACTATCCCAAGTGTAAGAACACCAAGCCGCTGGACGCCGCCAAGCCGGCAGAAAAGGCACAGGAGGAAACAGCACCTCTTACCAAACCGACGAGCGGCACGGTCGTTCCCGATATGAAATGTGAGAAGTGCGGCGCCGATATGGTGTTGCGTAACGGCCGCTACGGTAGCTTCTACGCTTGCTCGCGCTACCCCGAGTGTAATTTCACCAAGCAGAAGAATCAAGATCTCGGCGTACCTTGTCCCAAGTGCGGTCAGCCTTTGGTGACTCGCCACGGACGCCGTCGTACCTTCTACGGCTGTTCGGGCTATCCGAATTGCGATTTTTCCTCCTGGGATATGCCTACCAACGAGACCTGCCCCGATTGCGGCGGCATGCTGTTCGTCAAAAAGAGCAAGGGACTTTTGGTCTGCGCCAAGGAGGGCTGCGGATATTCCTGCAAAGCGCCCGAGGCGCCTGAACAAAACGGCGACGGCACGGAGGAGATGTAATGGCAGAGAATACGCAGGCAACCATTGCCGTATACGGCGCGGGGCTGGCCGGCTGTGAAGCGGCCTGGCAGGCGGCGAATATGGGTGTGGCGGTCAAGCTGTATGAGATGAAGCC
>SVSH01000019.1 GCA_015064395.1 Oscillospiraceae bacterium
TCTGTGGTCAAAACATTTTGTCGGTGTCTTTTTGAAAAGGCAAACAGCCGAAAAAGTCAGTGTTTTCAAGGGGTTTCGAGCATTTGAAAAATCAAGAAGCGAAAGCCGCCTGCATGCTCCCAAACCAGGCGCGCTACCAACTGCGCTACATCCCGTTACCGTACATTATATCAGCTATTTGGGTTTTTGTCAAGAGATTTTGCCCGTCGCAAATGGCGACGGGCAAAATTATTGTATGAGTATCAGGTGTTTTTCATGATGACCGTCTCGACGCAATCGCCTACGTGCTCGCAGGCGTCGGCGCAGGCCTCCAGGCAGTCGTAGATCTCGCGCCAGGAGATGATATCCAGTACGTCGGTACAATGGTCACGCAGGTTGTATACGGCGAGCAGATACAAGCGGTCGCATTCCTCCTCGACGTGGTTGAGCTCGACGATCATGTCGTGCAGCTTGGTCGATTTTTTGAAGTTGACAAACTCTACCATAATGTCCTTCATCAGTGCACAGCAGCTCTCCAGCTTGCGGGCAAATTCGACCGCATCGGGAAGGACGGCGGTGATGCGGTTCATGTAGAAGCGTTGGAGCACTTCCTCAATATTATCGGTGACGTCGTCAATGTTGTGACTGATGAGATCGAGGTCCTCGCGGTCGATGGGAGTGACAAAAGCCTTGGCGAGCGCGGCGGACATCTCGTGCTTTTTGCCGTCACCCTCGTGCTCGATGGCGTGCATGCTCTCCAACATAGTGGACAGCCGGGATGCGTCATAGCCGGCCAGACATTCGACCAGGTAGTGAGCGGCGAGACAGGATTGCTCGGTCGCGGCGATAAAATTTTCAAAATAGAAGCGATCTGCTTTGTTTGCCATGATGGATCATTCCTTTCCTTTTGTCAAATGGATATCAGAAAATAAACATAAATAGTTTGGTCATCAAAAAGCTGATGAGACCGCAGCCGGGGAAGGTCAGCACCCAGGTCAGGCACATTTCCTTAACGACGCCGAAGTTGATGGCCTTCACGTTTCTCACGGCGCCGACACCCATGATAGCGGTCGTCTTGGCGTGGGTGGTGGAGACGGGAAGACTGAACAGCGAGCACAGAAGAAGTGACGACGAGGCCGCCAGGTCAGCCGAGAAGCCTTGATACTTTTCCAGCTTGACCATGTCCATGCCGACCGACTTGATGATCTTTTTGCCGCCGATGGCCGTGCCCAGGCCCATGAGGAGGGCACACAGCACCATGATCCAGGGGGTGGGCTCAAGCCCCTGTGGAATGGCCTGTCCCTGCGACATAAACATACAAAGAATGATGATGCCCATGAATTTCTGACCGTCCTGTGCGCCGTGCATAAAGGCGGAATAGGCCGCGCCTGCGATCTGGGCGTATTTGAAGATGGGCTCGGAGCGTCTGCGCTCCACGTGGAAGAACAGCTTGGTGACCAGCTTGCACACCAGCCAGCCAAGGCCGAAGCCGAGGGTGACCGAAATGACGATGCCGTACAGCACCTTGACCCACTCGCTGCCGTTGACGGCCTCAAAGCTGCCGTGAAGAGCGATGGCACTGCCTGTAAGTCCCGCGATCAAGGCGTGGGATTCGCTGGTGGGGATGCCGAACACGAAGGCAAGAGTCGCCCAGGTGACGATGGCAAACATGGCGGCCGAGAGAGCGATGATGGCTTCCTCGGAGTTTTGACCGAAATCCACCATGTTGGTGATGGTCTGGGCGACCTTGGGGCTGAGCAGCGTCATGACGTAGACACCGAGGAAGTTGAACACGGCGGCCATGAGAATGGCGGCGCGTGCCGACATACAGCGGGTGACGACACAGGTGGCAATGGCGTTGGGGGCATCCGTCCAGCCGTTGACCAAAATGACCCCCAGTGTCAAAAAGACGGACACCAAAAGCAGGGGGGTCTGCATCATTTGATTGATAAAATCTTGAATTTCCATAGGCGATACCTCGTATTGGGGTGGGGCGCGGAGAGTACCATTATTATACTAAACAAAGCTGTGAAAGTCAAGAACGGGCAAAAGAAAAAGCCCGCGTGTGCGGGCTTGGATTACGGTATGAGTTCGGTCGGGAGCGTTTCCTCCTCCCGCTCGGGCAGCGGCCCGCCTTGCTTGATATTCAATATATTCATCACCAGCGACAGGATCGGCAAGGCAAGTATTGCGGCGAAGATAAGGGGGAGGGTGGGGGCGTTTGCCGAGAAAAGGGAGGTGACAAAGGGGAAAAAGAGAAACTCGGCAAAGAGAATGTCGAATATAAGGCCGGCAATGGCCAACTTGCGGTTTCTCTTGAAGATGTTGATACAGGAAAGAAGCAGCGGAACTGCGGCAAACACCGAAGCAAGAACAGCGCCCAAGAAAACGAAGACCATAGCCGCCACGACGATGCCGACGGCGAGCAGGCCAATGAGCGGGATGCTCGTTTCCACCGATTCGCCCGAGGGCTCAAGATTTTGCATGTTGGTATAAAAAGAAACGGCGACCAGAACGGTGATGATAAACAGAATGGCATAACAAACCGTGGGAATGATATGGCGCGGGGCGAGCTTTGGCTTCATGGCGGCGTCCTCCTTGCTGCGGATGAATACTTTTATGTAACGGATTCTTCTGTTGCTTCGGGAGTGGGGATTGGATGATTGTGCATGATATTCCGTATGTTCATCGCCAGCGGCAAGGCGCAGAGGATCAGGCCCGGGATGCCGACAATGAGGGGTGTGAAGCTCGTAAAGTCGGGAAATACCGCGAACAGACATCCCAGATAGACCTGGCACCAGGAGATGTCGTAGATGAGGCAGGCGATGGCCGGGATGCGTCTTCGCCAGGCAATGTTGATGGAGGAAAGCACCAGAGGGGGAAGCGTGACAAGGGCGCCTCCGATGCCGATGATGAGGAGAATCCCCTTGATTGCTACAGCAAAACCGAGAATGATGAGCCCTGCAAAGCCGGAGCCCTGCAAATTCTCGGTGTCTATAAACTCATATTGGAAGGCGAGCAGGGCGATGAGAATATAGCCCACAAGCAAAAGGGCATAGCAAACGGTGGGAATGATATGGCGCGGGGCGAGCTTGGGCTTCATGGCACTATCCTCCTTTTCTTTCTCATTTTATTATACTATGCCGTCTAAAAATTGTCAAGAGAATGGAAAAACGCGACAAATGCAACGCACTTTCTTGACACATCCCGTCTGATATGATAAAATAGTAGTGTGTAGACGGAGGCGAGAATATGAAGCTGTTAAAACGATTTATGAAATACTACAAGCCGCACACCAAGCTGTTTGTCTTGGATATGCTGGCGGCGCTGACGGTGGCCCTGTTGGCCGTCGTGTACCCCATGGTGACCCGCACCATGCTCAACGATCTCATCCCCAACAAGCAATATCAGATGATCGTTTGGGCGGGGCTTGGACTACTTGTGATCTACGTGATCCGTATGCTGCTGCAGTTTTTCATTCAGTACGAAGGTCACATGATGGGCGTTCGTATGCAAGCGCAGATGCGGAGCGATATGTTCCGGCACCTCGAAAAGCTGCCCTTCAGCTTTTACGACAACAACGAAACGGGCAAGATCATGTCCCGCATGACAAGCGACCTCATGGACGTCAGCGAGCTGGCGCACCATGGTCCCGAAAACATTATTATTTCGTCTATCTCTGTCATCGTCTCCTTCGTCTATTTGTTTAGTATCAATCCGTACCTGACGCTGATCGTGTTTGCTTGCGTGCCCTTTTTGCTCATCATTGCCATTTCCTTGCGCAAAAAGATGCGAACTGCCTTTAAGGAGAGCCGCCAATCGACGGCCCAGATCAACGCCGCGCTGGAGAGCAGCATCTCGGGCATTCGCGTGACCAAGGCGTTCACCAACGCCGAAAAGGAAAGCGAGAAGTTCGAGGAAGGCAATAAGTGGTTCGTCAGCGCCCGTCAAAAGGCTTATCACGCCATGGGGCGCTTCCATTCGGGCACGGCTTTTGTTACCGATATTTTCAACGTTATCGTCTTGATCGCGGGCGGTCTGTTCTTGTACAACAACTGGATCGAGTGGCCCGATTATTCGGCGTTTGTTGTGTCGATCAACCTGTTTATCTCGCCCGTGATGACTATGATCTCCTTTATGGAACAGTTCCAGAACGGTGTGACCGGCTTCGAGCGCTTCCTTGAGATCATGGACACGCCCGTTGAGCAGGATGCGGAAGGGGCGGTCGACGTCGGTCGTCTGGAGGGGCATATCCGCCTGGAGGACGTGACCTACGGCTATGAGGAGGGCAAGGAGGTTTTGGAGAGCGTCACTCTGGACATCGGCAAGGGCAAAAAGTTTGCCCTGGTAGGGCCGAGCGGCGGCGGTAAGACGACCATCTGCCATCTGATCCCCAACTTTTACAAGGTGGAATCGGGGCGCATTCTCCTGGATGGACAGGATATTCGATCCATCACAATGGACTCTCTGCGCCGCAACATCGGTATCGTACAGCAGGATATTTATCTATTCAACGCCTCTATCCGCGACAACATTCTCTACGGGCGCCTGGATGCGACCGAGGAGGAGGTCATTGAGGCGGCCAAGCGAGCCAATATTCATGATTACATCATGACGCTGGAGAATGGCTACGACACCGTTATCGGCGAGCGCGGCGTGCGCCTGTCGGGCGGACAAAAGCAACGCCTGTCTATCGCTCGCGTCTTCCTCAAGGACCCGGCCATTCTTATCTTGGACGAAGCGACGAGTGCTTTGGACAACACAACCGAGATCCTCATTCAGGGGGCGCTGGACGAGCTTTGCCGGGGTAGAACGACACTGGTGGTGGCTCACCGCCTGTCGACCATCCGCAACGCCGATGAGATCGCTGTGATCGCCGGCGGCCGCATCACCGAGCAGGGAAGCCACGACGAGCTGATCGCCCTCGACGGCACGTATGCCAAGCTGTATCGCGAACAGTTTAGAGAGTCGTAAAAAGAGAACGCTGGGGAAAACTTCTTGAAAGAAGTTTTCCCCAGACCCTTTTCAAGAACTTTATATAAGGGAAAAGAAACATTTGCCCCGGCAACTTCTTCTATCCCTTGTAGGGACCGGCCTCCCGGACGGTCCGTTCCGACCCCAACAATAGCTGCCGCAAGCTGCGTGGGACCCTTCCCACTCCGCTCCACAATATTAGATTTGCTCTTGTAGAAGCAGATCGCAATAAAGCAAACCCATCTGCGGGGTGGGATATATGCCCCGCAGATGGAGAACGCTTGCTAAAGTAAAAGCCCCGCCGTTTGTCGTAAACGGCGGGATGCAGGGGGATCCAAGGGGGAACGCCTTGGTTCCTTTTCTTTCGCCATTTCTTTGTGGAATAACAAAGAAATGGCATAAATGCTTTTACCGAACGCGTGCGCAGCACAGTGTGAGGCTGTAGGAGAAGTTGTTTGGGACAATGCGATGAGGTTTTTGAGATGGCGAATAAAAAACAAGGGAGCTTTCTTTGAAAGCTCCCTTGAAATTTTCATTGGATTAGTGAGCGATGCAACGCTCGGTGTCCTTGTCGAACAGGTGGATTCTTGCGGTATCAAACGCAACCTGAATCTTGTCACCTGCGCGAGAGGTGGAGCGGGAAGAAACGCGAGCGGTCAGCTTAGCCTCATCGCCCACCTTGAGGTACAGATAGATCTCAGCACCCATAAGCTCAGTAACCTCAACGTCAGTATCAACAACGGCGTCGGGGAACATAGCGAGGTTAGCGGCGTCATCGTGGATGCACTCGGGACGAATGCCGGCGATGATCTCCTTGCCGATGTATTCCTTCACGGCAGGATCGGCTACCTTTTCTGCAGGCAGCTTAACCAGCACGGGCTCAACCTGAGGCTTCATGTTGACCTCGGTCACGCGGTCAAATACGAAGTATACGTCCTCACCCTTTGCTTCCAGACGGCCGTCCAGGAAGTTCATCTGAGGAGTACCGATAAAGCCTGCAACGAACTTGTTGCAAGGAGCATCGTACAGGTTCTGAGGTGTGTCTACCTGCTGGATCAGACCGTCCTTCATAACAACGATACGGGTAGCCATGGTCATAGCCTCGACCTGGTCGTGCGTAACGTATACGAAGGTGGTAGCAACTCTCTGGTGCAGCTTGGTCAGCTCGGTTCTCATGGCAGCACGGAGCTTAGCGTCCAGGTTGGACAGAGGCTCGTCGAGCAAGAAGACGGCAGGGTTACGAACGATTGCACGACCCAGAGCAACACGCTGCTTCTGACCACCGGACAGAGCCTTGGGCTTACGGTCGAGCAGGTGGGTGATATCCAAAACGCGGGCAGCATCCTCAACGCGTCTCTTGATTTCTTCCTTCGGCGTCTTGTTCAGCTTCAGACCGAATGCCATGTTCTCAAATACGGTCATATGGGGGTACAGAGCGTAGTTCTGGAACACCATCGCGATCTTTCTGTCCTTGGGAGCAACGTCGTTGACCAGACGGTCGCCGATGAACAGCTCACCCTCGGTAATCTCCTCCAGACCTGCGATCATACGCAGTGTCGTGGACTTACCACAACCGGAAGGGCCGACCAGAACGAGGAATTCCTTGTCCTTGACTTCGAGGTTGAAGTCGGAAACGGCGGTAACGCCACCGGGATACTTCTTGTAAATGTGACGAAGGGAAATGCTTGCCATTGAATATAACCTCCTGAATTTATGACATATGTAGCACTATGACATTCTAATAGTATTGCTATATTATTGTACCAAATTTTGTGTGAATTGGGAAGTGGGACATTCCCCAAAATTCGAGTGGTCAAATTGTGCAAGTGTGACAAATGGGTAAGAACAAAGTGTGAATAAGCGGCGGGAATAGAATTCCGTTTTTAATAAATTAAAAACGGAAGAAAGGTGATCAAGCTTCTTTTCCTACGGGCTCGCACAACGCGCTCGCTGTACCAGCTTTTTGATGCTACTTCTTGCTACGCGGCAAGAAGTAGCCAAGAAACGCGCCCAGGCGTTCCCCCTGGGAACCCCCTGCCCGTGCCGCTCTACATAGAGAAGGACGAGAGGTCACATAAACGCTCCCTGTGCTGTGCCTCAACTTTACTCTCCACGAGCGGCAGGTGAAGGATGGACAAGGGATTTTAGTATTGTGGAGTGAGTGGGGATGGGCCCACAACACGATTCTAACCTCGTAGAGAAGAAGGGGCAGGGGCCCCACTTCTTGCGGGAGCTATTCTTTTGAACAGCGAAGTTCTTTCCCATACAGGGATAGGAGAAGTTGCAAGGGCGAGTTCTGTTTTTCTTTTAATTAAAGTTCTTAAAGGGGGTATGGGGGAACCTTCTTTCAAGAAGTTTCCCCCATAGTACCTTATTCCTTTTTACTCTTCATCGACAGAGAAATTCTCTTTTTCTTCACGTCGACGGCGAGGACGCGGACGGTGACGACGTCGCCGACCGAGACGACCTCGGAGGGGTGCTTGACGAAGCGATCGGACAGCTCGGAGATGTGGACAAGTCCGTCCTGATGCACGCCGATGTCCACGAACGCGCCGAAGTCAATGACGTTACGGACGGTGCCCCTGAGCATCATGTCGGGCTTGAGGTCGGACAGGTCCATGACATCGGTGCGAAGCTCGGGGGCGGCAGTGTGTCGCGCAGGTCGCGACCGGGCTTTTCCAGCTCACTGATGATGTCCAGCAGAGTCGGCTCGCCAACACCCAGCTTTTCGCATACGCTTGCCACACCCGCCTCACGAACCTTGGCGCCAAGCGAGGACAGGTGTCCTGCTCTGACGTCCTCGGCCGAATAGCCGAACAGGGCGATCAGGGCGCGGGCCGTTTCGTACGACTCGGGGTGAACGGCGGTGTTATCCAAAATCTCTTTAGAGCCGGGCACGCGCAAAAATCCGGCACACTGCTCATAGGCCTTGGCGCCGATGCGCGGTACCTTAAGCAGCTGGGCGCGCGAGGTGAACTCGCCGTTTTCCTCGCGGTACTTGACGATGTTCTTGGCGCTGGTCATATTGATGCCCGAAATATAGGACAGAAGGGAGTACGACGCGGTATTGATGTCGATACCGACCGCGTTGACGCAGTCCTCGACGACGCCTGTCAGCGCCTCGTCAAGGCGCGCCGGCTTCATGTCGTGCTGATACTGACCGACACCGATGCCCTTGGGATCGATCTTGACAAGCTCTGCCAGAGGATCCTGCAGTCTTCTTGCGATGGAGACGGCCGAGCGCTGCATGACGTCAAACTCGGGGAACTCCTCGGCGGCCAGCTTGGAGGCGGAGTAGATAGACGCGCCTGCCTCGCTGATGATGATATACTTGCAATCGTCCTCGATCTCGCGGAGCAGCTCGGCAACGAAAATTTCGCTTTCCTTGGAGGCGGTGCCGTTGCCGATGGCGATGACGTCGACCTTGTGGGCGTGGATCATGCGGCGCAGAATGCGCTTGGCCTCGTCGGTGCGCTGACGGGGCTTGGTGGGATAGATGACGCCCGTGTCGACTACCTTGCCCGTCTTGTCGACGACCGCTAATTTACAGCCGTTGACGTAGCCGGGGTCAAAGCCCAGCACCGTCTTGCCCTTGAGGGGAGACTGCATGAGCAGGTGGGACAGATTGTCGGCAAATACCTTGATGGCGCCCTCGCAGGCGGTGTCGAACATATCGCTGCGGATCTCGCGCTCGATGGAGGGGGAGATCAGACGGTCGTAGCTGTCAACGACGGCGGCCGTCACGTGCTGTGCGGCGGGGCTTTTGGGGTTGGTGACGACACAGTTGAACAGATAATTCAGGACAATGTCGGCGGGGACGGTCACATTGACCTTCAAAAATTCTTCCTTTTCACCGCGGTTGATGGCCAGCACGCGGTGAGCGGCGACCTTCTTGAGCGGCTCCTCATATTCGTAATATTGGCTGTAGACCGAGTCCTCCTCCTTGGCGGCACGCACGACGAGCGAGCCGTACGAGAAGGTCTGACGGCGCAGGGCCTTGCGGTACTCGGCGTTGTCCGACACGTCCTCGGCGATGATATCGCGGGCGCCGGCGAGCGCCTCCTCGGCCGTCTTTACGCCCTTTTCCTCGTCAATATAAGCAACGGCCTGCTCCACAATGGAGGGGGTGTATTCATTCTCCTGCGCCATGAGCAGCTCGGCCAGTGGCTCAAGTCCCTTCTCGCGGGCGACGGAGGCGCGGGTCTTGCGGTGAGGACGGAAGGGACGGTAAATATCGTCCACCTCGGTGATGGTCACGGCGGCTTCGATGGCGGCGACGATCTCATCGGTCAATTTACCTTGTGCATCAATGAGATTACGGACCTCCTCCTTGCGCTTTTCGATGTTGCGCAGGTAATTCAGACGCTCCTCCAGCGTACGCAGGACGGTGTCGTCCAGGCTTCCCGTGACCTCCTTGCGGTAACGGGCAATGAAGGGAATGGTGTTGCCCTCGTCGATGAGAGCCACCGTCTTTTCTACCTGGTCGACGGTCAGATTCAGTTCTTTTGCAATAGCTTCGATAATGTTCATTGGGATATGGTTCTCCGGTAAATTGATGTTGGATTATTGGGAAATGACGTTATTTTGCATCAGCTGGTCGATGTTTTCTACGCCCTCGATGACCTTTTGGGCGCCCACCGAGTAGACGTCGCTGACAATAGCGGTGTCCACGTGGCCGCAGGGGTAGACCTTGAGGATATTGCCCGATCTGGCAACTCCCTTGTCCTTGACGGACAGGACATTTTTGATGACGAGATTACCCACGTCGCCGTACATCTGGAATTGCTCCATGCCCTCGCTCTGCTCGTTTTCCAGTACCGTCACGCCGTCGATGATCAGGTTTTGAATGACCGGCTTTTTGCCCGACGGATACACGAAATCGGCAATGGTGGCGGGCTGGGTAGAGTAGAAGGGAAGACCAAACTCGCCGATGGCCCGCTTGTCGATGGGGTACTCGTGGCGGACGTTTTTGATGGTCAGACAGCGGATGTCGCCGCCGACCGAGAACAGCATGGGCGGACGGTAGGTGTAGTTGGGCTCGGTGTGGGTCAGATGGACGTTTTCGATGAAAATGTCACCGAAGTTGCCCGCCGTCACATCGGGGAACCAGGAGTTGATATAGAAGCCGAAGGAGCGGTAGGTGCCCTGCACGTTGCGGATGGTCACGCGGTCCAAAAGACCCGTGCCGCGCGAGAGCAGACGGATGGCCTGATCGGCGTCGTCGAGGAACAGACCGTCAACCAAAACGTCGGTGATGGAGGAGGTCTTGTCTGCCTCGTCAGGACCGATGTTCATGAAATCGTCACCGACCTTGCCGCCGCAGTCGCGGATGGTGAGGAACTGACCGGGGCCCCAGAAATGGAAGCCGTCCTGGTTCTGTGCCTGCATGCGCTTGGGTAGATCGACCCAGACACGCTCCAGCGTGACGTGACGGAAGTTGCCAATCGTAATACAGAAGGTGCGGAAATCCAGCATCTTCAGATCCTGAAGCAGCACGTTCTCCACGCCGTAGAGCTCAATGGCGAAGATCCAGTGGTTGTCACCGAAATCCTCGGCGCTGACCTCCATGGGGTAGGGAACGTGGTGGGGCTGATTGGGCGCGTCCTGGTTGTAGGTGCCGCCCTTGAGGGTGATATTACGGGTGCGGATGACCTTGCGGTCCCAGTTCTTGTTGGTGATGATGGCGCGCCCTGCCCCGGCGATCTGGAAAAAGCCGCAGTCGGCGTTCATGCATTCAATGGTCGTGTTGGAATAGACGTCAAGACCGGAGACAAGTGCCGCACCGTCCATGACAAGATGCACACCGCCCTCGTCGCGGGCGATGTCCAGAATGGACTGCAGTGCGGCCGTGTCGTCAGTGCCACCGCCGGTGTAGACGTTGCTGTCGAGCTTGGCATATTGGCTGGCGTAGATCGTGCGGATGTGAGACATAATTGAGTCCTCCTAAAAGATGGGATACCCCAAAAAAGGGTACTCATTTGGTGTTCTGTTTAAGGTCGTTAGCCGCTTTTTCTTTGAGACCGGAGGCGCAAAGAAAAAGCTAACAAAAAGAAACGCCAAAAAGAGTTTCGCGCTCTGCGGAGCGCGAGGAGGGCTCCGCGCCCTCCACTGCGCCGCCTTTTGAAAAAGGCGGGCGAAAACTTATGTGGTGTCTACCTTGTGGAGCGATTGGGAAGGGGCCCACGAGCTTGCGGGAGTATCTGTGGAGTCACTTGCGTGCTTTCCCGCTTTGCCATTTGCTTTCCATTGAAGTTTTTTGGGGGTCAAGGGGGCTTTTTTTCAAAAAAGCCCCCTTGTTAATCAATCAATCTTCAAAATCTTCCGTCTTGTCAGATAACGAACAGCCTCCTCGGCGTCCAGATCGAGAGCGTGGGGGTGGAGGCGTCCGCCCCGATACTCAATGATACTGACGCCTGCGTTTTTGGTCTGCTTGCGCTGCAATTCCGGCTTGCCGTACAGGCGGACAAACACCGACTTGATGGCGGCGGAATGAGAGATGAGAACGATATGTTGCTTATCATGCTTGCGGGCGTATGTCAAAATGGTTCGCATCATGCGCTCGCGCACCCGATACAAGGGCTCCTGATGCTCGTTACCGCCGCGGGCGCGGTAGGCCTTGAGCTCTGCCTTGGTCATGCCGTCTACGTCGCCAAAGTCGCGCTCGATGAGCCCCTCGTCGCGCAAAATGTTCTCTTTGTCAAAGCCAAGACACTCGGCTACGATCTCGGCGCTTTCCACGGCACGGGACAGGGGACTTGTGACGATGGCGTCTGCGGGAAGACGGGACAGGAGCTTACCGCAACGGCGCATTTGCTCGCGTCCCGCATCGTTAAGGGGAACGTCACGGCGCCCCTGACGACGCTTCTGGTGGTTCCAGTCCGTCTCGCCATGGCGGATCAGATAGATCATCATACCCCGTCCACCCCCTTCGTACCGGATTGCAAAAGCGCAACCTCCGCGTCGGTCAGATAGCGCCACTGACCGCGCTCCAGGGTGGGATCCAGAGACAGCGGCCCGAAGGTCACCCGCTCCAGCGTTTCGATCTTGTTGCCGACCGCCTCAAACATACGCTTGATCTGGTGATATTTGCCCTCGGTCAGCACGATGATACCACTCCGACTTTCGGGCTCGGCGATCATGCGGGCGGGCTTGGTCATATAACCGTCCTCCAACTCGACGCCGCGCTCCAGCTGCTCCATGTCCTCTGCCAAAAGCGGCAGGCGGCAGGTGTAAGCATATCGCTTTTCGACGTGATGGCGGGGGGACAGCAGGCGGTGAGACAAGTCTCCGTCGTTGGTCAGGAGCATGAGCCCCAGCGTGTATTTGTCAAGGCGGCCGCAGGGGAATAGCCCGATGCGCCCGAGGTCCTCGGGGAGCAGCGTCAGCACGGTGGGGTCGCGCCCATCCTCGGTGGCGCTGACATAACCCGCCGGCTTGTTGAGCAGAATATAGGTGTAGCGGCGGTAGACGATGCGCTCGCCGCAAAGCGTCACCACGTCGACGTCGGGATCGATGTGGCGGTCGGCCTTTTTTTCGACGATACCGTTGACCGTGACCTTACCGCCGCGGGCAGCACGGCCGGCATCGCTACGGGAAATTTTGCCCGTCGAGACCAAAAATTTATCCAGACGCATCTCGCGCTACCTCCTTTTCTTCACAGATACTTCAGTATACCACAGTTTCCTTTTTTTGTAAACACCTTTGCGCCAATTCCACTATCGTCAAAATCCCGAAATTTTAGCACCATATTTGGCGGTTTTCATTTGACAAATGGATAAAAATGTGGTAGAATATACTGTATTTTTCTGCTCACCCGTCGGCGGTGGGCGAAAACGGCAGAAAAGGAGGGACGCATATGGTAACGATCGTGGCAGTAGCCCCCCATTCCCGAGCCGAAAGGGCGGGGATTTTACCGGGCGACCGTTTGCATACCATCAATTTCCGCGAGATCCGCGACGTGCTGGATTATCGCTTTTACCTGGCAGAGAGATGCGTGCGTCTTTGTTTTTTCCGGGGCGATGAGAAGCACGAGGTCGTCATCAACAAGCAGGAATACGACGACATCGGCCTGGAGTTTGAAACACCCTTGATGGATGAAAAGCACTCATGCGAAAACAGGTGCATCTTCTGCTTCATCGATCAGCTCCCAAAGGGGCTTCGTCAAACGCTGTATTTCAAGGACGACGACAGCCGCCTGTCCTTTTTGCACGGCAACTACATCACCCTGACCAATCTTTCAGAGCGCGACATTGACCGCATCATTGAGATGCACATCTCGCCCATCAATATCTCGGTGCATACCACCAACCCCGAGCTTCGCGTCAAAATGATGCGCAATAAGCATGCGGGTGAGGTGTTGGCCTATATGAGACGGCTGGCCGATGCCGGCATCCGCATTTGCGCTCAGGTGGTGCTGTGCCGCGGCATCAACGACGGTGAGGAGCTCGACCGCACCATGCGGGATATGCTTGCCTATATGCCTGCACTTGACAGCGTTTCCATCGTGCCGGCGGGCTTGACCCGCTACCGCCAGAAGCTGTACCCCCTGGAGCCCTACACCCCCCAGGAGTGCCGGGCCATCATCGAGCAGGTGGGACGCGTGGGCGACGAATGCGTGGAGCAATACGGTCGCCGCGTCTTTTTCTGCGCGGACGAGCTGTACATCAAGGGCGGTGTGGATCTGCCCGACGATGAGTACTACGAGGATTATTCCCAGCTGGAGGACGGCATTGGCATGGTGACCTCCCAGGCGTTTGAGTTTGAGGCCGAGATGCGCTTTCTCGAGGACGATCTGGAGGACTACACCCCGCCGCGCACCGTTACGGTCGTCACGGGTGTGGCGGCCGAGACGAGCATTCGCCGGCTGTGCACCCGCCTTGAGGCTGTCGTGGAGGGCTTGACCATTCACGTCGTTCCCGTCGTCAATCATTTCTTTGGCGAGACCATCACCGTGGCAGGGCTTCTGACCGGCAAGGATATTTCTGAGCAGCTGGTCGGCCGCGACCTTGGCGACGAGGTTCTCGTTCCTGAAAACACGTTGCGCGCGGACGGAGATCTGTTTTTGTGCGGCATGACACCCTGTGAATTATCCGAGCGTCTGGGCGTGCCCGTGCGCATCAGCCCCAACGATGGCGGCGCCCTTTTGACCGCTTTGCTCGGCACGAACCAAGATACACCCATCTACGACGCGTCGCGTCAAGGAGAAGAGGAGGTAGACCAACATGAGTAAGCCTATTATTGCCGTTGTCGGCAGGCCCAACGTGGGAAAAAGCACGCTGTTCAACCGTTTGATCGGTGAGCGCCGTTCCATCGTCGAGGACACGCCCGGCGTGACCCGTGACCGTATCTACGGCGAGACCGAATGGAGAGGACGCCAACTGGTGCTGATCGACACGGGCGGTATTGAGCCCAAGACGGATGATATTATTCTTGCGCAGATGCGCAACCAGGCCCAGATCGCCATCGATACGGCAGACGTGATCATTTTCCTGTGCGACGTTCACACCGGCGTGACGGCCAATGACCATGACATCGCCGTTATGCTCAAAAAGAGCGGCAAGCCGGTCATCCCCTGTATCAACAAGTGCGACCGCACGGGGGATTTGCCTTTGGAATTTTATGAGTTTTACGAGCTTGGCTTTGATCACGAGCCCATCGCCGTTTCCTCGGTACACGGCTCGGGCACGGGCGACCTGTTGGACGCTTGCGTCGACGCACTGCCCGATGGTGAGGAGGAGCAACAAGAGGACGACAGCATCCACGTGGCCGTCATCGGCAAGCCCAACGCGGGCAAGTCGTCCATTATCAACCGCTTCGTGGGTGCGGAGCGTATGATCGTTTCCAACATTGCGGGCACGACGCGCGACAGCGTAGATACCTCGGTCGAAAATGAATACGGTAAGTTCACCTTCATTGACACGGCGGGCATTCGCCGTCAGTCCAAGATCAACGATAAGATCGAAAAGTACAGCGTGCTTCGCGCCCACATGGCGGTCGAGCGTGCCGACGTGTGTCTGCTCATGATCGACGCGACCGAGGGCATTACCGAGCAGGACGAGAAGATCGCGGGCATTGCCCATGAGTCGGGCAAGGGAACCATCATCGTGGTCAACAAGTGGGATCTGGTGGAGAAGGACAACAATACGGTCAAGGCCTACACCGAAAAGATCCGCACAGCCCTGGCCTATATGCCCTATGCCCCCATCATTTTCGTTTCCGCCAAGACGGGCCAGAGATTGCCTAACATTTACAAGCTGATCGCCCACGTGCAGGATCAGCGCAGCATGCGGATTACGACGGGTATGCTCAACGATATTCTGGGCGAGGCCATGATGCGGACGCAGCCGCCGTCGGATAAGGGCAAGCGTCTGAAGATCTACTATATGACGCAGAACGCGGTAGCACCGCCTACCTTTGTTCTGTTCTGCAATTCGATCGAGCTGTTCCATTTCTCGTATCAGAGATATATTGAAAATTGCCTGCGTGAGACGTTTGGCTTTGAGGGCACGCCGATCAAGATGATTATCAAGCAGAAGGGAGATTAAGTTTTATACTTCTCCTCCTACAGCCTCACACTGCACTTTGTGCGCGTTCGGTGTGCGGTGTGATGTTCATTCTTTCTCATCCGAGAAAGAACGAACCAAGAAAGCGGACTTAAGGGCCTAATGCCCTTAAGAAACCCGCAAAAGCGTTTGCTTTCCCTAACTGCCGCGCGTGTTATCTACCTTGGAGCACAGAACGAGGGATATATATGTTTATCTCGTCTTTATCTTTGCAGCGCGGCAAAGAAGCGGTTTCCAAAGGCGGCAGCCTTTGGCGCCTTTCTTGGCCACTTCTTGGGGCGTGCCAAGAAGTGGCATTCAAAAGCAAACCGCTCAGCGCGTGCCGCAGGCACGCAGTATGAGCGTCCGTAGAAGCAAGCAGTAAAAAAATTCAATCCACTCCCCAAAAGGAGGAATTCCCATGTCAACATTCATCGACCATGTAAAAATTGAAATCAAAGCCGGTGACGGCGGTAACGGCGCCATCGCCTTTCACCGCGAAAAATACGTCTCTGCCGGCGGTCCAGACGGCGGCGACGGCGGTCGCGGCGGCAATATCGTCTTCCGCGTCGACGAGGGGGTCAACACTCTCCTGGCCTATCGTTATCGCCATAAATTCGTGGCCGGCAACGGCGGCGACGGCAAGGGCAATAAGCTTCACGGCGCAACGGCCGACGATCTGATCATCCCCGTGCCCCGTGCGACGGTCATCAAGGACGCCGAAACGGGTGCCGTTATCCACGATATGTCGGACGGCGAGGATTTCATCGCCTGCCGCGGTGGCCGCGGCGGCTGGGGCAATCGCCACTTCGCAACTGCTACAAGACAAGTGCCTATGTTTGCCAAAAACGGCACCAAGGGCGAGCATAAGTTCGTTCTCCTCGAGCTCAAGATGCTGGCAGACGTGGGACTCATCGGCTTCCCCAGCGTGGGTAAGTCATCCATTCTGTCTCGCATCAGCGCAGCGCGTCCCAAGATCGCCGAGTACCATTTCACCACGTTGTCCCCCAATCTCGGCGTGGTGCGTGTGTACGACGAGGCCGGCTTTGTGGCCGCCGATATTCCGGGACTCATTGAAGGTGCATCGGACGGTGCGGGCCTGGGTCACGATTTTCTGCGTCACATCGACCGTTGCCGACTGTTGCTTCACGTAGTCGACATCTCCTGCTACGAGGGACGCGATCCGATCGATGATATCAAGACCATCAACCAGGAGCTGCTTCGCTACAGCCCGGCGCTGTCCGAGCGTCCCCAGATCATTCTGGCCAACAAGTGCGACATTCTCGACCCCGAATTGTTCGACGTGGCCGAGTTTGAGGAGTTTGTCCGCGAGAACGATTGGGAGCTGATGTATGTGTCGGCCGCCACGGGCGAGGGCCTGCGCGAGATGATCGAGACCGTTTACGACCGGTTGCAAACGCTTCCCCCCATCAAGACCTACGAGGCAGAGCTTGTCGAAGAGGAGGAGATCACAGGCAAGGAGACGGTCATCCGCCGCGAGGGCGGCAAGTTTATCGTCGAGGGTCAGTGGATCTTCAATCTGATGAACCAGGTGAATTTCGACGACTACGAGTCGCTCAACTTCTTCCAGCGCGTGCTGCAAAAGAGCGGCGTGTTCGAGGAGCTGGAGGCGGCAGGCTGTCGGGACGGCGACACCGTTTCCATGTATGATTTTGAGTTTGACTATGTAAAATAAATAGAACGACAGGAGGTAGCATATGAACATTTGGCATGATATGGATCCCGCACACATCACCCCATGTGATTTTTCGGCTGTCATTGAGATTCCCAAGGGCAGTCAGTGCAAGTATGAGTTGGATAAGCATACGGGATTGCTTCGTCTGGATCGCGTGCTTTACACCTCCACGCACTATCCCGCCAACTACGGCTTCATCCCCCGCACCTACGCAGACGACGGCGACCCTTTGGACGTACTGGTGCTGTGCGGTATGCCGCTGTACCCTTTGACGCTGGTGCAGGTCTACCCCATCGGTGTGATGCGAATGATCGACGGCGGCAAGCTGGACGATAAGATCATCGCCCTGCCGTTTTCCGATCCCACCTATCGCGACGTCAAGGATATCGACGCCCTGCCGACCCACATTTTTGATGAGATCATGCACTTCTTCACCGTCTATAAGCAGCTGGAAAACAAGCAGACGGCGGTCAAGGAGCTGTTTGGCCACAAGGAGGCGGAGCGCATCATCGAGCAGGCGATCGAGGATTACCGCCGCCTGTTTGACAGCGAAAACAAGTAGATCATCTTCTCATATACCACGGTTTTGGCTTGCACTTTGTTTTGGAAATATTCCGTTTCCGCTTGCGGAACGCAGTTGTTTAGACTGCGAGGAATCTTTCAAAACGGCGTAAATTGAAGTTCAATTTACCGCTGACTGTGCACGCCGTGTGCCGTGGTATATTTTTTTTGCCCCTTGCATACAATGAAACGAAAACATAAAAGCCCGTCGAGGATACAGGCGGGGGAGGGGAGACGGAATGGACGATTTTTACACCAAAGAAAGAGGCGCTGCGGGCGGGCAGGTGCTGCGCATCCAGCGTCCTGCTTGCGAGCGCACCGTGGTCAGCGAGGTGGCGGGGGATTTTTCTCTGCCCGATTATCAGCCCGAGATCAAACGACTGCTCAGGGTCAGCGCGACGGCACAGCCCCCGTCTCACTACATCGGCGGCGGTGTGGCTGAATTTTCCGGAACGGTCGATTATTGCGTCCTGTACGCGGGCAACGACGGGCAGATCTATTGCTTTCCCACTTCGACGGAATACAGCTTTCGGGTGCCCATGGAGGCCGGTGCGGATTTCGATCTCAACGATGGCCTTGTCGCCTACGCGCTGTGTGAGCCGGAGAGCATCATCAGCCGTGTCAGCGGCCCTCGCCGCATGAGCATCAAATGCCGCTTGCGGGCCGATGTCAAGGCGCATGGCAGTTATATTGTAGAGGAAAAGCGCAAGGGAACGCTCCCGGCATCCTGCGGTGAGGAGCGGCTGTTTGCCGAGCGTGAATGCGGGGTGTGTGGCTATGGACAAAGTGACCCCTTTGTGGTCAGCGACGAGGTCGTGTTGGATCGGGAGTACCCGGGCAATACTGACTGGCGCGCCGATTGGCGGATTATCAGCGGCGACGCCCAGGTGATGATCGGCGAGACCAAGTGCAACAACGGAAGAGTAAACTGTCGCGGCGACGTCGTCCTCAAGCTGCTTTTGCAGCCCGAGGGCGAGGGGAATGCGCCTGTGAGCCTGCTTCGCAAGCTGCCGTTTGAGCAGTCGATCACGGCAGACGGGGCACAGATCAACGGCGAGGCCGCAGTGACGGGCTGCTGCACCGAGCTCAGCCTTGGCATGGAAGAGGGCCGAGTGCTGTGTGAGGCCGAGATCGTGCTGTCTGCACGCACGCAATGGGGGCAGGTCATCTCCTACGCCTGCGATTGGTATGCTACGGGATGCCAGAGCGACTGCTCGCACAGTGAGATCGCCGTGCCGACTCCTCTGCGTTGCGTCAATGCAAACCTTACACAAAGTGAAACGCGCACGACAGAAGAACTGGGCATCCCCGACGGTGCGACCCTCGTTGACGTGGCGGGTGTTGCTACGGTGGATCGGGTCGAGCAGGAGAGAGGGCGCTATGTCATGAGCGGCAAGTGTCGTTACAGCCTGATCCTCTCCTTGGATGGCGAGATGAGCACCAAGGAGGTGGAGTTGCCCTTCCGCTACGTGGCAGAGGGAGCGCAGGAGACGAAAAAGCTGGGCTACGAGGGGCAGGCGCAGGTTCTCATGGCAAAGGGAAGGCTGGACGGTCAAAGCTTGGCCATTGATGCGGAGCTTGGCATTTGCATGCGGCTGTGGGACGAGGACAGCATTCGCGTGGTCAGCGCGACAACGGTAGGCGAGCGCATGGAGCGCCGTCCCGGTGAGATGATTCTGTGCTACCCCTCGCGCCAGGATACCGTATGGAGCGTGGGTAAGCGATATGGCGCACCGCTCGACGGTCTGGTTACCAAGAACCGCCTGAACGATGAAAAGCGGGCGGACGATCCCACCTCACTGTCCGAGGTCCGGGTGATTGCTATATAACGGAAGTGCTCCGCCCTTTTGGACGGAGCACTTTTATGACGGTTGACTTTTGTCCCATTTCGCGGTATAATACTAAAAAAGGAAAGGGGGCGGTGCGAGCATGGTGTGGGCGGCTGTTTTGACTACCTGCCAAGGTGGGGGGCCTGCCGATGAGGCGTTGGTCGATCAGACCATAGATCGTTTGGGCGAGCTCGGATTATCTGCCGAGGCGCAGAATACCTTGCGGGGCATCCGCAACCTGACGGCACGCACCCAAAGTGTCGCGGCGCGCCTGGCTCTGATGTGGGCACTGGCCAAGGAGAGCGGCGTGCATGCCTTTGATCAGCCCCTGCCGCTGACCTGGAAAGAAAAAAAGCCGTTGTCCGGCCTTGGATATGACGCGCTGGGCGCGCCGTGCTTGTCGGATGGGACGGTGTCCATCTCGTTTGCTCATTGTGAGGGCATGGCGGTAGCCGCCTGCGCCGCGAGCGGCGTGAAAATCGGGGTCGACGCCGAGCGCATCGACCGTCCGCTTGCTCGACGGGATGATATCGCCAAGCGCCTTTTCTCGCCGGCCGAACTGGCACTTTGGGAGAGCAACGGACGGCGGATGATCGACTTTCTACGCATCTGGACGCGCAAGGAGGCGCTGGGAAAGGCGGAAGGCACGGGTCTGCGTGCCGATGCGTCGGCACTGGATACACAGGCGGTGTCTTCAGACTGTTTTTCAGAGCATATGGTGGGGGATATTATGATCACCCTGTGTGTGATCGAATAAAAGACGAGGGAGAAGCGGTGCTTCTCCCTCGGTTTCTATTTCTCATTATGCCTGAGACTTCTTGTACTCCTCGACGATCTTGGAAGCGATCATACCGGGAACTACGTCGTAATTGGTGACCTTGAAGCTGTAGATACCGCGGCCCTGGGACATCGCACGCAGAGCGATGGGGTAATCCATCATCTCGGACTTGGGAGCGATGGCGGTTACTACGGTATAGCCCTTCTTCTTGGCGTCGGGCTCCATGCCCATGACGCTGCCGCGGCGCTTGTTGAGGTCGCCGATGACGTCACCCACCATGCCGTCCGGAACGGTGATGAGCGCTTCGCCTACCGGCTCAAGCAGTACGGGAGCAGCCATCTCCAGGCACTTCTTGTATGCCAGAGAAGCGGCGGTCTTAAAGGAAAGCTCATCCGAGTCAACGGCGTGGTAAGAACCGTCGTACAGGTCGGCTGCAAGACATGTCATGGGGAAGCCGGCAACGCCCTTGGCCATAGCATCCTGCAGACCCTTTTCAACAGCGGGGTAGAAGTTCTTGGGAACGGTACCGCCGACGACGGATACGCTGAAGGTCAGACCCTCGTCCTCTGCGGGAGCGAAGCGGATCTTAACGTGACCGAACTGACCCGAACCGCCGTTCTGCTTCTTGTGACGACCCTCGACGTCGCAGGGCTTGGTGATCTTTTCACGGTAAGGAATGCGGGGCTTGTCGAAGCGAACGTTAACGCCAAAGCGAGCCTTGAGGCGAGAAGCCAGAACGGCCAGGTGCATGTCACCCATACCGTAAACGACCAGCTCCTTGGTCTCGGCATCGTTTTCGCAACGGATGGTGCGGTCTTCCTCGGTCATACGGCTGATGGCCTGGGAGATCTTGCTTTCATCGGCGGCCGTGCAGGGGATCATAGCCTGGGCCAGGAATGCCTGCGGGAATTCGATGGGCATATACTGGAAGTCGGTGTTCCAGGTCAGCGTGTCGCCCGTGTTGGTATTCGACAGCTTAGCGGTCATACCGATGTCGCCGCAAACCAGCTCCTCGACCTCGGTCTGCTTCTTGCCGCGGACAGTGTAGATGTGAGCGAGCTTTTCGTTGTCGCCCGTCTGGCGGTTGGTCAGCGTCAGATCGCGCTTGACCGTACCGTTCATAACCTTAAAGAAGTTCATCTTACCGACGAAGGGGTCAGCGACCGTCTTGAAGACGAGGATAGCAGGCTCGCCGTCGGGATTGATCTCGGTCTCGTCGCCATTGGAGAGCGTTTCCACCTTCTTTGCGGTGTGTCTGGGGAAGGACTCGGTGATCTTGTCAAGCAGCGTCCATACGCCCCACAGCTTGGTAGCCGCGCCGCAGAAGACGGGCACGATGTCGCCGTGGATGATACCCTCGTGGATACCGTTGATGCACTCCATGGTCGAGATGTCCTCGCCGCCGAAGTACTTTTCCATCAGATCCTCGTCCGCACTTGCCACAGCCTCCAGCAGCATATCGCGATACTTGTCAGCTGCCTCCTGCGATTCCTCGGGAATGGGATGGATGGAATGGTGACCGGCATTGTCAAAGACGTGAGCCTCCATGCCGACCAGGTCGATCGCACCGACAACGGCACCGTCCTTGACCATAGGAATGGTCAAAGGGCAGATCTTTTTGCCCCAACGGTCGTGCAGAGCGTCGAGAACCTTGGCAAAACGAGCCTCGTTATCGTCGAATTTGTTGATGAAGAATGCCTTGGGAAGGCCTGCCTCAGTGGCTGCGTCCCAAGCCAGCTCGGTACCGACCTGGATGCCGCTCTTACCGTCAACGACGATCAGGGCGCTGTCAGCAACGCGCAGGATCTGCGAGGTCTCGCCGGCAAAGTCCAGATATCCGGGGCAATCGAGAATATTGATTTTAATATCCTTCCACATCAGGGGAGCGATGGCACCCGAGAGAGAAAACTTTCTTGCAATTTCCTCTGCGTCGTAGTCGCAGACGGTGTTGCCGTCGCCGATCTTACCCAGTCGGTCGATCGCACCGGACGTATACAGCATAGCCTCGGCCAGCGAGGTCTTTCCGCATCCGCCGTGACCCAGGAGTGCAACGTTTCTGATTCGTTTGGTTTCGATAGTCGCCATAGCTTTGTTCCTTCGTTTCCGCCGCGCGGAAACTGCCTTTCGTATGAAATCGGATCATAATTCTTTACTATAATATAGGTAGAAACGATAAATCCTTTTTCATTATACAATAGAAAAAGCCGCTTTTCAAGGGGGAAAAGCGAACTTTTTGCTATGAAGACATAGAAATTTGATGCCTATTTTTGTTAAAAATAAACAAAAACGATGGTGATTTACAGCATAATACCAAAGAGGCGGGCGGCATTCTCAGCGGTGATACGAGCCATGACATGGGGGGAGATATTGTGTAGCTGTGCCAGCATATCTACGGTGTGCTGCATCAAGGAGGAATCGTTTCTTTTGCCGCGATGAGGGTGCGGAGCAAGATAGGGGGCGTCCGTTTCGACCATGAGATATTCCGTCGGGACACTGGCGGCGACCTCTTGCACGCGCTTGGCGTTTTTGAAGGTGACCACGCCCGAGAAGGAGATCATCCACCCACGGCGCCACAGCTCGCGCGCCATCTCGGCACTGCCGCTGAAGCTGTGGAACACGCCCTTTACGTTTGGATGCCGCAGGACAGTCTCAAAGCAGTCGCCGTGGGCGTCGCGGTCGTGAATAATGACGGGCATATTCAGTTCCTTGGCAAGAAGAAGCTGCTGCTCAAAATACCACGCCTGGCGCTCGCGGTCGACGGGAAGCCAGGGGCGGTCGTAATAGTCCAGGCCGATCTCGCCGATGGCCACGATCTTGTGCTCCTTGCGATAGGCGGCGGGATCGGGCGTGTCACAGCCGAGCAGGGAACGCAGAGCCGTCATTTGCGCTTCGGGATGCTCGATCTGCTGACAGTCCTCGGGGTGGATGCCGACGGCGGCGAACATGCCTTCATAACGGGCGGCCTGTGCGACGGCGGTGCGGGAGGAGTCGATGTTGGTGCCGATATTGACGATATGGGAGACGTTGCCGCCGTAGGCCGATAGAATGGTTTTGAGAATGTCGTCGGCGAGAGGGCCCTCAGCGGGGTCATTGTAGCGGTCGTCGAAATAGTGGGCGTGGGAGTCGAAGATATGCATGGGGAAAGTCCTTTCGGGGCTGAATTCGTTAGAGGGTGCGTAGCCGGACGCGCATACTGCTTCGCGCTGCGCTGTGCCGGTTTTTATGTTCATTCTTTGTCATCCGACAAAGAACGAACCAAGAAAGCGGACCAAGGGGTCTGATACCCCTTGGAACCCCGCGGCGCGTCTTTGTGGGCGCTACGCTGTTTCGGCTGTCGCCGAAACCTTCGCTTCGCGCAACACGACGCGAAGTCTTTCTTCTTCAGATTTTGCGAGTGCGGCTTAAAGAAAGCCGCACTCACTTCGAGGCCAAAACTCTTGCTTTTCGCATCTGCCGCTCGTGTTGGCTACCTTGGAGTATTATACGAAGGATATATATGTCTATCTCTTGGTTATCGATGTAGAGCGGCACGAAAGGGGAGGCCCCGGAGGGAACGTCCGGGCGCCTTTCTTGGCCACTTCTTGGGGCGTGCCAAGAAGTGGCATAAAAGCAAACTGCGAGCGCGCAGCTCGACGAAGTCGAGGTGGGCTGTGCGAGCCTGCAGGAGAAGGTATTTGAAATTTATCACGTATATTACCGTAATGGGGAAACCTCATTGCGAGGTTTCCCCACAGTAATCAAAACTCACTTTTCAGCGTTCTTGTCATCAATTCCATCAGCACCTGCTTGCAATCAGCCCCCTCATAGAGGATACGGTACACAGCCGAGCAGATGGGCAGATCCACGTCATATTTCTTGCCAAGATCGACCATCGCGCGGGCGGTATAATAGCCCTCGGCCAAGGCACCGAACGATTCTCCTTTGGCAAAGCATTCGCCAAAGGCGCGGTTGTGCGAGTGAGGGGAGAAGACGGTCGCCTCATAGTCGCCCAGATGGCAAAGTCCGTAGGCCGACATTTCGTTGCCGCCCATTGCCTTGATCAGGCGGGCGACCTCGTGCGTTCCGCGGGCCATCAAAGCCCCCTTAAGCGTGCCGAGCTCAAAGCCGTCCAGCATGCCGGCGGCAATGCCGATGACGTTCTTGGCGGCCGCGCCGATCTCGTTGCCGATCATGTCCTGGCCGTAGTAAAAACGAATGAGATCGCTGGAAAATGCATTGACCAGGCGGTGCTTGATCTGCTCGTTTTGCGAGTCGATGACCATGCAGGAAGGGTTGCCCTTGTAAAATTCCTGCACGTGACCGGGACCGAGCCAAACGGCGACGGGACAGCTTTCGTCCAGCGCCTCGGTGGCGATCTCGGACAGGCGCTTACCGGTAGTGATGTCAATGCCCTTCATGCAGAGCACGACCGTCTTGAAGCGCAAGCGGAGCGGCTGAAGCTCCTCCATCAGTCCCGACAAGGCCTGGGAGGGGATGGATATGATAATGACCTCGCCCGTGGAGACGTCGTTGATGTCCGTCGTCAGACGAACCGACTTGGGAAGCGAGAGCAGATCGTTTTGCCGTGTGGCCAGAAAGCGCTGCATCTCGGGTGCATCAGCCATGCCGTATAGCGTGACCTCGTGCCCCATACGGTCGAGATACCAGGTGATCAGCGAGCCCCAACGCCCGCAACCGATAACGGTGATTTTCATAATAACTCCAAATATAACTTTTTTTGCAAACCGGTGGGGCAGGGGCCCCACAATGGATTCGCTGAACAAACGATAGAAAGCGAGCCGGGCAAATCTTGCCTTTGTTCTTCCTTCCAGTTTTTGAGGATTCTCAAGGAACTTTTTTCAAAAAGTTCCTTGAGCGGGGCTTGGGGCAGAGCCCCAAACAAACACGCCCTCTTATCTCACTCTCTCGCCCAGAGGAGTCTCGGGATCCAGGAATACAACGCGGACGGTTTCTTCGCCGCTGGCGAGGATCATACCGTTGGATTCCACGCCGCACAGCGTTGCGGGCTTGAGGTTAGCGACCAGAATGATCTTCTTGCCGATCAGCTGATCGGGGGTATAATACTTGGCAATACCCGATACGACCTGGCGCTGCTCGTAGCCGAGGTCCACCTGGAGCCTCAGCAGCTTCTTGGCCTTGGGCACGCCCTCGCAGGCGATGATCTTGGCAGTGCGAAGCTCGACGTTCATAAAGTCCTCAATGCCGATGAGCGCACAGCCCTCGGGCTTTTCGACGGGCGCCTCCGCCTTGGCGGCGGCAGCCATCTTGGCCTGACGCTCGGCTTCGAGCTCGGCGAGTACCTTGACCTCGTCCATGCGGGCGAACAGCACCTTGGAGTCGCTTACACTTTCGCCGGCTACCAGCGCGCCAAACTGCTCGGCCTTGCCGATAGATGCGTAGCCGCGGGCGGTGGTGTTCAGTTCATTGAGAATCTCCTCGCTTGTGGCGGGGATGAAGGGAGCAAGAAGTACAGCGCCCCAACGAATAGCCTCAAGCAGGGTGTAGAGCACCGTGCCCAGACGCTCCTTCCTGGATTCGTCCTTGGCGAGCGTCCAGGGGGTCGTTTCGTCGATATATTTGTTGGCGCGGGACAGCATGGTGAAGATGGCGTCCAGCGCGTCGGCGATGCGGTAGGCGTCCATGCACTCGACGACCTTCCCATAGGCGGTCACGCAAGCTTGTATGATCTCATCGTCCAGCGCGTCCTTGGCGACGGGCGCCTGAATGACAGAGCCGAAATACTTTTTCTGCATATCCAGCGTGCGCTTGACCAGGTTGCCGAGGTTGTTGACAAGATCGGTGTTGAAGCGCTTGATGACGTTCTCGTAGGTGATGGAGCCGTCGTTGGCGTAGGGCATCTCGGAGAGGGCATAGTAACGCACGCCGTCGACCGTGAAGCGCTCTGCCAGCTCGTCGGCATAGATGACGTTACCCTTGGATTTGGACATCTTGTCCATACCAAAGTTGAACCACGGGTGAGCAAACACCTTTTTCGGCAGGGGCAGATCCAGTGCCATGAGGAAGATGGGCCAGTAGATGGTGTGGAAACGGATGATGTCCTTACCGATGATATGCACGTCAGCGGGCCAGAGCGACTTGAACTTTTCGGATTGCTCCTCATAGCTCTTGTCGGGATCATAACCGATGGCGGTGATATAATTGATGATCGCATCGAACCAAACGTAGATGACGTGCTTGGGAGCGTTCTCTACCGGAATACCCCAAGTAAAGGAAGTACGGGAAACGCAGAGATCCTGCAAGCCGCCTTCAACCTTCAGGAAGTTGTTGACAATCTCCTTTTTGCGGCTCTCGGGCTCGATGAATTCGGAGTGAGCCTCGATGTGCTGCATCAGTCGATCCGCATACTTCTTCATGTTGAAGAAAAATGTCTCCTCGCTGGCTTTTTGGACGGGTCTGCCGCAATCGGGACACTTGCAGTCAACGGCCTGGGTGTCGGTAAAGAAGGACTCGCAAGGCACGCAGTACCACCCCTCGTATTTGCCCTTGTAAATGTCGCCCTTGTTGAGGAAGCGGGTGAAGATCTTTTTGACAGCGGCCTCGTGATAATCATCGGTCGTGCGGATGAAGTGGTCGTACTTGACGTTCATATTGTCCCACAGGTTCTTGATCTCGCCAGCGACACCGTCGACGTATGCCTTGGGGGTAATGCCGGCATCCTTCGCCAGGTCCTCGATCTTCTGACCGTGCTCGTCCGTACCCGTGCACATGAAGACGTCATGGCCCATCTCCTTTTTATAGCGAGCCAGGGCGTCGGTCATGATCGCCTCGTAGGTATTGCCGAAGTGCGGCTTCTTGGAAGCGTAGGCGATGGCGGTCGTCATATAATACTTTTTCTGATCCATGATGATGTTCCTTTCTTGTTCGGAAGTTGAACTTTATGTTGATGGTTTAGATTCGTCGGAAACGTCCAGTCGGACGGTGTAGGCAAGGATGAAGGCAGGCAGGGCGTGAAAAATCAGGACGATGCCCAGAGATAAAACAGAAAGCAGCCACCAGCCGGTATAGCTGAGCTTGAATAGAAACAATTCAAACAGTCTTCCCCTTGTCTTGCGGCGCGAGGCCGAAAACAGTCGGAATACCGAGGCGTCGGGGTGCAGGTAGTACAGGCGCAGTACCGCGTCGTGGCAACCGAGCAACAAGCAAGCGGACACGACAAGCAAGAGAGCAAGCCCATAGTAAAGGGCGGTCATCCAAGCTTGCTCGGCACCCGTGGCGAGATGCGTCAGCCACAGGGCCGATCCTGCCACAAGCAGGGGCGGGAGCAAAAGACCGATCATAACGGCAAGAGAGCGGCGGTAGGCCGAGGGGCTCGAGAAAGCGCAAAACAGCGTTGTCATCGGTTCTTTTTTGCCGTCAGCGGCGGCCATGTAGATCATACAAGCGCCATACAGTAAGGGCAGACCTACCAATATAATCACGAGGATGTCCAGTAGGTAGAACATCTGGTCGAGTAGCGTGTACCAAAGGGGGGATTGCTCCTGCAACGTCTTCCACGGAATGGCGGCAAAGACGCACTCGCCAATATAGACGATGCCGACCCAAAAGCAGAGGCACAAAACGGCGGTCAACACCAGGTGCATTCGCACACCGGGCAGACGCAACAGCGCCGCGGCCGTAAGCTTTGAGGTTTTGCTGTGAGAGGGGGAGGACGGTGCGCTATCCGTATTGATAAGCAAGGTTTGCATGAAATGTCCTCCTCTCGTGGGGCAGTCACAATGATACAACCTATATTATAACAAAGTTTTTTTACTTTTACAAGGGTTAATTGTTAATTTTTGGGGAACGGGGGAGGGAAAAAACAAGTTTCAAACGACTTCGCCTTTTGCCTCGCCCAGCTTCGCGCGAAGTTTTGTGTTCGTGCTTGCACGATGCCCGTGTTCAGCGGGCAAACAAAACTTCCATATTTCGCTTTAGCGAAATGGGCGCTCGGTGTGCGGCAGATGCCTATTCTTTGCCTTGTCGCAAAGAATAGGCGAAGAAAAGACACCAAAGGGTCTAATACCCTTTGGAAACCCGCAGTGCGTCTTTGTGGGCGCTGCGCTCTCGCTCCGCGCAACACGCCGCAAAAGCAGACATTTTCAGCGCTTGCGTTTGCAAGTTAAAAAAACTTGCAAACAGAAAGTAGCACGCAAGGTGTAATAGTAAAAACTTTTGCTGTCGTTCAACGCGACTTGTGATAGTACAAATTTTTAGCAAAACGGAAAGCAAACGCCCTTGCTTTCCTTGCCTGCCGCTCGTGCTGTCTTAAGTTGAGGCACAGCACTAAAACTGTTTATGTGATCTCTCGTCTTTCACTTTGCAGAGCGGCAAAGGAGCAGTTTCCAAAGGCGGCAGCCTTTGGTTCCTTTTCTTTCGCCATTTCTTTGTGGAACAACAAAGAAATGGCATCCATGCCTGTACAGCGCACGCGCGCAGCAGTGTGCGCGTCAAAAGAAGAAGTTGTTTGAAACTTAACATTTCCCCCTGCTCCCACGCAACAAAAAACGGCCGAGCTGATCGACCGTTTTTACATTTTATCAAATAAACAAGCACGCCAACAGATACACCACCATACAAACAATGCTCACCGGCGCAAACACCGTGTGGATCAATCTCCGACCCCATTCGCTCCGTGGCAGATCTACCCGGTAAGGTGCGCCTTGCATCGTCCGTGCGTAGGAGCGGTAGGCACGCGAAGCCTCGCCGCAGAAGACAATGGCAGAGACCAGAAGAATGAGAAGCAAAAGGAAGGAAAACAACTCCGTGCTTCCCGTGTAAAGGTAAAACTGCGTCAGCGTCGGTTGACCGAATAAGCCAAACAGATTGTAGGCAAAGTGCAAGATCACGGTGGCTATCAGCGACCTCGTCGCATACATTACAGCACACAAAAGAAGCCCTGCGAAAATATAGACCGGCAGGTGGGAAAACTCGAAATGAAGCATACCGAAGGCAAGCGAACTGTAGGCGATGGCGGGGAGCAAGCCTCTCTCCTCAAGAGTTGCGCACAGCACGCCGCGAAAAACAAATTCCTCGCAAATGGCGGGCAGGGCGGCGTAGGCCAAGATCAGGTAGGAGACGGAGGAAAAATCTGTTCCGCTACCTGCCGCAAAGGTGTCATACAGAGTAAAGCCGTTGTCCAGCGTCTTAATGCCGCCTGTGTAGATGCTGATGAGCAGTGTGCCCGCGATCAGGGCAAGCAGAGCCGAGACGAGCAGCAGGATCTGGGAGGGGCGGGGCGGACGCAGGCGCAGGCGGGCGGTAAAGGACGTGCCGCGCAGCTTGCAGAAGACCACGCCGGGGATGAGAAAGATCATGACCTGCAACAGAACGATGCTCAGATATTCGTTGCCGCGCCCCACGATCGCGGTGTCAACGGCGCGGGAGAGGAGCAACAAAAGATAGGTCGCAAGTGTCAGGACACAATGCGCGTTGTCGATCCAAAAGTGAACGTCGCGCCAAAAGGGGCGGCGGGAAAGACGCACGGGGCGATTCATTTGGTTGTCCCTCCTTTCGTCAGATGCGGTCGAGTAAGGTTCGCGAATTAAGGTGCCTGAACGGCGGCGCGAAGAGAAGCGGCGACCTCCTCGCCCTTCAGCGCGGCGACAAGCGTCAGGCCGAAATCAAGCGCGACGCCCATGCCGCGCGCGGTGATGATATGACCGTCACGCACGACGCCATCCGGTACGACCGTTGCGCCGAGCAGCTCCTCTTCAAAGCCGGGGAAGCAGGTGGCGCGCTTGCCCGCAAGATACCCCTTGTGACCGAGCACCATGGGCGCGGCACAAATGGCGGCCAGATAGGCGTTGCTTTGAGCGGCGCGAGACAGCGTGTCGGCAACGACCACAGAGGCGTCCAGATTGGCGGCCCCGGGCATACCGCCGGGCAGGATGACCATGTCGATGGGGCCGGTCGGCATATGCTCTGTGTCGGTATCGGCCAGCACCGTAATGCCGTGGGAGCCGCGGATCTCTCGTCCGCCAAGACCGACCGTCACCGTCTCAACGCCGGCGCGGCGCAACAGATCCAGCGGTGTGAGCGCCTCGATCTCCTCAAATCCGTCAGCCAAAAACAAAATGACCATATCTTCCTCCCGAGTGAAGCAATATATAGTGTATTATAACATACTGTATTTTGTTTGTCAAATGATTTGCCCAAATCCTCTTGACAACTTGTCCCGGCGGAGTATAATGTGTAGTGCCGCGAATATTGTCGGCAAGGAGTATGAAGATTAACATGTTCAGTATAAATAGAAAATCCCCGGCCTTGGCGGGAGGCCCTTCTGTGCAACGAAAGGCCGATCTGACCGAAGGGCCCATTTTGCCCCGTCTGATACACTATTGTATCCCCCTGATGCTGACGGGTATGCTTCAGCTGTTTTATAATGCCACCGACATGATCGTTGTCGGGCAGTTTTCCTCCCCGACCGCTGTGGGCGCGGTGGGGGCCTGCGGGTCGCTCATCGGCCTTTTGGTCAATTCGTTTATCGGATTGTCGGTCGGCGTCAGCGTCCTGGTCGCGCAGTATATCGGCGCGAAGCAGGAAAAGGACGTCTCCGAGGTCGTCCACACCGCGCTTGCCCTGGCAATGGTGCTTGGTGTGGCGGTATCTGCCGTTGGCTATCATTTTGCCGAGGGTGCACTTCGCCTGATGGACACCCCCGAGACGACCATCGCCGAGGCGGTGCCCTACGCCAAAGCGTACATGCTGGGCATCCCCGCCTCCATGGTCTATAACTATTGCGCGGCGGCTCTGCGCGCCAAGGGCGACACCCTTCGTCCTCTGATGTTTTTGGGCATTTCGGGCCTTGCCAACGTCGGTCTTAACCTGTATTTTGTTACCTGCCACGGTATGGGTGCGGTGGGAGTTGGTATTGCTACCGCCGTGGCGCAGTATATAGCGATGGCGATGATCCTCGTCTATATGACCTTTATTTTGAAGGACTGCTGCCGCATCCGTTGGAACCGACTGCGCTTTCACCCCGGGAAGCTGTGGCACATGCTGCGCATCGGTCTTCCGGCGGGAATGCAAAGCGTTGTGTTCAGCTTTTCCAACGTGCTCATTCAGTCCACCGTCAATACCTTTGGTGAGAACGTCATCAACGGCAACGCCGCCGCGGCCAGCATCGACGGCTTTATTTACACCGCCCAGAACTCGGTCTATCAGGCCGCCATCACCTTTGTCGGCCAGCACGTCGGTGCCCGTAAATTTGAGCGCATCAATCGTGTGATCTTTCTTTGTATGGGCCTTGTCACTGCCATCGGCCTTGGCGTTTCGGCTCTGGTCGTGCTGTTCAGCCACACCCTCTTGGGCATTTACGTGCCGGGGGACGAGGCGGCGATCGCCTGGGGTACGCAACGCTTGCGGGTCATGGGCGCGTGTTATTTTACCTGCGGACTCATGGAGGTCGGCTGCGGCGCCTTGCGCGGCATGGGCAAGACGTTTACCCCTATGCTCATCTCGGTAGCGGGCGTGTGCGGTATCCGCGTTCTTTGGCTGTATACCATCTTCCCGCTGAACCCCACGATGATGTGCTTGTATTTCTCTTATCCCGCTTCCTGGATCGCCACCGGCGCGGTCCATTTGACGCTTGCCTTTATCAGCAAACGGCAACTGGAGCGGCAGGATTTGCTGTCCAAAAACTGTAATTAATCATTTTTTGAAAAAATGTTGAAGTTTTTTCAAAAAGCAGGGAACATTTTTCATTTTTTGCCGTCTTATATGGTGCGACCCCAAAAAACCGAAAGGAGATCCTGAAATGAAGCGTAATATTTGCCGTCTTATATTGCTGATAATCCTTACAACGTGTATGCTTGCATTGGCGGCGTGTGCGCCGACCGAGCCGATGACTCCCACCGATTCGCGTATTCCTCAAATGAGCGAGGAGGAGATGCAAACACCGCTGGGCGAGACCAAAGAGGCGATGACGTCGGCCGAGGTCAGGGCAATGACAGACCCGTTGGTCAAAAAAGAGTACAGCCTCGATGATCTTTCCGTCTATGAGTTTGATGTTTTTTATTCCGAACGCCAAGACCAGTATTCTGCCACATACCGCTTGTACATTCAAGGCTACCGTACCTATGAAGAATACATCGTTGTGATCGATGCAAAGGGGAAACCGGTAAGGTTTCACGCATCACATCAAGGGGAGTATTCCCGTTATCTTGGAAGCGCAACGGAGGAACGAATGGCGGCGGCCGAGGCAGATATAGAGCGTCAGGCGAGCAAATATGATGAACAAGGGCCGTATTGGCTGCAGGTCGATGACGAGGGATATCTTTGCCTTTGGTTGGAACTGATCGTAGACGTTCCATATAGCGAGGACGTGCCCTGCGGCAACCATAAGCATGTATTTTTCCATTCCCGCGTTTGCGGGGCGGATCAGTGAATAACAAAAAATCACGCATCTGTTACGATGCGTGATTTTTTGTTGTGGTCTATTTCTTGGGGAAGCTGTCCTTCAGACCGACGATACGGTTGAAGGTGTTTTCATTCTTGGTGTCCTTGCAGAAGTAACCGACGCGGACAAACTGGAACTTGTCGCCGCCCTGTGCCTCGTCAAGACTCGGCTCAACGACTGCGTTCTCCAGCTTGGCGAGCGAGTCGGGGTTGAGGAAGTCCAGATAGGTCTTGCCCTCGGGAACGTCGGCCGTGTTCTCAATGTTGAACAGGCGCTCGTACAGCATAAAGGTCGCAGGACGCGCGTACTTGGCGGACAGCCAGTGGATGGTGCCCTTGATCTTGCGGCCATCGGCAGGCATGCCGTTGCCCGTTTCCAGGTCTGCCGTTGCGTGGATGCACTTGATGGAGCCGTCCTCGTTCTTTTCGATACCGGCGTACTTGATGATATAGCCGCCCATCAGTCGCACCTCGCCGTCGGGCTTGAGGCGGAAGAACTTGGGAGGCGGAACCTCGGCAAAGTCATCGGCGTCGATGTAGACCTCGCGGGTCATGGGAACGTCGCGGGTGCCAAGCTCGGGCTTTTGGGGATGGTTGGGCAGGGCGATCATCTCTTCCTTATCCTCAGGATAGTTGTCGATAATAACCTTGATGGGATTGACGATACCCACGCGGCGGGGGGCGTTCTCGTTGAGATCGTCACGCACGCAAGCCTCCAGCTGACGGACGTCAACGGTGTGGTCGGTGTTGGTGACGCCTGCCTCGCGGACGAAGGTGAAGAGTGCCGAGGGCGTGTAGCCGCGGCGGCGCAGACCCTTAAGTGTAGGGAGTCTCGGGTCGTCCCAGCCGTCCACGTAGCCCTCCTCGACGAGCTGGCGCAGATAACGCTTGGACATGACGGTGTAGGTGATGTTCATGCGGCCGAATTCCCACTGATGAGGCTTTTGTTCAAAGCCGATCTTGTTAACCACCCAGTCATAAAGCGGACGGTGGTTGCGGAACTCACTGGAGCACAGCGAGTGGGTGATGCCCTCCAGCGCGTCCTGAATGGGATGCGCGAAGTCGTACATGGGGTAGACGCACCACTCGTCGCCCTGACGGTGATGGTGAATGTGCTTGATGCGGTAGATAACGGGATCGCGCAGGTAGGGGTTGTCCGACGAAGGATCGATCTTGGCGCGCAGGGTGCGTGCGCCGTCCTCAAACTCGCCCGCTCTCATGCGCTCGAACAGCTCGAGGTTTTCCTCGACCGAGCGATTGCGGTAGGGAGACTCCTTGGAGGCCTGTGCACGGTCGGTACCCTTGTAGTCGGCCAGGTCGTCCTTGGACAGGTCGCACACGTAAGCGTCACCCTGCTTGATGAGCTGAACGGCGAACTCATAGCACTTGCCGAAATAGTCCGAGCCGTAAAAGACACCGCCGGTGGGAGTAGCACCCAGCCACTCCAGGTCCTCGCGGATGGAGCGGACGAACTCGTCGGACTCCTTGGCGGGGTTGGTGTCGTCGTAGCGCAGATTGAACAAGCCGTTGTATTTATTCGCTACGTCGGTATTGATGCAGATGGCCTTGACCGAGCCGATGTGAAGGTAACCGTTGGGCTCGGGAGGGAAACGGGTGTGGATCTTAAGGCCGGGATTGGCGCTCAGGTCCGCGTCGATGATCTCGTGTATAAAATTGCTGTTGATCTCTTCCATGGTAGTTGTCCTTTCTTATCGGAGCTTGTAGGGGTGAACTGTGTTCGCCCGTCTTTGTAAAACGATCGTCGCGGGCGAACACAGTTCGCCTCTACGGTCAAGAGTAGGTTTCTATCGTAGCCTGAATTCTCGAAAGCGTGCGCTCGCGGCCGAGAATGTGCATAACGGTGTAAAGATCGGGGGCGTTCTGCTTGCCCGTCACGGCAACGCGCAAGAACATACTGACGTCGGCCACACTTCCCTTAAAGGCGGTGGGATCGGCCTTGTAGGCCTTCATATCGTCGGCAAAGCCCAGATCGCGCGCGATGGCCTTGACCTTGTCAAACCAGGCGTTCATGTCGTCGTTCTCGTCATATGCGGCAACGAAGGCTGAAAGTGCTGCGGCAACATCCGACTTGTCAAACGTGTCGGGGATGGCGTCCTCGACGCGGTACAATTCGTCGTAGAAAAATCCCATGTACGGCTTGGCGTCAGCCCAGGTGGCCAGGTCCTTGCGAGGCTTTTTACCACCACGGCCGATAGCGAAGATCTCCTCGGCATAAGCGGGATCGGCGGCAAGCAACGCGCCGAATTCGGGGTCAAATGCCAGCGCCCATTCGGTCACCTTGGCGGCGACGTCGCAAGCACTCATGCGGCACAGCACGTTTTTGGATACGTCGTTGAGCTTATTGAAGTCGAACAGACAGCCCGATACGGACATCTTCTTGATATTGAAGGGGAAGTCGGTGTAGGGCTTGTCGGGGTTCTGCATTCTCCACTCCTCGTAGTTGGAGTTGAGCAGCGTCATGACGTACTCGCACACCGCCTCGGGCGAATATCCCATGCGGGTGTAGTCGTCCATGTTGGCACCCATGTCGCGCTTGGACAGCTTCTTTTTGTTGCCGTTCTCGTCCAGACGCATGATCTGGGCGATGTGCATATACTTGGGCGCCTTGAAGCCGAGATAACGGAACAGCTGCAGGTGCTTGGCCAGACTTGGCAGCCACTCCTCGCCGCGGATGACGTGGGTCGTGCCCATCAGGTGATCGTCCACTGCGTGTGCGAAGTGGTAGGTAGGAATACCGTCCGACTTGAGAAGAACGAAGTCCTCGTCGTTTTCGGGAATCTCCATGTTGCCCTTGACAAGGTCGGTCACCTTGAGCTTTTGATCGGGATCGCCGTCGGACAGAATGCGAAGCACGAAGGGATCGCCTGCCTTAAGATGCGCCTCGACCTCCTCGAGAGTAAACTCGCGGTTCTTTAGCATCTCGGCGCGCTTGGCTTCTGCCTGCGCCTGCCAGTCGGTATTTTTCAGTTCTTCTTTCTTATTGACCTGCTGCAATTCCTCCAGCTCCGCTTCGGTGGTGAAGCAGGGATAAGCGCGACCCTCGCGCACCAGCTGCTTGGCGAACACGTGGTAGATGGGCGCGCGCAGGCTCTGCTTGTAGGGGCCGTAGCTACCGTGGTCGGCGACCTGACCCTCCGCGTTCAAAATTGCACCCTCGTCAAAGTGAATGCCGTAGGTGGCCAGCGTTTTGATCAGACCCTCGGCGGCACCGGGGACCTCACGCTTGGCGTCGGTGTCCTCGATTCTCAGATACAGCACGCCGCCGCTCTGGTGAGCCAGACGCTCGGCAACCGTCGTTGGGAACAGACCGCCGAAATGCACAAAGCCGGTGGGGCTGGGGGCAAAGCGGGTGACCTTGGCGCCCTCGGGGAGCTGACGGGCGGGATACGCGGCCTCCATATCGGCGGGAAGCTTTGTCACGTTGGGGAATAAAAGCTCTGCTAAACGATTGAAATCCATGGATGATACCATTCCTTTATTTTAACTTGATGATTTACAATTTTTGCTTCTGTTATACAAGCCCGATCTCGCCAAGGGCCTCACCCAATGTGGTGCTCGGTCCGTGCCCGGGATAAATGTGAAGGGTAGGGGAGAGCTCGGACAGTTTGCGAAGGGATGTGCACAAAGCCCCCCAGTCGCCGCCGTATAGGTCGCACCGACCGTAGCCGTCTGCAAACAGGGTGTCGCCTGTGATGAGATCATCACCGCACAAATAGCACACCGATCCCCTCGTGTGGCCGGGGGTATGGATGACCTTCACCCGCGCGTCTCCCAGTACGATGATCTCACCGTCACCAAGCAGGTGATCCGCCGGTCGCCACACGCGGTCCTGCCCAAAGAACAAGGCAAAGGCGTTTTTCTCACCGTCCGGGAGCAGCTCGGCGTCGGCGGCGTGCAGATAGACGGGAGCGTTGGGATACGCATCTCGCAGCTCGTCCAGCGAAAGGATGTGATCGAAGTGCCCGTGAGTCAGAAGAATGCCGCGCAAGCTCGCGCCCTCAGCGGCAAGCGCTGTTTGTATCGCTCCCAAGCTTACGCCGGGATCGACTGCGAACGCCTCGTTCCTCTCGATCAGCACATAGCAGTTGGAGGCAAAGGAGTCGGGGCAAATGGACCGTATCTTCACGCGCAGGCACCTCCCAAAAATAACTTCTTTTTATTCTATCACAATTTTGGGAATTTGTCTATAAAAATTTGAAAGAAAAGTCAAGAAAAAACAAAAAAGGCCACCTTCGACGCCGCTTGTGCGCGTGGGTAAGCCTTTTTTGTTTGCGGGTATGTCAGCGGATCTCTACGTTGACCTTTTTTCCGCTGCCGGAAGCCGCCGCTTTGATGACGGTACGGATCGCCTTTGCAATTCTGCCGTGACGACCGATGACCATGCCCATATCCTCGGGAGCGACGTTCAGCGTCAGATCGATGCACGAGCCGCTTACTTCCTCGGTAACGGTGACCTGGTCAGGGTGATCGACGATTGCTTGTACGATACCCGTTAAGGTTTCCTTCAAATCTGCCATGTTTCCCTCCGGGGGTGGATTAGTCGATGATGCCGGACTTCTTCAGAAGTGCGCGGACGGTATCGGTGGGCTGAGCGCCGTTCTTGATCCACTTCTGAGCCTTCTCAGCGTCGATCTTAACCTCTGCGGGCTCGGTCATGGGGTTGTAGTAGCCGATCTCCTCGATGAAACGGCCGTCGCGGGGCATACGCTCGTCAGCAACGACAACGCGGTAGCTGGGAGCCTTCTTCATACCCATTCTCTTCAG
>SVSH01000020.1 GCA_015064395.1 Oscillospiraceae bacterium
ATGCCATTTCTTTGTCGTTCCACAAAGAAATGGCGAAAGAAAAGGAACCCAGGCGTTCCCCCTGGGAACCCCCTGGCTTTGCCGCTCTGCAAAGAGGAAGACGAGAGGTCACATAAAAGACTTTAGTGCTGTGCTTCAAGTCTTGCCACCACGAGCGGCAGGCATAGAAAGCAAAATGTTTTGCCAAAACAAACCCATCTTGGGCGTGCGCTCATGCGCCCAAGATGGAGGAGGCTTGCGAAAGCAAAAACCCCGGCGGCTCTCGAAAAGCCGTCGGGCGGTGGGGTCCCAAGGGGTGTCCCCTTGGTTCCCTTCTTGGCTACTTCTTGGGGAATGCCAAGAAGTAGCATAAACCTCCCGCCGCGCGTTGTGCGGCGGACGAAGGATAGAAAGCTAAATTTCAAACAACTTCTTCTCCCCACACAAAAAGGGAGTCGCCTATCGACGACTCCCTCACTGTATTCAAATCTTAACCCTTGTACTTACCCGTAATACGAGCAAACGAATACAAGATCCAGTTTGCATGCTCCTGGTTTGCCGAGTCGCTCACCGAGCCATCCTTGCGCCAAACCTCGGGATATACGTCGGTGGACTTGTCGTAAACAAAGTTGACCAGATGCTCCAGGCGCTCTACGTCACCCGTCTTCCACAGGTAGAACAGCTCCCAAGCCAGGCCCTTACCAATGACGTGGTTGCCAATGTAAACGGATCCGCTCTCTGTCGCATTCGGCTCAACGACAACGCCAAGCACGGTATACTTGCCGTATTTTTCCGAACCGACCTTCAGATACGCCTCATAGGTATTCTTCATCAGCTCGGCATCCATCGCATACCAGTCGGCAGCCAGAGGTGCCAGGCTGACAAAGGAGAAGCCCTTGTAGATGTACATACCGTCTTCCGTCGTGCCGGAATAACCCGAGTGATCCAAGCCATTGACTCTCTTACCGATCAGCTCGGTATAGATGGTCTTACCGGCAAAGTCGCAGATAAGGTGCTCGTGAACAGCCTCGGCCACAGCGTCTGCCGCGTCAGCGAAATAAGTGGACTCCGTGCTGTTGCCGTAAAGCTTAGCAACCTCGCTCATCTTGTGAGCGGCCTCGGAGGTAAATACGTTGGTGATCAGGTCGTATGCCTTCCAGTAGTCGCCGTGACGGGAGTGCTCATAGCAGGGGTTGTACATCAGACCCGTCGTCGCGTTGATGTAGCCATCCGTCTCAAAGAAGTATTGAGAGTAGGCTACCATAAAGGGATAAACGTCACGAATAAATTCGTCGTACTCGTTGCCCGCCTTGTTGGCCTCCAGGACAAACATAGCAAACGCATTCATCCACATATAGTGTCCGTCGACCTGGATCGACTTGGAGATCGGAACAACGTCCGACGCGCCGACCGTGTAGGACAGAAGCATCTGCTGTACGTCACTGCCGAGCAGCGTCTGTGCCATCGAGTTGGGGGCAGCAACGCCAAACCACTTGACGCTTCCCTCCTTGGAGGCACTCAGACGGATGGAATAATCGTCGCCTGCCTTGGTCGCCTTTACAGGCAAGCAGAACTCGAAGTAGTAGGAGTTTGCCACGTCGTTTAGCATGGAAACGGGCATGGTCTGCTCGTCTACGAGCACATCGCCCTTGTAGAGAGAAACGGTGAAGGTATCATCTGCACCCGCCGTACCGGTAGCCGCCAAATAGAGGGCTGCCGAGGTTATGTACTCGTTGTTCAAGGCGGTGGGCAGATTCTGGGTCGCGACCACCTTGCCGCCTACCGTCAGGCTTGCCGCCGTCTTGCTGCCCGAATACTCGGGATAGATCTCCATCTTGTAGCGCTCACCGCCGGCGGGAGACTTGGTGACGTTCCAGGCGACGCGGCCGCTCTCGGCCCATACGGTCAGAGTATAATTCTCACCCTCGGTGACCGTCACGCCAAAGTCCAGCGTGACCGTGCCCGTTTTAGCGGCGGCACTGACGCGCTTGATCTCCTTGCCCGAAGCATCCATCAGCTTACCGTAGACCGTGGTCTCCTCAGAGCACTCGAGGCTGATGTCAACGGTATCGATGCGATCACCGGGAGCAATAAACTGCTGAGAATCTGCATTTTCTTCGCCCACGATGGAGACATCCGTGCGGATATCGTAGCCCAGGGAGTGAGCCTCTTTCATCCAACCGCCAAAGGTTTTGACATCGTAGTTGTAAGCGCCGCCGCCGCCGGATTTACCGTTGGCGACCACCCTGTTGTCAGCATCCACTGCTGCAACGGTAAAATAGTAGGTCTGTCCGGGAGTAACCTTTACGGGTTCCTCAAAGGTGAACTTGGTCCACTTGCTGGATCTGTCAAGCTTGGAAATATCCAGCTCAACCGTGCCCAGCGAATCGTCGCCCTTGTCCGTACCCAGCATCAGCTTCAGCTTACCGTTGTGAGCACCGATCTCCAGCGCAACGGTGATGTCGCTGATGGTATCAAAGGGAACGGTGAATTCCTGTGCCGCCTGGTTATTGGGCAGCATGATCAGGTACAGACCGGCAGAGTTATCCAACTGAGCAACCGACTGCGAGGTCGAACCCGAGCCGGGCTTGAAAATTTCCTTTTCGCCCACGATATAGTCAAAGAGTCTATCGTCGTTGAGCGGATTCATAATATGCAGAGCATAGTCAGCGCCATAGGCCTTGTGATAAGCGGCCATGTACTGAAGGATGCGCTTTGCCGCATTCAGGTCACCCTGGGCGACGTGCGCCATGATCTGAATAGAAGCATCACGAACGAACATACCGTTGTATGCGCCCGTCAGCGAGGTCTGTGCGTAGCCGTCCTGCATCAAGCGGTCCAGCATGGTCTGATAAGTGGCGTCGTAAAGACTATTGCCCTTATCGGTCAGATTTACGTATCCGTCTTTCGTCATAAAGCCTTCCTCCTCTTCACCGGGATCTGTTCCGTCTCCGGGGGTCGTTCCGTCGCCGGGCGTCTGCTCGTCGCCGCCTTCATCGGGAGGCGTGGGATCCTGACAGCCGCTCAAAAGGAGCGAGAAGGTCAGCACCAGGCACAACAGCGCGATCCAAAGATTACGATGCATCAATTGTTTCATGTTTACAATCTCCTTACATTTTGTTTTACAGGAAATCCTTGTGATTTTAGTATATCACGATACCCTTACATTGTCAATGTCAATCTTGTGGTATTTTTGTACGATCTTGCGCTCATAGCTCCCCAATGAGGCTTTTTCCTTTTACATTTTTGCGTTTTGCTCCCCAACGAGCCTTCTTGCCCAGTTGATCTTGCCGAGCAGGACAAAGCCAAAGATGCATTTGACGATCTCCACGCTCTGGCCCGCGATAAACAGCCAATGGATATTCATATCGGTAAAGCGGGACAGCACCAGGACGAGCGGCGCCACCAGAACCCACATATACACGCTGTCAAACAAGAGGGTCACGGCCACGCGACCGCCCGAGCGCAAGGTAAAGTAGGCCGCGTGGGCATAGGCACCAAACGGGAGGAGGACCGCAGAGACAAGGATCATAAAGGTCGCAAGCGAGCGCACCTCCTGCCCTACGTTATAAAACCTTGGGAACAACACCGAGGTGACTACCAGCAGCAGTGCCATCAGGCAGGCGCAGAAAATGGAAAACGCCATCATCTTGCGAGCGCTGTCCCGCGCCTTTTCCAGCTTGCCCGCCCCCAGCTCATTGCCCACGACGATGGCAATGGACGCGCCCAGTGCAAGATATACCACGCTGAATAAATTGACGATGGTGGTGCTGATGTTCTGCGCCGCCACCACGTCAAGGCCGCGGGTGGAATAGCATTGGTTGCGGAAGGTCATGGCCGCCGCCCAGAAGAATTCGTTGAGCATCAAGGGCAGCCCCTTGACGGTAATACGGCCAAACAGCACAGGCGGTAAATACAGCGAGTGCAACGCCCCCTCCAGATAGGGACAGCGCTGCTTGTGGGTGTACCCCCACCAAAGCAGAATGCCCAGCTCAACGCCGCGCGAGACGACAGTGGCGATGGCCGCGCCCGTCACGCCCAGGGCCGGCAGACCGAACAGGCCGAAGATCAAAATGCAGTTCAGGACGAAATTGGTAAACACCGCCGCCGCGCTTGCCACCATAGGGACGACCGTCTCGCCTGTCTCCCGCATGGTGGAGGCATATGCCTGGGCGATGGTATACGGGATCAGGCCCGCCAGCATCACGAGTAGGTAATTTTGTCCGTAGGCCAGCGTCAGCTCCAGATCCCCCTCGACGCTTCCCGAATGTAAAAACATACGGATCATAGGCTCGGAAAGCAGTGCAAAGACCAAAACGCTCAACACACCGACCAATGCATTGATGATAAACTTGAATCGGAAGGTATACCGCACGCCCTCCACGTCGCCCGAGCCGTGATACTGCGCGGTAAAAATGCCCGCCGCAGACACCGCGCCGAATACCAAAAGATTAAATACAAAGATGAATTGGTTGACGATGGATACGCCCGACATGGCCTCGGTAGAGATAGAACCTACCATGACGTTGTCCAGCAGGTTGACCAGGTTGGTGATTCCGTTTTGTATCATCATTGGGACGGCAACGCCCAGCACCACGCGGTAAAAGGCGCGGTCGCCAATATATTTTTTCAGAAAAGACATACGATCTCCTTCGCTGACGGTTGATTCTCGGAATATTGTACCATATGCAGATCAAAAAAGCAAGGCTGTTTTGTTGCAAACGAAGCCAAGCCGCAAGGCAAAAAAGAAAGCCCCCACCGCGGCACGGTGGTGTCACGGCGAGGGCTTGCTTACCTGTCAGATACGGTCAATTACTTCTTGAGCGAGTTCTCGTAGGACTCGATCATCTTCTTGACCATCTGACCACCGATGGAACCGGCCTGGCGGGAGGTCAAATCACCGTTGTAACCCTGAGACAGGTTAACGCCAACCTCGCTTGCAGCCTCCATCTTGAATCTTTCCATTGCTTCCTTTGCTTCAGGAACCAGCGTCTTATTGCTTGCCATAATACATCCTTTCCGCGCTTGCGCGCGACCGCATGATGCGGCTTGATCGTGTTTTACAAATCTATCTTCTCGAGCCGACAGCCTATAGCATCGCCGCCACGCAGCGCGCCTGCACCGGCTCAAGTGACCTCGACGCGACCATCGCCCGCCTATCATTCTCACTTTGCCGCAGCATTCTCTCGACTCTGCTACTATTGTGCGCGAAAATTCGCCATGTATAATAGGAAGTTTGTGTTAGATTTTTTTACAAGACTTGACCAAGCGGAAGTATCGTTGGCCAAACAACGAACAGCCCGCAGCATTGCCGCGGGCTGTTCGTCATGATTTATTTATGGTTGACTATTCTCTTTACTCAGCGCCTCCATTTGGCGAAGGGCCATATCCACCGCAGAATAGAGCTTTCGTATTGCGGGGATCAATTGCGCTCTCGTCATGTTGGCATTGACTATAGGATTACCGTTTGTATCCACGGTGTAATAGTGCCTAGCAGCGGCATAAGCCTCTTCCACTACGGTAATACCGGTGCCCGCATACTCTTTGCTATCAATAATTCTTTTTGCGTGAGTGAGCAGCGTCTGCAACGTTTGGGTTGCGGCGGCGTCTGTCGCCATCACAATCGTTTCAATATTGACATCATTTGCAATGGTATAGGAATATGCGCCAAGTGAATAATTAACGTTTCCTACGGTGTAGTTATAGCTGGCTACGATGTCGTGACGCGCGGCATCCGCTCTCCAGTTGTCCGTAACGAAGGAGCCTGTTCCATTGCCGCCGTCGTAGGTTACAACGTTTGCTTCGCCCGCGTAGGTATCTCCAACGCGATACCAGTCACCGACAACATTTCCATTTTCATCTCGATCGCAGGTGAAGACCACCGCATAAACCGGCACATAGCTTCCGGCAGATGTCAACGGGTCAATGGTAAGGTAAAGGGTCATTTCACAGCCATAGCCTCTGAACACACCGCCATTGCTTTCATTTTCAGCAACATAATCGTCGCCCGTCATCGTATTGCCGTCCAGGTTTTCGTGCTTAATCAGAACCGTGGCATCCTTGTCCTCCGTTCCAACCGTGATCTGTAGCTGACCGGCAAACAGGGTGTTCACCGCCATAGAGTCGGCGCTCGACGAGCCTGTTACGTTTCCGATATAGTTAGACGTCCATTCTTGCCGTCCGTCAAATTTGTTATCAAGTGCATCTATGAGCTGCGTGTACGTCGACGACGTATTCAAAATATCCAGGAACTTTGTCTCAACAACCGCAAGTGCCTCGGCCTCGCCCTCAACGTTAATACCGAATTGAAAATTGATCAGCGTTCGCCAGTCGGTATTTGCATCCATGCCCGAGCCGATCGTGTAAGTGGCCTCAAAGGTGAGCGTTTGGCCGGGACCAACGATCCTTCCCTCGGGGAATGAGACATCAACCCCTATTCTTTTTGTCGTGCTTCCCGTATTGTTAATGTACTCGTAGGTTTTTCTGTTATTCCATCTACCCTCTTCGTATGTACCGTTTCCGTTATATCCGGTCAGATTAAGCTGGTAATACAAATCGCGGTAAGAATAAGTCAGTCTTGTATTGTTAAGTACCGTTATCTCATAGGTTACCGTCCCGGCACCACCGTTTTTTCTGTTAATAAGAGAATCTACTGTCGTAGTATATTCCAAATAACTCACTACGTTTTCGTCAACGGCCGACTCCCCTTGGGTTTCGACCTTGATAATGAACAATCCTTCGGGAATATCCACCTCAGCGGTACCGGTCACACGCAACGTATCCGTCAGCGCTGCATATCCAACGCCAAGGAATAAAAACATGAAGGAGAGCCCGATACAAAGGCTTGTCTTCATCCAAGTCTTCATAAGCGCTCTCCTTTCTTTTGTCACTGGTAATTATTCATCTGTTTCTTGGGCGCCGGCGCTCAGAGCTTGCTCTGTTTTGCGCTTGATAACGCCGATTATTTTTTTGAGCGGATGATGAATGTGTTCCGGGGTAACTCGGTGATTGGCATGCGCGACGGCCGCCTTTCTGACGACCTCTCTGTCGCGCGCCGCGTCTCTGGTAGGTACCAGAACCATGTCGCCCTCATGAAGCTGTTCGTTGCTGGGGTCATAGCGATAGACCTTGTTTTTGTTGGTTCTTTCCGGCCAAACAACGCCAATAACTTCAATGCCGGGCTCCTCGGGCGCGGCCTCGAACTCTTCATCGTCATCGTCAACATAGTCAATCTCGGAGAGAACAACGTCAGGCTGAGCCAATGCCTCTTCAATATCCTCTTGAGCAACACTGTCATCGAGAATGACAGGCTCTTCCACGACGGTCGTCGTATAGAGCTGGTCGTAATTATCAACCTTGATCTCGTATACGTAAAGAATTTTGGTGTTCGTGGGGATAAGGAAGCGCGTCATGGTCTCCTCGCGGTTCTCCGTTGCGAGAATGGGAGACTGAATGGTATCGCGAATACCCAGCATCTCGGTAAAGGTTTTGATCGAAACCGTCTGGTACCCTTCATCATTGAACTCGCCATCCATACGCTGAATGTAGGAGCTATAGGCATTCAAGATCTTGCGAACCTTGGCAGAATAGGTAACGTCCTCATTCTTGGTAATGTACAGGAACGCAATCAGCAGCAGTGCCAGCAAGAAGGTCAGCGCGGAGGATGCAATACCAACCGTCAGGAAAATGCCCTGACTCTCAGCGCCCGAATAAGCAAGCACCTTGCTCTCGCTCTCGGGAACGCTGGAGGTGATCTCCATGCCGAAGGTATCCTCAACCAAAGGAATATTCAAGGAGGTGAAATATCTGTTCTCGTTGCTCTGCTGGAAGTTATCCGAGGAGCTGAGAACCTCGATATCAAGCGTGACAATCAGCGTACACGAAGCGTTTTTCAAGAAATAGGTTTCTACAAAATCGCCGGCGATCTGATTATACTTGTTGTAATCAATGGAAACACTCTCGTTGACCTCAACGCTGTTTGATCTTCTGGCGGAGGCATTGGTCAGCGGGACCAAATTTTCCGTTACCGTTCTGTAGGGCTTGCCCGAATCCTTATCCGCGATCAAAAGCGTAGCATCGATCTTATACTTGTACTCAAACCCGACACCGACGGTGTCCATGTTCAATTTGTAAGTAAAATCAGCTACGATGCCATTGACCAGCGAGGAGATGTATTCCTGATCCTTACCGATCCATTCCTCCTCAAAGAATTCGTTTTCCAGATACTGAACCTTGTAATCGATCTTACTGCACTCGGTGTATTCGATATAATACGTGCGGTTCATTCTGTCGTAGATCAAAAATGATCCAAGAGCTATCGCTGCAACGATCACAATGGCAACGATCTGAATGATCGACCATCTTTTTCTGTTGCGCTTATATTCCTTCCGTCGTTTGATTTCAAGCTCGGACATATAGCTCTCCTTTCTCCAATGATTGTAATTAACGTTTGAAAAGGCTTCTGATCCAAAGGGTCGGGTATCCGAAGTACGGAAGCTTTACGTTGACAAGGCCTATGATATCACCGTCCGTAATAAAGCCGGCATCGATATCCTCGTTGACGTCTCCTTTGGTATAATACCGCGTCTTTTCATTGATGATTTTTATATCAGCAACTCTATGAACAACAATAGTGTTGTTTTTTTCGAACACAATAACCTGCCCCTCTTTGATGAGCTGATCCTCGTAGCTTTCGTAAATAGCAACGTCGCCGCGGTTCAGCTCGCCCGTCATGGAATCAGTCGCAATGACGTAGGCGCCAAAGTAGAACTGGTTGGAAATGAGCATCATCGTACCTATCATAATAATAACTACGACAGCAGTCAGTATTTTTGACAAAATTCGCCGCAAAGGCGAAGTGTTGCCAAGGGCATATCTTCTTTTTTTCTCGTAGAGCGAGTCAATAAAAAGATATACAACGATGGGCAAAAACAGCTTAAAAAGATTTGTGAGCGACTCGGATATGCCGGGCACTATGGGCAACGTGTAGGCATAAAGCGTTGTGATCGCCCGGAAGGCTAAATTGGGATAAAGTCCGTATCTTTTGGACAAATAGGTATACAAAAGATTCGATACGAGAGCCGGAAAAAGCGCGCCTGCAACAAGATCCATCAATCTTGCAAACGACGTTACTGCAGGAATGTTAGAGCAGATAAGCATGTCTGCTATCACGCAGGATAGATAGCAGAGCGCGCTGGTCAGCCGGTCGTTTTGCGCCAAAAGCACGTATCGCACTACCTCGGAGAAAGCGATGACGGCGGCGATTGGCAGAAAGAATTGGAAGAAATTGCTTACGTTAAGTCGGTAAGGGTTTTTGTAAAAGCCAAATTCCAAGCCCGTCAAGTAATGGAGCATCACGTATAGAAGCGCGATAACCGCCACGACAAGCAAAACTTGATTTTTGTTGATGGATAAAATGCTTCTTTTCTTAAAGAAAAGAGGGAGAAGCACCGCCGCGGGGAGCAGAAGAACGGCTGCAACGATTCTTCCGCTCTCACCAAGCGGCACGATCAAAGCGATCAGGAGGGCGGCAAAAACGAGAGCCGAAGACAGTTGAATCTTTCGCTTATCCGTCATTGCTCGCCCTCCTTTCAAGATGCTTATCAATGATGTAGTGCCGATACGAGCCTAATCATTAGGGGTTGGTGTTGTCAACGCTGACAGCAGTGAGCTCGATGATGCAAGAACCACTGATCGTTTCGGTGGGTGTTTCAAGCAGCTCAATGGTAACGGTGTAGGTAACCGAACCGCCGGCGGCCAACGTCTTAGCCTGGCCATTCCAGTCACTGTAGACTTTGAAATAGGCCTCATTCGTGTTGCTGGAAATGCTGGGAGTTATCGTCGCACTCAGGTCACCATCGTTCACAATGGTATAAGTATAGGTAGCTTTATCGCCTTTACCCTTAAGAGTGTTGGCAGTAAAGGACGCCTTATCGTTATTGTCGGGGTTAACAGATGCGGTGTTACCCGTCTCATTTGCAACCGCTGCAGAGAAGTGAACATCCTCGTTGAATGCTTCTTCTGCAGCAGACTGGTTAATATCTGCCGAACCGGTAATGTCCAGCACGTCGGTCAATGCAGCATAACCGACGCCCATGAGAAGAACTGCTACGAGCATAAATGCTACTACAACTGTTTTTCTGTTTTTCATAATTGGTTTTCCTTTCTGAAATAGATTTCTTACCAACTTAATTTATATAAATAAGCCGAGGCTTAGATATACCAAAGACGGGCAGTGCACCGGGCCGCGGCGGTGGCAAAACAGACATTACTCATGTATTCTGCATCAACCGTGGACACTTCTCCCATTCTACGATTCTTTGTACCCCAATTATACATGATTTCCCTTTCTTTGTCAATCATTTGACAAAAAAATTATCGCACAAATTATGTGCTTGACTTTCGCCTTATTTTGTAGTAGACTAATACCGTAAGAATCTGCAAAAAACGCGAAGGAGATAACCATGAAACGAATTTTTTACGTGTTGCTCACGCTGGTCTTCTGCCTTGCTTTGCTCGCTGCCTGCGGCAATCAGGACGGAAACAAGAAACCGACCTCTCCCAAGGATATGCTGTTTTTGGTACAGGATGGCAGCGCCATGGTACAGATCATCCGCTCCGACAAGCTGGATGCCAATGACACCGAGACCAAATGTGCCGTCAATATCATGTCGGCCATCCGTGAGACGACGGGCGTCAAGCTGAGCGTCAACACCGATTACACCGGTATGGGCGGAACACCCGAAACGGAATACGAGATCCTCGTCGGAAGCACCGAGCGCCCCGAGAGCAAGACCGCGATCGAACAGATGGGCAGCAAGGATTATGCCATCAGCGTTGTCGGAACGAAGCTTTGCATCGTCGCAAGAAACGATCTTTGTCTCAAGTTTGCCATAGAGCAATTCTTTGAGAATTATCTGTATTACGAAGACGGAAAAATGTTTATCTCCAAAAAGCTGAACGTGCAGGATATGTTCGTGCTGGACGAAAATGTGTATTTGCTCGTCCCAGCAGCCGGTGGCGGTAAAACGCAGAGATACGACGAGTCCGTGGCCATCGCCTGCCTGCAGGGCATCATGAACCGCGAGTCTCCCCACAAGGTATACCTCGACGACAACAAGGAAACGCCCAAGTGGCTGGAGGTCCTGCAAGAAGAAGGCCGCTGGTTGGAAAACCAGGAGTTCTTGGAATTGTCCAGCTTCACCGAGCTGCTCGAGCTTAGCTTGGATTATATCAAAAAGGTCATCATTTGGGATCCCGAGGTCCCTGCGACGGTCAACGTTGCCTGCACCGTGGCCGGCGTTGAGGACGGCGTTGTCATGACACAGAAGATGTACGATCAATATAAGGATATCCTTGCGGGCAAGGAGGTCTTCAGCCTGGTGGGTATGTTCACCGGTGATGAGCTGGGAAGCGCCAAAAACGAGGCTTATCGCTGGGCCATTGAGAACTATCTGGAAAAGGGCCTTTGCTCGACCGACTATTTGTGCAGCTACATTGACAGCTATTCCTTCCGCGCGTCGGGTAACACCTCCTATACCGTCGTCCGCGACTGGGGCATCTATCACCGCGCGTTTGTCTACGATCTGTCCCCTTGGGACGATGAAGCACCTCTGGACGATCCCGACCAAGACGTTGGAACCGACCATGAAACGCTGACGATGATCTACGAGATCATGTTGGAGCAGACACGGGATACCGCCCCCTTTGAGGTTTGTGGCTTCTTTGAGCACCAAAAGTACAGCAAGGCGGGAAATAACACGAATTCCAATCACGGCACGGTTGCTACCGAATGGCAATACGCCAAGATGATGACCCCCTACAACGGCTATCACAACACCTGTATCGATTCGGCCTGGAACGAAAGCTTCCACGGCTTGTACGAGGTAAAGCAGCTGGAAAACAACCGTCCGACCGAGTCTGTTGAATTAGAAGAAGACGTTGTTTACCTGTGCTTCTTTATGGGCGACTACGACTCGACCCACCCCGTTTACCGTTATCTCAAGCAGGCCTGGGACGATTCCAGACGCGGCGAGATGCCCTTTGCCTGGGCCATCAACCCCAATCTGATCGAAACCTACCCCGACCTGATCGAGTATTACTACGAAACCGCAACGGACAACGATTATTTTGTCTCCGACGCCAGCGCGGCCGGTTACTTTATGCCCAATCAAGTGCCCGAGGAGCTGTGGCCCAAGATGCTGGAGCACAATCTCAAATATTTCAAGCTGGCCGATATGTCCATCGCGCCCATGGTGCTGGACACCGACCACATGAGTGAGCTGGCGCTGAAATATATGAGTCAGATCGCGCCTGACGGTCTGGGCACGGTCAGCCAGAAGAAAAACTTTATGTACAAAGACACCGTGGTAACGGCTCTGCTTGGCGGCGGTTATGACCGTTATGACCCCGAGAAGGGCGCAGAGAACCTGGCCAAGGTGATCGATGCACAATTCAGCGTCAGCAACAGCGGCGCCTCACTTTGTATGCTGCGGTGTGTTTGGTCGACACCGACGGTCATGTGCAAGATGGTCGAGCTTTACAAAGAAGCAAACCCCGACAAGGAAGTTGTTGTGGTGGATATTTATACGTATTTTGATCTGATGAGACAGGATCTGGAGTGGAAATAATATGCTTTGGGCGCAGTCCTTTTGGGCTGCGCCCGATTTTTGTGGGGCATGGTGCATCTAAAGTTGAAACGACTTCTTCTACGGGCGCTCACACTGTGCTTCGCACGCGTTCGCTGTGCTGTCTTTGGTGTTCATTCTTTGCCGCGCGGCAAAGAACGAACCAAGAAAACGCGCCAAAGGCTGCCGCCTTTGGAAACCGCTCCATTGCCGCTCTACAAAGAGAGAGACGAGAGGTCACATGAACACTTTTAGTGCTGTGCCTCAACTTTAGCCAACACGAGCGGCAGGTGGAGGAAGCAAAAGCGAATACTCTTCGTTTGGCTAACAATTTACGCTATCACAAGGTGCGTAGAACGGCGGCAAAAGCTTTCGCTATCATATCGCGCGTGCCACTTCCGTGTTTGCAAGTTTCTTTAACTTGCAAACGCAAGCGTTGAAGCTTTGTGCTTTCGCGTCGTGTTGCGCGGAGCGAGAGCGCAGCGCTCACTAAGACGCGCTGCGGGTTTCCAAAGGGTATTAGACCCTTTGGTTCCCTTTCTTTCGCCATTTCTTTGTGGAACGACAAAGAAATGGCACCTATGCCGGTACAGCGCACGCGCGCAGCTCGACGCAGTTGAGGTGGGCTGTGTGCGCGTCAAAGGGACAAGGTGTTTGAAATTTAGCCCCCCTCCTGCTCCCCCCGTCGCCTCCCCTTGACATCTCCCCCTTTTTTATGTTATACTAAACACATCAAACCCGAATATACCATCCTAAAAATTCAACTACCGCACAGCGGTGAAAGGAGCTTATCTATGGGACTTATCAAAGCATTTTTCGGCGCATCGGGCAGCACCCTGGCTGATCAATGGAAGGAGTTTTTCTATTGCGAGGCCATGGACAAAAACACCATGGTGACCAAGGGTCAAAAGCAGATCAGCGGCCGTTCCTCCAACCGCCGCGCCAGCGATAATATCATTTCCAACGGCTCGGGTATCGCCGTTGCCGACGGTCAGTGCATGATCATCGTCGAGCAGGGCAAGATCGTCGAGGTCTGCGCCGAGCCCGGTCAGTATACCTACGACACCTCCAGCGAGCCCAGCATCTTTGCCGGCTCTCTTGGCCAGAGCATTCTCGAATCCTTCAAGACCTTCGGCCGTCGCTTCACCTTTGGTGGCGATACAGGCAAGGATCAGCGCGTCTACTACTTCAACACCAAGGAGCTCATCGACAACAAGTTCGGCACGCCCAATCCCATTCCCTTCCGTGTGGTCGATTCCCGCATCGGGCTTGACGTGGACGTGTCCGTCCGTTGCTCGGGTATCTATTCGTATCAGATCAGCGACCCCATCCTGTTCTATACCAACGTTTGCGGCAACGTCGAGCGCGACTACACCCGCGACGAGCTGGACGCCCAGCTCAAGGCCGAGTTTATCAGCGCCCTGCAGCCCGCCTTTGCCAAGCTCTCGGCGCTTGAGATGCGCCCCAATCAGATCGTCGCCCACACGACCGAGCTGGAAGCGGCCATGAACGAGGCGCTTTCGGCCAAGTGGAGTGGCTTGCGCGGCTTGCGCGTCGTCAGCGTAGCGCTCGGTTCCGTTACCCTGCCCGACGAGGACGCCGAGATGATCAAGAACCTGCAAAAGAGCGCCGTTTTGCGCGATACCAATATGGCCGCCGCGACGCTGGTCGGTGCGCAGGCAGATGCCATGCGTACTGCCGCCGGCAACCAGGCAGGCGCTATGACCGGCTTTATGGGCATGGGCATGGCCATGAATGCGGGCGGTGCAAACGCACAAGGCCTGTTCTCCATGAATCCCCAACCAGCACCTGCTCCTGCCGCTCCTGCCGCTCCTGCCGCTGACGGCTGGAAGTGCGCCTGCGGAGCCGTTGCCACGGGCAAGTTCTGCCAGGAATGCGGTGCCAAGCGCCCCGAGAAGACGGGCTGGACGTGTGCGTGTGGCAGTGTCAATCTGGGCAAGTTCTGTCCCGAGTGCGGCGCGAAAAAGCCGGCAGCCGCTCCCTTGTACCGTTGCGATAAGTGCGGCTGGGAGCCGGAAGACCCCAAGAATCCGCCCAAGTTCTGTCCCGAATGCGGCGACCGCTTTGACGAGGACGACGCCAGATAAGTGACGAAACGTCTGATCGACGGAAAGGAGCCTTTTTATGGCAACCCTATTGCAGTATAAGTGCCCCTCGTGCGGCGGCGCGATCGAATTTAACAGTGAGCGGCAAAAAATGAAGTGCCCCTATTGCGACACCGAGTTTGACCTGGAGACGCTCAAGGCCTACGATGAGGATACCGGTCCGATGCCGGAGGACGACATGACCTGGGAGCGCGCGGCGGGGAGCGAATGGAGCGAGAACGAGGCCACCGGCATGCGTATGTACGTATGCCAGTCGTGCGGCGGCGAGGTCGTGGGTGACGAGCACATGGCCGCTACCAAGTGCCCCTATTGCGACAATCCCGTGGTGGTCGTGGACAATCTGACAGGACAGCTCAAGCCCGATTTCGTCATTCCCTTCAAGCTCGACAAAGAGGCGGCCAAGGCCGGACTGCGCAAGCACCTGTCCAAAAAGCGCCTACTCCCCAAGGAATTCAAGGAGGAGAACCACATCGACGAGATCCGCGGTGTGTACGTGCCCTTCTGGCTGTTCGACACCGACGTGGACGCGACGCTGCGCTATCGCGGCACCCGCGTGCGCCACTGGAGCGACAGCAACTATTACTACACCGAGACCCGCTATTATTCCATCCTGCGGGCGGGCAATATCGCCTTTGATCGCATCCCGGTGGACGGCTCGTCCAAAATGGCGGACGATCTGATGGAGTCGCTGGAGCCCTTCCGCTTCTCCGACGCCGTGGACTTCCAAACCGCCTATCTTGCCGGCTACCTGGCCGACAAGTACGACGTATCCGCCGAGGAGAGCGTGGACCGCGCCAACGCGCGAGTACGCCAGAGCACCCAGGACGCCTTTGCCGCAACGGTGCACGGCTATTCGACGCTGACCCCGCAGGAGTCCTCCATCCGCCTGCACGGCGGAAAGTCGCATTATGCTCTCTACCCCGTGTGGCTGTTCAACACCACCTACAGGGGTGAGAAATACACCTTCGCCATGAACGGGCAGACGGGCAAGTTCGTGGGCAATCTTCCGACCTCGTGGCCTACCTACTTCAAGTGGCTGGGAGGACTGACCGCCGCCGTCGGCGCGGCTGTCTTCGCCCTGTCCTACCTGATCTGGCTGTTGTAAGGAGGTGCGGATATGAAGAACATAGCAAAAAAACTGTTTTGTCTGACCGTGGCTCTGCTGCTCGCGATGGCGTTGCCGCTGGCGGCAACAGCCGAACACGCACCCGACTATTTTTCGGATGAAGCCATCCTACTGAAGGATACGAACGCTTTTCAAGTATATCATTCTCTTTGTGACATCAGCAATCGGCTAAATATTGCGGTTGCCATCCATACCGTCAACTCCCTGGACGGAGCTGTCATTGAAAATTTGGCAAAGCACCACTATGAAAACGCTTATTTTTATGGCTATACCGGCGGCGTCCTTCTGCTTGTCGCCATGGAGGAGCGCGAATGGTACATCTACACGACGGGTGACGCCTACGACTATCTGACCGACGCGGCGCTGGACGACATTGAGGACACGATGGTTCCCTTGTTGAGCGAGGGCGACTATTTTCAAGCCTTCCGCGCTTACGCCGATCTGTGCGACAAGTATCTGACCATGGGCCGGGAGGGCACGCCCTATCGCGGCTCCTTCCCCTGGGGACAGAACATCGTCATTGCCCTGATCGTCGGCGCCGTGGTGGGGCTCATCGTCGTCAGCAGTATGAAAGCACAACTGAAAAGCGTGCGTCCTCGTCGCGAGGCGCACGAATACACCCGCCCCGGCAGTATGAACGTCACGCGCTCGCGCGATCTGTTCCTCTACCGCACGGTGCACCGCCGTCCCAAGCCCAAGGATAGTAGCAGTGGCGGACGGTCGGGTGGCGGCGGTCGATCGGGCGGTCGCGGCGGCAGATTTTGAGGTGGCGACATGATGACAACCCCCACTCACTACCCACCCACAGGCTGGGAGTCCCTGTTTCGCACCCATCTCTGGGACGATCTCGCCCACCGCGCCCCCACCAAGGAGGCCGAGGCGCTCATTTCCTTCGTCCAAAGCGAATACGCCACGCGGGAAATCTATCCCGCCCCTGACAACGTATTGCGTGCCTTTTTTGAGCTTCCCATGGATCGCGTTCGCGTGGTCATTCTGGGACAGGACCCCTACCACGAGCCGGGACAGGCGCACGGCCTTTCCTTTTCCGTCCCCGACGGAGTACGGCTTCCCCCTTCCCTTCGTAATATTTTCAAGGAGATATACACCGATCTCGGCGTCTCGCCCGTTGCACCCCTTCCCACGTCGGGCGACCTGTCTTATCTTGCCCGCCAGGGTGTGCTGCTCCTCAACAGCGTTCTGACCGTCCCGCGCGGCGAGGCGGCCGGACACCGTGGCCGCGGCTGGGAGACGTTCACCGACGCGGTGCTCGCTACCTTGGACGCGTCCGACCAGCCCATTGCCTTTATTCTATGGGGCAAGGACGCCCGTGCCAAGGCCAAATATCTTTCTAATCCCAACCATCTTGTCATCGAGTCGGACCACCCCAGTCCCCTGTCGGCCTGGCGCGGCTTCTTCGGCTCGCGCCCCTTCTCGCGCGTCAATGAGTATCTTGTCTTACGCGGATGCAAGAAGATAGATTGGATATAACTTAAAATCTCCCACATGGTGTATGCCTTGCGGGAGATTTTATTGGTGTCGTAGACCTCCCTTTGACTTACCTTGACAAGGAAATGGCAACGTGATATAATGCATTCAACGATATTCATAAAAAAGGGGGACAAGCCCATGAGAGAGAAAAAATCCACCAAAAAAGGTCTGAAGATCACCGCACTGGTGCTCGCTTGTATCATCGTGGTCTGGGGCGTTATCGCCGTCTGGCCGCGCGGCGACAATTTTAAGCTGGATAATCCCATGCAAAAAGAAGGGGAGCTGCCCATCCTCATTGCCCACGGCGGCGGTAACAAGGAATTTCCCGACAACACGCTCGAGGCGTTTTACAATGCCTACAGCGTCGATGCGCGTGTCATGATGGAGACTGACGTCAGCATTACCAAGGATGGTGTGGTCATTCTCTCCCACGACACGACGCTCGACCGCAAGACCAACGTCACAGGCAAGATCATCGACTGGAACTACAGCGATCTGATCGCCCAAGAGGTCGATTTCGGCTACACCAATCCTACCTCGGACGGCAAGCTGGACGGCGAGCGCGAGCATTTCAAGGGTCCCGACGGCGAGGAGAAATACCCCACCGACGTTGCGTATCCCGAGGGGGTTGAGCCCCGACACGAGACGGTCTTCCTTGCCACGACGCTGGAGGAGCTGATCGTTGCCTTCCCCAACAACCGCATCAACGTGGAGATCAAGCAGTCGGGCGAGACAGGTCTTCGGGCGCTGGCCGAGATCATTCGTCTGCTGGATGAGTACGACGCCTTTGACCGTGTGGTCGTGGCCAGCTTCCACGAGGAGCTGTATAACGAATTTCAGCGACTGCAAAAGGCGGGCGAGGTGCCTGCCGAGTTTATGTATTCGCCTGCCTACGGCGCGAGCATCGAATTTTTTGTGTTGCAAATGCTGGGCTTGGACGTATTCTTTGGCGACGAGATGTGCGTATTCCAGCTACCCATGGAGGAGTACGGCATCAAGCTGGCAACGCGGGGATTTGTCAAGGCGGTACATAAGCACAATCTGGCGGTGCATTTCTGGACGATCAACGACAAAGAGGATATGAGATATCTGATCGACATTGACGCGGACGGGATCATGACGGATTATCCGCATAGACTCAAGGAAGTGTATGAGGAGTATAATCAATAAAACAAAGAGGGAAAACCGCTCGGTTTTCCCTTTTTGTTGTCCGTGTTGAGCGATCTGAATCCGGTAAAACTCATCCTCACAACGGTGTTTGTCTTGTGGGAGGTTTTGGTCGCTGCAATCGCCTGCCCTTTGACTCACCTTGACAAGAAAACAGCGGCGTGATATAATAAATTTGAAGATTTTCATTGCAAGGAGAGAAAATTATGCCGGATATGACAGAGGCCAAAAAGATTGTGGCACGGCGTTATCGCACAATCAAGCAGGTTGTGATTTGTAATCTGATCTTTTGGTTTATTGCTGTTGCAGCATTAACAATTGTTTCTGCGGATAACTTGGATGGAAGCATCTGCTTTTTTGCTATTGGTTTACTGTGCGCGCTTGCACTGCCATTTCTTGTTCTTCTCATTGACAGCAAAAAATGGCGCATGGCACGGCGTGATATAAAAAATCGTCGTCTAATTCAAAAAGAAACAAAATTAACCGTTGCCCGGTATCGTTCCGGCTACAGAGGATCGTTTTCTGCGCACCTTGTGGATCGTGATTGTGAACAATATCAGTTGTTTGTAAAAACATTCGGACAGGCATTATCCTTATCACCGTGGCTGAAAAATATTCCGGCTACGATAGAATATCTGGAAGGCTCGCATTTCGCCGTGGTAGTATATTTGGATATTCCTTCTACAGCTATCATTCCCGAAAAACTTCTTCCTTTGTTTGAGGGATGCCAAGGCTACACCCGATTTGTCAAAGGAAAGAAAAAAGAAAATACATAAAACCGACACAAGACTATGATGGAGAAAAATCCTTTACTTTACACAGATCGGAGAACCATATGAAACCAAACACCAAGCTCTCCCCCAGAACTCTTGTCGCCCTGACCGTCTTCAGCCTCATGGGCCAGATCGCCTGGGTCGTCGAGAATATGTACTTCAACGTATTCATCTACAAAATGTTCAACGCCACGCCCGGCGATATTTCCGCCATGGTCATGGCCAGCGCCGTGGCGGCCACGCTCACCACCGTCTTCATGGGCGCTCTGTCCGACCGCGTGGGCAAGCGCAAGCTGTTCATGTGCGGCGGCTACATTTTGTGGGGCATTTCCATTTTCAGCTTTGTCTTTATCCGTCTGGACGTCATTGAGGCCATGTTCCCCATGACCGTCAGTGCCGCGACGGTAGGCGTGTCGCTGGTCATCATCATGGACTGCGTCATGACCTTCTTTGGCTCAACCGCCAACGATGCCGCCTTCAACGCCTGGCTGACCGACTCGACCGACGAGTCCTGCCGCGGCGCTGCCGAGGGCATCAACGCTATGATGCCGCTGGTCGCTATCCTCGCCGTATTTGGCGGCTTTATGGCCTTTGACCTGGACGACCCCTCCAGCTGGACGTATATCTTCGCGATCATCGGCGCGCTGACGCTGGGCGTCGGTGTTTTGGGCTGCTTCATCATCAAGGATGCCCCCATCACCCCCAGCGAAACGGGATACCTGTATAACATTTTCTACGGCTTCCGCCCCTCGACTGTTAAGAAAAACGCGGGACTGTACCGCGCGCTTGTGGTCTTTATTGTGTTCAATATTTCCATTCAGATCTTCATGCCCTACCTCATTCTTTACTACGAGGTCTCCCTTGGCATGACGAATTACGTCTTTATCATGGCGCCCGCTATCATCCTGGCGGCTGTCGTCACCTTCTTCTGGGGCAAGGTATATGATAAAAAGGGCTTTATGAAATCCGCCCTCCCCGCGCTGATCTGGCTGTGCGTGGGATACGTCGTTCTGATGCTGTTTGAAAACACCGCTCTTGTGTTCGTCGGGTCGCTTCTGATGATGTGCGGATACCTTTCCGGCATGGCGGTGTTCGGCGCGCTTATCCGCGACTGCACCCCCGCCGGCAAGGCGGGCATGCTGCAGGGCGTTCGCATCTTCTCGCAGGTGCTTATTCCGGGCCTCGTCGGCCCTTTCATCGGCAAGACGGTACTGGCCGACGCCGAGCTCATCACCAACAACGACGGTACCCAGTCCTTCGTCCCCAATGCGTCGATTTTCGTCGCCGCCCTGTGCGCCGCCCTCCCCATTTTCCTGCTTCTTTTGTGGATCAAGGGCAAAAAAACGCCCCGTCTGCAAGAATTGACCACCCCCTTTGAGGAGGATATGGGCGACACCCCGTGGGAGGAATACCCCCGTCCCTCGATGAAGCGCGACTCGTATCTCAATCTCAACGGCGCGTGGGCGCTGTCCGTCTGCCGCGCGGGGGAGGAGAGCGAAGTCGGCACCATCCGAGTGCCGTTCCCACCTCAATCGAGATTGTCCGGCATCGGGCAGACCTTTGAAAAGAACGATATTTTGATCTACCGCCGCACTCTCACGCTCCCCCAGGGCTTTGGCGGCGAGCGGCTGCTGCTCCACTTTGGCGCGGTCGATCAGACCTGCCGCGTGCTTGTCAACGGCGCTCTTGTGGGCGAGCATGAGGGGGGCTATCATCCCTTCACGCTTGACGTGACCGAGCTTTGGCACGAGGGTGACAACGAGCTGACTGTCGAGGTGCGCGACCCCTTGGACGAGGAATTGCCCTACGGCAAGCAGAGAGCAAAGCGGGGCGGCATGTGGTACACCCCGACCAGCGGCATCTGGCAGACGGTGTGGATGGAGGCCGTGCCGACGGCGCACATTGAGCGCATCCGCATCGACACGACGCTGACGAGCGCGACGCTGACGATCACGGGCGGTATTTCGCAAAAGACGCTGATCCTGCACACCGAGACGGGCGACAAAGAATATACCTTCAAGGGCGACACTGTTACCCTGACCCCCGACGACCTTCACCTATGGACGCCCGACCACCCCTATCTGTATCATTTTACGCTTCGTAGCGGCAAGGACGAGGTGCAGTCCTATTTTGCTCTGCGCACCGTCAATATCGGCGAGGGAAAGAAAGGTCCTGTCATTTGTCTCAACGGCAAGCCGACGTTATTTCACGGCTTGCTTGATCAGGGATATTTCTCGGATGGCATTTACCTGCCCGCCTCGCCCGAGGGCTACCGCTACGACATTCAAAGTATGAAATCGCTGGGCTTTCATATGCTGCGCAAGCACATCAAGATCGAGCCCGAGCTGTTTTATTACGAATGCGACCGCCTGGGCATGATCGTGTTCCAGGATATGGTCAACAGCGGCAAATACAGCTTTTTCGTTGACACCGCTCTGCCCACGATCGGTCTGAAAAAGGGCATCACCCACCGCGCAAGCCCCCGCCGCCGTGCCGCCTTTGAGGGCGCGGCCCGCGAGACGGTCGAGCTGCTTTACAACCATCCCTCGGTGTGCTACTACACCATCTTCAATGAGGGCTGGGGGCAGTACGATGCCGATCGCATCTTTGGCGAGCTGAAGGCACTTGACCCCTCTCGCGTGTGGGATGCGACCTCGGGCTGGTTTTGGGAAAAGGAAAGCGACGTGCACAGCGAGCACATCTATTTCCGTCCGGTCAAGCTCAAGGCTGACCCCGCGCGCCCCGTGGTGCTGTCCGAGTTCGGCGGCTACTGCTACGCGGCAAAGGAGCATCTGTTCAACCCGGACCAGAGCTTTGGCTACCGCAATTTTGATTCTGCCGAGGCGCTGACCGGGGGGCTGGAGAAGCTGTACCGCCAAGAGATCATCCCAGCCCTGCGCACGACCAATCTCTCGGCCCTGGTGCTCACCCAGCTGAGCGACGTCGAGGACGAGGTCAACGGTATGCTAACCTATGATCGCCGCCTGATCAAGCCCGACGGTGAGCGCATGCGTGAGCTGGCACGGGAGCTTGCCGAGGCATTTGAGCATTGATATTTTTCACATAACGGCCAAGTTCTTGACAGGATTTGGCCGTTATGCTATAATAAGGTTGAGCTATCATGGAACGCTTGTCAGAAGCCTTCCCCTTGAGGGAAAGGTGTCGCCGATAGGTGACGGATGAGGTGTCGACGGCCTGTGCTTATTGATTAATCGAGCGCACAATCTCAAACGACCACCTCATCAGCCGCGTTCCGCGCCAGCTTCCCCTCAAGGGGAAGCCGATACTGTTGCAACCACAGTTATCTAAAACATCAGAAGGAGAACTCACTATGAAACGACTACTCGCTTTTCTTACCGCCACCCTGATGCTTGCCCTGTGCCTTTGCGTACCGGCGTCGGCGAACTGTTATGTTGATGAGTTTTCCAAAACTACCCCTCTTTGGAATGCGGATGAGGAAATTGGTCAACAAGCCACAACCGTCGGTAAATTCGAATTGGATACCGAAAATCAACTCGAAGGTGCCGGATGCATCAGTATGAATTTTAGCAACGGCCCCCATTTTGATGCTTCAATTACCGTTCCCACTGTGGATACCACCAATGTAACGGCACTTGAATTCGATATGTACATTTCCGATCTCGCCATTTTGGAATGCTTGGCAGAGACCCGGGCGGCAATCCAACTCTCTCCGGTGACGAATTCCCAAGTTACCGACGGCAAGCTTACCTATGGTATCCATCACGTGGCAAAAGAAATGATAAGAAAAGGCCCTAAGGTAGGCTGGAATCACGTCGTTATATTACTTGAATATATGGTTGATCTGACTATCTTTGGCACTGACTACAAGCAGGTTGATCTGTCAAACATTAATTGCTTGCGTATTTATCTTATGAATATAAAAAACGCCGACCCGAATTGGGAGTTGAAATTCGACAATTTCGTTTTCACCGACCGTCAGAAGGGCAACCACACGGGCGAGTGGGAAAGCGATAAAAGCTGCCATACGACGAAATGTACCACTTGTGACGAGTACGTTGTCGAGTATCATCGTTACGGCGAGCGTATCACAGTAAAGGAACCCACCGAGATCGAGAACGGCTTGGCAGCCGAAACTTGCTTGGTTTGCGGATATGTCCAAAAGCATACCATTCCCAAGACCGGTTCTCAAACACCGCAACCGGATGACCCCAAGACCGACACCAACACGGACGGCTTAGGCACGGGCTGCACCGGCATGATCGGCGGCGCTTGGAGTGTCCTGGCAGTCCTCTCTCTTGCCGGCTGGGCCATTCGTAAAAAGCAGAAATAAACCTACACGGTATATGGAAGAGCATCCAAAATCCGGGTGCTCTGCCCTTTTTTCGGTCGATAAAACGCAAAAAAATGAAAAAAATTTCAGCAAGGGGTTGCAATTCCCCCGAAAATCGTGTATACTAACCCTATTAACAAGACACGAGGGCAAACCGATGAAGGCGACGAGCAGACACAACCGAGCACGATCGACCGCCGTGACAAGCGCGACGGCCCTGTCTCTGCGCGCCTGCACCAATACCGCCCCTCTGTCTGCCAATACCCTTGCTCTGTCGGATACTGCGCCTGCGGTATCCTTTTTTGCATTTTATTTTTACCCCCTGTTTATTGGCCAGGCGTATTATTTTACCGACGGGCCTATCAGAGTAGCAAATGCAAGATAACCGTAGCCGTTCCGTATTGGTGACGAGCTGCCGAGCCGATGGCGGTTTTGCATTTGCAAGACCGCCATCTTTTTTTGAACTTTCCCAAAAAGGAGATGGTGTTATGAAGCAATTTCCCTATTTGATTCCCGAGCGGACTGTGCTCATTGTTGGCCTTGGTCTGATGGGCTCTGCCTACGCCAGGGCGCTGTCCGAAACGGGCTATCGCGTGCTGGGCATCACCCCCCACCAAGAGGTCATCGATGCGGCACTGTCCGAGGGGGTCATCCACGCGGGCGACACCGACGTCAATGCCGATTTGATCGCGCAGGCAGACATCATTGTCTTTGGCTTGTATCCTACGGTGCTGTTGGACTGGGTCCACAAAAACAGTCACCTCATTTCTCCCGGCACGGTGCTGACCGACGTCACGGGCGTCAAGGCCTGTGTGGTGGAGCAGGTACAGGCCATGCTGCCCGAGGGCGTCGAATATATTTCGGCTCACCCCATGGCGGGGCGCGAGCTCATCGGCAACGAGCCGCTGGCGGTCTTTCGCGCCGCCACACCCGATATGTTCCGCGGGGCGAACTATTTGGTCGTCCCGACCGAGAAAAACACGCCCGAGGCGATCTGCTTGTGCGAGCAGCTCGGACGGGTGCTGGGCTTTGCCCGGGTGACGAGGCTTTCCGTGGAGGAGCATGACCGCGCGATCGCTTTCCTTTCCCAGCTGACGCACGCCATCGCCGTCTCACTGATGTGCTGTACCGACGGCGAGGGGGACGTTTCCCGGCTGTCAAGCCTGACGGGCGACTCCTTCCGCGACCTGACCCGCATCGCCAAGATCAACGACGCGATGTGGAGCGAGCTCTTCCTGTCCAACCGCGAGCCATTGCTCGGGCAGATGGACGTTTTTATCGACCGATTTTGTGCGTTGCGTCAAGCACTGGCCGACGGTGACACCGAAGCCATGCGGGACATGATGCGTCGCTCGACCGACTGCCGCCGCGCCTTTGACCGGCAGGCATAATTTGATGAAAGAAGGATGATATAATATGAATATGAATTTTTTGCGCAAACTGCCGATTCCGCAGGAGATCAAAAAGGAATACCCCGTAACCGAGGCCATGGCAAGCGTCAAGGCGGCACGGGATGAAGAAATACGAAGCATTTTCAGAGGCGAATCGGACAAGCTGATTTTAGTCATTGGCCCTTGCTCCGCAGACGCCCGCGAGCCGGTTTTGGAATATATTTCCCGCCTGGCCAAAGTGCAGGAACAGGTCAAGGATCGCATCCTGATCATCCCTCGCATCTACACCAACAAGCCCCGCACAACAGGCGAGGGCTACAAGGGCATGCTCCACCAGCCCGACCCAGCCGCGCACGAGGATATGCTCCGCGGCATCGTTTCCATTCGCGAATTGCACCGCACCGCGCTGTCCGATTACGGTTTTTCCTGCGCAGATGAGATGCTGTATCCCGAAAATCACCGCTACTTGTCAGACCTGTTGTCCTACGTTGCCGTCGGTGCTCGCTCGGTCGAGGACCAGCAGCACCGCCTGACGGCCAGCGGACTGGACGTCCCTGCCGGCATGAAGAACCCGACGGGAGGCGATCTGATGGTGATGATGAACTCCATTCGCGCCGCCCAGACCTCGCACACCTTCCTGTACCGCGGATGGGAGGTCGTGACCGCGGGCAACCCTCTGGCCCACGCCATTTTGCGCGGATACACCAAATTCGACGGCTCCAGCTGCTCGAATTACCATTACGAGGATCTTTGTCAGTTATCGGAGCTGTATGCCAAGACGGGGCTGAAAAATCCTGCTGTGATCGTAGATACCAACCACGCCAACTCGGCGAAAAAATATACAGAGCAGCCGAGAATTGCCAAGGACGTGCTGCATTCCCGCCGTCAGAGCGACGAAGTGCGCCGCCTTGTCAAGGGACTGATGATCGAAAGCTATCTGATCGACGGCACGCAGAAGCTGTCGGCTGACGGCACGTACTGCCACGGCCAGTCGATCACCGACCCGTGTTTGGGTTGGGAGAAGACAGAGCGCCTGATTCTCGATATGGCCGATGTGCTGTAAGGGAAGAAACGACGTGGGGACTTTTTGAAAAAAGTCCCCACACCCCCAAAAACCGAGCGGGCACAAAATAAATGCTTATGGCGTGTTCAGTTAGCCCGCTCACGAAGAATTTTGCTTTGCAAAATTCTTCCCGCAGATAGCGAAAGGCTCGCCGGAACAACTTCTCCGAACCCTGTAGGGGAAAAAGAGTGCGTTATTCCATAGGTACTACCGATAGCTCGTGGGCCCCTTCCCACTCGCTCCACAAATGTAGGGGCGAACATTGTTCGCCCGCTATGAAGACCAACCACCTCACAAACGGGCGATCAAAGATCGCCCCTACGGGATAGCAACAAATCTTGCCAACGGCAAACCCATCTGCGGGTGGGATATATGCCCCACAGATGGAGGACTTTTGCCAAAGCAAAGGCCCCGCCGTTCATCGTTGGAACGGCGGGATGCCAAGGGAGATCCAAGAGGGAACGTCTTGGTTTCCTTTCTTTCGCCATTTCTTTGTGAAATAACAAAGAAATGGCATCCAAATCGGCACAGCGCACGCGTGAAACTGTGTGCGCGTCCGTAGAAGAAGTAGTAAAAAATCAAGCCAAATCCCCCCACCGGAGGTCAATATGAACACCGATCAAACCCTACTTGCCGCCCGCGAGGAGATCAACCGCATCGACCGGGAAATGGCGGACCTGTTCTGCCAACGCCTTCGCGCCGTGCAGGACGTCGCCGCCTATAAAAAGAGCCGCGGCCTTCCCGTCCTGGATGCGAACCGCGAAAAAGAGGTGATCGCTCGCGCCTCCGCTCTGATTGAGGACGACGTCATGCGAGAATATTATATCTGCCAGCTCCGCTCAACGATGGCCCTCTCCCGCCGCTATCAGCACCGCCTCTTGTCGGGCGAGAAGGTGGCCTACAGCGGAGTCCCCGGCGCCTTTGCCGCAAAGGCCACCGGTGCCATCTTTCCGGATGCCGAAGCAGTCCCCTGCCGTGACTTTGCCGCCGCTTATGCGGCAGTCGAAGCGGGAGAATGCGAATGCGCTGTCCTTCCCCTGGAAAACAGCATCGGCGGTGACGTAGCACAGGTGCTGGACCTGGCCTACGCCGGCTCGCTGTACGTTACCGGCGTGTACGAGCTGGAAATCGAGCAAAATCTGCTTGGTGTACCCGGCGCAACGACCGCCGACGTGCGCGAGGTGGTCAGCCACCCCCAGGCGTTGGCGCAGTGCGAGCCCTATCTGCAAAAGAATGGCTGGACGTTGCATGAGGCAGTCAATACCGCGGCGGCCGCTCGGGCCGTTGCCGAGGCGGGAGACCGCAGTGTTGCCGCCATCGGCACTCGCGAGGCGGCCGAAATGTACGGTCTTGACGTCATCGCGGCCAACATCGGGGCAGATCAGGCGAACACCACCCGTTTTGCGGTGTTCTCCCGCGTCCCCCGTCAGCCCCAACCAGGGGACGGAAGATTTCTTTTGTTCTTTACTGTCCGCCACCAGGCGGGCGCTTTGGGACGTGCCATCGACGCCATCGGTAAGACGGGCTTTAATCTGCGGGCGCTTAAGAGCCGCCCCACCAAACGGAGCAACTGGTCCTATTATTTCTTTGCCGAGGGCGAGGGCAATCTGTCGGACGAAAACGGCCGGAATATGCTCTCCGAGCTGGCGTTCGCTTGTGAAAACGTGCGGGTGCTGGGAACCTATGGGACCGAGATCAAGCTCAAATACGATCTTTGCGACAACTGTTAAGGCGGACTGAAGCAAATCGAACCGTTGTAGGATAACAACCAAGAAAGAGGAATGGATATGACGTTGCAGGTCAATACCAACATGGGACAGTATCCCATTATCATCGAGCGCGGCGCGCTGGCGCGTGCCGACGAGCTGCTTGCGCTGGCAGGGCGCCGGGTGTGTGTCGTCACGGACACAGGCGTGCCGGCTCAATATGCCGAGGCTGTGGCCGCCGGGTGTGACGATCCGGTGCTCTTTCGCTTTCCCCAGGGCGAGGCGAATAAGACCTTCGATACGCTGCAGGAGCTGTTGCGCCTGTTGTTGCATCACGGCTTTGACCGCTCCGACGCCATCGTGGCCGTGGGCGGCGGTGTTGTCACCGACCTTGCCGGCTTTGCGGCGGCGACCTATATGCGCGGTATTGATTTTTACAACGTTCCCACCACCCTTTTGGCCATGGTGGATGCCTCGGTCGGCGGAAAAACGGCCGTTGATTTCGAAGGATACAAAAATATGATCGGCGCCTTTTGGCAACCGCGCGCCGTGCTCATTGATCCCGAAACGCTCGGCACTCTGCCCCCTCGCCGCCTGTCGGACGGACTGGCAGAGGTCATCAAAATGTCCCTGACCTGTGACTCCCTATTGTTTGATATATTGGAGACGCAGGACCTGTTGCCAAGCGAGGGGCAAGCTCTGTCCGAGACGATCGATGACGTCATCGCCCGTGCACTCCGCATCAAGATCGACGTCGTAGAGAATGACGAACGCGAAGGTGGACTTCGCCGCGTGCTGAATTTTGGACACACGCTGGGTCATGCGCTCGAGAGCTGTGCGGGCCTTGGCGGTCTGTATCACGGCGAGTGCGTAGCACTGGGTATGATCCCCATGTGCACCGAGGAGGTGCGGGCGCGCCTTGTGCCCCTGCTCGCCCGTTGCGGTCTGCCCACGGCGGTGCCATTGCCGCCCCGCGAACAGATATTAACGGCTCTGACGCATGACAAAAAATCGGCGGGAGACAAAATCCATACTGTCGTCGTCCCCCGCGTGGGTGAATTTTGTATGCAACAAGCAACGCCCGCCGTATTGGCCGACGCCCTCTTTGCGGCGTTTGCCGGAAAGGAGCTATGATGAAAAACACCTTTGGAAACGCGCTTTGCGTAACGATATTTGGCGAGAGCCACGGCCCTGCCATCGGTGCTGTGCTGGATGGCCTTGCGCCCGGTCTTGCCGTGGATGAGGAGTTCATCCGTCATCAACTGGCCCTGCGCCGTCCGTCGGGACGCATCTCCACCGCTCGCTGTGAGGCGGACGAATTTCGCATCGTCAGCGGTGTCCACGAGGGGCGCACAACGGGAAGTCCCCTGTGCATCCTCATTCCCAACGCCGACACCAAAAGCGGCGATTACTCCACAAGCATTGCCCGTCCGGGACACGCTGATTATACCGCCGAGTGCAAGTATCACGGCTATCAGGACGCCCGTGGCGGCGGACATTTCAGCGGCCGCATCACGGCGGCACTGGTGGCGGCAGGCGCTCTTGTTTTGCCTGCGCTTGGCAAAAAAGGAATTGTCATCGGCACGCATATCTCGCGCTGTGCCGGTGTCAAGGATGCCGCATTGTCCTCTGATGAGGCTACCTTGATCCATCAGCTTTCTGCCCTGAACGATATCCCCTTTGCCGTGCTGGACGAATCGGCAGGCGAGCGCATGAGAGCTGCCATTGAGGCTGCCCGCGCCGAGGGCGACAGCGTCGGCGGCGTGCTGGAAACGGCCATTGTGGGCCTGCCTGCGGGCTTGGGTGAACCTTGGTTTGACAGTGTTGAGAGCCTTCTTTCTCACGCCCTGTTTTCCATTCCTGCCGTCAAGGGCGTGGAATTTGGAGATGGATTTGCCCTGGCGGATCAGCTTGGAAGCGTTGCCAACGACACCTTGTGGATGCAGGAAGGGCGCGTCGTAACAAAAACGAATCACAACGGCGGCATCGCTGGCGGCATTACGGGCGGCATGCCGGTCGTATTCCGCTGTGCCATCAAGCCAACGCCTACGATTGCTAAAACACAAAAGACCATTGATATGAAGACAAACACACAGGTCGAATACGGTGGTCGCGGTCGTCACGACCCTTGTATCGTCCACCGCGCCCGTGTGGTAGTCGACAGCGTCGCCGCGCTTGTTGTGGCGGATCTGCTGACACAGAGATATGGCGTTGAGGGCTGGCAGTAAAAACGAAAGCGCGAACGCGCGCAAAGCACAGTGAGAGCGCCCAACAAGAAGTCTTTTGGCATTTAGAATACAGGAGCATCCTATGAATTCTCTCTCTCCCATCACCACCTACGGCTGTATCGCCGAGCACCTCGGTCACAGCTTCTCGGGTGTGATCCATCAATTATTATCCGAAAAGCTCGCCATCGGGTCCCCCGAGCGGGCCTATGATTACGCGCTGCAGGAGCTGTGCCCGGATGAAGTCGAGGATTTCCTTCGCCGCCGCGCCTTTCGCGGTATCAACGTGACCATCCCCTACAAGCAGACGGTCATTCCCCATTTGGACGAGCTGACCGACACGGCGCGCGCCATCGGTGCGGTCAACACCGTTGTCCATCGGGATGGTCGGCTGATCGGCGACAACACCGACTTTTACGGTATGCAGTATCTCCTCGGGACCGTCGGCATCGACTTGAGGGATCAAAAGGTAATCATCTTTGGCACGGGTGGAACCTCCCGTACGGCCACAGCTGTTGCCATGGCAGGTGGAGCCAAGCAAATTCTGAAATTTTCCCGCACGGCAAGGGAGGGCGCGCTGTCTTACGGCGCGCTGTCCCTTCACACCGATGCGAATATCATCATAAATACCACGCCCGCGGGTATGTACCCAAACGACGAGGGCTGTCCGCTCCCCGACACGCTGACGCTGGCTGATTTTCCCAAGCTTTTAGGCGTGGTGGATGCCGTCTACCACCCGTTGCGGACGGAGCTTGTGATGCAGGCGCGAGCGCTTGGCATTCCCGCTACTGGGGGCCTTGCCATGCTGGTCGCCCAGGCGGCCGCCGCGACCGAGCGCTTTTTGGATTGCCGCATACCTCCCGACGTCGTGTCGAGTGTGATCGCCGAGGTTCAGGCGAGCAAGGAAAACATCGTCCTCATCGGCATGCCGGGCTGTGGCAAAACGACGGTAGGACGTTTGCTATCCGAGCTCCTTGGCCGTCCTCTGCTTGACACCGACGAGGCCATCACGGCGCGCGTCGGTTCCATTCCCGACTACATTCTGACCCATGGAGAAGCCGCCTTTCGCGAGGTCGAGGCGGCGGTCATCCGTGAGGAGATCGCGCCGCAAAGCGGGGTCATGATCGCCACGGGCGGCGGCGCCATTTTGCGCGACGAAAACGTCCGTCGGCTCAAGCGCAACGGCTCGCTGGTCTTTCTTGACCGCCCGCTGGAATCCCTGATCGCCACCCCCGATCGCCCGCTTTCCCCCGATCCCGACACTCTGCGCCGCCGCTATGAAGAGCGCTACGATCGCTACCGTTCCATCGCGGACGTGCATTTGGTTGTACCTGATGGCGAATCGGCGGAAGAAACAACGAGGAGGATTGTGGAGGACTTCTTGAAAGAAGTCCCCCACACCCCCCAAGAACTTTAATAGAAGATACAGGATCGCTCGTCCTTGCCACTTCTTCTATCCTTGTATGGGAAAGAACTTTGCCTTTCCTGGGGATTTCGCCATGGGCGAAATCGGCTCCCGCAAGCTGCGTGGGACCCCACCCACTCCGCTCCACAATGTTAGATTTGTTACAGCGTTGCCTGCTTTCTCGGCCTGCCGCTCGTGCTGGCAAAACGACGAGAGCTGCATATGAAATCCATATGTCTTTCTCCTCTGTCTGCTTTGAAGAGCGGCACGGACGCGGTTTCCAAAGGCGGCAGCCTTTGGCTGATTTTCTTTCGCCATTTCTTTGTTCAGCGACAAAGAAATGGCACAAGTGAGAACCGCGAACGCGCGCAGCAGTGTGAGCGTCCGTAGAAAAAGTCGTTAAAAATTTAGATATTCCTTCAAAAAACTAAGGAGACCCCATGAAACTTCTCATTCTCAACGGCCCAAATCTCAATCTCCTCGGCATCCGCGAACCGAATATTTACGGGCGGGAGACCTATGCCGACCTGTGCGAGCGCATCGAGGCTTATGCCAACCAAAAAGGAATCGAGGTGCGCCTTGTGCAATCCAACCACGAGGGGGCACTGGTCGATGCGATACAAGAGGCCTATTTTGACGGCCTTGACGGCATCGTCATCAACCCCGGCGCCTACACGCATACCAGTATCGCACTGCTCGACGCCATAAAAGGGGTCAATCTACCCACTATCGAGGTGCATATCTCCGACCCCGATACCCGTGAGGAATTCCGCAAGATCAGCTACGTTCGTGCCGCTTGCGTGGCAACCGTCAAGGGTCACGGCACAAGGGGGTATCTCGAGGCGATCGACCTGCTTTGCAATCACGTAGGAGATACCGTATGATGATACAAGACACCGTAACCATCACACCGGGCATCGCGTGCGGGCAGGTGGTCATCCCGCCCTCCAAAAGTATCGCGCACCGCGCCCTCATTTGTGCCGCGCTTGCGGGCGAGGGACAGGTGAGCATGCTGTGTCGGATGCCCTATAACGAGGATATCGACGCGACGATGGATTGCCTGCGCGCGCTGGGTGTGCGTATGACCGAGACGCGCGAACCGAGCGGCGACACGCGACAGGTAGTCGTCTATGGCTGTGGCGGTCAATGGACCAAAGAGGGCGAACCGCTCTCTTGCCGCGAAAGTGGAAGTACGTTGCGCTTTATGCTCCCCCTGTGCCTGATGTCCGACGCGCCCCGCACCTTGATGGGCAGTGAGAAATTACTCTCCCGCCCCTTGGACGATTACCGCGCCCTGCTGTCCGGCAGAGGATGCACCCGAACAGAAGACGGCCTTTGCCTGGGAGGCGGCGCGACCGTGAGGGGCGGAACGTTTTCGCTGACGGGCAAGTCGAGCAGTCAGTTTGTCACAGGCCTGTTGTTTGTTCTGCCGCTGTTGGGACAGGATAGTGTGATCGAGCTGGCCGCACCGCCCGAGAGCCGCTCGTATATTGATATGACGATTTCTGTGCTCGCCCGCTTTGGCGTGCGGGCGGCTTGGCAGAGCGACACGCGCCTTTTTGTGCCGGGTGGACAGACCTACCTCGCCGCCGATATGGACATCGACGGCGACGCCTCCGGCGCGGCCTTTTTCTACGCGCTTGGCAGGATCGGAACGCAAAACAACGTGAACGTTGTATGCCCTGTAAGCGAGGATATCAAGCAGGGCGACGTCATTTGCTCCGAGCTGCTGGCCATCATGGCAGCGGCGACCCCGGACGATCTTCCCGTGATCTCACTGGCCGATTGTCCCGATCTTGGCCCTATGCTGTTTTGCGCAGCGGCCGCCCTGCAGGGCGCCGTGTTTACCCACGCCGACCGCCTGCGCCTCAAGGAAAGCGACCGCGTGGCCGCCATGGTGCAGGAGCTCGAAGCGTTTGGCGCAGTCTGCACCGTCTGCGACGGCATTGACGGCGGAACGGTGACCATCCTGCCGCCCTCCGAAGGATTGCACGCCCCGGCCACGACGTTACATGGTCACAACGACCACCGCATCGTGATGAGCCTATCGGTCCTGTCCGCCTGCTTGAAGGACACGACCCCCGTCACTATCGACGACGCCCACGCCATCAAAAAAAGCTTCCCCGATTTCTTCGCCCGACTGCGGAGATTAGGTGTCAGCGTCGTTGTGAACTAATCACACCCCGCTGTTCTTACAAACAAAAAAGAACCCTTTCGGGTTCTTTTTTGTTATCTTATTCCTTCGTCTCGTCCGAGTTTTCAACGCGCGCGTTGAGCTCTGCCCAAGCATCGGGCTCGCCATTCTCGGTCGCAGATTCCTCGACGGGATCTTCGGTCTCGATAGGCTCCTCCCCTTCTGCAACGACAGCTTCGGGCTCTTCCTCGGGCATATTCTTGAGCTTATTGGCAGAAGTAATACCGACGATCAGGTAGTAGATGACCCAAGCGTGGAACACGATGTCCAAAATGGAGCTTGCAAAGTCGCCGAGCAACAGCATCAGCGCCGAGTCGATGGAGAACAGCACCAGGGCAGCGATCAGCCAACCGCTCTTTTTCTTGGACATAAAGAAGGCCAGCAGGTACAGCCCAAGAATGACGACGGCCACTATCATCATAACGACGAGAACCGAGGTGTCAAGGAAGGTTACCTCTCCCAAGCCCTCGTAAAACTCGGGCGGGAATTTGCCGCACAGCAGCATTCCCATACCGCCTAGGAAGTAGGGCAAATAAATTGAAAACAGGAAATACGAATTTGCCCCGGACAAAAGCAAAAAGAGGTTGATCGCCGTAAAGATCACTGCGCCCAGCAGGTTCCAGCGCGCGGTGCTGTACTTATTCATCAGCATCTGACGAGGGGGAATGGCGGGGGCTCCCGCCGGTTTTTGTTGAAACAGCTTTGCCATATGTTAGTCTCCCTTCACAGGCCGCATGGTGCGCGGCTTCTCTGCTTTTATTATACAGCACGCACTCGCCGTTGTCAAGGGAAACACAAAGCTTTTACAGAAACTGACGAATATCGGTAGCCAGCTTCTCCTCCAGGTTGATCAGACGCTTGGTAATGTCCTTGCTTCGTTCGTCGGCCGCCTCATACTGATTGAGGTAGCGATTTAAGGATTTCACCCCCATGTTACAGCCGTCCGTGATCAGGTCGGCGATGGTGTGATCGGACTCCTTAAGCCCCAGCTTGACGTTGGTCTTCATCCAGGACATGCCCTTGGCCATGGGATTGGGGTTCTTTCCCTCGTCGCCAAATTCATCCAGGCCTTCCTGAATCTCGCGATCCAGCTTGCGATGCTCCTGGCGGCACTCGCTGAGATATTGCCCCAGCTGCTCGGATTTGACGTAGTCCATCACGTCGTCAATGGATTGCACTCCCATTTTCACGCCCGCGTCGCACTCGCGCAGCAGCTTGATGGTATCTTGTTCTATCATAACTTCCCTCCTCTTTTTCTTGGGTATCATCAGTATGCGCCGTTTGGAAAAAATCATACGCAAAGGAAAAAGGACACCCGGCGGGTGTCCCTTGAATTGACGCTATGTTACAAAACCAAAATTTTCAGCAGTTTTGCCTCGGTGTGCTTGGCGCAAAGGATCGATCAATCATGCGGCAGGGTGTCAAGGGGGCGCTTTGGTTTTGGGCGGGGCAAAAAAGGGGGGCGCTTATATAAGCCACAAGAAAAACAAGCCTAGGGAAGAGCCAACCAAGCCAATCGCAAATGAATAGAGTGTAACGTAATGCCCCAGATATTGCTTATGAAGGATCATAAACAGGTTACAAATTCCAATGCTAATACCAAACGAGCAAACAAAGCCAATCAACCAGAAAAGAAGCTCCAGAAAAGTCATAGTTGATTGGATTATCGAACAAAAATATATATACAACATCGGGCCGACCAGAACCAAAACGATAATGGCAATAACCGTAAGCCAATATAATAGGGGATGCTTGGCCTTGAATGCGTCATCATAGTGTGGATCAAAATACGCCTTGGCATTTTTGGGAATTTTCCAATTTCCACCTTTTGGGGAGAGCTTCACATTGTCCATAAAAGGGAAATATTGTTTGCCGTATTTCTTTTGAAACGCTTTCAGTTCCCTGCGGAAGGAATACAGATTGCGTTTCTGCATATAGATCTCTGGAATATTATGTATGGCATCTGCAAAGTCAAAAATCTTTTGTTTATCTCCCTCACCCAAAATGTTAAAGAGAGTATCTATACAATATAGCAAAATCTTTTTTTCGGCCGGTGCTGAGCGCTGATTGATCTTTTTTCTTGCATCTCTGATAGACAATATTGCCGCATCGTATTTTTCTTGGTCAAATTCGCTTGGGTATTGCAAAAATCGAATCATAACAAAATCGTCTTGCAATTTCTTATAAAAAGATGCTTTCATGTATCCACCACCTTTCTGGGTTTAGTATAGCATACCGCCATAGTTTTGTCAATGAAGCATTCGCTTCGCGAATATGAAGCAGAAGCCTTACGGCTTCTATGAAGCGGCGCGTTGCGCCATGAAGCGAAGCGCGATGTTACTCCTCCGTGAGCCGAAGGCTCGCTTCATAGGGCGACGCCCTGCTTCATTTTTCATGCGCGTCAGCGCGCTTCACCTCCAAACAAAAGAGCACTGCTCTCGCAGTGCTCTTTTGTTTGAGGCGCGTTGACAAAAAAGATGCCACAATAATACTGGGTCATTCGTTGCCAACGGAAATCGGAATTTTAATCGTTCCTCCAAATGCATTGAGAGTTCCAAGTTCTACGGGCTCCACGCTTATTGGTTTATCGGAACCTATATAAAGAACAAAGCCGCTATCCGAGGGACGAGCAGTCTTTGCCCAAACGCCGTCCGCAAGCATAAAAATACCATTTTCATCCTTTTTCTTCGCAAAAGAATCCGCCAACTCAAGATCACCAAATTTGACCATGATTCTGTATTTCCCAATTGCACCGTCATAGTCTATCATGCCGTCGCCAATGTATTCTCCCTCGTCCTCGGGAACAGTTCGAATCGAATAAGCACCCAAAGGAAGCAAGTATGTTATTCGTAAAACCATTGTATCTTCGTTTTTTTGATTTAATGAAATTCTTGTAACTACACCTTGGTTGTATTTTAAAGCATAGGGCACGATGCTGACGGACGCGATAATCGCAACCATTAAAACAAGTCCAACACCAATCAATAAAGCCTTCTTTTTGGTCATATGTTTTTTATCTCCTTCGCTCACGGCGCACGGTTTTCTAATCTCATTATATCACACTTTCCTATATTTTTCAATATTTGCCGTAAAAATAGCAAGGTAAAGGTTCATTTCCGGTACTTAGCCCGAAAGCGCCTATTGGCATCTTTTTATTTGCACTAAAATCCGAATTTCAAAAAAGTGAGGAAAACGGCGAAAAACGAAGAAACCCCGAGAGAATCTCGGGTTTTCTGCTTGGCATCTTTTTTGTCAAGACGCATTGAGACGTGTTGACAAAAAAGATGCCAAGTTATTTAAGGTGTTATTTGCCTTTATTTGCTTTTCTTTTTGCTATACGTTCTTCCCAAAAATCCGCTTGGGTGATATATATTTCGTACAGTTGTTTATAAGACAGAATGGATCTGTAACGACTACTACCGTTCTTTGAAGGTATGGGCGGTTGCACAATACCAAGATATATGCCCAAAAACGAAACCACAATCCAGTTGGGGAAATAGAACAAAATAATAAGAGCGATAAAGTAGGATGAATAATAAAAACCAAGCACGATATGCGAGAGAAGCTTTTTCGGCAGAAGTTTGCTCCAAAAGCGGTACTGTATATCGTAA
>SVSH01000046.1 GCA_015064395.1 Oscillospiraceae bacterium
ATTTACGCTTTTTCCTTTGTTTAGCCATGTCTTTATGCTATGCTGATAGCAGAATGATCAAAATGGAAGGAATGAAACTCCATGAAACTGAAAGTAACACGTCTTGTCACGCTGATGTTGGCGCTCTTGCTTATGAGCGTGGCGCTCTACGGCTGTAAACCCGGCGGCGACGAGATCCCCGAAAATATGCAACACGCAACCGTCGCAGGCAGCGATTATCGCCTCTTTTTGCCCATTGACTGGAATTTGCTGACCGACACGGGCGTGTCGGGCGGCTACGCCTCGATGCAAAATAAGGCCACCATTTACGTCAAGGTGTACGACAATCCCGAGGGGCTGAGCGTGCAGGACTATTGGACGAGCAAGTACAGCGTAACCGTCGCCAACGCCTTTCCCGACAGCGATGGCATCAAGCACTCCGAGCCCGTCGAAACCACGTTGGGCGAGCTGGACGCTTATTTCTACTCCTACGAAGGCACGCGCGATCTTGTGAGCTACGAAGGTATCGAAACGCTGTGCGCCAAGAACGGCAAAATATACGTTCTGTCCTTCTGCGCCCGCGCGGATCTGTACGAGGGGTATCTGTCGGTGTTTGACACCGTCAAAAAGAATTTCAAATTCAGTGACGTTCCCTTTGAGCCCAAGGATCCCGTCAACACGGTCGATCCCGACGCCGAGGCGCCCGAGGGCATGCAGCTGGCCTCCAACGACGACGTGGCTTATCGCTTTTACGTTCCCAAGAGCTGGGTGCTGGACAAAAACCTGCCCACCTCGTCGGCCTACGTGTCCGAGGCAGATCGTTCGAACGTCAACGTGACGGTCTATATGCCCGAGGTGGATCATATCGAGTCCATCGACGACTACTGGACAACTTGTCTTGAGGAGCTGAAGAAGGGTATGAACATCGTAGGTCTGATCAATGACAGCGAAACGACCGTTGACGGTTGCAAGGCAAAGACCTACGAGTACACCGCCGACATCGATGGGCGTCTCTTCCGCTTCGCCCAGACCATCACCTCCTATCGCGGTATGATCTACACCATCACCTATACCGCGTCGATCGACAATTACGACACCCACCGAGATGCCTACTCGGACATTCTCGCGGCGTTTGATTTCAGAGGAAACTGACACATGCAACCCATTTATTTTGACAACAGCGCGACCACGGCTCTGTCCGCCCCCGCCCGCGCAAAAATGATTGAGGCGATGGACTCCTTTGGCAATCCCTCCTCCTATCATCAGCTCGGACGAAAATCAGCGGCTATGCTGGTCGAGGCGCGCGAGGCCATCGCCCGCTCGCTGGGGCTGCGCCGACTGACCCCGGGCGAGATCGTCTTCACCTCCTGCGGAAGCGAGGCCAACACGCTGGCTCTCTTCGGCACGGCACACGCCAAGGCGCGCAGAACCGCCAACCGTATCGTCACGACCGACTCGGAGCATCCCGCCGTCGAGAACGTCATGCGCGAGCTGGAGCGCGAGGGCTTTGAGGTCGTTCGCATCTCGACTCGCGGCGGCGCGCTCGATATGGAACAGCTTAACAAGGCACTGAACGATCGCGTTTTCATGGTCAGCATGATGATGGTCAACAACGAAACGGGCGCGCTGTACGATCTCAAAACTGCATTTTCCCTGGCGCGGGCCCGCTCGCCCCAGGTCATCACCCATACTGACGCGGTGCAAAGCTATCTCAAGTGCCGTTTCACTCCCGCCTCGATCGGCGCCGATCTCGTCACGATCAGCGCCCACAAGGTACACGGGCCCAAGGGCGTCGGCGCGTTGTACATCAATCCCGCGCTGCTCAAGGCCAAGCAGATCGTCCCGTGGCTGCACGGCGGCGGTCAGGAAAACGGACTGCGCTCGGGAACGGAAAACATTCCCGGTATCGCCGCCTTCGGTGCGGCCGTCGACGCGCTTTATCCCAAGCTGGACGAGCATATCGCCCACATGAGCGCCCTGCGCGAGCAACTGGTCTCGGGCCTGCTTGCCCTTGGCATCGGCGTCAAGCAGCCCTCGGGGGCGTGTGCACCGCACGTCGTCAATCTGACCTTGCCCAACATCAAAAGCGAGGTCATGCTTCATTTTCTCGACGCGCGCGGCATTTGCGTGTCCGCAGGCTCGGCCTGCTCCACCCGCTCGCGCCATATCAGCTCGGCTCTGCTTGCCTTCGGTGCGACCGAACGCGAGGCGGACTGCTCGCTTCGCATCAGCTTGTGCGCCGATAACACGAGGGAGGAAGTGGAGGCGCTGTTGGAGGCGCTTTCCCAGGGACTTTCGTCGCTGATCCGCATCCGATAATTAAATTTCAAATCACTCAGGAGGACAACATGAAGAAAAACGCTCGATTTTTCAGCCTTGTGTGCTTGGCGGCGCTTATCTGCACGTTTGTCTTTTCGTCGTGCGGATACCTTGGCGGCTATGGCGGAATGAAACGCCGTAACCTTGACAGCTCGGACGTAAAACGTCACGACCTTGATCCTTCCGACCTTCCAAAACGGTATTGCGAGGTCACCGACATTGATGACGAAAACGTCAAGCGGCTGAACATCCCCCGCAAAATGTACGGCCATAAGGTCATCGGCATTGGAGTATCCGCCTTCGCCGGCTGTGATAATCTGACGGATATCAAGATCCGCGACCATATTCTGTACATCGACGGCGGCGCGTTTGGAAACTGTGATAATCTGACTTCGGTCACGCTTCCCGATAGCATCAAGGCCATCAACAACCACACCTTTTACAAATGCCCTTCGCTGACGGATATCGATTTTCCCGAGCATCTGCTCAAGATCGATCACGCGGCCTTCCAGTATTGCACCGCGCTCTCGAACGTCGACCTGCCTGACAGCTTAACGTATATCGGGGAAAACGCCTTTGAGGAATGCACCTCTTTGGAGGGCATCGTCATTCCTGACAGCGTCACCGAAATCGGCAACTGGGCCTTCCACAAATGCACCTCCTTGAAAAGCGTAACGCTCGGTAAGGGCATCGAGACGGTCGGTGCCGCGTCCTTCCAAGGCTGTACTGCTCTTGAGCAAGTGACCTTTCCCGAGGGCGTCGTGTACGACGTGTCGAACAACAAAATGGGCATATACGTCGGCGACAGCGCCTTCTCGGGCTGTACTGCGCTGAAGAGCATCACCATCCCTGACGGCGTATGGTATTTAAGCAACAATGCGTTTGCCTATTGTACGGCTTTGACCGACGTAACGCTTGGAAAGGATCTGGAGCACTTCGGTCCGGGCGCATTCTTTGAATGCACGGCACTTGAGAGCATTACCCTTCCCGACGCCGCGTACGACGTCACCATTTCGATGTTCTACGGCTGCACAAGCTTGAAGCAGATCGATTTTGGCGACGGCGTCTGGCTGATCGACCAGACTGCCTTTGGAGAATGCACTTCCCTTGAGCAGCTCGTTCTGCCTGACACCGTCAAGGTCATCGGCGAGGGCGCGTTCTTCCGTTGCACGGCTCTCTCGGAGATCACCATTCCCGCGATCATCGAGGAAATTGACGAGCAGGCCTTCTTTGGCTGCTCTTCCCTGAGTGCCATCCGCTTCGGCGGCACGATGGAACAATGGAAAAGCATCCCCTTTGGCATCGATTGGGACAGCGGGACGGCGGAATACACCGTTTACTGCTCCGACGGAACCCTGACCAAGAGCGACCTTGCCAAGCCGATAGAATAAATCTCATAAAGATAAAAATTCCCACGAACCAACCCTTTCGGTTCGTGGGAATTTTTATTTATTCTTCCACCAGCTCAATATCCGCGCCGACGGAGCGCAATTTGCCGACGATATCGTAGTAGCCGCGCTCTATGGTTTCTACGTCGAGAACGCAGGTCTCGCCCTCGGCGGCGAGTCCCGCGATCACCATGGCCGCACCCGCCCGCAGGTCCAGCGCCGTCACGGTTGCACCGTGTAGCTTATGAACGCCAAGAACGGTTGCCGTCGAGCCTTGATCGTCCACGCTGATGGCCGCACCCATGCGTTGCAGCTCTTCTACGTACTGAAATCTCTTTTTGAATACGTTTTCCGTCACCGTGCTGATACCGCTCGCGAGCGACAGCAACGCCGTGATCTGAGGCTGCATATCCGTTGCGAAGCCGGGATAGGGCACCGCCTGAATTTTGGCGCTGTTGAACGATCCCGTCGTTTTGACCGTGATGCGGTCGCCCTCGTCGATCACGATGATGCCCATTTCACGCATCTTGGCGCTGACGGCGTCCAGATGGCGCGAGATGACGTTGTTTAAAACCAACTCGCCGTGCGTGGCGGCGGCGGCTACCATATAGGTGCCTGCCTCGATCATATCGGGGATGATGGTATAGTGACAGCCGTGCAGCTTTTCCACGCCGCGCACCTTGATGACCGAGGTGCCCGCGCCCGAAATATTGGCGCCGCAGCTGTTGAGAAAGCTGGCCAGGTCAACGATATGCGGCTCGTGTGCCGCGTTTTCGATGATCGTCATGCCCTGCGCCGTCGTGGCGGCGATCAGAATGTTGGCCGTCGCGCCGACAGAAATCTTATCCATGACGATCTTGGTGCCCTTGAGGCATCCGCTGACGTGCGCGGAAACAAAGCCGTCACCGTCCGTCACCGTTGCGCCCAGTGCAGTAAAGCCCTTGACGTGCAGGTCGATGGGGCGCTCACCAAAATTACAGCCGCCCGTCGTTCCCACCTTGGCGCGGCCAAAGCGGGCAAGCTCGGCACCGATGAGATAATTGGAGCCGCGCAAGCGGCGCACCATGCCCGCGGGAGAGGTTCCCTGCTTGATATCACGCGTGTCGATCTCGACCACCGTGGGGCTGTGGCGGGTTACCTTGGCGCCCATCATATGCAAAATTTCCA
>SVSH01000021.1 GCA_015064395.1 Oscillospiraceae bacterium
ACACCCCCATGACCATCCACGGATTCCAAAAAATGACCCTCCTCGACTACCCCGGCCGCGTCGCTTGTACCCTGTTCACCGCCGCCTGCAACTTTCGTTGCCCTTTTTGCCATAACGCCGGACTTGTCACCCAAATAGAGGCCGCCGAACGCATCGACGAGGGCGAGATCCTTGCCTATCTCAAAAAGCGTCAAGGAATTCTCGATGGCGTCTGCATCACAGGCGGCGAACCGACACTGCAGAAGGACCTTGCCGACTTCATTCGTTCGGTCCGCGCCCTCGGCTATGCTGTCAAGCTGGATACCAACGGCTCCTGCCCCGACCTGCTTGCCATGCTGATTGATGAGGGGCTTGTGGACTATGTCGCTATGGATATCAAAAACGCCCCCGAAAAGTACGCAGAGACCATCGGTCTTGCCGGCTACGACATTGCCCCGGTGCAACGCAGCATCCGACTCTTGCTTCAAAACAAGGTGGACTATGAATTCCGTACCACCGTTGTGGCGGAATACCATGCCCCTGAGGATATCGGCGCCATTGCCAAGTGGATCGCCGGCGCTCCCCGTTATTTTCTTCAGCCGTTTGTGGACTCGGGTAACCTCATCGGCTCACCCGATGGGCAACTGCACGCCCCTGATGCTACGACGCTGAACGAAATGCTATCTGCCGCTCGCGTGACCATCCCTGAGACTGTGCTACGTGGTGCATAATACACAAGATGGTGTGCAAAGTTTGGTATAAAATGTCGAAAACACAAAATATATGAAAAAGACCTTGACGAAAACACAATATATATGATATAATAGGCGCGGTTCAAAACTCCCGCTACGGCGGGTTTTTCACACTCGCGCCTATATTTATTGCTCAGCAAGATGCTTTTTTTAGCGACTCGACGGGGCAATATTTTTTTGACTTATTTTACATCAAGGAGGAAGCATATTCATGTACAGCGTATTGAAACGCAACGGCAATACCGTTGATTTCGACCTTTCTAAGATCAGCAACGCCATTATGATGGCGTTTGATGCCTGCAAAATTCAACACCACCCCGACGTGATCGATTTTCTCGTTCTGAAGGTTACGGCTGATTTCGAGCCTAAGATCAAGGACAACACCATCACGGTTGAGAATATTCAGGACAGCGTCGAGTCAGTGCTCATCAAGGCGGGCTACGACGAGGTCGCCAAGGCCTACATTCTCTACCGTAAGCAGCATGAAAAGCTGAGAAATCTCTCTACCACCCTGCTGGACTACCGCGATCTGGTAGACAAGTACGTCAAGGCCAACGACTGGCGTGTCAAGGAAAACTCCACCGTTACCTACTCGGTCGGCGGTCTGATCCTGCACAACTCGGGCGCGATCACGGCCAACTACTGGCTGTCCGAGGTCTACGACAACGAGATCGCAGACGCGCACCGCAACGCCGACATCCACATCCACGACCTGTCTATGCTGACGGGCTACTGCGCCGGTTGGTCGCTCAAGCAGCTCATTCAGGAGGGTCTTGGCGGTGTCGTCGGTAAGATCACCTCGGCCCCTGCCAGCCACCTGGCAACGCTGTGTAACCAGATGGTCAACTTCCTGGGCATCATGCAGAACGAATGGGCAGGCGCGCAGGCCTTCTCCTCCTTCGATACCTACCTTGCTCCCTTCGTCAAGATCGACAACCTGAACTACGATCAGGTCAAGAAGTGCGTCGAGTCCTTCATCTACGGCGTCAATACTCCTTCTCGTTGGGGTACGCAGGCTCCCTTCTCCAACATCACGCTGGACTGGGTCGTTCCTGCCGACATGGCCGAGCTTAACTGTATCATCGGCGGCAAGGAAGTCGATTTCAAGTACAAGGACTGCCAGGCAGAAATGGACATGGTCAACAAGGCCTTCATCGAGGTCATGATCGAGGGCGATGCCAACGGTCGCGGCTTCCAGTATCCTATCCCCACCTACTCCATCACCCGTGACTTCGACTGGTCCGAGACCGAGAACAACAAGCTTCTCTTTGAGATGACCTCCAAGTACGGTACTCCCTACTTCTCCAACTACATCAACTCGGATATGGAGCCCTCGGACGTTCGTTCGATGTGCTGCCGACTGCGCCTGGACCTGCGCGAGCTGCGCAAAAAGTCGGGCGGCTTCTTCGGTAGCGGCGAGTCCACGGGATCTGTCGGTGTCGTTACCATCAATATGCCCCGCATTGCCTATCTCGCCAAGGACGAGGCTGACTTCTATGCGCGCCTGGACCGCTTGATGGACATCTCCGCCCGCTCGCTCAAGGTCAAGAGAACGGTCATCACCAAGCTGATGGACGCAGGGCTGTATCCTTACACCAAGAGATACCTGGGCACCTTCGACAACCACTTCTCGACCATTGGTCTGGTCGGTATGAATGAGGCATGCCTCAACGCCAACTGGCTGGGCGTCGATCTGACCACCGAAAAGGCGCAGAAGTTCACCCAGGACGTGCTCAATCACATGAGAGAGCGTCTGTCCGACTATCAGGAGCAGTACGGAGACCTGTACAACCTCGAGGCAACGCCTGCTGAGTCGACCTCTTACCGTCTGGCAAAGCACGACCTCAAGCGTTATCCCGACATCATCACGGCGGCTAAAAACGGCGATGAGTCCCCCTACTACACCAACTCCTCTCACCTGCCCGTTGGTTACACCGACGATATCTTCACCGCGCTGGACATCCAGGACAAGCTGCAGACGCTGTACACCTCGGGTACGGTCTTCCACGCCTTCCTGGGCGAAAAGCTGCCCGACTGGAAGGCGGCCGCAACCCTCGTGCGTAAGATTGCCGAGAACTACGAGCTGCCCTACTACACCCTGTCTCCCACTTATTCCGTTTGTAGAGACCACGGCTATATCGCCGGCGAGGTCTACGAGTGCCCTGTTTGCGGCAACAAGACCGAGGTCTACAGCCGTATCACGGGCTACTACCGCCCCGTTCAGAACTGGAACGACGGTAAGTCGCAGGAATATCAGCACCGCAAGGTCTACGATATTGCCAACTCCAAGCTGACCCATGGCGCACCCAATACCGAGGTAGCCGCAGTGGCCGAGTCTGCTCCCGCGATCGCCAACGGCACCTATCTGTTTGCGACGGCAACCTGCCCCAACTGCAAGATCGCCAAGTCGCTGCTTGACAAGGCCGGCGTTGTTTACGAGGTCATGTATGCAAGCGAGCACGCCGATATGGTGAATGCCCTTGGCATCAAGACGGCTCCTACGCTGGTCGTCGTGGGCGGCAACGAGGTGCACAAGTGCGCCGGCGTGTCCGAGATCAAAAAAATGCTGAATCAGTAAGGAATTTGAACTGATATGTATGATATTATCATCATCGGCGGCGGCCCTGCGGGGCTCGTCGCCGCAGTATATGCCCGCCGTGCGGGCAAGAGTGTGTTGGTGATCGAAAAGGCCACCTTCGGCGGTCAGATCACCTACTCCCCCAAGGTAGAAAACATCCCCGGCTTTGTGTCACTGACCGGCAACGAGTTTGCGGAAAAGCTGGTTGAGCAGGCCCTGGAGCTTGGTGCCGAGGTGGAAGCGGCCGAGGTCGTATCTCTCCGCGATTACGAGACCTCCAAAGTCGTCGTGACTGACAGCGGCGATCGCTTCGAGGCTCGCGCCGTCATCATTGCTACGGGCGCACGCCACCGTCTCTTGGGACTTGACAACGAGCAAGCTCTGATTGGTAACGGGATTTCCTTTTGCGCAGTCTGTGACGGCGCGTTCTACGCGGACAAGATCGTCGGCGTGGTCGGCGGCGGCAATTCCGCTCTGCAAGAGGCATTGCTCCTGTCCGAGCAGGCAAAAAAGGTGTACGTGATCCAAAATTTGGACACGTTGACGGGAGAGGTTGCCCTGCGTGAGCAGTTGGCGGCCAAAAAGAACGTTGAGATCCTGCTTGGCACCGTCGTGGACGGTCTGCGTGGCGAAGACGAGCTGCGGGCGGTGACGCTACGTACGCTGGCGAACGATTCCATTCGCACGCTGGCGCTGGACGGTTTGTTCATTGCCATTGGCCTCGTTCCCCAAAACGAGCCGTTTGCGAAGCTTGTTGAGTTGGACGAGCGCGGCTATGTGCAAGCGGACGAAAACTGTGCGACGAGCGTCCCCGGCGTATTTGTTGCGGGCGACAGCCGCCACAAGCGCATTCGTCAGGTGACGACGGCGTCGGCCGACGGCGCGGTTGCGGCTCTTGCGGCGTGTGATTATATTGATTCCATGAAATAAGAGAAAAGATCCCCACGGATTTGTGGGGATCTTTTGCGTGGGGAAACAATCGCTTGAATTTTAACTTTCTTCCCTTTGTCCGCCGCACAACGCGCGGCGGAAGGCTTATGCTACTTCTTGGCCTTCCCCAAGAAGTAGCCAAGAAGGGAACCAAGGGGACACCCCTTGGGACCCTACCGCCCGACGGCTTTTTGAGAGCCGCCGGGGCTTTTTATTTCGGTAAGCCTCCCTCCATCTTGGGCGCATGAGCGCACGCCCAAGATGGGTGCGGTTAGGCGAGAATTTTTTCTTTCCCTGCCTGCCGCTCGTGGTGGCTAAACTTGAGGCACAGCATCAAAAGCGTTTATGTGACCTCTCGTCTTTCTCTTTGCAGAGCGGCAAAGGAGGGGGTTCCCAGGGGGAACGCCTGGGCGCGTTTCTTGGTCACTTCTTGGGACGCGCCAAGAAGTGACAACAAAAACCGCTACAGCGAACGCGCACGAAGTGCAGTGTGAGCGTCAAAAGGAGAAGTTGTTTGAAATTTAGGTTTCTCCCCCTTCGTCCGCCGCACAATGCGCGGCGGGAAGGTTTACGCTACTTCTTGGCCTTCCCCAAGAAGTAGCCAAGAAGGGAACCAAGGGGACACCCCTTGGGACCCCACCGCCCGACGGCTTTTTGAGAGCCGCCGGGGCTTTTTATTTCGGTAAGCCTCCCTCCATCTTGGGCGCATGTGCGCACGCCCAAGATGGGTTTGTTTGGCAAAACCTCTTGCTTTCTCCGCCTGCCGCTCGTGGTGTCTAAAGTCGAGGCACAGCACGAAAAGCGTATATGTGATCTCTCTTGGTTCTCTTTGCAGAGCGGCAAAGGAGCAGTTTCCAAAGGCGGCAGCCTTTGGCGCGCTTTCTTGGTTCGTTCTTTGCCGCGCGGCAAAGAATGAACATCAAAACCGGCACAGCGCACGCGCGGAGCTGTGTGCGCGTCCGGCTACGCAGATAGCAAAAAAATTATCAAATCACTCAAAACCCCAAAAAACAGCGGTGCCCCACAGGACTCCGCTGAATTTTTGACGGTCAACAAGACCAATTTACTTTTTATAGAACGTATTTCCCCCAATAAACTCTCGTACCACACTGGTTGGCGGGATCTCATCGTCGACGTCGGCGGCGTGGACGAAATTGAGGATCTTGACGATGGCGCGCACCTCGTCGTAGCACTCGTCCTCGGGAGGAACGGCGGTGAGTAGCGGGAAAATGTGCTTTTTGAGCACGGCCAGTTCGTACAACGTCGAGCTGTTGAAAATAACGTCCGCATTTTCCTGGAAGGGAAAGATCCAGCGCATCTCGCCCTGTCTGACCGAATCCCACATGGACAGGGTGCGCTGTACCGACGAGTTTCTGGTCTCGAAATCCCGCACGATGCGACGAAGCAGGCGCAGGTAGCTTGCCGAGATGCGGTTGTGATCGTCCAGATTCAAGGGAAGTAAGGGACAAACGAACAGCTTGAAGATCAAGGATGGATCCAGCTCCGGCGGCAAAAGCGTGGGGTTGAGCGCGTGCAGCCCCTCAATGATAATGACGGTGTTTTGCTCCAGCTTCAGCTTGTGCCCCCGCCATTCCCGCATACCCTTGGCAAAGTTGAAGGAGGGGAGAGAGACCTCCTTGCCTGCCATCAGCTCGGAGAGGTGCTGTTGGAACAGCGGTACGTCGATGGTGTTGATATGCTCCAGGTCCAGCTTTCCGTCAGGCCCGGGGGCGATCTGATCGCGGTCGAGGTAATAGTCGTCCAGACTCATGAGAATGGGGAGTTTTCCGTGGACGCGCAGCTGGGTAGCCAGACGATTGGCCGAGGTGGTCTTGCCCGATGAGCTGGGACCCGAGAGAAGGACTGCCCGCGAGGCACGCTCGCAGATCATATCCGCCACGCCCGAAAAGCGCTTTTCATGCAAGGCCTCGTTGACGCGAATGAGCTCGCGGATTCGCCCGGTGTCGACCAGAGCGTTCAGATCGGCGACTGTTTCACACTCCATCAGCTCGCACCAATTCTTGCCGTCGGCATAGACCGAGGTGATCTTGGGGAGTTGAGGATACGGGGCGACACGGTCGGGCTCGAGGTTGTCGGGGAGAACAAACAAAAATCCGTCCGGCGCGGGCAGGACGTCCCAGACGCGCAAAAAGCCGGTGGAGGGTGCCATCTCGCCGTAATAATAGTCGGCAAAACCCTTATGCTCGTACACGTCCAGCGTGTCCGACTCGCGGTAGGCAAGCAGAGCGGCCTTGTCCTCCTGCCCGTGCTCGTTGTAATAGCGGATGGCATCCTCGGTCAAAATACGGCGACGGATCAGAGGGATGTTTCGATCCACAATGGTCTGCACCCGGACCTTGAGGCGCTCGGCCGAGAAATCCACAGCGTCACCGACCTTGAAATAGATGCCGGAGCCGACGCTGCAGCTCATCTTCGTTTTAGCCCCGGGATACAGCTCGTGCATGGCCAAAAACAGAGCAAATTGGGCAGTTCGGATATAGACCTGCTTGCCGGCGTGGTCGCCATAGCGTAGCAGATGGACCACACCACCTGAGGCGGCCATGGCGCGGCGGATAGACTCGCGCTCCGGGGTGACGTCCTTTTGGCGCAGGGGGATGTAGTTGAGATTGAACACCTCGCCGGCGATCTTGGCGGCGATGGGGTCATGAGCGAGCGAGGGGCTACGCAGGTTGAGGGTGGTGACAAGGTCAAGCAGGGTCTGACCCGGTTGTGCGACTATTTCGTGAGAATCAATCATTAATTTCATGAGGGTTGCTCCTTTCTTTGATTGGTGCGCTTTTGACGGATCAGCTGCACGGTGTTGATCAGGATAAGGCCTACGTTGAGCAGTACCACGGGGTAGGTTCCCATCAGGGCGGCGTAAACTGCACTGATGACCGAGCCGGAGATGTTGATCATACGTAGCTTTGTCAGTGAGGTCATGGCCATGGACAGGAGGACCAGGGCTGTGCCGAGGTAGCCGAAAAGTTCCAGATAGAGGTTCATAAATAGCTCCTTTTTGATAAAAAAATGGTTATCTGCCGGTGGGAGTTCATCGGTAGACAACCATTGATGGTGGTTTGTAGAAACGTCTGCCCATATTGCAGACATATACCTGGGGGTTATTGGCGTTGGCTTTTGGAAAGGTAGTATAGCATATTTCTGATAGAATGTCAATATATTATTGAAACTTTGTGAAAAATAACGAAAAACCGGGAGAGCTACTCCTCCTTGCGCTTGCACGCGGCTTTCCGTTAAAACGGTATGAGCGGCAGGCAGAGAAGGCAAGAGAGCCCATGTCCGGACGCATCCATCTTGGTTGTGCGCTCATAGGGCGGTCCGGATCGATCAACTCTCCCACTCGACGATCACCATATCGATCGCCCTGTGCCCATCACTCCACTCTGCCCGCAAGGGGACGCCTGTTTTCTTGTCCAAGATCAGCCTCGCACCGTCGGATAATGTCAGTGCGACTGTCTCACCCTCCGCCTTGGTTGACCTCACCGCCCGCTCCTCGATCAACAAGGCCGGTATGCGGCCAAGACCCCCTGCCCCGTTTTCTCCGGTGAGAGACCCCAGGCTTGCCGACCATACGCCGTCCCGGCAGACAAGGCACACCCCGGAGAGTGACTCCGGCGAGGTAAAGGTCAGCTTGGCGTCAGTGCTGCCGTTCTCGTTTCGCCCTTGCGTCTCCAAAACAGCCGAAAAAGCAAGGCTGTTGACGTGTCCGGTCAGCGTCGCCTTGGCGGGCGTGTCCAAATAAGCAAAATAGCGCCGGCTTCCCTCCTGCCGTCCACAAGAGACGCTGCCAGTCAGCAACAGCGCGAGTAACCAAAGAACCACTCGTTTCATGCGATCCCCCTCTCTTTTTTTCAATGTATGCGAAAAGGGGCTGCTTTATGGCTGTTTGTGCAATTTTTGTCCGTTTTTCTTCTCTTTTTGCGCAATATCCCTTGCATTTGTCCTGAAAGTGTGGTATGATATCAGCGATTTCGAAGGATGGGAGGGATCGCATGAGCGTGCCGTATGAAAACCGAACGGTTGATTTCTATCACCGCGACGACAGCAAGAGTAAGCTTGCTTGCTCCGCCCATCTGCATATCCACATCGAGCTGTTCTATCTTTTGGATGGACGCATGCGGGCCTATATCGACTCGTCTGAATACACGGTCGAGCCGGGAGACATTCTCGTGGCCTTTCCCAATCAGGTGCATCGCTTTGAGACGGTCGAGGAGGAAAAATACCTTTTGTTCATCGTCCATCCCGATATGATGCCGGAATTGTCCGCTGTTTTTTCAGGTCTGACGCCCGCCAGCGCCCTGGTGCGGCACGAGGATCAAAACGCGGCCTTGCTTTCGCTCCTGCGGCAAATGAGAACGGTTGCCGACGGGGACTCACCCTACCGCGACGTCACGCTCAAGGGGCTTTTGCTTTCCTTTTTTGGGCAGCTGTTGGAGCGTGCGCCCTTGACCGAGCCCCGCGCCGAGGATTCCTCGGCTATTCGGGACATCGTTGACTATTGCGCCTCCCATTTCACGGGAGACTTGTCCTTGGAGGCGCTGGAGGATGCCTTGCATCTGAGCCGCTATTACATCTCCCACCTGTTCAGCCACAAGCTGAAGATCCGGTTCAACGATTACGTCAATTCCTTGCGCGTGTCCGAGGCCTGCCGCCTGTTGCGAAGCACCTCGCTGAGCATGACCGACATCGGCACCCGGGTAGGATTTAATACCCTTCGTACCTTCAACCGTTCCTTTGTCAAGCAAATGGGACAGACCCCCAGCGAATACCGCCGCCGCAGCTCGTGCGAGCGGCAGAGAATATAAAAAGAGAGGATTGTTATCATGAGTGACATCAAAGACGTAAATCTCGCCCCCGCAGGACGGGCAAAAATCGAATGGGTGGCCGATTATATGCCCATTCTCAACCGCATCCGCGCCGAATTTGAAAAGACCCAGCCCTTTGCCGGCTTGACCATTGCCATGTCCATCCACCTGGAGGCCAAAACGGCGTATCTGGCCAAGACGCTGCGCGCCGGCGGTGCCCGCGTGGTGATGACGGGCTGTAACCCCCTGTCGACGCAGGACGACGTGGCCGCCGCCATGGCGACCGATCCTGCCGGCTTCGAGGTCCACGCCCGCCATGGCGTGAGCGACGAGGAGTACGTTGAGCACCTCAAGGCAACGCTGTCCTGCCATCCCGATCTCATCATCGACGACGGCGGCGACCTGATTTCTCTTTTGCATGGCGAGTGCCGCGAATACGGTGACCGTCTGATCGGCGGCTGTGAGGAGACGACGACGGGCATCCACCGCCTGCAGTCCCGCGAGGCGGCCGGTATGCTGGATTATACCATGATCGACGTCAACGACGCCGACTGCAAGCACCTGTTTGACAACCGTTACGGCACGGGTCAGTCCACGCTGGACGGTATCATGAATCCCACCAATCTGATGATCGCAGGTAAGGTGTTTGTCATCGCCGGCTACGGCTGGTGCGGACGCGGCCTTGCCATGAGAGCGCGCGGCATGGGCGCGGTGGTCGTGGTCACCGAGATCGACCCCATCAAGGCGATCGAGGCTATCATGGACGGCTTTACCGTCTTGCCGATGGACGAGGCGGCGAAGCTGGGCGATATCTTCGTCACGCTGACGGGCTGTTGCGACGTCATTCGCCGCGAGCATTTCGAGGTCATGAAGGACGGTGTACTGCTGGCCAACAGCGGCCACTTTGACGTGGAGATCGACAAGATCGCACTGGCCGATATGTCGGACAAGGTCTACGAGCGCAAGCCCCACATCACGGGCTACCGTCTGAAGGATGGCCGCACGCTCAACCTGCTTGCCGAGGGGCGTCTTGTCAACCTGGCCGCCGGCAACGGACATCCTGCCGAGATCATGGATATGTCCTTTGCGATCCAGGCCAAGGGCCTGGAGTATCTGGCCAAGACCCGCGGAACGCTCGCGCACAAGCTGTACGCGGTGCCCCGCGAGATCGACGAGGAGGTCGCCCGCATCAAGCTTGAATCCATGGGCGTGCATATTGACGCGCTTTCGGACGAGCAAAAAGCATATCTGGCGCAAGTAGAATAAAAGGGACGGGGGCTTTGACAAAAGCCCCCGTTTGCGTCCCTTACGCATATATGCTTCTATTTTATACATACTACTGACAATGAAGAAAGGACGGTGTACCCATGAAAATTTTATTTTACGATGCCAAGCCCTACGATAGAGAGAGCTTTGATGCGCATCTGCCCGATTACCCGAGTATCACGCTGGACTATATTGAGGCCGATCTGACGCCGAGGACGGCGCGTCTGGCGCAGGGCTACGACGCGATTTGTGCCTTTGTCAACGCCGATCTGGGGCGCGATATGCTACGCCTTTTGTATGAGGCGGGCGTCAAGACCATTCTGCTTCGCTGCGCCGGCTTCAATCAACTGGACGCGTACGCGGCGGATGAATACGATATGACGGTGCTTCGCGTGCCGGGCTATTCCCCCGAGGCGGTGGCCGAGCATGCCATGGCGCTGGCGCTGGCCATCAATCGCCGACTGCACAAGGCGTATATTAAGGTCAGAGAAAATAATTTCAGCTTGGTGGGGCTGACCGGCATGACCTTCCGGGGCAAGGTGGCCGGTATTGTCGGCACGGGCAAAATAGGACAAGCAATGTGCCGCATTTGCCGCGGCTTTGGCATGCGGGTGCTGGCCTATGACAAGTATCCGAGCGACGAGATGCGGGGCGAGGGCGTGGAATACGTGCCGCTTGAGCAGCTGCTCGCGCAGTCCGACCTCGTTTCCCTGCACTGCCCCCTGACGGACGAGACCTATCACATGATCCGCACCGAAACGATCCATCAGATGAAGCCGGGGTGCATTCTGATCAACACCTCGCGCGGCGCGTTGGTGGATTCGCAGGATCTCATTGAGGGCATCCGCGACCACCGCTTCTTTGGCGTGGGACTTGACGTGTACGAGGAGGAAAACGACAACGTGTTCGAAAACCGCGAGGATGATATTCTCAAAAGCTCCATCACCGCGCGCCTGCTCTCCTTCCCCAACGTCATCATTACCTCGCATCAGGGCTTTTTGACCCGCGAAGCCCTCGACGCCATCGCCCGCACCACGCTGGATAACGCAGTGAGCGTGGAACAACACGCCCCCATCGAGGCGAATTTGGTGGGGGTGTGAAAACGCGGAGGACGATGTAGGGGAACTTTTTGAAAAAAGTTCCCCTACGACCCTTCAAAAACTTTCAAAGGGGAAACAGGAGTGTAGCCGAGACAACTTCTTCTAACCCCGTATGGGAAAGAAAGTGCGCTGTTCGGTAGAATAGCTCCCGCGAGAAGCGGGGCTCTCCTCGCTCCGCTCGGCATCAATTTGCTTTGCAAATTGACTCCGTTCCCCCCTCCCCCATCTTCTCTATCATATTAGAAGACCTGTGGAAAGCATCGCCTGCCGCGCGTGCTTTCTTGAGTTGAGGCACAGCATCAAAAAATGTTTGTATGCCCTCGCGTCTTCCTCTTTGTAGCGCGGCACGGTGTGAAGCAAGAGCCCCTCGCCTGCTTGTACCAGGAGGCAAATCTTTGGATTTGCCGACGCGACCATTGTAAATGGCAAAACGCCTTTTGGTAACCACCAAAAGATAGCGAAAGAACAAAAGCTTGCGGGTTGGCAAAGGGTATTAGACCCTTTGCCGCGCTTTCTTGGTTCGTTCTTTGCCGCGTGGCAAAGGATGAACAATAATCTTGCTCCCGCTCACGCGCGAAGCTGGGTGAGCGTCCCAAGGAGTAGACAGTAAGAACATTAGTAAAATCCATTCGGACAAAAAATGTTACCCCGAACCGGACGACCGAACTCGGACGCAGGCGTCCGAGTTCATGAAGTTTCCCTCGCGGTCTTGACGACCGCGTTTCGCAAGCGAAAATGGGAAACTTTCGCCACTCGCGCTGTGCGCGAGTTCGGGTGTCGCGGACGGCTCGAGTTCGGCGTGATAAAAAAGAGGGATAGGACCGCAAAGCGGTCCTATCCCTCTTTTTTGGTACACCAAGCCGGACTCGAACCGGCGACACCCAGCGTCGGAGGCTGGTGCTCTATCCATCTGAGCTACTGGTGCGCGCTGACAGCCATTAGTATATCACATTCCCGGCCGCTTTGCAAGTGCTTTTCTATAAAATTTGCTATAAAAAAGGAAATTTTTGGAAACGCCGCATTGCCGACGGAGAGTGCTCGCGTCGGCAATGCGAATTTTGATTTATTCCTTGAAAAAGCCAATAAAGTTATCCGCCAGCTGTATCATATCGGGCAGCAGCCAGCAAACGACCGAAGCAAAAACGATACAAGCGATCACGGTGATGACGAAGCGCAACGGGTCTGTTCCCTTTTTGGCGAACAGCGACGTGGCTCCGAACATTTTATCCTCGGGAATGTAAAAATGATCCTGGAAAAAATCGTACCGGTACGGAACGTCCTTCCACTTCTGCGCGGCCTTGGGGGCGCTTGCGACCAGTTCTTCCCTTTTCTGTGCCTGCTCGACAAGATAAGCGTCTTCCTCGACACAGCGGATCACTCTCTTGAGCGACGTGCCGCGGCGAAGCGCCTCTTTAATGGCGGCATTGCGTAAAAAGCCGAGTTGCTCCAGCGTCATGGCGCGCTCGGGCGTGTTGGCGTCCTCACGGTCTATCGCGCGAACCAGGTCGCCCAGCGTTCGTTTTTGGAACATAGCGACGGCCGCGGCGATGATAATGCCGAGGAACATGGAAAGAATGATCACTTGTGCGGACAAAAGGGAGTTGGAACCTAAGTTGATGTTCTGGTAGTTGTGTTCTTCAAAGCGAACGGAAAAATACTTATTCAAAAAATACTGCCACAGCTCCTCGATCAGAGACATTTCCTCTGCCTTGGATGCCAGTGCGGCGCGTGCCGCCCAGCCAAAGGCTTGAAGCTTGGTTGAGACTGCGAGGAACCAGGCGCCCGGGGACAACAACATAACGGGCTCCTTTCTTTGCGTTTGGTGTGTGTTATGTGGGGGATCAACCCTTGCGGATGATATCGGTGCCCAGATACTTGCGCAGTACCTCGGGAACGACGATATCGCCATCCTTGGTCTGATTCTGCTCAACCAGTGCGGGCAGAATACGGGAGGTGGCAAGACCGGACCCGTTGAGGGTGTGAACGTACTCGATGTGACCGTCGGCACGCTTGACACGGATACCGCCGCGGCGCGCCTGATAGTCGCGGGCGTTGGAAACGGAGGAAACCTCCTTGTAGCCGTTCATGGACGGAATGTTGATCTCGATATCGTAGGTACGTGCCATGGAAGCCGAGCAGTCCTCTGCCGCCAGCTTGACGGTGCGGAAGTGGAAGCCCAGGCCGCTGACCAGTGCCTCGGCCTTGGCGACCAGCTCCTCGAACGCCTCATCCGACTGCTCGGGCAGCGTGTACTGGAACATCTCGACCTTGTTGAACTGGTGACCACGCACCATGCCGCGCTCATCCGAACGGTAAGAGCCGGCCTCGCGACGGAAGCATGGGGTGTAGCTGACCAGCTTTTTGGGAAGATCTGCCTCGGTGAGCAGCTCGCCGCGGTACAGCGATGCCAGAGCGGCCTCGGCGGTGGGCAACATATACAGCGAACGGTTGTCGGTGGGGTTGGCGATCTTGAACACCTCATCGGCAAACTTGGGGAACTGACCGGCGGTCACGCCGCACTCGTATTCCAGCATGTGAGGAGGCAGAATGAGCTCGTAGCCGTCGCCCAGGTGGGTGTCGATGAAGTAGTTGAGCAGAGCCCACTCCAGGCGCGCACCCATGCCGCGATAGATCCAGAAGCCGGAACCGGACAGCTTAGTGCCTCTCTTGTAGTCGATCAGACCCAGATCGGTGCACAGATCGACGTGGTTCTTGGCCTCAAAATCAAACTTTCTCGGCTCGCCCCAGTAGCGAAGGGGCTCGTTGTTTTCCTTGCCGCCCGGCTTGAGATCGCGGTCAGGCAGGTTGGGAAGCCCCAGCATCAGGGCATTGTATTCGCTCTCCACGCCACGAAGCTGCTCGTCGATCGCCTTGGTCTTGTTGGCAATTTCCTTAAGCTCGGCAAAAATGGGAGCAACGTCTCTTCCCTCTTTTTTGTACTGGGGGATGAGCTTGTTGGTCTTGTTCTGCTCTGCCTTGAGCGTTTCGCCCTCGACGATCAGCGCACGGCGCTGTGCGTCCAGCTCGAGAATTTTGGTGATGTCCTCGCGTGCATCCTTGCCCTTGATGGCATAGCGGGCGATGACCTCGTCGGGATTTTCCTTGATGTATTTAATGTCGATCATTGTCGTAAACTTCCTTTCTTGCGGTGTTTCTTATTCCTCGGTGAAAAAATCGTCTCCGCACAGCGCCTTGAGCAGCTCTTCCAGGTCCTCGTCGCTGTCGTAAGCCAATTCTATTACCTTTTTCTTGGGAGAATTGGTAATCTTTGCCTTTCTACCCATTTTTTCCAAGATACGATGCTCCAGATCGCGGATGTAGACGCGGCGGAGCTTGCTCTCGGCCGTTTCAGCCAGGGCATCGGCATCAGCCGGCTCGGCGTTTGCGGCGTCGTTCATTGCCTTGACGGCCCGTTCGACCTCGCGCACCGTCATCTCGCTCTGCACAATGCGCTCGGCGAGCAGAGACATATCCTCTTCCCTTTCCAGACCCAGCAAGGCGCGGGCGTGGCCGGTCGAGAGCAGACCCTCGCGCAACATATCCAGCACACTCTCGGGCAGATCCAACAGACGCATCATGTTGGCGACGTTGGAGCGGCTCTTGCCGACCTGGGTCGCTACCTGCTCCTGCGTCAGATCAAACTTGTCCATCAGCGTGCGATAGGCCAGCGCTTCTTCCACGGGATTGAGGTTTTCGCGCTGAATGTTCTCAATGATGGAGACTTGTGCCGCCTTGAGATCGTCGCTGTCCAAAATCACAACGGGGATCTCGGAAAGGCCTGCCATTTTGGCGGCTCTCCAGCGGCGTTCGCCCGCGATGATCTCGTAAGATCCTGCCAGGACCACGTTTTCGCGCACGATAATGGGCTGAAGAACGCCATACGTGCCGATCGACTCGGCCAGCGCCTCAAGCGCTTCCCTTTCAAAAATCTTTCTCGGCTGATCGCTCCGAGGCTCAATGTCGGCAATTCTCAACGTGGAGACGCCGTTTTTCTTGTTTTCGGGCATGTTATCGTCCAGAAGCGAGTAAAAATCTCGTCCCAGACCGCCACTTTTCTTTGCCATGGGTCAAAATCCCCTTTCTTATATTCTTTGGGTCAGCTCTTTGGCCACGGCCAAGTACTCCTCCGCACCCTTACTGCGTTTGTCGTGATAGTAGACGGGCACGCCGAAGCCGGGGGCCTCGGACAGCTTTACGTTGCGGGAGATGGTCGTTTCAAACAGCTTGTCCGCATAATGCTTTTTTAGCTCGTTGATGACCTGGATAGACAACAGCAAGCGGCTGTTGTGCATGGTCACGAGGATGCCGGTGATGGTTAGCGCGGGGTTGAAGTGCTGTTTGATGCGGCTGACCGAGATCATCAGCTGTGACAGGCCCTCCAGTGCGTAAAATTCGCACTGCATGGGGATGACGACGCCGTCTGCCGCCGTCATGGCGTTGACCGTCAGCATGCCGAGCGAGGGCGGACAGTCAATAATAATGTAATCAAACTGATCACGCAGCGGTTCAAGCAGCCCTTTGATCTGAAATTCACTGTTTTCAGCCTCGTATAGGTCGAATTCGGAGCCGGCGAGCGAAATATTGGCCGGAAGCACCCACAAATTCTCAAATTCGGTCTTAAGCAGCGCCTGGTCGATCGGAAATCCGCCGGATAGCACGTCGTGCATGGTGCGCTTGAGCATTTTTTTGGAAATGCCAACACCGCTGGTGGTGTTTCCCTGGGGATCGAGGTCCAAAATCAGCACCTTCTTACCCAAAATTCCAAGGGACGCGGCTACGTTAACGGCGGAGGTCGTCTTGCCAACGCCGCCTTTTTGGTTCGCAAAAGCAATTATTTTGCCCATAGGGTTCTCTTTTGCCACCTTTCCTGGTTATTTTTTGGGAATTTGCCGCCAAAGACAGCACCTTCCAACACAAAACAATTATATCACAAACGCCGCTTGAATGCAAGGCTATTTGGTGAAATATCTTGGCAAATTTCGTGAAATGCGTGTGAATTTTGTTTCACGTGAAACAAATAGACACCGTTCGACGCCAAAAAACAAAAATGTTTCACGTGAAACATTTTTCGCGTCCGCGAAGGAGCCTTGTTTTGTTTCACATGAAACAAATACTTATTGCGCGGCGATCTGATCGGGCTTTGACAGCGTAATGGTCAATTCCACCCGATCCTCGTTCTCGTTGATCTTCATATTTCCCGCGACGCCGGTGTTTTCCAAAATCAGCATGGCGTTTCGGATCGAATTGTAAAACAACTGCAGATCCTTGATGGAACCCTTGAAGCGAGCCTTGCGGCGTTCAATGACGGAGCGAACGGCAGACGGTAGCGTTTGTATTTCATCTTCGGATTGGGCTGAATCGGTAAATTGAGCCTCTGCGGCTTCAAATTGGGTGTTTTCTTTGCTGTTTTGTCCTTTTGTGCGGTATTCGTAGCGTGAAAGTTCGCACACGATACGATCTATGTAGGCTTCTGTTGCGCTGACGTTGCATTTGTTTTCGATAATGTAAGTTAACACGTCGGCGCGCAAGGACGGCTCGTTCAGCTTGAGCAAGGCCCGCGCGTGGCGCTCGGTCAACCCGTTTTGCAGGATTTTTTCGCGCTCCTCGGGCAAAAGTCGCAGAATGCGCAGCTTGTTCGCCACGGCCGACTGACTCATGGAGACTCTCCGCGCCGCCTCCTCCTGCGTCAGGTGAAATTCGTGGATCAAGCGCGAGAACGCCTCGGCCTGTTCAAACATATTGAGATTTTCCCGCAATAGGTTCTCAATGATGGCCAGCTCGGCGCATGTGGCGTCGTCGGTATTGATGATAATGCAGGGAACGGTGGTCAGCTCTGCGATTTTTGCCGCCCGGAGGCGGCGTTCACCCGCCACAAGCTCGTAAATGACGGGATTTTGCCCATGTTGCTTGCGCTCGCGGCCTCCGCCGTTCAAGGGAAGCATGACCTTACGCACCGTCAGCGGCTGAAGAATGCCATAGCGGCGAATGGAGTCGGACAGGCGCAAAATGGCGTTTTGATTAAAAACGCTGCGGGGTTGGCTTCGATTGGGGACGATGTCGTCAATGTTGATGTGATGGATGGCGGCGGAGGGGGTGGCGACGGATGAATCGGTTTCAATTTCCTTGGCGTGCCGCAGAGGCAGCTTTCGACGAATTTCGGTGATGATAGCCATTAGATTACAAATCTCCTTGTTTTTGACGTTGCTCCCACGGTGGGGGAAGTGCCGCCATTGTAACACGCCACTTGCGCATTTCCCGTCGCAATGGGCGGGTCAAAAGAGGGGGGAATGTTGCGGGGAAGGGGCGTTTGTGCTCGCTTATGGCATAAATCATGGGAAAAAGTGAGGAAAACAAGAAAAAAGCCGTTGATTACAACGGCTTTTTCACAATTTGTGCATATTTGCGCGGATAAATTTTCGGAGTTTTCTCGCACTTTTCAATCATCACCAGCGCATGATGATCAACCTTGCCCGTGTCGGGGGCGGTCAGCGGGGTAGGGATCAGACGGGCAGCGGCGGCGCCGAGAACGGTCAACCCACGCGCGTCCTGCATCTCCTCCGCGGCTTTTGCGCCCTTGAGCGCAATCAGCGTCCCGCCTACCTTGAGGCAGGGAAGGGCAAGCTCTCCCAAGATGGACAGATGAGCGACCGCTCGGCTTACTACTATGTTAAATTTTTCACGGAGTTGCCCTCCTACGCTTCCGCCTTCTTCGGCACGCAGGGAAATGGCAGTCAGCGTGTCAGGGGAGATACCCAAAAGGGAGGCGGTCTCGCTGACGTAGCGCACCTTTTTCTCGGTGCTGTCAATGGCCGTGATGTGAAGGTCGGGGCGGGCCAAGGCCAGCGGCAGACAGGGAAATCCCGCGCCACAGCCAATGTCCAAGACGGATGCTCCTGTGGGAATGTGAGCCGCCACGGTCAGGGAATCGACATAATGTCGCATGATGATATCACGCGGTTGCTTGATTGTTGTCAGATTCATATATTCGTTGACCTCGAGCATGCGCTGGGTCAGCGCGTACAGCGAATCCAACAGAGACGCGTTGTCCGCGAAGGACAGCATGCCGTTTTGGCGCAGCGCGTCGGCAAGGTAGTCGGTAAAATCCTTTTGATCGATGGGCGTCATGGGCGCTCCTTTCATTTGAGTCCGAGATAAATGAGCAGCACGGAAATATCGGCAGGTTTATGCCGATCACTTGAGGCCAAGATAGATGAGCAGCACGGAAATATCGGCAGGGTTGACCCCGCTGATGCGGGAGGCCTGACCCACCGTCATGGGGCGGACAGCCTGTAGCTTTTGCGCCGCCTCAATGCGAAGACCCTTGAGCGTTAGATAATCCAGGTCATCGGGCAGGCGCTTTTGCTCCAGCTTGCGGTGGCGTTCCACCTCGCAGAGCTCTCTCTTGATATAACCGTCGTATTTGAGGGTCACCTCGACCGTCGTGCGCACGCGGCGGGGAAGTGGCGGGCGGTTTTCATCCAAGGGAGAGAGGGCCTCATAGGTGATAGCCGGACGGCGCAACAGATCGCCCAGCGAGATGCCGCTGGAGACGGGAGGCTCGCCCAATTTTTCCATATAGGGATTGACAATTTTTGGGGAGAGATAGGTTGTATTGAGTCGCTCGCATTCGGCTTCGATCGCGGCTTTTCGGGCAAGAAAATCCTCGTACTGCTCGTCCGTGACAAGCCCCACGGCGCGACCCAACGGGGTCAGACGCAGGTCGGCGTTGTCTTGGCGGAGCAGGAGACGGTACTCGGAGCGGGAGGTCATCATGCGATAGGGCTCGTTCGTTCCCTTGGTCACCAGATCGTCGATCAGCGTGCCGATATAGCTGCCCGAGCGCTCCAGGATCAGCGGCGGCTCGCCACGCAAGGACAGAGCGGCGTTGATGCCGGCGACAAGACCCTGGGCGGCGGCCTCCTCGTAGCCCGAGGTGCCGTTGAACTGACCCGCGCCAAAGAGGCCGCGGACGGTCTTACACTCGAGCGAGGCGTAAAGGCCCGTGGGGTCAATGCAATCGTACTCGATAGCATAGGCGTAGCGCATGATCTCGGCCCGGTCAAAGCCGTCCAGCGAACGAAGCATGGCGTACTGTACGTCGGTCGGGAGCGAGGTGGAAAAGCCTTGAATGTACATTTCCTCGGTGTCACTGCCGCAGGGCTCGACGAACAGCTGGTGACGCGGCTTGTCGGCAAATCGGGTCAGCTTGTCCTCGATGGAAGGGCAATAGCGAGGCCCCGTGCCGTGAATGGCCCCCGAATACATGGCACTGCGCTTGATATTTTCGTGAATGATGCGGTGAGTGTCTGCGTTGGTGTAAACAATATGGCAGGGAATCTGCGCCAAGTCGTCCAGCGCATCCTCGGGGGTGCGGACGGAATAAGGGGTGACGGGCGTTTCTCCCGGCTGAAGCTCCAGCGCGTCCAGATCGATCGATCCGCGGCGCACCCGGGCGGGAGTGCCCGTTTTGAAGCGCATCAGGCGCAGTCCTTCACGGGCGAGCGCCTCGGAAAGGCCCTTGGCGGGCAAAAAGCCGTCGGGACCCGAGGGGTAATTGACGTCGCCGATGAACACGCGAGCATCAAGGTAGGTTCCCGTGCAGAGGATCACGCGCTCGCACGCCCACACCTCGCCGAGCGAGGTGCGAAGCCCGACGACACGGCGAGCTCCATCCTCGACGGACTCGGTGATCAGATCCACGACCTCGGCTTGAACCAGGCGCAAATTGGGCTGGGTCTCCAGCGTGTGCTTCATGTATTGATGATAGCGGCGGCGATCCGCTTGAATGCGTTTGGATTGTACCGCCGCGCCCTTTCCCGTGTTCAGGGTGCGGTTTTGTAGGGTGACGGTATCGGCTGCGCGCCCCATTTCGCCGCCCAGGGCGTCGATCTCAAAGACGAGATGTCCCTTGCCCGTGCCGCCAATGGAGGGGTTGCAGGGCAGGTTGGCGACGGCGTCGAGGGAGAGGGTAAACAGCACGGTATCAAACCCCAGTCGCGCGGTGGCGAGTGCGGCTTCGATTCCGGCGTGTCCTGCGCCGACGACGGCGACGGCGGGGGAGTGGTAAGAGTCGGGGGTAATCATAGGTGGAGGTCCTTTCAGCGTTTTCACGGATTGCTCCTTGGGACGCTCATACTGCGTGCCTGCGGCACGCGCTGAGCGGATCGTTTCGGTTCATTCTTTCTCATCCGAGAAAGAACGAACCAAGAAAGCGGACCAAGGGGTCTGGAACCCCTTGGAACCCCGCAGCGCGCAAACGTCGTTTCGCTGTCGCTTCACTCATGTTTGCGCGAAGGGATAGAAATTTAGACTTTGCGTTGGCGTTTTGAAGAAAAACGCCAACATGGAAGCGGCACGCACGGCGAAACAGCAAAAACTTTTACCGCCGTTCAACGCGCCTTATGAAAGCATAACTTTTCCGCAAAACGGAAAGCAAAAGCCCTTGCTATCTTTGCCTGCCGCTCGTGGTGACAAGAGCTGAGGCACAGCACAGGGAGCGTTTATGTGACCTCTCGTTTTTCTCTTTGTAGAGCGGCACGGGAGGGGGTTCCCAGGGGGAACGCCTGGGCGCGTTTCTTGGCTACTTCTTGCCGCGTGGCAAGAAGTAGCATCAAAAAAAACGGCACAGATCAGCGCGCGGTGAAACCGCGCAGTATGATCGTCAAAAGGAGAAGGTGTGGAAAAAATAGAAAAACTTAGATTTTCCCCTTCTGCCTGAACATCAGATCCGCATACGTCGGTACCGGCCAGAATTCCGACGAGGTCATGGTCTCAAGATCATCCACCTCTTTGCGCAATTTCGCCATCGCAGGAACGACCTCGTCGCAGTAAGCCCGTGCCAACGCACGCGCGCCGCCCACGGTGGTGATTGCCTTCTTGTCAGCGTCCTTGAGCGCCTGCAGAGCGTCGTATGCCCGCTCCATGCCGGCGGTGAGGGCGACCAGCTGACGATCCTCTACCTTGGTGGGAACGTAGCCCAGTGTCCGCTTGTTGACGGCTACCTCGGCCAGCTTGCCGACGTAGTTTTCGACCCCCGGCAACAGCTCCCGCTCGGCCATTTCGATCATAGTCAACGCCTCAATGTTGATGGTCTTGGCGTAGTTTTCAAACAAAATTTCTTTTCTGGAGCGCACCTCGGCCTCGCTCATGATGCCGTGCTCGGCAAACAGAGCAAGGTTCTTGTCTGCGTCAAAGCAATCAAAGGCGTCGGGCGAGGTGGCCAGATTGAGCAGTCCCCGGCGGGCCGCTTCCTCGCGCCACTCCTTGGAATATCCGTTGCCGTTGAACAGAATGCGCTCGTGAGCCGCGAAGGTCTCACGGAGGAGAGAGGCCAACTCGGCATTGAAATCCTCGGCCGCCTCCAGACGATCGGCAAACTGCGAGAACACGTGCGCCACCGCCGTGTTGAGAATGATGTTGGGCATGGCGATGTTTTGCGCCGAGCCCGGCATACGGAACTCAAACTTGTTGCCCGTGAAGGCAAAAGGAGAGGTGCGGTTGCGGTCGGTGGTGTCGCGACGGAAGGAGGGCAGGGCAGGAATGCCCAGGTTCATGGTGCCCGCATCGTGCGCGGCGTAGGTCTTGCCCTCAATGATCGCGCGGATGACCTCCTGGAGCTCGTCCCCCACGAAAATGGAGACGATGGCAGGAGGCGCTTCGCCGCCGCCCAGACGGTGATCGTTGCCGGCGGATGCCACCGACAGACGCATCAGATCCTGATAATCGTCCACGGCCTTGAGAATAGCGGCCAGAATCAGCAAAAACTGACGGTTTTCGGCCGGCGTTTTGCCATGATCGAGCAGGTTTTTGCCCGTGTCGGTCGACAAGGACCAGTTGTTGTGCTTGCCCGAGCCGTTGACACCGGCAAAGGGCTTTTCATGTAACAGGCAGACCAGATCGTGATGAGCGGCTAAGCGCTTCATCTCTTCCATGGTCAAAAGGTTGTGGTCGACGGCCATGTTGGCGGTCGCGTATATGGGGGCCAGCTCGTGCTGGGCGGGCGCGGCCTCGTTGTGCTTGGTCTTGGCGTCGATGCCCAGCTTCCACAGCGCCTCGTCCAGCTCCTTCATAAAAACAATGACCTGGGCGCGCAGAGGACCGTAGTAGTGGTCGTCCATCTCCTGCCCCTTGGGGGCGGGAGCGCCGAACAGCGTGCGGCCGGTGAAGAGCAGGTCTTTGCGCATATTGCGCAGGGTGCGGCTGATCAGGAAATACTCCTGTTCTGCGCCTACGGTGGGGGAAACGCGGGTGGTCTCACTGTCACCGAACAGACGGAGGATGCGGAGCGACTGACGGCCGATCTCGTCCATGGAGCGGAGCAGCGGCGTTTTGGTGTCCAGCGCGTCACCGCCCCAGGAGCAAAATGCCGTGGGGATATACAGAGAACCGTCCTTGACAAAGGCGTAGGAGGCGGGGTCCCAGGTGGTGTAGCCGCGAGCCTCAAAGGTGGCGCGAAGGCCGCCCGAGGGGAAGGACGAGGCATCTGCCTCGCCGTGAATGAGCTCCTTGCCCGACATTTCCATGACGACCTTGCCGCGTCCCGTGGGCGAAATAAAGGCGTCGTGCTTCTCGGCGGTGACTCCCGTCAGAGGGAGAAACCAGTGGGTATAGTGAGTGGCTCCCTTTTCGATCGCCCAGTCCTTCATGGCGTTGGCCACGCAATCGGCGATGGAGGGATCCAGGGCCGTGCCACGCTGAATGGTGGTGGAAAGAGACGCATAGACGTCGGCGGGCAAGCGCTCGCGCATGACGTCGTCATTGAAAACCATAGAGCCAAAAATCTCGGGAATGTTCTTTGTCATGTGAGTACCTCTGTTTTTTGTCATCCTGCATAGGACAAACATTTCTTCCATTTTATTATAGCGGGCAAGGGAGAAAATGTCAAGAGAGGCGGGCAAATTTTACTGTTTGATTAGCCTCTCTGCGTGCTTCAGAATTTGCTCCGGGGTAGCGTCAAGACCAAGTGAGACCTGACCGGCCTCGCGGGCAAAGGAGGACAGCTTGGCATCTCTCTCGTCATACGCCAGGGACAGCGCCCGCACACCGGCGACACAGGACAGGATCAGGCCGTGCAGGCGCTGGGAGATCACCCCCCGGGAGGCCCCGAATATACCGGCAACGAGACGCTCATCCCGCACCCGGCACATCCGCCCGACACCGCACGCCCGGATCAATTTGTGACAGACAGCGGGGTCGTGTTGCACATCAAAGGCAAAAAACAGGGGATAGAGGCCCTTGTCTTGCCACAGCTTTTTCAAAGCTACACTTAAATTCCGGTGACAATCTCCGGCGGCGGGGCGGGGAACGACGCACACAAAGCCGCCCCCCACGGGAAGATCGACCAGATATTTGGCAATTTCCTCTTCTGCGGCGGGTTGAATATCCAATACAGGGTCGGGTTCGCGCAACAGTCGCTCGGCGGGGACGCCCAGAGCGCGGGCAAAAGCGAAGGAGGCCTCGTCCCGCACCGAGATCTGCCGCACCGTCCGCAACGTCACACGGGTCAATACGCGTGGGAGCCTGCCGTGGATGGGGCCAAGGCCGCCCGCGACCAGATAAGTGGGACATCCAAAGAAGCGAGCGGCGACGAGAAGGGCGAGATAGTACAAAAGTGAGCGGTTTTTGTGCGCCGACCCGTTCTGCAAGAGACACCCGCCCCCCATAGCCAAAGCATCCGCACGAAGGATCGTCCACACAAGCGAGAGGGGATGCTTACGGGCGACGAGGGAGACGCCATCAAAAGGCGAGGAGACGGGCGCGGCAACGGTCGCCTCCAAGGACAGACGAGGGAGGGGCGACCCGCCCGGCTCTGGCGGGACTTGGCAGGAGGGAAGGAGAGCGGCAGGGGCGGGAGCATCCTGCCAACGCGCGATCAACTGTCGCAAAATGGCGTCGTCCCCCAAATTGCCGCACCCGGCGTATCCCGCTACCAGCAAACGAAGCCGTCTTTTGTGATCCAGCGCCCTTCGATAGACCTTCAAGGTGGCCCTTGCCATGCCCTCTTTGCTGAAATCCCGGCGCACCCGTTTCCGTAGTGCGTCATTCTCCCCTCGCGCCTCCTCTTGCTCTTGATCCATCAGGGAGCAGAAGGCCTCGTATAGCGCCTGCTCGGTCAGTTCTCCCTCTCCTCGACAGCAAAAGTTCCCCTTGGCCGCGCGGTCAAAGCTTTGGGGCGTGAGCACCCCCAAAAAGCCCTCGTTGCCGGCGAGGATCACCCGTGCGCCAGAGGACAGTGCCTCCAGCGCCGCCCGCGACACGCCCACGAACACGTCCGCTTGCTGTAGCACAGGGGCAAGATCGCACAGTGCCCCCGTCAGGCAGATGTCCTCACGCCCGTCGGCGGCAGAGAGGGCCTCGACCTTCTTTTGGAGCGGTTCATATTCACTCCCTCCACCGATCAAGGTCAAATACAACCGCTTGCCACGGGCCGCGGCCGCCCTTCGCATACGACCAAACAGCGAGACGAGGGCATATGCCGCCGCCGAGCAGTCACTGTCCAGACGGCTGGCAAAGACAAGATGAAGCCGATCGTCGCGGGGAGCGGGGGCGACGGAAGGACAAAAGCGGGTGGTGTCGATGCCGTTGGGAATGAGAGTAATGCGCGTCGGATCAACGCCAAAGGTGTCCTGTAAATGCCGCCCCAGATCCTCACTGACGGCGACCGTCTCCTCTCCCCAAAAGGAAAGACGCTTGTGCCGAGGAGAGAAGCGGGCGTGGGCGGTCACAACGTAGGCGGGCGCGTCCATCCGACGAAGCCGCGCCAAGCGATACGGAGAGGGCGGCTGGTCATAGGGCGGCCGGATGGACAAAAACAAGCGGGGAAAGAGGCGTTCTGACAGGGAAAACAAGCGCAACAGAAACGAGGTGCGCCGCGTGTGGGCGTGGATCACGTCAAAATGATGTCTACGGTGTAACCGCCGTAAAAACAAAAGCCCGGCCATCAAGCTACCTGCAAATCCGCGTCCTGACCAGTAGCGGGGCGGATGCACAAAAGAGAGGTCGTTCGCTGTCTGTTCCAATAGTCCCCCGTCCGATGCTATGAGAACCTCATGCCCCTCCTTTTGCAGGGCGCGGGCGAGAGTCAGGACGTGCGTCTCCGCCCCGCCTGTATTCAGTTGATCGATGAGTAAAAGAATATTCATACTGACCTCCGTTGGAGGTAGTATGTGCCGGGGCGAGTGTGGGCATACAAAAAAGCAGCACCGCGACGTGCGGTGCTGCTTGGGAAAGCGGATTATTTTGTGAAGTTGAGCTCGTTGTAGACCTTGCCGTCCTCGGTGATGACAGCCAGCACGCAACCTCTGTAGTCGGTCTTATCGTTCCAGTTGCACAATGCGATCTCAACAGTGATTTCTTTTCCTGCAAAATCGTTGAGCCAGGAGTATTGCTTTCCGCTGGCGGAATACAGGAGAAGCTCCGTACCCTGATCGTCTGTCAGATAGTAGTTGGTATAGTGAGTCGACTCTACTACCTTGACGGAGACCTTGACGACAAACACGGTGGTTGTGTAGTCCGTTTTGATGTCCATGCCGACCAGATCCTTCAGGGTTTTGTCGGTTACAAAGGTAGCGGTCGAATATTCGTTCTTGCCGTAGGCATTGGCAACGATCTTGGCATCATTGATGCAGGACTGACCGAAGTAGTTGGCGCCGCCCTTGGTGTTGATGTGACGAACACCCGTCAAAATGACCTCGTGACCGATCTGTACGGCCGCCATCGTCTCTGCATCCGTCTGGATGGCGATCACACCCGTCTCGTCGATGAGGTAGAAGCCGGTCTTGTTCACGAGAGACGGACCGACGATACCCTTAACGGTGACGGTCTCGCCCTTAGCGGCCGCGATAGCGCCGGCAACGTTAACAGACGGGACGTCGGTGTTACCGGTTACCGTGACCTTGATGATCCAACTGTATTTGGTGTCGCCGTACGTGGCTTCGATCGTGATCTGTGCCCAGCCCACGTTGCCGCAGTGCATCACGGTCTTATCGCCCTCGGTCTTGATGTCAACAACGTCGGTGTTGCTGGAGGTGTAGGTCAGCGTTGCACCCTCAAAGCCGAGCAGCTCAGAGGAAACGGAGGTGACAAGCTCCAATGCGGGGTCGCCCGAATAGGTGGCAAGGAACTGAGGAATGCCGTAGTATTCCACAACGTGCTGAGCCGTTAAGCTCTTGTCGAAGGTAAAGCCGTTGTCCTCGACAGCGACGGGCAGGAAGCGGTAGACACAACCCGAGTTGGTGGACTTGGCATTGAGGATCATCAGATAGACGGTGCAGATCTTGCCGTCGTACTGATCCAGCCAGCTGAAGTCGGAGCCGTTGCACTGGGTGTAGGTGTAAGTTCCCGTTTTACCGTCCAGGTCATTGAAGTAGTAGTTGGTAAAGCCGGAGCCGGGCACCTTGCTGACCAGGGCGTTGACCTTGAAGATCTGAGTAGTAACGTCCTCGGTCACAGGGGTGTCGAGCATCCGCTTAACGGTGCTATTCTTGATCCAGCTCTTGTCAAAGGCGTTGTCCGTCTTATTGTCGTTGGAGAGCAGGTAAGCGTCCTCCAGCTGGTTGCAGCCCTTGTAGCCGAATTTCTCGGCATTGCTCTGCTCGTCGCCCAGGATCCAGTAGGTCTTGGAGGCCGCGATCTCGACCTTGTTACCTACCTTGACCTGCTGAGCAACATCGCCGCTGTATACATAGATGGACTGGCTATGGTCTACCAGAACAAAACCGTTGGGCTTCATGCCGTTGGCATAGGTGATGGCAGCAACCACGCCGCTGACGCGAACCTTGTCACCGGCGTTGGCCCCACGAGCCTGAAAAACAGTACTGAGAACGTAGGTGGACAGATCAATGTTAGCCTCGTTCTTCTTGAACTCGATCAAACGGGCGTTTTTGACTTCCTTGGTGCCGTTGTAGTTCTGCAGGATGCAGTGGAGCAGCACCTCGTCGCCCTTGACGGGCTTTTCGTCCATGGCGCTGTAGTTGATCTCGCCGTCGGAGCTGTAGGTGCCGTAGACCGAGATCTCGCCGGTCTCATCTTCAATCACCATTTGGCCGTAAGCCGCGTTGACAACGGTCTTGATGGTTGCGCGGATGTAGTAGCGCTCGGTGGTAATGTTACCGGGCTCGCCGCACAGCTCCAGTGCCTGGGCAATGGTGATAGTCTCATACTCAGGGGTCTCGTTATCGCCGTCACCATTATCGCCGGTGTTGTCGCCGGGCGTATCGTTGTTGGCGGGAGGGGTAGGGGTGCAGGCGATGAGGCTTGCGAGCATCAGGATCGCCAGCAAAAGGGAGAGAATTTTCGTGATTTTCATGGTATTCCTCTTTCTTTTTTGCAAGATATGACTATTGTACTCTTTTTTTGCGGGAATGTCAACGGGGGGAGGGGGGATTTTTGGGGGAAGGCTAAATTTTTTGCAACTTCTTCTTTTGACGCTCATACTGCGAGCCTTTGGCTCGCGCTGAGCGGATTGCTTTGATGCCATTTCTTTGCCTCGTCGCAAAGAAATGGCGAAAGAAAGTCAGCCAAGGGGACACCCCTTGGCACCCCGCCGCCCGACGGCTTTTTGAGCGCCGCCGAGGCTTTTGCCTTTGCAAGCCTCCTCCATCTTGGGCGCATGAGCGCACGCCCAAGATGGGTTTGTCTTGGCAAAAGCCTTTTGCTTTCCCCGCCTGCCGCTCGTGATGGCTAAATTTGAGGCACAGCACCAAAAAAGCATATGTAATCTCTCTTGTTGCTCTTTGTAGAGCGGCAATGCCAGGGGGTTCCCAGGGGGAACGCTTGGGCGTCTTTTCTTTCGCCATTTCTTTGCGACGAGGCAAAGAAATGGCATCTGCGCTGAACAGCGAACGCGCACGAAGTGCAGTGTGAGCGTGGGAAGGAGAAGCTGCAAAAAATAACCTCCTACTCGCCCGAAAAAAACAGGCCTCCGCCGCAGCGAAAGCCTGTTTTTCTGTGAAATTTATCACGAACCAATATCCGAATTCTTCAAAATCTTCAAAATATCCTTCAGCAGATCCTCCGTCGTGGGATTGGCAACTCTCTCCTGTCTTGCCTTTTCCTCAGCCGCAGCCTTCTCCGCCTCGATCGCAGCAGCCTTTTCCGCATAGAACGCAGCAACAGCCGCCTTGTCCGACATCTTGATGCCGCGCTTCTTCATCTCTTTTCTCTCTGCCTTGGAGGGGATGTGGTCGTCCAAGCTCTCCGCCCACTGCTTCTGACCGTCGCGAACGCTGTTGAAGATCTTGACGATGGTGAACAGAACGAAAGCGATGAGCAGGAAATTGATGATCGCGTTGATGAACGTGCCCCAGTCAATGTAAATGGACTGCGCCAGATCAAGCTCCTGACCGATCACGTTGCCGGCTTCATCCAGTACGTCCTTGTAGCCTCTCTGAAGGAAGGTGTAGACCTCGCTCAGCGAGTTGGCACCAAAGATCAGCGCCAGCAGATAGTTGATGATGGGCTTGAGAATGTTGTTGCTCAGCGCGTTGACGATAGCGGTAAACGAGCTACCGACGATGACACCGACAGCCATATCAACCACGTTGCCGCGGGTGATGAATTTTTTGAATTCCGCAAAAAACTTTTTCATAAAAGCATCTCCTTGTAGTGGTTTGGGAGGATATTGCGCCCTCCTGACGAACTTATTATATCGCTCGTGTCGCAATTTGTCAATAGAATAATAAGGAAAAAAGGACTTGCCAAGACAAGTCCTTTTTGAATATCACAGCTTGGAAAAACCGAAATTGTTGACCAGACCGTCGATCTTTTTACCCTGCTTGCACAAGGGGCACTCGTGCGAGGGGTGGCTTGCATAGCCATCCAGGTCACTTGTGTTGAAAACGGAGCGAACGGGAAGGCCGCCGCACTCGGTCATGGATGCAAATATTGAAGAAATACCAACCACGTGACCGCCGTAGTAGTTGACCGCCTCCATAGCGGACAGCACGGTGTAGCCCGTCGCGACGGACGCCGCCAGGATCAGCACGTGCTTGCCGGCGATCATGGGAGCGGTATTGTCGCGGAAAATGAGCTGGCTGCCCGTGGTGTGCTCGGGCGTGACGACGTAGATGGTCTGGTGGGCGTTCATGTTCATAAAATCGCCCTTGGTCAGCTCGTGCGCCAGGCACGTGCCGATGACCTCGGTGCCGTCCAGACACAGAATGGTATCCACGATGGTGCTCTTGTTATAATAGGAAACAAGGTCCTTGGCGACAGCACTCGCCTCGGACAGTCTCGCCTTTTGGGCAGAGACGTCGATGTAATAGTTGATATGGCTGTGGCTGGTAGCGAAATGTCCCTCGGACACACGCAAAAAGAGGTTTCTGTTTTTGGTGCGAATTTTGTAGATGTTTTCAGAAGCCATGGTGAAAAATCCCCTTTTCTTTTATTATAACACGGCGCGGGCGCCTTGTCAAGAAATTCCAAAAAACATAAAAAAGTCCCGTGGCGCACAGGGACAACACAACAGTATAATTATATCACATCTTTTCCCATTTGTAAAGAGGGAAATTGTGCAAAAGGCATAATTTCTGCGAAATATCCAAAAAATAGTTGTTATATTCTTACAATCTGCCTATTGCAAAACGCAAAAAAGTGTGCTATAATGTGAATACAAAAGGAGGACAGTCCAATGGGCAACTAAAAACAGATGCTTGATCGTCAAACAAGGGACGCACCGATCGTTGAGCGTGTGAATGTGTGATAGAACCACGGCGGTGTTACGCTTGAGATAGATTTGTGTGTGTGAAGTAAATCCGAAAAGAGACTTGGATCTTTGGATCGTTTCAAAGAAAAAGAACGGAGACGTTGAGAACGGAAGGATCAACCAAGTGACGAGCAAAGACGTCGGCGCGTCATAAGGCCATATTCGAAAGAGATCGACGGATCGGGGATTTGACAATGAGATGAGAAGAAAATCGAAGGATCGCGATCGGAAGGATCGGCCCTTGAAGATCAGCAAAGCAGCCACCCGTCAAGGATCTTCCATCCAAGAGGATGAAAGGTCAAGGGTCAATGGACCAAGCCAACCTATATTTCACCTTTTGCCAAAAGAAGCATGAGTCAAACGAAGAGTATTCTCGCTTAAGAGATGTGGTGGTGTGCGTTTGAGGTGTGAGAAGTAGCGAAGGGTAGACTGGGAAAGAGAGGATTACAAACGATGTTAGATACTAAGAACGAACAGAAGTGACCCTTGGTTGCAGACGCGCGTAGCGATCAGGGGTCACTTCTTTTTTTGTATCTGATCTGACCGTGTGAGTGCCAAACGGGCACTTATTTTTTTGTTTTTACTTGAAAAGTTGGGCTTGATGTGGTATGATGTTGATATATGACACAAGGGAGATCTGAAATGGTTACACATATCAAGCGCACAGCCCTTCTTTTCATGACGGCCCTGCTCGCACTGACGCTTTGCTTTGGCGCAACAGCGGCCGGCGCTGTCAATTATAACAGCGGACAGCGACACGAGATTTCTACCTCGCTGACCGATGCAGCCGTACAGTATTATCAGGGCGACGATACGTATGAAGCCCTGTCGGCACAAGAGGGAACGGACCTTCTGACCTCGCTCCGCACCCTGATGACCACCACCCATAAGAAGAAAACGTCCTACAGCGACTGTCGCGACATGGCGTATCTCACCGATAGTCAGTCGGGCGATGGCAAGATCGTCCTGCTCTATACCTCGGTGCTTGTCACGCAAGGGGATTTTATCGGCTCGGGCAGTATCGGCTGGAACCGTGAGCACGTCTGGCCCAAGAGCCTGGGCGGCTTTGGCAACGACGGGGCGGGAGCGGATCTGCACCACGTTCGTCCCTCGGACGTGACCACCAACGCCAAGCGTGATAACCTCAAATACGGCAACGTCGAGGGCGGTACGGACGCCAAGGGCTCCTCTTTGGTCGGCGGTGCGTCGGGCGGCACGTATACGAGTAGCTACTTCGAGCCTCACGATAACGTCAAGGGCGACGTGGCCAGAATTTGCCTGTACGTCTATGCCCGCTACGGCGGAGAATTGGCGCAATGCAACAAGATCACCAACGTCTTTCAGAGCGTCGACGTGCTGCTCGAGTGGTGTGCCCTTGACCCGGTGGATGCCTGGGAAATGAGCAGAAACGACGTCGTCGGTGCCATTCAGGGCAACCGCAACGTCTTTATCGACTATCCCGAATATGCATGGCTGATCTTTGAGGAAGAGATCCCTGCCGACTTGACCACCCCGTCGGGCAAGGCCGCGCAATCGACCCCAACGCCCGATCAGCCCGATCAAGGAACGACGGAAAACGATCCGCCCCAGAGCGGCGGACACAACCATGCCTTCAGCGAGTGGCTGGAAAACGGCGACGGAACGAGCTCGCGTATCTGCCTGGATTGTGCCCATATGGAAACGCGCCAAGACGGATCCGCGCCTACACAACCGGGCGGGCAGACCGGGGGCTGTGCCTCCGTTGTCGGTATCGACCTTGCCGCTGTTGCCTGCTGTGCGGTTGCCTTTGCGCTGATGAGGCGCCGCAAATCATGAGTTTGTTTTGAATAAAACGGGGGAAAAGCCCGATATGATAACCAAAAACGGGAGAGGAGAGATCGTGATGCAAAACGTATATGATATGATCATCGTCGGCGGCGGTCCTGCCGGCTATACTGCGGCGCTGTATGCCGCCCGAGCAGGCATGCGCACGCTGGTGATCGAAAAAATGACGGTCGGAGGACAGATGGCCCTGACCGATCGCATTGATAATTACCCCGGCTTTGCCGAAGGTGTGGACGGCTTCACACTCGGCATGAATATGCAGGCGGGCGCAGAGCGCTTTGGCGCCAAGACCGAGTACGCCGAGGTCGTTTCCATGACGCTTGGGGGAGACGTGAAGCGGATCGTCACGACGGCGGGGGAATTTGGTGCTCGCACGGTGGTCATCGCGACGGGCGCATCTCCCCGTCCCTTGGGGGCGGTGGGCGAGAGCGATCTGATCGGCCGCGGCGTCCACTATTGCGCCCATTGTGACGGCAGATTTTACAAGGGAAAGACCGTCATCGTCGTGGGCGGCGGCAATAGCGCCGTGGCAGATGCCCTGTATCTGTCCCATTTGGCGGAAAAAGTATATCTTGTCCACCGTCGGGACACCCTGCGGGCGACGAAAGTGTACCACGAGCCGTTGCAGCGCGCCGAAAACGTGGAATTTGTATGGAACAGCGCTGTATTTGAGTGCCTGACCGATCCCGCAACGGGCAGACTTGGCGGCGTGACGTTGCGCCATGTCAAAACGGGCGAGCTCAGTCGCCTGAATGCAGACGCGCTGTTTGTCAGCATCGGCCGCGAGCCGGCAACCGGGCTTGTGCAGGGACAGCTGGAGCTGGACGGACATGGCTATATCGTCGCGGACGAAACGACCAAAACAAGCATCCCCGGTGTCTATGCCGTGGGCGACGTCCGGCAAAAAGAGCTGCGCCAGGTGGTCACCGCCGTGGCCGACGGCGCCGTCGCGGCGCATTTTGCCGAGCAGTATCTGGCACAGGGGTGAAGGGGTTAATGAATATAAGTAATTTTTTTGAGGGCAATTCCGTTTCAATGGAGGTCATTCAACTCTATGAAGAATACCGCTTGGAAAAAAATGTAAAATCTGCATTGCGCGCGGTTTATCGAGTAGCAGAGCACGACTATGTCGGTGAAGAAGATCAAAATATTCTCTTCAGGATGGCGCTATATTGGTGTGGTCTTCAAAACAACTATGTTGATGTTGCAAGTAGGGATTTTTTAGAGGGACTGACGGAAACAAAAATCTGTAATGTTTTCGGTTTGTCCGATGGACAAGTAATCCGGGATGTGCTTGCACAGTTGCTGGTTGCCGAACCCACAAAACCTCCGAAAAAGAAAATTGATTACCGAAATCCGGGCCCCAAAAACTGGAAACCGGGAGACGTTTACGCTTATCAATTGTGTGGTCAACAGGTGCAAGATTCGGAAATAGCGGGGAAATATGCCTTGATATACTGTTTGGAAAATGAGGTTATGTCCTCAAGGAAAAACAGAGTCAAACTTTATTTGTTGTTGTGCAATAAAGATCCAATTCAACAATCAATAGATCAGGTGTTGGCAAGTTCCATCTTTTTACCAAGAGATTTGTTGAGAATATATCGCTACAAATTAGAGGTGCCGCACCACGAGTATCCCACTTCAAGTCTGATATATGTTGGAAATGTTGCTGAAATTTGTAAGCCTGCGGGGGAGATTTTACCTCCGTCCGAATATCATTATTCGCTTGTGGTTTGGCAAAGTTTTGAAGAAAAGGTATTAAGGCATTATGAGATTCATAAAAGGCTTGAAAAGAATTAGCGAGCGAGGCAACAAATGGTCATGGAATTCGCCTGCGGCGAATTCCGAAGAACGCTTGCGCGTTCTTCTATGCAAGCTCTCGTCCTATCGCCCAAACGAAAAACAGGGTGCGGAAGCTAAAGCCTCCGCATCCTGTTTTTGGTCGAGGTGACAAGGTAACTCCGCTTCGCTCCGTGATACCCACGCCTTGCGCCTGACAAGCGAGCTTGTCGATCTTCGGGCGGGGTATGCGAACTTGCGTTTGCTTCGCAAACCAACATCGAAAAAGCCACACACAGGCAAAAAAGAGAAGGAGAATCTAAAGACTCTCCTTCTCTTTTTTTGGTCGAGGTGACAAGATTCAGAACTTAGTTTTGCGCCGAAAATTTAGCAGTAACCCTTAGTTTTGCGTAGCGCAAAACGAGCAAATGCTGACGCATTTGCGAAGCTCAAATCGGCAAACTCCAGCTAAAAACAGAGCAGGGAAGCTAAAGCCTCCCTGCTCTGTTTTTGGTCGAGGTGACAAGATTCGAACTTGCGACTTCTACGTCCCGAAGCGTAAGATGATAGTTTTTTCATTGATTTCGGGGGATTTTCGGGGCTCTCGTGTCCGAAAACGGTGCTTTCGTGTGCTCTTACAAGCACTGTTTCCACGTAGTCCAACTCTGTAGATGGTCAAAACTGTGGTCAAGCCCGTTTCGATGGGATGAGGATGCTATCAGGAAATCGAAAATCCGACTCCGCAATAATTCTTTTTTCTGCCGTTATTATACCATACCTCGAAGGAATAGTCAAGAGCCTTCTCTCAACACGCAAAAAATGCATCGCTGTAGTCAAAGAAAACGCCCTGCGAAAAAAGTTGGATTTATTTGCGAAAAAGTGCTGGACTTCCTCTCTCTTCTGTGGTATGTTGTTGTGCTAACAGGAGGTGCAAAGCATGAAAAGTATGATAAAAGAGCTATGGCACGGAAACATCATTCCGCAAGAGGACAACAGAAACAACTCAAAGGAGATGAAGGAGCTACTCGGATACATGGCAAGGCATCACGAGGACTTAGAGAAAACCTTTAATGAAGAGCAGAAAGAAATATTCGAAAAGTTCCATGATTGCTGGAGTGAGTATATGAGCCTCGCCGAAGCAGCAATCTTCGAATATGCCTTCAAGCTCGGTTCAAGACTCATATACGAAGCCTTATGCGAACATAGCGAATAACGCAACGACAGATCAAAGCGGTTGGATGACAGCCGCTTTTTTCTCTTCTGCGTGATGGAAACCTCAAACAACACATGAAGGACAGGTATTTATGCTTCAAGATGTTGCAACTTTTTATCAGAATATTAGACTATCCTGTTGCAAAGTGAAAGAGAGTATGATATAATATAGAATATTCAAGCTTTAGCATTTGCGAGGTATAGATATGGGTATCAGCTATAAAAAACTATGGGTTCTCCTTATTGAGAAGGATATTACAAGGGCGCAGATGCGCAGAGATCTGAAGATTGCCACGGGTACGATGAGCAAACTTAACAAGGGCGAAGAAGTCGCTTTGTCGGTGCTTCTTCGTATATGCGACTATTTAGATTGCGACATTGGTGACATCTGCTCCGCTGTCAAGCTGAAAAAGGAGGACACCGTATGATACAAATTGCAATTTGCGATGATGAGAAGAAGATACTCGACGAAGTGTCGGGCTACATAAAGAATTATGCAGAAAATAATCTTGATATTGAGGTGTTTCGCTTCGACTCTGCAAGAACTCTAATCAGCACGTTAGAGGATGGAAAGTCCTTCGATATTTTTGTGCTTGACGTTTATATCGGTGATGAAATGGGAACGGAGCTTGCAGACTGCATCAGAAAAAACGGAATCGAAAGCCCCATTATTTTCGCAACGACCTCGATTGAACACGCTCCGCAGAGCTATGAAACAGGAACGCTTCGTTATCTGATAAAGCCAATCAATCCCCGAAAGTTTT
>SVSH01000047.1 GCA_015064395.1 Oscillospiraceae bacterium
CGCGCGCAAAGATAAAAGCCAAGAAAGTCCATGCTGAAATTGACCAAAAACAAAAGATCGGCGTAGACCTCGCCGCCCATACCGTCGCCCCCTTCCCGTTCGTTACGTTCATTATATGCGACGCGGCGCGCGAAATATGTCCGAGAAATAAAGCGGCGAAAATTTCCCATGAAAACAAAAAAAGCCCGCCATATTGGCGGGCTTGGTTCTCTATTCATCTTACCGTCGCGTACAAATTCAGATCCCACGCGGGGATATAGGGGTAGCGGCGGACGTACAGACGGTATTCGGGGCACAGCGCCTTGACCTGCAAAATCAGCTCGTGCAGATCCTCGGTACGGTGGTAAAGCGAGATGAGCAGGTCGGGCTTGTCCTCGCGGATGGTGCGCGCACTCCCCTCCAGGGCTTCCTTTTCGCTTCCCTCCACGTCGTACTTGATATAGTCGATGCGTTCGCCCGCCTTGCGATCGTCAATGGCCATGGCCTTGACCTCGATCGTGCGTCGTGCCTTGCCGTCGGTGTCCACGCCTGCGTTGCGATTGCCGCTGTCCTCAAAGATCAGCGTGGTCGTTTCGTTCCAAACGGCAGCGCCCACGGGCTTCACCCGCGCCTCTCCCTCGGCGTATGCGCTCAGCTTACGGAAGTTGCGGCGGTCAGGCTCAAACGCCCAGATGCACTCCAAATTCGGACAAAGCTCGATCAGCTCACGGGCGGTGTCGCCATCGTAGGCCCCCGCATCGATGGCAACCTTATAATCATTCAAATGCAACAGCTCGCGCATGACACTCTCACGGTCGTCCTGCGTGGCAAGCAACACGTCAAGGCGGCCCGTGCGACGAAATTCGACCACGCCGCGGAACACCTCACGCGACCGCTCGTCGGCAAGTGCATCACAAGCGGCATCAAGCAGAGCCGCATGCTCCCTTTCATATTCCTCGCAAAACAGCGTGTCTCCCTTGACGGGCACGTCGGGAACGTACGTCTCGCACACGCTTGCCACGCGGGCAATGTTGTTCATAACGTCGGGCAAAGACGAGGCGAAGGACACAAGCACGACAAGATTGTCCGCACCGTACTGCTCGCACACGTCCGAAAAGCGGCGCACCGTCTTGCCATGAAACTGCTGTCCGCGCACGAAATCGTCGCTGGCGAAGAATTCCTTGACCTCGATGCCGTAGTGCTCGCACACCGCGAGTATTTTATCCGCACCGTTGCCCATGCCGTACATGACGACGGTCTTGTCCGTCGAGGATAGCGTTTGCCATAAATCCATCTCTTGCCCCTCCGATTTTCACCGCGCCCGTTGACATTTTCACCGTAGCGTGGTATACTCTACTTGTATTATATCACAAAATCTGCCGTCGCGCAAGAGCGGAGGCACACAAAGGAGAACTATCATGAACGATTGCCTGTTTTGTAAGATCATCGCAGGGGTGATCCCCTCCAAAAAAGTCTATGAGGACGAGTCCGTCTACGCCTTCTACGACATCGCGCCCCAAGCGCCCGTCCACATCCTCGTGATCCCCAAGACCCACATCGCGTCTGCTGATGAAGTGACGGCCGATACCGCCTCTCTCGTTGCCGCCGTCTTTACGGCCATCCCCAAGATTGCTGCGGCCGCGGGGCTTGGTAATGGCTACCGCGTCATCACCAATATCGGCGAGGACGGCTGTCAGAGCGTCAAGCACCTGCACTTCCACCTGCTGGGCGGCAAAAAGCTGAGCGAGAATATGGCGTAAAAGAGAAAACAGGGCTGAAACGAAACAGCCCTGTTCTTTTGTTATGTTATTCGTAGAGTGGCACGTCACCGTCCGTGCAGTGGACGACGGTCGCGGGGACGCCCTCGTTCCAGCCCTCGTTCTTCTCGATCGCCTTCCATTGAGCCATGGTACCTTCATAGGTCATGCTGTTTAAATTCGAACACCAAGAGAACGCAAACGATCCTACATAAGTAATGCTTTCCGGAATCGTAATGCTCGTCAACTCAGTTCGATTTAAAAAAGAAAAATTGCCTATTGCCGTCACACTTCCATCTGTCGGAATATTGGCATTCTTTCCCCCTGCGATTAATGTACCGGATGTCATATCGATCAAGCAGTTATTTACGGAACGATAATTCTCATTACCCTCTGCTACCGAAATGGTTGAAAACTGATGAGAAATAATAAAATCAGAACATTTTTGTAAAGTTGCCGGCAATTCCACAGCCACTGCGTGCTCAAGGCCTCTATAATAGATAGGATAGAGAAGCGAATAATAGTCCTGTCCCTTGTAGTTTTCCTCCGCTATCTGCTTGAGGGCTGCATACTCTCGACGGCATTCCTTCCCAGTAAAGGAAATTCCATCAAGCAATTGTGACAGCCAAGCTTTATCATCTGGCGAAGCTGTTATGTCCAAACTATATAGCACGGCAAATTCAGCAAGTGGATACTGTGCCAATATTATTTGTTGAGTTTCGGGGGTTGGGGCAAGAGATAAATCTTGACGCGCATAAAACGATTGGAATCTATCATAACTATGTACTGCCCCTAATTTTTCCCTCATGGCGTTTTCAACCTTCATATATCCCTCTTCCGTCAAAAGATAGGGGACATTATCCGGCTCATTGGCAGAATAAGTATCAACGAATTGAATTTCAACCACGATATCCCCCGAAGGCGATTTTTCAGGAATCACCAGCGTGTAGTCCTCGGTGTTGTCAGGATCGGTCGTGATATCCGAAACGTAGCAAGTACCATCGCCGTTAGACTTGTAATAAATATGATATTTCTCATCGTCAAAAACCTCAATAGTCAAATCTTCCGTGGGTGTTTCCTGCTCGTTATTCTCACCGTCCTCATCGGGTATATTCGGTTTATCCTCGTCGCAAGCGCAGAAGAGCAAGCAACCGCACAGCAATACGAGCAAAGCTACAAACAGCAATTTCGTTTTGTTCATACAAGTCTCCTAATAAACAAGATTTTAAGTATTATAGCACGAAACACGCGAAATGTAAAGACAAAAAGAAATAATCCCGACCGTAAAGTCGGGATTTTCGTCATTTATCTCAACACGCCCACACCGTACATCTTCTCAAAGCAAGCCTTGCACAGCTTTTGGCGGCTGCCGTAGGGCAGGATGCCGCCGCACATGGTGCAGCGCTTGGCGTAGCGGCGCTTGCCCTTTTGCAGCTGCTCGTCGATGGCATCCTCCAATTCGCGACGGCGGCGGGTGAGGTATTCGTAGTCGTAGTGCCGTCCCATGCGGCGGCCGAACTGAAAATACAGATCGAGACAGCGGTACTCGGTTTCCAGCTTGCGCAGGTCCTGCGACGTGCAGGCCTCGGGCGGAGTCAGCTCCATCGAGCGCAGATACTCGCCGCAATAGGAGATCCACTGGGCGACCATCGCCTCGTTTTTGATGTTGACCGAGCAGGTGATCATGCGGTAGAGCGTTTGCTTATCCAACACGCCAAAGGTCACGCGGTCGGCAGTGGCAAGCGCATCGTGCAGCGTAAGGATTTCGCCCACATCCATTTTTTGATAGAAGCCTGCCGTTTCGGTCTGCGACCAGTCGGTCATGATACGACGAAGCGAGCTGTCCATGTTCATCAGAATTTCTGGGAAGCCGAGATAGGCCGTCGTAATGGGCTCGACGTACGCTTCCAAGCCTGCGCGGATCACGTCGGCGTCCTGCGCGGCCATGACGATGCCCTCGTCGAATATGCCGAAGCGCCCTGCTCTTCCCGCGATCTGCTTGATCTCGCTCGGCTTGAGCAGGCGGTATTCGACGCCGTCGAACTTACGGCTTTCAATGAAAATGACGCGCTGAATGGCCAGATTCATGCCCATACCGATGGCGTCGGTGCTGACGACCACCTGCGTCTCACCCTCCATAAAGCGGCGCACCTGCTCGCGGCGGGAGGCGGGCGGCAGATCGCCGTAGATGACGCTGGCGCGGATCTTCATGCTATCAAGCTCCGCGACAAGCTCCAGCACGGAGCGGCGGGAAAAGACGATGAGCGCGTCGCCCTGCTTCACGTCCTTGAGCTTAAAGCGGGTCGGGCGGAAGGTCAGCGGCGTTTTACGCTCGTGATAGACGACCTCGGCTTCGTCGCCGCACTCCTCGATCATGCGGAGCACCAGATCCTCGGCCTCGGGCGCGAGGCACACGTGGATCTCATCGGCCGCCACGCCGAGGATGGCCTTCGTCCAATTGTGGCCACGGAAGGGATCGGACAGCATCTGTGCCTCGTCGATGACGGCCACGTCGTACAGTTTGGTGCTGTCCATCATCTCGATGGTACAAGTGGTGATGCCCGCCTCCTCGTCGATGAAGGATTCCTCACCCGTGACCATCGAGCACGGAATATCCTCCGCGCGGAAGCGGTCGTAGATTTCAAGCGCGAGCAGGCGCAAGGGTCCCAGATACACGCCAGACTCGGCCGTTTTGAGGCGCTCGAGCGCCTCGTAGGTCTTGCCGCTGTTGGTCGGCCCCACGTGCAGATAAAAATGCCGCTTCATGCCTCGCGCCAACGGATACTCGTCCTTGGGCGCGGCAGTGGGAGAAAGCTGCTCCATACGGCGCAAAAACTCCTGCATCTGGCGCTCGCGGCGCTTTTTCTTTTGCAGCTCCTGCGTC